>JBLMYT010000059.1:0-68004 GCA_050258455.1 Candidatus Omnitrophota bacterium | reverse complement strand
CTTTCTGTGTTTTTCATAGTCTGCAAACTAGAATATACACGAAAGAGAGTCCTTTGAAAAGGGATTTAAGGGGGAAATTTAAAATTACGGCGATAGCGTTGCCGCGAAGCGGTTTAGTTCAGACTTACTTTGGGTACAAGGAGACGTACTTTTGCAATCGATCGACTTACTTCGGGCACAAAGAGACCTACTTCGGCGACAAAGAGACTTACTTCGAGCACAAGGAGGCCAACTTGAGGTAAAAGGAGCCAAACCTGTATGCAGAAGGAGCCAAACTTCCGAGACAGGGAGACTTACTTTTGGAGCAGGGAGACTTACTTTTGCAATAAAGAGACTTACTTCGAGCACAAGGAGACCAATCGTTGCACACAAAGAGCCGAACTTTGGAGACAGGGAGACTTACTTTTGCAATAAAGAGACTTACTTCGAGCGCAAGGAGACCTACTTCGGGGACAAGGAGACTTACTTCGAGCATAAGGAAGGAAAGTAGGGGAGGGGCGCACTTCGTAGGGGCAGACCCGCGGGTCTGCCCGCGTTGGGGGGCGCGTAATATTAAACCCATGCGGCAACGATTGTTTTCCCTTCCTCAATGATCGTCTCGAGTTTTCCAGTTTGTCCGCTTTCCTTTCTCAGGTCGTAAATCAGCAGGTAACCATGATTTTCGTTTTGCCGGTCCAGGTAATCGCACAACTGACGAATCCCTTCGCGATGATACGCGTTCCCCCGCCATATTTTAAGTTCAATGATGTATTTTTTATTATCGAACGTGATCACCACATCCAAACGTTTCTCTTCCGATATCTGCACTTCTTTGAAATCAAAGCCCCTTCCGTTGATAATCGGGCGAATAAACGCGAGAAATAAAAGTCTGCCGTTTCGCTCGATAAAATCCATATCTTTTTGGCTGTAATTTTCGTTCATAAAATCCCGGTATTTCAGGAAGATTTTTTGAACATCCAATTTCCCTTTTTCGTCGATGTAATTGTCCGTAAGGTTGCGGATCTGTGCCCCGCTCAAAATTTTTACGGCAGATGCCATGTAGTTATAGATACGCTGTTCGTATATCCGGTTATGAACGCGCGCCAGGCCGTTCTCTTCCCTTAAAATCCCATAAATTTCCCCCAGATGAATGACCGGGGAATCCGAGTTATACGCAAAGGTACTGCCTTCCATTACCAGGTTAAAAATAAACTGATAAAGATCGGCGTTATTTTCCAGGTTGGTAATCAGGCTTTCGAAATTGGTATTATTTTGTTTGAGTGTAATTTGAACCGCTTTTTCCAGATCTTCCGGTTTCCATTCTTTCGGGGTCCTTTCGGCCATAACCTCTTCGTCGATAATTTTACATAAATTGCTAACCAGGAACGGATAACCGGAGGTATAATAATATAACCTTTCTGAAAACAAAGGAATATCGAGTTTGACCTGTTGTTCTGCTGCATATTGCGCCAGCATGGTTGCGATTTCTTTCGGGAAAAAGGATAGATCGACTTTGAAATCCACGGCGATATTCCACGGGCTATTGAATTTCTTTTCTTCATCAGGCCGGATTTGCGATTTTAGTGTTTTAACATCATGCACGCCGGCAAGGATGACCGAATGAAATGTCGAATCTTTGCCTTCAATGCGTTTTAAGTATTTTGCACGCAGCATCCCCAAAAAGTCGAGGAACAAACGATTATCGGAGGCTTTATCTACTTCATCGATTAAAAGGACGACGTTTCGGCCGGATTTTTGAACAAAGGCAGTAATGAAGTTACTTAAACCGTTAAAATCAACAATCGGATTTTGAGAATCAATCAAATTAGCCAGTTCGTTTTCCTGGCTAAATGCAAGCGATTTTCTCAAAAGGTCTAAGAATACAGGAAGAAAAAGTTTTTGCTCTGCATAAGTAGGGGCATCGATGCCTTCAAATGTCGTATCGATAATCAGATAACGGTTATTTTTTTTCAACCCTCGTTCAAGGCGCAGTAATGTAGAGGTTTTACCGTATTGGCGGGGGCGATGGATGACAAAGTATTTGCCCCGTTCCACCAATTTCATGATTTCGGTGATTTTATCGGAGATATCAACCATGTAATGCAATTCCGGGGTGCATACGCCGGTAATATTAAATTCTTTGGTCATCGTTCACCTGTATTCAGTTCATTCATGAAGATATGATAACATCACCGAAGATGTTTTGCAATTCTTCTCCCGGGTTTCCCACATTTCTTGAATCGCAGCGCCAACCACGGACAGGGAAACTCAAAAACTTTTGGCATTGCGACGTATTTTTTTTTCTGGCTGTTTATGATATGATAAAAAAGGAACAGGTGAATGATGGCCATAAAAATTAATCTCACCGGCGGTTACACCCCGGGAAGTGTATTAAGGATCGATATTTAAATCCGGTAAAGATGAAAAACATCTTTGTGCCCATTTTTTTAACGTCCCTCATTCTTCCGGGCACATTTCATTTCCTCCTTCCCATTGATTTTCATATCCTTCTCCCCTTGATCGGGATCAGCCTCGCGATGGCTGCACTCGCCTTCGGCTTTAAATATTATAAAACCAGCTATGCCCTCATCGCCCTTTCCTTCGGCCTACTTTTTAGCGCCCAATTTTTACGAATCAAAGACGATTTTAACAATTTTAACGATTTTAACGCTTGCCTCAATTTCCGGATTCCCAACGATGAATACGTAACCGTCATCGGAAAACTCATCGATTACCCAGCCATTGCGGGCGACCATTCCATTCTGTTTCTAAAAACCCATTCGCTTCATTTCAATAATCGAACGATTTTTCAGGCGTTAAACGTGAAAATCAAGATTCAAGGCGATTTGAGATCTATTTATAAAGGCGATACGGTTTCCATCGATACCACCCTTTTTCATCCGACGCTGAACCGAAACTTCGCACCCAATCCCATCGAACATTATCTCCTGGTTAACCGCATCCATTTGAACGGATACTGCAAGTCCGCAGCGTTGGTGTCCCTGACGAAGCGAACCTCGTTCATGTGGCGAATGCTCGGCGAATGGCGAAACGCCATCCGAAACGCCATCGAAACCCAATACCTGAAACCCGAAGGTCTCGACCCGAAAGGCGTTTTTCTCGAAGCCATCACCATCGGCGAACGCGGCGAGATGTCCAACGCGCAATCGGACCAATTTAAAAACGCGGGTGTGTACCATCTGCTTTCGATTTCCGGCGCGCACATGGGAATGATCGCTCTCCTGTGCCTGGGAATATTAAAGGCCTTTCATGTCCATTTACGGGTACGCGTCGCGATGACCGCAGGGGTTCTCCTGATGTTTCTGGCCATTTCGGGTTTCCAGGTGCCGGCGGAACGCGCCGTCATCACCCTGCTTTTAATCTTCATTGCCCGCGTGTGGTTTCTGGATGTGAGTATTTTCAATCTGATCGCCTTGAGCGGCTTTCTGCTGCTTGTTCGAAACCCCGCCCAGTTTCTGGATGCGGGCTATATTTTAACCTTTACCCTTGCGGCCGCAATCCTTGTGGGCCGGCGCATCCTGATGCCTCTTTTTACCCAAACCAAATGGCTTAAACGAATTCCGACGACCGTCTCGGAATTCTTATCCGCAAACGTCTCCGCGTCTTTTATTTCACTTCCCTTATCGCTCTTTTACTTTAACCAATACCCCTTTACCGGTTTGGTGGCCGGTCTGATCCTCATTCCCCTGACCGCGGGTTTAACCGGGTTGGGGATTTTACTGATTCCCCTGGCTCCGATTTCTTCTTTTCTGTCTTCCCAACTGATGACCGTTATCGATCTCCCGCTCCGTCTGCTTTTTCCCGTCACTTCTTTTTTTTCCGATTCAATCGGATGGACGATATTTCGCGCATCCCCGCCACTCGTTTGGATCCTGATCATTTTGATCGGTTTTTTCTCTATTCCTCATTTCACCTCCAACCGGTTGAAACTGGCCGTATTCCTGTTGATCGTCGGTATGTCGATCCTGATGTGCCTGAACCTCTTTCCCTATAACCCCAAAAACCTGGAGGTCTTCTTTCTGGACGTGGGTCAGGGCGATTCGGAAGTGGTGGTGTTTCCCGGCGGCGACGCGTTATTAATCGATGCGGGCGGCTCGTTTTATTCCGATTTTGAGGTGGGAAAAAAAATCGTTCTGCCGTTTCTTCTCCAACACCGCATTCGCATTCGATGGGTGGCCATTTCTCATTTTCACCCGGATCACGTGTACGGCGTTTCGGAAATTCTTCCGATCCTGAAACCCGAGGAAGTATGGATGTCATCCGAAATCACGGGTAAGGATACAGGGGATGAAAATGATCCGGGGTATGAAAGACTGATGCGATCCGTTCCCCGTTCCACGCGCATTAACCGCATCCACGCCCCGTTCAAAAAACAAATCGGAAATTGCACGGTTCAACTGCTTTACCCCGATCACGTGATCGAAGAAACCCATTCGCACAATAATCAATCTCAGGTCCTTCGAATATCGGATGCCACCCATTCGTTCCTATTTTCCGGCGATATCGAAAAAGACGTGGAAGTCGAACTATCGTCTTCGATGCCGCAACCGCTTCGCTGTGATGTGTTAAAAGTTCCTCACCACGGTTCCCGAAGTTCGTCTCACCCCTTCTTTCTCCAATGCGTCTCCCCCAAAATTGCCGTGTTCTCCTATGCCCCAAATAACCGGTTTCATTTTCCCCATCCATCCGTGATCAACCATTATCATGATCAGCGTGTCCCTTATCTGGCGACTGCCACATGCGGCGGAATTAAAATCGTCTCAACTCCGGATCGTCTTCTGATTGAATAAATCGAAAAACCAGGTTGTGTTAACCGATATTTTGGATTATACTATATCCTTTTTTGAGGAGGTTAAAACCCGGCAATGAGTTCGGATCGTGAACAACAAACCGCGAATGGGAAACCGATTAACGCATCGATTGTGATTCCCGTGTATCGAGGTGAAACATCCATCGGCCGTCTGGTCGATGAATTAATTGAAACATTGGGACCCATTTACAACCTGGAAATCGTTCTGGTCAACGACAATTCACCGGACCGCTCCGAAGAGGTCTGCATCGCCCTCTTTCATCAATATCCGGGAAGGATTCGGTTTTATTCGTTGGCCAAAAATGTGGGCGAGCATAATGCGGTTATGGCCGGCTTGAATCAAGCCACCGGCGATTACATGGTCATTATGGATGATGATTTCCAAAACCCGATCAGCGAAGTGGTCAAGTTGCTGAATTACGCGGTGACGCACGATTGCGATGTCACTTACACCTATTACAAAAAGAAATACCATTCGGTGTTACGAAACATGGGCAGCCGACTCAATGACCGGGTCGCCAATGTGATGCTGAAAAAACCCAAAGACCTTTATCTCTCCAGTTTCAAAGCCCTGAACCGGTTCCTGGTCGATGAAATCGTCAAATATGACCTCCCGTTTCCCTATATCGACGGTCTCATTTTACGAACCACGGATAAAATCGGTAAAATCGAAGTGGAACACCGAAAACGGGAATCCGGTCAATCCGGGTACACGTTTACCAAATTGATCCGGTTGTGGCTCAACATGTTCACCAGTTTTTCGATTCTGCCGCTCCGGGCATCGGTGGTCGCCGGTTTCCTGATTGCGTTACTCGGCTCCATTCTGGCGGTGGTCACGATTATTGAAAAATTGACCAGCCCGTTTGTCCCGCTGGGTTATACGATGATTATCGAGCTGATCCTGATATTTACCGGGATTCAATTGGTGTCGCTCGGCATGATCGGCGAATACCTGGGACGGGTCTTTCTCTCTCAAAACAAGAAACCGCAATTTACCATTCGAAAACGGTTTGAATAATGCCCAACTAAAAACCGGACTAAAATTCATTAAAACCATGTACACCGATGAATATTATAAAATGTATGAATTCGAGAATGACTACTGGTGGTACCGGGGTCTTCACGAATTGATTCGCGATTATATCCAAAAACTCGCCGATACTCGAACCGCTCGTGCCGAACCGCTCCATATCTTCGATGCCGGATGCGGCACCGGACGCATGATGGAAATCCTTTCCCCATACGGCAGGGTGGATGGCATCGATTACTCCGAAGATGCCATCGGGTTATGTCAAAAGCGGGGACTCACTCAGGCTCAAACCGGAGACCTCAATACCTGGACGCCTCCATCGCAAGTCTACGACGTGATTATCAGCAATGACGTGATCTGTACCTCCGGCGTCACCGACGATATGGCAGTCATTAAAAAATTTTACGACGCCCTCAAACCGCAAGGATTCCTGATCCTGAATCTGCCGGCATTCATGCTCCTGCGGCGCAGACACGATATTGCCGTGTTCGGAAAACGCCGGTACCGCAAAAACCAAACGATCGCGGATTTACGGAAAACCGGGTTTGAACCGATTTATGCCGGGTACCGATTGCCCCATCTGTTTCTCATTATCCTGGCCCAAAAAACCCTGGTTGAACCGTTTCAAAAAGGAGACGCTGTCTCCGATCTCAAACCTCTTCCCGCACCGTTGAATTCAGTGATGCTGCTTATCCACCGAATGGAAAACACGATGATTCGCGCCGGCGTGCCCCTCCCGTTTGGCAGCTCCCTTTTCCTCGTATGCCGGAAGAGCTGGCAAGCCCCGAACGATCCATTCAACCTTTTAACTTAAATTAACTTAAAATGGTATTTAACTCCTTCGGATTTTTCATATTCTTTGCGTTTGTCGCCATCGTTTATTTCATCCTTCCGTTCCGATATCGCCGACTCCTTCTCCTGGCTGCCGGATATTATTTTTACATGTGTTTTAAACCCGAATCGGTCCTTATCCTTGCGGCCTCCACCCTGATCGATTATTCCCTGGCCCGGGCCATCGACCGGGCATCGTCGAACCAAAAGAAACAAAAGAAAAAGAATCTTCTCATCCTGGGGCTGGTTCATAACCTCGGAATGCTGGCCGCATTCAAATACCTGAACTTTTTTAATGAATCCGTTACCGCACTTCTCAAACCCTTCAATATCTTTTATAACTCAAAAACCATTGCCCTTCTGGTACCGGTGGGAATCTCCTACTACACGTTTAAGAAAATCAGTTACCTCATCGATGTGTACCGGGAAAACGTGAAACCGGAGAAACATATCGGAACCTTTGCTCTGTACGTCTCCTTCTTTCCCGAAATCGTATCCGGTCCCATCGATCGCGCAGGGAAACTGATCCCCCAGTTTAATCAACAGAGCGGTTTCGATTACGACCGGGTCACGGCCGGCTTGAAACGCATGGCCTGGGGTTTCTTCAAAAAACTGATCATCGCGGATCGGCTGGGGGTGTTCGTGGATAAAGTCTACAACCACCCCACCCAATTCGAAGGCCTGAGCCTGATTGCGGCCACCGTTTATTTCTCGTTTCAGGTGTACTGCGATTTTTCCGGATACACGGACATTGCGCTGGGAGCCGGGAAAGTCCTGGGCTTTGAATTAATGGAAAATTTCGATCGCCCTTATTTTTCAACATCCATTCCCACCTTTTGGAAACGGTGGCACATGTCGCTTTCCTCCTGGTTAATGGATTACCTCTTTCTCCCCATTGCGTACGCCGTTTCCCGAAAAATCAAGCGACCGGTGGTATGGGCCATCCGGGCCGAAACCTGGGCATACGTCACCGGCATCCTGACGACCATGATCCTGTGCGGGTTGTGGCACGGTGCCAGTTGGACGTTTGTCCTCTGGGGCGCCATTCACGGCCTGTACCTGGCCCTGTCCTTTGCCACGAAAAAGACGCGCCGAAACATCAACAAAACCCTGGGAATCCAAAAACACTCGCTCCCGGCCTCTGTTTTCCGGACCCTGGCGACCTTTGGTATGGTCACCTTTGCCTGGATATTTTTCAGGGCCAATTCCTTTTCCGATGCCGGGTATATCGTCACCCATCTGTTGACCGGATGGTCGAACGTCTTTGATTTTTTTCATCTTCATGGCGTGGTACAGGCTTTGGACTTTGGCCTGCTCAAAAAAGAGCTGGCCGTGGCTCTGGTTGCCATTGCGGTTGTGATGCGGGTTGAAGGATGGCATAAGGACCAACCCTTCGATCGATGGCTATCGAGTCGAAAAACCATCGTTCGCTGGAGCTTCTACCTGTTCCTGCTCGTGTTTCTCCTCACGTTCGGAGACTCGGGCGCGGGAAATTTTATTTATTTCCGATTTTAACTTTTATAATTATTTTTAATAATGCGTATTGAGACAATAAAAAAACATATCTTGTTAATCGCCATTTCGGTTGCCGTACTCGGAGCCATGGCCGTGGGTGTGATGTTGCTCCTGGGATACGGGGGGGCATGCGATTGTTTCCCGCCGAATCAAGTCGATAATTCCGGCGAAAATTCGAAGATTTCCCGGTCGGACGACGTCAAAAAAATAAAAGAACTCTGGGAGCAGGTGCGAACCGGCCCCGTTCCAAAAACCGACCCGGCCCCTCTCATCTATCCGAAGGTAAAGGGGATTTTCTTTAAAGGATTGCCGTACAAAGGGAAAGAAACCCGGGTGTTTGCCTGGTATGGATTGCCGAATTCCGGCACGCCCCCGAATGGAAAAAAGTGGCCGGTGGTGGTATTGGTTCATGGTGGAGGCGGTACCGCCTATCCCAAATGGGTCACGCTTTGGAATGAGCGGGGGTATGCGGCGATTGCCATTGACACCAACGGTCATGTGCCCAACAAGGATGGGGAAAATTCAAGACCCATGAACCCTCACCCGGATGGCGGGCCATCGAAATGGGGCGGCTTTCAGCAGATGGCGGACGACATTCGCGACAATTGGAATTTTCATGCGGTGGCCGACATTCTCCTGGCTCGAAAGCTGATGGGGGCATTGCCGGAGGTAGACGCCGACCGGGCCGGCGTCATCGGAATTTCCTGGGGCGCGTGCTTATCGCTTATTGCCGCATCCGTAGACCCCGGTTTCAAATGCGTGGTCCCGGTATACGGATGCGGGTTTTTAAAAGAGAACAGCGCCGTATCCGACCGAATCAAACATATGGGCAAAAGCGGCGAAAAATGGACCTCGACCTGGGATGCATCCGTGTATCTCAACGACCTCCGAGTACCCGTTCTTTGGGTCTCCGGGGTGAGCGACTCGTACTTTTCCCTTCCGATCTTTCAAAAATCTTACCGTGCCACCCCGTTGCGAGGAACGCTGAATCTTCGACCCAGGCTGCGTCACGATGAATTGCATTCCCGAAAACTCAGAGAAATCGACGCCTTTGTGGCCCATGCGTTGAAAGGCGAACCGCCGCTGCTGTCCATCGTCGAACAGGGCCGGGACAAATGCACGGCCTGGGTGACGGTTGCGTCTTCCGATTCGACCCTATCTGCGGTTTCTGCCGCCCTGTACTATACAAAATCTTCCGGTCCCTGGAAGGGCCGGGAATGGCAATCAACCGGTGCAACCGTCGAGGCAAAAATAGAAAGAAACATAGAAGAATCCAAAAAAACGCAAACCATTCGCGCCCGAATCCCGGTGGGTACCACTGCGTATTTCATCGGTGTCAAGGACAATCGAAACCGGTTTGTGAGTTCGGAATACCGGGAGATCCGAACCGTTTCACTCCTGGATCGATTCCTGGGGAAGAACCGATGAAACGTTTTATAATCAAAGTCTTATTGCTTCTCGTATTGTTGGCGGGTTTGATTCAGGGATTGAATCGGCTCGCGCAAAAACCGGGGGACATCTACAAAGACGGCGCCGCTCTGGTCTGTGAAAAAAAACGCAACATGGTCCGATCCGGGGACGTGCGCCACGCGCCCGACAAGGCCAATGTGCTGTTCATGGGAACCAGCCGGATTCTGGCCGGGATGATTCCTGCGTATTTCGATGCGCTGACCGGAGGAAAAACCTTTTCGTATAACCTGGCGTTTCCGGCCTTAACCATCAGCGAAAGCTACTTTGTCTTAAAAGACTACCTCGACAACAATCCGCCGCCTCAGGTCATCGTGATTTCGCCCGATATCCGGCGCTGCAAAACCTGCACCGTGAGTAATTATTATGCCGTTCAGGGAATGGAAAAATGGAGCGAAATTCTCTCGCTGACCCAAAACTTACAGACCAAATCCATTATCTTCAATTTTCTGTTTCCATTCCGGATGTACAAATATTTTACGGTCCAGTATGTCAAGGACCGGTTGTTTTCTCCGGAGTCGATCCGGGACATCCAAAAGAAAAATCGCGCCATTTTATCCCGGATGGAAACAGACCGGGGCTATTATTTCATTCAGGAGCAAGCCACGTTCGGCGACAATCCGGGAGACGAGACCGTTCCGGGTCAATCCTCCAAACGGGGCCTGGAGTACGATCCGTTCGACGACCCGTATGTGGAACTGTTTTTTGATCTGGCCGCCCGATACCGGATCCATGTCCTGCTGATTCAACCCGCGTTCCGGGAAGGTCAATACGTTCAGCATCAGGAGATCCCGTTTCAATACCACGTGCTCCGAAACCGGTACGACAACGTGAGCATTGCCGGCGACGGCTGGAAGATGAAATTTCTCAAACTCGCTTATTTTGCCGATGCCTCGCATCTCAATCAAAAAGGAGCAATGGTGTATACCCGTATCATTTACAACGAATTTATCGAATGCTTTAAACATTTCAGGGGAAAAGAATGACTGTCATTCAGGGCAATCCATTAAAAGAAAAGTGGCGTCATGCGCTGATTGCCGCGCTGTTTTTGGTCTTAACCGTGTTTATTTTCGGACCGATTCAACTGTATCTGCCCAATTCCGGGATGTTTCCCTACATGGTTCAGGAAGTGGCGGTCGCGTTTTTACCCGTTGCCCTGATTGCGCTGATCGTCCTCACGGGGATATTGGTCGCTCTCCCGCACCGATTCGATCTTCACCGCAACGGCGTGGCATTGGTTGTGGGCGGTTCGGTGCTCCTGTGGATTCAGGCCAATATCATTCTCTGGAATTACGGGGTCCTCGATGGCAGGGAGATTCAATGGGCCGGGCAGTACGGGCGGGGGATCATCGATGGCCTGATCTGGATACTCGGGCTGGGGTGGGTAGGGGTCCAATCCGAACGCGTTTACCGGTATGCCAAAAAAATCAGTGTCTTTTTCATTCTGATGCAGCTCCTCTACACCTCCTTTCTGTTCGTTCAAAATCCCGAAGCCCGAAACCCCAAAAACTTCACCCTTCTGGATGAAACCGCCCAATATGGATTTTCATCCAAGAGCAATGTGATCATCATGATTGTCGATGGGTTTCAATCCGATCTGTTTCAGGAAATTACCGATGAGGAGCCGCATTATAAAAAAGCCTTCGACGGCTTTACCTATTACCGGAACGCGCTGGCCGGGTTTCCGTTGACCCTGCCTTCCGTGCCGTTCATTCTCACGGGACAACGCTACGACAACTCGGTTCCGTTTGCCGATTTTATCGACCGGGTTTATTTCACGTCGTCGTCATTACCCTGGGTGCTCAAGGAAAATGGGTACCGGGTCGATATCCTCATGGATTGCGGTCGGTGTTACGCCAAAGATAAACGGTTAATCTCCAATTTAAAAGAAGGCCGGGTCCCGTTATCGACGAGTCAGGCCGGGTACCTGTTCGATTTGACCCTGTTTAAGCACATGCCCCATTTTTTAAAGCGCGTCGTTTACAACAACCAGAACTGGCGCTTTTTGCGATACGTCCATTACCTCAAACCCGAGGCCCGAACGGGGACCCCTTTGCTTCAGGGTCAAATCAACCCGGTCACCGGAACGCGGTTTTCAGCGCCAGCGCTGGAGGGATTGTTTGATGTTCGATTTGCGGCCGGGATGTTGAACGGGGCGCGGGTGGAAACCGCGCAGAATGTGTTTAAATTCTATCATCTAAAAGGGATTCATGCGCCGTTTCGGATGAATGAGCGATTGGAGTATGAAGAAATGGGGAAAAATCGCCGAAACTGGAAACGGTTGGGCAAGGGAGCCATCGCGATCGTTGAAATTTTTCTGAATGAACTCAAGCGCCTCAACGTCTACGATCATTCCCTGATTGTTATCGTGGGCGATCATGGGCATTCGGCCGGGGAATTTGGCATTCATGTTCCGCCGGGCCTGGGGAACGGTCCCGGGCATTCGCCGCAAGGTCACCGAGGTCGCCGCGTTTCACCCGGTGTTGTGGAATCCGGCATTCCGCTCATCCTGGTCAAACCCTTTCACCGCACCGGGGCGCTGACGGTATCCGACAGCCCGGTTTCTTTATCCGACATTCCCCGAACCGTCTTTGAGGCCGTGGGGATCACGGGAGATTTTATCGGAGAAGCGATGGATCGGGTGGCCCCGAATGAGGAAAGGGTGCGGCGGTTTTCGTTTTTTACCTGGGATGCCGGACGTTCCGTGGGGCCGTATCTTCCGCCCATGAAAGACTATACCGTCACGGGCCACAGTTGGTTTACCGAAAGCTGGGCACCGGCAGAACCGGATTCCGGTCGGCTTAACCGCAGGTGACAACCGGTAAAATACGAATCGGATCCGACAGAATTCCACTTGATTTTACCAGAAAAATAGTTTATATTTAGCTTTTGAGAGCTCTTTTTTGACGAACCGTGTCGTATCTGTTAACGGAGAAACCAATTATGCTAATAAAAATACAAATAAAAAATTTCAAATGCTTCCGAAATCTTGTCACCATCCCCTTGACCCGTTTAAACCTCTTTACCGGCCGAAACAGCACCGGAAAATCCACGGCCATCCAATCCGTTCTTCTGATTCGCCAATCCCTGGATTTATGTCAGGCCGAAACCTCCCGGGTCATTCTTAACGGGAAATATGTGAGATTGGGAACCTTTCGGAACATCAAAAACTGCGAGGCTCCGAAAACCGATCCCATCGAGTTTATCTATACCCTCACCGAAGACACCACGGATATCGAACTCCAGTGCTTCTTGGAAGAAAATGCCGAAGAAGAAATGACGGCCGATGTTGAAATAAAAGGAAAATACATCGATCGCAATCCCATTCCCGATCCCGATTCGGAAGGCGACGATATCGTCTTATTTGGCATTGATCCGGCCGCTTTCGGAGAAATTCACTACGTCTCCCCCCACCGGATCAGCCCCCGGGAGTTCTATCCCCGCCGTTCCGGAAAGTCCTCGCACCACGTCGGTCCCTCGGGAAAATACACGCCCAATGTGTTGCACGCCTCCCAAAAACACCAGTGGGAGATTGCCCCCTCCCTGATTTTGGACCCGTCCCTGCCCCATCGCCTCCTCGATCAATCCAATGCCTGGCTCAACCACATGTTCGATTGCGGTAACATCGGGGTCACCCCCAGGGAAGGCAATATCGTGTTCATGCACATGACATCCGGGGATTCGGAGAAAGCGTCCGCCGTTTATAACCCCTCCAATTTCGGTTTCGGAATTCATTACGCCTTACCCATAGTCGTTTCCGGCCTGGCCGCCAAAAAAGGTGAGATGCTGATCGTTGAAAACCCCGAAGCCCACCTCCATCCCCTGGTCCAATACCGACTGGCCCGATTCCTTGCTGCCGTCAGCCAGGCCGGCGTCCAGGTGATCCTGGAGTCCCACAGCGAATCCATCATGAACGGTCTTAAAAACAGCGTCCGTGAGAAAACCGTGTCTGCCGATCAATTAAATATCCTTTATTTTCAGCATGACGCCCATGAACCGGTCCTGAATATTCCGGTTGACAGCGACGGTACCATTAAAACCTGGCCCCGCGAAACCTTATTCGAATTTAATTAGAGCCATCATGAGCGACACCGACAGTTATTCGCCCGACTGGGCCCCGGCCAATGGCGGAGACGCCTTTGCCGTCCGGGTCAAAAAAGGGATTGAAAAACAGACCATCGATGAAATAAAAAATAATCAGGCGTGCCGATCCGGCAAAAAACGCCTGTCCCTGACCGTTTCCGATTACGTAAACGGTGTGTTGAAAAACGATAAAACCATTCTGGCGCGAACCATCACCCTGATCGAAAGCAACTGCCAGGAACACTACGACACCGCCCGCGAGGTGTTGAAACAATTGCTCCCTTATACGGGAAATGCCTTGCGGATCGGAATCACCGGCGTTCCGGGCGCGGGAAAAAGCACCCTGATCGAAGCCCTGGGTTGCCGGGTTATCGAAAAAGGACACAAGGTCGCCGTGCTGGCCGTAGAC
This sequence comes from Candidatus Omnitrophota bacterium, assembly GCA_050258455.1. Classification (GTDB taxonomy): domain Bacteria; phylum Acidobacteriota; class Aminicenantia; order UBA2199; family UBA2199; genus JAKAGC01. Next base: position 53,859 of record JBLMYT010000059.1, on the reverse strand, counting down.
CCCTCCAGTACCGTGACCCGGGGAAGCATTCTGGGGGATAAAACCCGCATGGAAAAGCTTTCCCGTCAGCCCAATTGTTTCATTCGGCCGTCGCCTTCGGGCGGAACCCTGGGCGGCGTGACCCGCAAAAGCCGGGAAACCATCCTGGTCTGCGAGGCCGCGGGTTACGATACCATCCTGGTTGAAACCGTCGGCGTCGGACAAAGCGAAATCACCGTCCGCTCCATGGTGGATTTCTTTCTCCTGGTCCTGATTGCCGGGGCCGGCGACGAACTTCAGGGGATCAAAAAAGGGGTCATGGAACTGGCCGACGCCCTCCTCATCAACAAAGCGGATGGTCCCAACATTCCCCAAACCATCCTGGCGAAAAACGAATACAACATGGCCCTTAAATACATGGCCCCCGCCACCCGAGGCTGGGAAACCCGGGCATTTACCTGTTCCGCGTTAACCGGCGACGGGATCGCCGAAGCCTGGGACCTCATCCGGTCGTTTGAACGCGAAACTCGGGAATCGGGCGTCTTTCAGGAGCGCCGCCAGGCTCAATCCGTCGATTGGGTCTTCTCCATGGTTGAAAGTTACCTCAAAGAGAATTTCTACACGCATCCCCGGATCCGGGAAACCATCCCGCAACTGCAACGCCAAATCCTCAACGGCTCCCTGCTCGCGACTACGGCGGCCGAAGATTTATTAAGGACATATTTTAATTCGCTTCAATTAAAAAAATAAAAGATAAAAAAATTAAAATAAAAAATATTTTTACTTGACAAAGTTTTTCCTGGTAAATATAATATCCACATAAATTCGTGGAGTGATAAGGAGAAAACATGAGTCCAGCAATGACGATAATATTATTTATTGCGATAGTCATCGTGGTAGTCAGTATATTAATGGTCGCGATTGCCCTTGTACCGGCGATTAATCAATTAAGATTCCTTTTTAAAGACCTCGAGAAAACGTCAGGCGAGATTAGAGAATTAGTCGGTTCGTTAAAGACGTTAAGTGATAAAATCGATCAGGATATCGATAAAGTGGAAGTGGTATTGGACCATACCATGGAAACCGTGGAAATGGCAAAGCATTCGTTAACGTTCATCAATGAGAATGTGTTGAATCGCTCGGCCAAATTAATCGCTATCATCCCGGCAGCAAAGTTTGCCTGGAATATAATAAGCAAATTGAAACGACGATGTCATAAATAAGACGATGTCATAAATAAAATAAGATGGAGGTGAAAACATGTGTCATGAGAGACATGGAGGTAGTTGTTTTTGGGCATTCATGGCCGGAGCGGCCATGGGAGCAGGAATGGCGTTATTGTTCGCGCCGCGTTCAGGCCGGGAAACTCGCCAGAAGATAAAAGATATGTCGGAGAAAGTGGTGGATAATGTCAAAGACGCAGCCGATAAGGCGGCTGATCAGGTAAAATCGTTTTTTGAAGGCGCCAAAAGAGAAGCCGAAAAAATCGAAGAAGATATCGAACGCGAAGTCAAACCGGGAGTCGAACGAAGCGCCGAAGAGATGAAACGCCAAATGGAAGGAAAAGGCAACATGTAACTTAACAATTCATGAAAGTGAGTATCCGAATATTCAATGTAAATACGCTAAGCAATGGGAACCCGTGCTCTGGCCAGTTAAAATTGGAAATGAATAAAACCATAAATATATAAGGTGCAAAATGAAAATTAAAACGATTAAAGCAAGAGAAGTGCTGGATTCGAGGGGGAATCCGACAGTCGAAGTCGAATTGGAGTTGGAATCTGGAATTTGGGCCAGAGCGGCAGTTCCCTCTGGAGCATCCACCGGTGTACACGAAGCCCTGGAATTGAGGGATGAGGATAAGAAACGGTACAAAGGAAAAGGCGTCCTAAAAGCGGTCAAGAATGTCAATGACCACATTGCACCGAAATTGATCGGAAAGGATGTCCGGGAACAGCGGCTGATCGATTCCATCATGCTTGAATTGGATGGAACCGAAGGCAAAACCAAATTGGGGGCCAATGCGATCCTGGGGGTATCCCTGGCCGCCGCCCGAGCAGCCGCGGACTATTCCGGTATGCCGCTTTACCGTTACCTGGGCGGCGTGGATGTGTTCGAGCTCCCGGTCCCCATGCTCAATATCTTAAACGGGGGTTCGCATGCCGATAGCAGCGTGGACATCCAGGAATTCATGATTCTTCCGGTCGGAGCTCCCAATTTCAGAGAAGCTCTCCGTTACAGCGCCGAAGTTTTTCATTCGCTAAAGAGTGTCTTAAAGAAGGAGGGTTACAATACCAATATCGGAGACGAAGGCGGCTTTGCTCCCAGTCTGAAATCCAATGAAGAACCGCTCCAAGTCATCATGAGTGCGATCGAGGATGCGGGTTATGTTCCGGGGAAAGATGTTGTCATTGCCCTGGATGCGGCTGCATCGGAATTTTTCGAAGACGGGAAGTATGTGTTTAAAAAATCCACCAAAGATGTGCTGACATCCAGCCAAATGGTGAGCTACTATGAAGAATTGATAAAAAAATACCCGATCGTATCCATCGAAGACGGATTGGCTGAAGACGATTGGGACGGGTGGGCCGACATGACGGCGCGCCTGGGCGATCGGATTCAAATCGTCGGGGACGACCTTTTCGTCACCAATCCCAAACGACTCGCAATGGGGTTTGAGCGCCATGCCGCCAATTCCATCCTCATCAAACTCAACCAGATCGGAACCGTTACCGAAACCATTGATACGATTAAAATGGCCCAACGTCAGTTGTATACAACGGTGGTGTCCCACCGTTCGGGCGAGACCGAAGATACGTTTATCGCCGATTTATCGGTTGGACTTGGCACCGGCCAGATCAAAACCGGATCGGTATGTCGAAGCGAACGAACAGCCAAATATAACCAATTGTTAAGAATCGAAGAAGAGCTGGGTAATATGTCTGAGTATAAGGGCATCAAGGCATTTCCCCGCTTCGCCAAAACAATTGGGAAAAAATAATATAAAAAAAGGAAGAAGGGTAATCGGTTCGATTACCCTTCTTTTTTTCCATCGCAAACGTGGATAAAACCATTGATGTCAAAGGCGCCCGGACCCATAATTTAAAAAACATCGACGTGTCACTCCCCAAAGGGAAAATGATCGCGATTGTCGGGGTAAGCGGCGCCGGAAAGAATTCGTTCGCCTTTGATACGGTTTACGCCGAAGGCTATCTTCGCTATATCGAATCCATTTCACCCTACATCCGTCAATTTCTCGACAAAATCGAAAAACCGCCGGTCGAACGGATCGACGGCCTCCCCCCGGTGGTCTCCTTTAAACAAAAAAAACCGGCCAAAAATCCCCGATCCATTGTGGCCACCTCCCTGGATGTCTATGATTATTTGAGAATCCTCTATTCCAGGATTGCGGTCTTCTACTGTCCGACCTGCGGCCAACCGGTGAAACGGTACACCATCGACGAAATGGTCGATGCGCTTCAAGACCCCACCCAATACGAACCCGGCCAGACCATCGATATCTGTTTTCCCTATCAGGGGGATATCGCGTTTCTGATCAACCGGGGCTACTATTTTTATATTGACGATGTTGAAAGCCAAACCCGTAAACGCATCGATTCCGCGGTAAAAGATCAACGCATCGATGTGCTCATCGACAGCGTCGAATTAACCGGGGAGAATCGAAGCCGGCTTTTCGAAGCACTGGATAAGTCGCTTGCATTGGGAAATAACTCGGCCCTTCTTTTTTATCGAAACGAGAGAAAGATATTTCCTTCCGATTTGTATTGCCCCCGGTGCAATACCCATTACCCCTCGCCCGACGAACACCTGTTTTCGTTTAACAGCCCCAAGGGCGCCTGTCCTCAATGCAAAGGATTCGGCGATATCCAGTCCCTGAATCCCAAAGCCATTTTCAACCCCGAACTGTCCTTAGCCGAGGGCGCCATGGTTCCGTTTCATTCGCCGGCCACCCGCGATTATGGAAACCGGATCCTTTCCAAAGCCCGGACGCACGGCATCGATACCGAGGCCCCATTCAAAACCCTGAGCAAAGAGCAGGTCGCGTTTTTATGGAACGGCGACGGAACCTTTGAAGGGATTAAGGGCTTCTTCGATGCGCTTAAAACCAAACGCTATAAAATTCAAACCCGCGTATTTATCAGTCGGTACACCACCTACAAACCCTGCAGCCGATGTGGGGGCACCCGTTTAAACGAGTTGGCCCGTTCCTTTAAAATCAACGGCCAAACCATTGCCGATTTTCTCGCATTCACCATCGACCAGGCCGCCGACTTCATGAGAACGCTTAATCCCAACGATTATCAGCGTTCCGTTTCTTCCGAGGTATTCAGCGATATCCGTTCCAGGCTCGACTTTCTCGTGGAAACCGGTCTGTCCTATATCCAATTGAACCGGCCCACATTCACGCTTTCGCGCGGTGAATTTCAACGCATCAACCTGGCATTTATCCTCGGTTCGACCCTCTCCGATTCCCTCCTGATCCTCGATCAGCCCTCCTCGGATCTTCATCCCCACGATTACGAAAAACTCGAAGCGTTTCTGGTTCGCTTAAAAGCGAATGACAATACCCTGCTACTCATCGAACACAATGCCGATATCGTCAAGCACTGCGATCACGTCCTGGAACTCGGTCCGTTATCCGGTGAAAAAGGCGGACAGGTCGTCTTTAGCGGTGACAAAGATGTTTTTTTTCATTCCTCCGACCAGCCGAATCCATCGGCGTTAACCTTAACCCAGCAGTATTTCGACCGTCGGCCCGGGGAAGCGTTTCCTCTCAAAGAGGAAAAAACCTTTGAAAAATGGCTCGTATTTGAAAACGCTCGCACGCATAATCTCAAAAACCTACGGGTGGAAATTCCCCGGAATGCCTTTACCGCGATTACCGGTGTGAGTGGGGCAGGCAAGACCTCGCTGCTTTACGACGAAATGTACCTCAAGTCCCGGAACCCTCAGACGGTATTTATTGATCCGGGGATTCGACAACTTCGGCCCAATATGATCGTTGCCGGTTATTTCGATGTTTTTGGAGCGATTCGAAAGATATTTGCCGATTTGAAAGAAAGCCGATTGAATGGTTATTCGCCCGGGCATTTTTCATTTCATTCGCCCCTGGGGCAATGTGAATATTGCAAGGGGAAAGGTTATAACGAGATCGAGATGCAGTTTTTGCCTTCCGTCACCCTGAGCTGCGACGCGTGCAGCGGTACCGGATTTAAACCCGATATGTTGAAGGTGAAATACAAGCAATGGAATATCCGCGATTTCCTGGATTTAAGTATCGACGCCTGCCTCGACCAGGCCGCGGACGATCTTTCGGAGACCGAAGCCCGTATCCTCATGAACATTGCCGATAACGGCCTGGGATATTTGACGCTCGGTCAGCGGTTGCAAACCCTTTCAGCCGGCGAATTGCAGCGCATCAAATTGATCAAATACGTCCACCTCCAGCCGGCCGGTACCCTGTTTCTGATCGATGAACCGACCTTTGGGATGCACCCTTACGACATCGACATGGTCAAGCGGTTAATCGACAGGCTGTTGCGGGCGGGCCATACGGTGGTGGCCGCGGAACATAACATCAATCTTATTGCTTATTCCGACTATATTGTCGAGCTCGGTCCCGGGGGCGGCGATCACGGGGGGCATCTCATCTTTCAAGGCAAGCTTCCAGGTATCCTTGCTTTTTCGGGGAGTATTACCGGACGTTATTTGAAAAAAAATTTAAAAAATGCTTGACAAAATAAACAAACTCGATTAAAAATAATTCGGTGAGTTTAAAAGGAGCAAACAGCATGGAACAAATAGAGGTTATTTCATGGAAAACGCTTGACGCGCTCAAGCAAGCCTCTCATGTGTTGGAAACCATTGGGGATCTGGATACGAATGAACAGACGGCTATTTTCTGTCAGATCGAAGAAGATTTCTTCGAATTGTATTACAGCGAGTTGGAAAGTAATTATATTCGTCATTTCGAAGATGAAGAAGAGATGTATAAGTATATTGATATTCGGAAGAGTGAATTCGGGGAAGACGATTTTGATTCGGTCGATTATTACGAGGAAGAAGAGGCCGATTACGATGATCTGGAGACGGATGATTATGACGAATATGGCAAGCGGAATAAAGAAGAGGATGATGATTTTTGATGAACGGATGATCTTTAGTAGCCCCCAATGCCGCGGACCGGAACGTGGCTAAAGCGAATAAAAACCCTGACGATAAGAGACAAATCGGGGATTATTCTGCCTTAGCGTTTATCTTTCCGGTTTCCATTGCCGTTGGCGTGGGGATCGGTTATTTGCTGGATCTGTGGTTTCATACTTCTCCTTATTTACTCCTTGTGTTTACGATTTACGGCATTGCTTCCGGTTTTGTCAGCTTGTTCAAACTCACCAAAGTCAAAAAGAATGATAAAAAAAATCCTTAAATTATCTCTTTATTTTCAAGTGGTCCTGGCGTTGATAATTTCCATTTGCACGGGTCGCATGTTTTATAGTATAATATACCTCTTTGGAGGATTTCTAAGCATTGCCGGATTCTTATCGATGGTAAAAATAGTCGACAGATTGCTGCAGGTTGAAAAAAAACGAAGCCAGGGGCCGTATTTCCTGGTCAGCGGCATGAAATTGGCTGTAATTTCCGCTGGTTTTTATCTGGTGTCGCGCATTTCGGAAACCGCCGTTTTATTTTATATGCTTGGAATTTCCGTCATTCCTCTTTCAATCATTGGCGAAGGCGGCTATCAACTCTACAGGAGCTTCTCAAATGGAAAAACATAAATACATTTTGGCCGAATGGGTTAATGGATTTCTCCGGTGGGCGGCCGGGATCGTGGGGATTCCTGTTCGGCCGGACCAGACGCTTTTACCCGATCACCTGATCATGGCCGTGTTTGTCACCCTTGCGCTGATTGGATTTTTTCGCCTGACCGTCCGTCACCTTTCCGTGGATAAGCCGGGGAAAATGCAATATTTTTTGGAAGTGCTCTATCAGTTTTTCCGTTCCTTGGTCGATGATGTGATCGGTCATGAAGGGCGTCGGTTTATTCCTGTTCTTGCCACCCTCGGCCTGTTTATTGCCGTCTCCAATTTGGTCGGCTTGATTCCCGAGATGGAATCGCCCACCGCCAACCTCAATACCACGGCGGGGTGTGCCCTGTTTGTCTTTTGTTATTACCATTACGTCGGCATTCGGAAGCATGGAGCTCTGCATTATCTCAAATCGTTTATGGGGCCGGTTTGGTGGCTGGCGTGGCTGTTTTTTCCGATTGAATTGATCTCGCATTTTGCCCGCCCCTTGTCGCTGTCCATGAGGCTTTTTGGAAATATATTCGGGGAAGATCTGGTCATTGTGATCATTGCTTCCCTGGTTCCGTTCATTGCGCCGCTGCCGGTCATGGCGCTCGCCGTATTTACGTCCCTCCTTCAGGCCTTCATCTTTGTCATGCTTTCGACCATTTACCTGGCAGGGGCGGTATCCGAGGAACATTGATATTTACGATGATATAAGATGATATACGATGATATTACCATGAACATTTATAAAGGAGAAAAAGATAAATGAAAACCAAAGTTATTTTGATCATCACCTTACTCTTAATTTTTTCAGTATTCCTATCGGCTCAAGAGAAGAAGAATGTTGCTGATGCGACTCCGTTGTTTCTCTGGTCTATTGTTTCCGGTACGGTCGGGTTGGCTGCCGCAGCCATTGGCGGTGCATTTGCCCAGTCCAAAGCCCTTCGGACTGCCGTGGCAAGTATCGGACGAAATCCATCCACAGCGGATTCCATTCGTGGCGTTTTAATCATCGGTCTGGCTCTTATCGAATCGCTGGTCATCTATGTGCTGTTGATCGATCTTATCGTTTTCTTCGTTAAATGGGGCAACTATTCTTTTTAAGTCAGTTGAACGAACATGGATTTCCCAGTGGGGATTCATTCCCGTCTCTATTCTCCTGATCAACCCTCTCCGGGGGTTTTGGACTGCCCATGATTTCTCTGGCTGAACTGACCCGTTTAATTGATGGCGAACTCAAGGGTGATCCGGAATTTCCGGTATCGCGTGTGAATTCGCTTGCCCGTGCCCGGCAAAACGAAATTTCCTTTTGCGTCAAGGAGACCCTTCCTGTGCCAGGAACCGAAGCCGGCGCCCTGATCGTCAAAACAGGGAGCCGAATTGCTTTTCCGAATCTGGTTTACACGGCCGAACCGTATGCCGCGTTTGCGATCCTTTTGGAGTATTTTTATCCGCGTCAACGGTTTAATACCGGAATCGATCCCCGGGCGTCGGTTTCCGAACGGGCGGTTATCGGGGATAGCGTCAGTGTCGGGTGTTTTTCCCATATCGGCGATCACAGTGTCATTGGTGATCATACCGAGATTCATTCCGGCGTCACCATTTATCCGCATGTCACCATTGGAACGCATTGTCTGATTTACGCCAATGTCGTGATTCGCGAGGGGGTCGAAATCGGCGATCACGTCGTCATTCAACCCGGTGCCGTGATTGGTGCCGATGGGTTCGGGTTTACCCGGACTGCGGATGGGACCCCGGTCAAGATTCCGCAGAAGGGAAAAGTGATTATCGGTAACCATTGCGAAATTGGGGCCAATACCTGTATTGACCGTTCCACCATTGAGGAAACCGTCTTGAAGGATAGCGTGAAGCTGGATAATTTGGTCCAGATCGGGCACAATGTAAAAATAGGAAAAGGAACGGCAATTTCCGGCTTAAGCGGTGTGGCAGGCTCGGTCGAGATCGGTGAGAATGTCATTGTCGCCGGGCAGGTCGGTATTTCCGATCATGTAACCATTGCCGATGGTGTGATCATGGTTGCCGGCACCGGGGTAAGCGGGAACGTTAAAAACAAGTCGATTATCGCCGGGAGGCCTCATCAAGATTTCAATTCCTGGAAGAGAAGCCAGGTCATTATCCGGAATCTTGAGCAGTACCTCGATCGGCTGAAACGATTGGAAAAAAAAATGGAGGATGTATGAAACGCTTATTGATTCTAGTTTTAATTTCTTGTCTGAGTGTATCCGTATTTGCCAAAATCGAAATGAAATTTGAAAAAACGATCGTTGATTTCGGAGAAGCCGTCAGTGACCAAGTCATGACGATCGAATTCAAATTCGAGAATACCGGCGACGAAACGCTGACCATTGGAAATATCAGCACCAGTTGCGGTTGTACACTCGCCACGCTTGAAAAAAAAGTATACAATCCCGGGGAAAAGGGAACCCTTCAGGTTAAATTTGACCCCAAAACCATCAATGGCCCGGTCACCCGTGCCATAACGGTGAATTCCAACGACAGCGCCAACCCGTCCCTTCACCTGGAAATCAAAGGAATCGTTCGCTTAACTCAATTCGCCGAATTGGAATTTGATCCGGGCGCCGATGAGATCAATTTTGGCGTCGTCAAAATCGGCCAGCCCCAGACGGGAAAAATTAAATTTAAAAATACGGGCGACATTCCGCTCGAATTTAACGACATAACCACGTACCCTGAAATTTATGCCGTATTTCCGAAAAAAACCATAGCCCCAAAGGAAGAAGTCGAAGTGAAAATTGTTTTTACTCCGATGCAGGTGGGGCGATTCTCTAATGCCATGAGGATTACGTCCAATGCCAATAGACTTCGGATGATGGTCATTAGAGTTATTGCCCAGGTTAATTAATTATAGATAAAAAACGAAACGACAAAACATGGAGGAAAAATGAAACGATTATTTATCATGGTGGTATGTATTTTAGTCATGGGTATTTCGATCTTCGCAAGAGTAGAAATGAAGTTTGAGAAAACCACGATTGATTTTGGCGAAGTGGATAGCGGGAAACCTGTAGATATGGAATTTAAGTTTGTGAATGCCGGAAACGAAAACCTGGTCATCAGCGGTGTCAATACCAGTTGCGGATGCACCGCTGCCAAGCTCGATAAAATGGAATACAAACCTGGTGAACGGGGTGTCCTTCCCGTTAAATTCGATAGCAAGGGCTACAATGGTCCGGTCATTAAAACCATTACGATCAATACCAATGATAAAGAGAATCCCTATACGCGTCTGGAAATAAAAGGAACGGTAAAATTAACTCAATTTGCCGAATTGGAATTTGCTCCGGGCGCCGATCGCGTGGATTTCAAAACCGTGAAAGTGGGACAAAGTTATACCAACAAGATCAAAGTCAAAAATTCGGGAACGATTCCGCTTCAATTCAAAGACATCCTCACCTATCCTGAAATTTATGTGGTTTTCCCCAAAAAAGACCTGAACCCCAAAGAACAAGTGGAAATAAAGGTGGTATTTACCCCGATGCAAGCCGGACCGTTTTCTCAATTTATCCGGATTACATCCAATGCATACAAGCAGCGCATGATGGTGGTCAAAGTCACCGCGGATGCCAAATAATCTTTAAAAGAAAGACGGCGGGAAACAGGGAATCGGTTCCCTGTTTCCCCCTGTGGATGGAACCAATAAGATAAGTAGAAAGAAGGAACAAAGGAATAATTATGGCGACATTAAATGATTTATCCATCTATGATGAGGTGCCGTGTCGGTTTTTCAAGAAACCGGGGCCGGAAAATACGCGATCTGTGATGGAAATCGTTTTAAAACGCGCCCGGGCCTTATCCATCCGGACGGTCCTTGTCGCGTCCAATTCGGGAAAAACGGCCTTTGATGCGCTGGATATTTTAGGAAAGGAGTTTCAGATTATCGCGGTCACGCATGTGACCGGGTTTCAAAAACCGAACCATCAGGAATTGCAGGACGAGGTTCGCCGCGAATTGCAGTCCAGGGGGGTTACCGTGCTCACGGCTCAGCACACCTTTGGGGGCATTGGCCGGGCCATCCGAAACAAGTTTGGGACGTATCAGGTGGACGAGATCGTTTCCAATGCGTTGAAAATTTTTGGTCAGGGCACCAAGGTCGCGATTGAAATCGCCATGATGGCGGCCGATGCCGGGTTGATTCGAACCGATGAAGAGGTCATCGCCATTGGGGGATCTTCGCGCGGGGCCGACTCGGCGCTTGTGATCCGGCCATCCAATAGCTTTAACTTCTATGATTTGGTCGTCAGAGAAACGATCTGCAAACCGTCTGATATCTCTTAAATATTTTTAAAGACCGCTACCGCATCTCTTCCCATTTGATCAATTCCTCCAGCGCTTTTCGGGACGTCCGGGCCGAAACCAACGTCTTGACCAATCGCTCATTACTGGCAATCCGACTTGCCGCAGCCAATATTTGCGCCTGATCCCGAACCCGGTTAACCGAGGAGATCACGAGAAACACCAGGCGGATGGGCCGCACGGTCGCGATATTGGCAATACCTTCGGAGAGGATCCCCAGTCCGATTTTCGGAGGAAAATCCCCTTCCAATCTTAAATGAGGAAACGCAACCCCTTCATTAAAGAACGTCGAACTCTCTTTCTCCCGGGCGCTGATAGCATCGTAAACGATTTCCGCTTCAGGGGCATCGTAAACCAGATGCACCAAATCCCGTAATACTTCTTCTTTGAGTACCGGTTCCTTCCATTGCCGGATGGTCGTTTCACTCAACAAGTCTCCCAGCAGGACAGGGGGAGCCTGGACCGCAGGAACGGCAACCGCCGGTTCTTCACCAGCTAGCCCGCGGACATTGTCGACGATAATGATATTGATTCCGTTGGCTTTCTCGACCAGGCGCTCTGAGATGGTTTTCTTAAATAGTAACCGCTGATAAAAGGAAGGACGCGACGGCAGCCCCATGATGATGTGCCCAATCCGGTATTCGCGCGCAAACCGGATGATGGTCTCCACCAGATCTTCCCCTTTGTACGTGAACACGATGGCTCCCAGTTGTCGGGCCAGCGTCAGTGTTTCCGCCAGGGCATTCTGCGTTTGAAGCGGGATGTGGGTCGGCTCTTCGGCCGCATTCTGGACATACAGGGCGTACCAATTCTTATTAAACCGTCCGGCAAATCGCGACGCGTACCGCAGCAGGCATTCACTGTTGGGACCCCGGGAGCTTAAACATACCATGACCTGGTCGGGCATGGCAGCGCCATTATCGAGGGTGGACTCTTTCCGGCGCGAATCGATCTGCGCCGCCAATTCCCGTAGCGTTAATTCCCTTAACTTTTCCAGGTTGGATGAAACAAAAAAATGATTCAAGGCGGTTTGGATGCGCTCCTTCGGATATATTTTCCCTTCTTCGAGCCTCTTCTTCAGATCCTCGGTCGATACATCCACATTCACAATCTGGTCCGCTTCCATAATCATGGTATCCGGAAGCCGTTCCCTGACCTTGATTCCCACAAACCGCTCCACGGTATCATAAAGACTCTCCAGGTGTTGAACGTTCAGGGTCGTAATCACGTGGATACCGGCATCCAGGATCTCCTGCACATCCTGGTAACGTTTCACGTTTCGGCTACCCGGTACGTTGGTGTGTGCCAGCTCATCGATGAGTGCTACGGCCGGTTTTCGAGCCAAAACAGCGTCCAAATCCATTTCTTCCACGTTAATTCCCTTGTACACCTGAGTTATCCGGGGAACCATTTCAAGGCCTTCGGTCAATTGCGCGATGTCCTTCCGTCCGTGGGTTTCCACCAAACCCACAACCACATCGATCCCCTCCGCTTTCATTGCCTGTCCCTCCTGCAGCATCCGGTACGTTTTTCCAACGCCCGCACAGTACCCGAGATAGACCTTGAGCCGTCCCCGCTGCAAGCGCCGGATCATCTTCAAAAAACTCTTCGCCTTTTCTTCGTCCATTTTATGTTATGACTCCCTCTTGAGTTGAAAATTTAATCGACTGTCTTCATTTTGTTTTTTGGGTTTTTTCCAGTTCCAGGTTCAGCCGCAAGACATTGACTCTCGGATCCCCCAGAATGCCGAACTCTCTGCCTTCGGTATACCGATCGATGAGTTCCGATATTTTTTTCCGATCGACCCGGCGGGTCCGAGCAATCCGAGCCGCTTGAAGCATGGCGTTTGCCTGGCTAATATGCGGATCCAGACCACTCGCCGATGCGGTGACCGCATCGATCGGGATAAGCCTATCGGCAGGAAGGCCGTTTTCCTTCCGATAATCCGTTGCCCTTTGCCGAATCCGAAAAATTAACGCTTTCGACAATGGCCCCAGATTACTCCCACCGGAAGCCAATGCATCGTACGCCGATGCCGAAGGACGCGAGTGAAAAAATTCGGGTCCCTCGAATCGCTGCCCGATCAATGCCGAACCCACGAAAGGGCGGGTTTGATCTGCAATGAAGGAACCATTGGCGTTAACGGGAAACAGGAGCTGCGCGATTCCCCATACCATCAACGGGTAAATCCCCCCAACCAAAACCGTTAAAACGGTTATTACTGCCAGCGCCCGTTTGAATTCTGTCGCGCTTGCCCGGATTGTGTTTCCTATTTTATCGATCATCTGTTTTCTCCTCTTCTTTTCCTAAAATGACGTTAAAAGGACGCTTATACCAATCTTAAAAAATGAATTGCCCAGTCGATCAATTTGATTCCCAGAAACGGAATGACCAGCCCGCCCAAGCCGTAGATCAACAGGTTGCGACGCAGCAAGTGAACCGCCTTCATCGGTCTGAACGCCACACCGCGAAGGGCGAGCGGGATCAGTAAAATGATAATCAGGGCATTAAAAATCACCGCACTGAGGATGGCACTCGAAGGGGAACCGAGTCTCATGATGTTCAACGGGGAACTCTGGGGGAAAATCCCAATGAGCAGCGCCGGGATAATGGCGAAATACTTGGAGACATCATTGGCCACACTAAACGTGGTCAGCGCACCCCGAGTCATCAACATCTGCTTTCCGGTTTCAATAATCTCGATGAGTTTGGTGGGGTTGGAATCGAGGTCCACCATGTTCCCCGCTTCTTTGGCCGCCTGAGTGCCCGTGTTCATGGCAACCCCCACATCGGCTTGCGCCAGCGCCGGGGCGTCATTGGTCCCATCCCCGGTCATGGCCACCAGGTAACCATTCCGCTGCTCCGACCTGATAAGCGCCAATTTATCTTCAGGTCGGGCTTCGGCCAGAAAATCATCGACGCCCGCTTCCCGGGCAATGGTTGCCGCGGTTAACCGGTTGTCGCCGGTAATCATGATGGTCTTGATCCCCATGGCCCGAAGCCGCGCAAATCGGTCCGTTAGTCCCCCTTTGACAATATCCTTTAAATGAATGGTCCCCAACACAAGTTCACCATCGGCCACCACAAGCGCGGTTCCACCCAGACGGGAAATGGTATCCACAATCTGCGTGACATCGTCCGGAAATTTCGTTCCGGTAAATTGCGTGATGGCATCCACCGACCCCTTCCGAATGCATCGTCCATTGAAATCCATCCCGCTCATTCGGGTCTGGGCCGAAAACGAAATAAATTTGGCATGGGGGAATTCGGAAATCGTCCGTCCCCTCAACCCGTATGTTTTGGCTAACACCACGATACTGCGGCCTTCGGGGGTTTCGTCGGTTAAGGAAGATAACTGGGCCGCGTCGGCTAATCGTTCGATGGAAACGCCGCTGGCCGGGATAAACTCAACGGCCTGCCGGTCACCGACCGTGATGGTCCCGGTTTTATCCAATAACAGCACGTCAATGTCTCCGGCAGCTTCAACGGCCCGGCCACTCATGGCCAATACGTTTTTTTGCACCAGGCGATCGATCCCGGCAATCCCGATGGCGCTGAGTAGCCCACCGATCGTCGTGGGCATCAGGCAAACCAACAGGGACGCCAATACCGTGACACTGAAAAAGGCATGGTAATACATGCCGAAAAATCGCAAGCTGATGACCGCAACCAGGAAAATAACGGTTAAGGCAATTAATAGTAAGGTCAGCGCGATTTCATTGGGGGTTTTCTGACGGTTCGCGCCCTCGACCAAACCGATCATCCGGTCTAAAAAACTCTCCCCCGGATTGGAGGTGACCCGAACCACAATCCTGTCGGAGAGGACTTTGGTTCCACCGGTAACCGCACTTCGGTCTCCCCCGGATTCGCGAATCACCGGTGCCGATTCCCCGGTGATGGCCGATTCATCCACCGTGGCAATTCCCCGAATGACTTCGCCATCCGCCGGGATGACCTCGCCGGCATTAACGACCACCACATCGCCCTTTCGTAACTTTTCGGCGGTTATCCGCTCGATTTCTGCCTCGTCCGCGGATTCGCTTCCGAGGAGATGCTTGAACCGGTTGGCCATCACGGAGGTTCGAGTCTTTCGCAACGCATCGGCCTGGGCCTTTCCCCGCCCCTCAGCCAGCGCTTCGGCAAAATTGGCAAATAAAACGGTAAACCATAACCAAAGCGAAATTTGAATGATAAATCCCGTGGATTCGGCCGAATGCGTTTGAAAAATCGCCGCGGTTGTAATAACCGCGCATATTTCGGTGATAAACATCACGGGATTTCGAATCATGACTCCGGGATTCAGTTTTTTAAAAGAATCCACGAGCGCCTGATTCAATATATCTTTTTGAAACATGGTGTAGGATTTGGGTCTCATTTTTTCATTGCCTCCGGCGGGTTACCTTTTTGAAAAAAGGTAACGCCAAAAACTTTTGGTTTTGGGGTTGTTTTTTTTTAATATGATTTTTTGAATATGAATGGGATCATGGTTAGAATCGTTGGTGAAGAATCGTATTGTCATGGGTCAAAATAGAGATCAAAATAGAGTCGTGGAACCGGTCATCAAAAACTGCTCGGCAATCGGGCCAAGAGAGAGCGCAGGGAAGAACGTCAACAATCCCACGATGACGATAATACCGGTCAGGAGGAGGATGAACATGGTGCCATCCACCGGAAAACTGCCGGTTCCGGCAGGAACGAGTTTCTTTTTGGCCATGTTCCCGGCCAGCGCCAGCACGGCCAGGATCACCAGGAAACGCCCCGCCAACATGACCGCTCCCAGGACTATGTTGTACGTCGGAGTATTGGTGAAAAGACCGGCAAACGCACTCCCATTGTTTCCCGCTGCCGATGAGAAAGCATACAGGATCTCACTGAATCCATGCGGACCGAAATTAGCCAGCCCCGCTTTTCCCCATGCGCAGACCACTGCCCATGTCACCGGAATAAGAATGCATAGAGCGGTGATTAAAACCACAAATACACATAACTTTACATCATAGGATTCGATCTTTTTGCCCATGTATTCGGGCGTGCGCCCGACCATCAGCCCGGCGAGGAAAACGGTTAAAAGAATGAACACCAACATCCCGTACAAACCCGAGCCCACACCGCCGAATACGATTTCCCCCAACTGGATATTGGCCATGGGAACCAATCCGCCCAGCGGCGTAAACGAATCGTGCATGGCATTGACAGCCCCACAGGACGCATCCGTGGTAATGGTTGCATACATCGCCGAATCAAAAATACCGAAACGCACATCTTTGCCTTCCATGTTTCCCACGTTTCCCGACCGGCCCATGGTGGTTGCGTCGGCGATTTTCAGATCTTTAAGCCGGTCATTGCCCTGCGCTTCCGCATGCCAGCAGATCAGGACCGAAGCCAGGAATAAGAACGCCATAACCGTCCAAACCGCCCATCCGTGCTTTTTGTTTTTGGTCATTAAGCCCAGGTAATACGTGAGTCCGGAGGGAATCAAGAAAATCAGAAGCCCCTGAATGAAATTGGTCAAGGGCGTGGGGTTCTCATAAGGGTGCGAGGAATTGGCATTAAAGAACCCACCCCCATTCGTGCCCAATATCTTAATGGCCTCTTGTGACGCCACCGGTCCCTGAGGGATGGTTTGAACGGTTGGCGGTTCAAGGGTGCTTACCCGCTGATTGGCGCTAAAATTCTGGATTACCCCCTGGGAAACAAAAAATACGGCAATGATCAAGGATAGGGGAAGAAGAATATAAAGCACGGTGCGCACGAGATCTGCCCAGAAATTGCCAATGGTTTTCGCATGGTGGCGGGTAATCCCTCGCACCAGGGCTGCAGCCACCGCAATACCGACCGCGGCCGATAGAAAGTTTTGAACGGCTAACCCCACCATCTGTGCGAAATAGGATAGGGTGCTTTCTCCGGCGTAACTCTGCCAATTGGTGTTGGATACAAAACTGGCTGCCGTGTTAAACGCAAGATGCTTACTTAATCCGGGAAAATGCTGAGGGTTTAACGGTAAATAATGTTGAACCCGCAGAATGAAATAAGTCAGCAGCAAGCCTACTGCACTGAATATGCCGAGGGATAACGCATATTCTTTCCAGCTTTGTTCCTTTTCGGCGTTCACAACCATCATCTTGTATAAACGCTTTTCCAAATTTTTTGCAAGCGTTTTCCTTTTTTCCAGAATAGTAAACAAATACAACCCCATGGGTTTGGTGAAAAGCAGCAGCAATCCCAGGAATAGGGCTAATTCGATCCATTTATATATAATCATACTCATACTCATTACCGTTCTCCTTGCGCGGATTCCATCTGTTTCAATGAGAATTTAAAGGTGGTTCCTTTACCCACTTTGCTTTCAAAGGAAATCTCGCCGTCGTGGGCGTTGATGATTTGTCTGGCAATGGCCAGGCCGAGCCCTTGCCCTTCTTCGCTGGTTTCCTGTCCGGGAATTTGAAAGAATTTTTCAAATACTTTTGAATGAAATTCCTCAGGGATCCCTTTGCCGGTATCCGAGACGTAGACGTTGACCTTGTCATTTTCCGCTTCGGCTTTAACCCGGATGCTTCCGCCAATGGGTGTGAATTTTAGCGCATTGGAAAGGAGATTGCCCAGTACATAGGAAATGCGGGCCCTATCTGCCTGGACGTTCGGGAGGTCATCGGGGAGAGAGATTTCGAGAGTAATACCTTTATCGCGGGCTTTACGGACGAAGGGTTCGACGGCTTCCTCGATCAGTTCGTTGGGGGGCACGGCTGCGAAATTCATGACCGTTTTTCCCGACTCAATCCGTCCGATATCCAGGAGATTCTCCACAATAGCGAAGAGGCGTTCGCTTTCATCGCGGGCCGAAATCAGGAGGTCCGCTTGCTTCTCATTGAGATTACCGATTTTTTCGTCGAGCAGCAAATGGATCGCCATGCGGATCGAGGTGAGGGGGGTCTTTAATTCATGGGAAATAGTCGACAATAAATCCTTCTTCATTTCGTTGCTGTAGGCCAACGTGGTCACATCTTCCAGGTTAATGATCAGGCCATTCAATTCGTTTTCATTATCGAAAATGGGGACGGCTCTGGGTTGAAAGAATTTTTCCCGATTATCGATGAAGGCTTGAATCATTTCGCCCTTGTATTCTTTTGCGGTAATTTTTTTGTTTCGTAAGACTTCCATGAACAGATCCGGAAGCCAGGGAAATTGGGTGCTTGACACTTTGGCATCGGGGATCAATCCGAAGAGAATTTGAGCCGACTCGGTGGCGATTTCAACCGTACCGTCCAGGTTAACGATGGCAATGGCTTCGGAAAGGTTTTTAAAGGCTTCTCTGGTGGAATTTTCGATTCGCACCATTTTGGATTGATCGGAGCGTTGAAGAAGGCGCAGGTGGGTGACCATTAAATTAATGGTTTCGGAAAGGTGGCCGATTTCATCCTGGGTCTCGACTTTAACCACGAGATTCAGGTTTCCCATGGTGATTTCCTGAACGGAGCGAATCAGGCGCTGGATGGGTTTAAGGATCCACCGGTTGCTGAACCACATGAACGCAACGGCGGTTAAAAAGGCGATCGTCAGAAAGATGTACATGTCCCGGGTGGCCCGTGCGGCTTTGACGCGTGCGCGGTTGTTGGCATCATTCATGTTTTGCTGGTTCATGCGAAGGATATCGTCTGCATTCTTTTTAATTTCTTTGAAAAGAGGAAAAAGGGTATTCAGGTAGGTGGATTGAGCATCGGTTGAACGTTTGTCGATAACCGGAATTAGGGTTTCGTTAAAGCGGTTAAATAGGGATTGGATGTGGTAGGCTTTGGCGGGTTCATCGGGGAGTGTCAGATTATGCAGTTCCTTGTTGAGAGCAATTCGGAAAAGGCCGGAGTTTTTCAGAACCAGATCTTTTCCTTCTTTTTCGTAGCCCAGGAGGAAGAAGAGGAGACCGCTGTCGATACGCTCCAGGTTTTCCTTCATCTGTTGACAGTAAATCACGCTTCGATAGTTTTCCCGGAGAATCACATCAATGGATTTACCGAGTTCATTGAATCGGTTAATCGATTGGATACCGATGAACGTACCGATCAACAATACGATGCAATAAATGGCGAGAAGTTTTTGCCTTAGTGTAAATTGCATATTTACCTCCACCAATGAAATAGCAATTTAATTGCCATTTGTTTTTAACTATTTAAACTCTCTCCGGTATCCCATAAGACTGAGAAAATAGAATAGGAAGTACGTTTAGGGGATCAGGGAATCCTTGCGTTTTGCAATGGGATGGATTTCGGGAATTGCATGTTGCAATTTAATAATGAGTCATAAAAATTGAGGGGATCAGATCCCGTAGGCCTTTCGTTTGCGCCATAAGGTCGCTTGATCGATTCCCAGAATTTCGGCGGCTTCCTGTAAGCTGGGGGTTGAGGTCAGTATTTGGCGGATATGGATTTCTTCAATTTTTGAAAGTCCGACAGGGTCGCCCAATTTCGGCAAATTCTCATCCCCTGATATTTTTTCGGGTAAATATTCTTTTCCCACCCGTTCGGTTTTACAAAAAATCGCCATTCGTTCGACGGTGTTTCGAAGTTCCCGGACGTTTCCGGGCCATGCGTAGGTTTTAAGATGATGCAGGGCTTCATCGGTGAATCCGGTAAATTGGCGATGATTGGCCTGGCCGAAAAATGTCAGCATGCGATTGGCCAGGGTTTCGATATCTTCGGTTCGTTCTCTTAAGGGGGGAATTGTGATCTCCACCACATTGAGGCGGTAATAGAGATCTTCCCTGAACTTACCGTCTTTCACTTCTTTTTCGAGATTGACGTTGGTGGCGGCGATTAGGCGTACGTCGGCATGGCGGGTGATATTTTCACCGACGCGTTCGTATTTTTTCTCTTGAATAAACCGCAGGAGTTTGGGTTGAAGGGATAGGGGCAGGTCTCCGATTTCGTCCAGAAGCAGGGAGCCTTCGTGGCAAGCGGAAATCCGTCCCGCGTAATCGGTGGTTGCGCCGGTAAAGGAACCTTTGGCGTGGCCGAAGAGTTCGTTCTCCAGGAGGTCGGCTGAAAGGGACGGGCACGACACCACCACGAACGGTTTTTGGGCGCGTTTGCTCCATTCGTGGATGGCTTTAGCCAGAATGGTTTTACCTGTTCCGCTTTCTCCGGTCAATAAGATATTCGCCTCGGTGTTGGCGGCTTCACGGGCTGCGGCCAATATTTTTTGCATCGTTGGATTCCGGCTGGAAAAGTCAATTTCCGGGATTGTGGCATTCAGGCCTGTTTTAAGCTCTTCGATCTTTTGTTGGAGGGATCGCAGTTCCACTATTTTTTCGACCACAATTTTGATCTGGGCCGGGGTGAAGGGTTTGGCGATGTAATCGGTCGCGCCTTTGCGAATGGCGTCAATGGCGGAGTCGATGGAGGCATAAGCGGTGATGATGACCACTTGGGCAGTGGGGGAATGGCGTTGGATATAGGGGATGAGATCCAATCCGTTTTTCGTCCCCAGTCGCAAGTCCAGGAAAATCACATCGAACAATCGGTGTTTGATTTCATCGAGAGCGTCATCAAAATTGCTGACCGATCGGACGGTGTGACCCTCGACTTGCAGGCATAAGGAAACCGTTTTCCGTATATTGGTTTCATCGTCCACGACCAGGATGTGGAGGCTAACCGGATAATTGGAACTTTCCTCAATACTGTTCATTGATTCTATCAAATATCTCCAATTGGATTATACTTCATTTATCAGTGCAGATCAATTTTATGATTGAACATTTATTATTGACCATCCTTAGAACCAAATCTAAAAAAGTTTACCTATAAAAAGTTTTGGGAGGTGTCGGAACCCTTTTTCAAAAGGGTTCTGACCCGCCGGAGGCTATCCAAACGGACTTGACAAAGCAAAAGGATCGGTTTATATTCTATATAATAACAGGAGAAAAACAATGAGTGCACAGGCATTGCGAATCGAAGATCTTCCGCATTATACTTATGAGGATTATGCCCAATGGAAAGACGATTGGGAGCTGATCCGCGGCATCCCTTATGCCATGGTTCCGGCACCGCTTATTGGTCATCAGCGGATCAGCAGTCGGATCGATCGGCAGTTAAGCGAATTATTGGACGATTGCAGCCAATGTGAATCGCTGTGCGCGGTGGATTGGCAAATCACCGAAGACACGGTCGTGCGCCCGGATGTCCTCGTGGTGTGCCACGAAAACAAGGATATCGGAATCATTAAATTGGAAAAAACCCCGATTATCGTCTTTGAAATACTGTCCCCATCCACCAGGCGAAAGGACCGGGGAATCAAATACCAACTCTATGAAAAAGCCGGTGTGACCTACTACTGCATGGTGGACCCGGAGTCCAAAAGCGCCGACGTGTTTTTGCTTCAACCTCAAAAGGAAACCTATCAACCTGCGGATCCATTTCAAGATGGAATGATGACCTTTGATCTTGGCCCCTGTCGCATCCGGTTTGATTTCGGAAAAATATTTAAAACTATTTAAAACATTTAAATGACACCAACAGAACATCCGGAATACGGCGACGAAACGAGAAAAAGAAATTTTAAACGAATATTAAAATACCTTTTAATCGGTCTTTTTCTCTTGCTTCAAATTTTTGTTTTTTTTATTAATGAATACGATACCCGAGACGATATCCATTATGTCAATGAAGTTCCGCTACCCATGGATGCGACCCAAGAGGTGAGCCAGGAATTTCGCACGCCGGGCCCGCTGTCCCGGATCGATGTGATGCTGGCCGACTATAAAACAAAACCCGGAAGCGGTATCCTTCGACTGTCTATCTTTACCCTCTCAAAAACTAACCAAAAAGACAATCAATGTTTATTTTTAAAAAACTATCCGGCAAACGCGGTTGACGATAACCGTTTTTACTCCTTTCCTATAGACTCAGATCCCGGTCATCCCATCCCGGCCGGGCATTACCTGTTAAAATTGCGCCACTTCACCCACAATCCCTATGAAAAATTGGCGGCCTGGACATCGGTTCAAGACCTTTATCCCTATGGTTCCCTGCTGGTGAACGGACAAAAACAGCGCGGCGATTTGACCTTTCGCGTGTATTTCCGTTCCTCGATCTGGGGCCAACGGCACCGCTGGCTCCATCCGATTCCCGGATACCCTCTACCCGCTGCCCTGCTGGCTGCGGGTTTTCTTTTACTCCTTTTTATGGTAAACTTCCTCTTCTACTACTTCATCAACAAATTAACAAACGAGTCGCGCAATTAATGGGAATCATTAAACGAATCCGGGATATCTGGCAATTTAAATATCTGATCTATAACCTCGTGTCCCGGGATCTGAAAGTGAAATACAAAGGCTCAAGCCTGGGCTTTGCCTGGTCCCTGTTAAACCCCTTGCTGATGCTCGCGGTTTATACGGTGGCATTTACCTATGTGATCAAAATCAAGGTTCCCAATTTTCCGATTTTTCTGTTCAGCGCACTCATGCCCTGGAACTTCCTGCACGCCACGCTTTCCATGGGCGTGGTGTCCATCTCGGAAAACAGTAACCTGGTCAAAAAGGTCTACTTCCCCCGCGAAGTGCTCCCCCTCTCGATCGTCCTGGTCAACCTCTTCCATTTCTTCCTCACCTTTGCCGTCCTCATCCCGGCCCTCTTTTTCCTGAACGTGACACCGGGTCCGATATTCCTCTTCCTGATTGTGATTATCCTCTTTCAAACCTTCTTTGTGCTGGGCTTGACCCTGGTGGCGGCCGCCTACAACGTCTATTACAAAGACGTGAAACACGTACTGGAAGTCTTTCTTCAATTGTGGTTCTGGGTCACCCCGATCATCTGGTCCGTGGAATTACTCCCGGAACGATTCCGAACCTTCACTTACCTGAACCCCTTTACCCCTTTTGTGAACGCGTACCGGGATATTATCCTTCATAACCGATTCCCCCAATTGGCCAACCTTCTGCTGGTCATGGCATGGGGCGTTTTTTCGGTTCTCATCGGATCATCCCTATTTCAGAACAAACAGCGGCGGTTCGCCGAAGAGATCTGACCCCATGTCCCCATTACCGGCCATCGAAATCAACGACGTTTCCAAAAAATTCAAGCTGTACCATAATCGCGAATCGAGCCTTAAATACATGGCCCTGAATCTGCTGAAGGGCAAACGAGCCAAACTCAGCTCCGAATTCTGGGCTCTGAAAGATATCCGAATGGAAATTCCCAAAGGTAAAACCGTCGGGTTTATCGGCAGAAACGGATCCGGCAAAAGCACCCTGCTCAAATTGGTCTCCGGCATCCTTTACCCGGACCGGGGAACGATTCACGCCAATGGGAAGATTTCCACACTCATCGAACTCGGTTCCGGTTTCCACCCGGAATTAACCGGCCGCGAAAACGTGTATATCAATGCCTCGATTCTGGGTTTTTCCCGTCAGGACGTGAACCGCAAATTCGACGACATCATCCGCTTCTCCGGTCTGGAGGCATTTATCGATAACCCGGTCAAAACCTATTCATCGGGTATGTACGTGCGCCTGGGGTTTTCCGTTGCCATTAACATCGACCCGGACGTTCTGATTATCGATGAAGTCCTGGCCGTGGGCGATGAAACCTTTCAGAAGAAATGCATTCGCAAAATCCATGAGATGAAACGCCTGGGAAAAACCATCGTGTTTGTTTCCCACGATCTCAATGCCGTGGAAGAATTGTGCGATGAGGTGTTTCTGCTTCACAACGGACGGTTGTTAAAGCAAGGAAAGCCCGTGGAAGTCATTGCCGAATACCACCGCCTGCTGATCGGTTCCAGCGAACTGAAAGTCCGGGAAGAAGGACCGGAATCAACCGGAGCGGCTTCGGTTCCGGCAAAAAATCGCTGGGGGAGTAAAGAAGCGGAAATCACCCGTCTCGTGTTTCTGGACGAAAATGGGACCGAAACCGATTGCCTGAAAACCGGGGGCCGGTTTCGCGTGAAAATGTTTTATCACGCGCATTCCCGGATCCAGGAACCGGTTTTCGGTATTGCGATATACAATGAGAATGGATTGCATATTACCGGTCCGAACACCAAAGGTTGCGGACCGGCGTTTTCATCGATTGAAGGGAAAGGATGCGTGGAATACGACGTGGAGTCTCTTCCCCTGTTACCCGGAACGTACCTGTTTACGGCCGCAATTTACGATATCACCGGCCTCCAGGCGTACGACCACTGGGAACAAGCCTGGAAATTCCACGTCATCGAATCCGAAACCGTGATGGAACGGTACGGGATGATTACCATCCCTTCCCAATGGAGAATCAACCATGGCAACGGTCTGTGACCAAACCCAACTGCTGGATTACCCGTTTGACC
The DNA here is from genome assembly GCA_050258455.1 of Candidatus Omnitrophota bacterium. Classification (GTDB taxonomy): domain Bacteria; phylum Acidobacteriota; class Aminicenantia; order UBA2199; family UBA2199; genus JAKAGC01. The sequence continues at coordinate 29,419 of JBLMYT010000059.1, read as the reverse complement.
TCTACCAGCGAACCCGCGATATCCGCGAAATCGTGGACATTATCGCGTCTGAAACCGCCAATGAAACACCCAAACTGAAAATCCTCGATGTGGGAGGATTTCGAATCGAAGCCGAAGACCGGGATAACCTCCTGCTCCGCGAATTTCTCCCGCAGCACGACATTGTGGCGCTGGATATGGTGGCGTCTCCGATTACCGGTTATGTTCAGGGCGACGGAACGTGTCTCCCGTTTAAAGACGCCGCCTTTGATGTGGTCGTCTCCTCGGATGTGTACGAGCATATTCCCCCGGAAGACCGAGAGAAATTCCTGGAAAGCCTCCTCCGCGTATCGCGGGGCTTTGTGATTCTGGGTGCGCCGTTTTATTCCGATCGCAATGCCCTGGCCGAACAAATTGTGTTTGAATTCGTCCGAAAAGTCCTTCATTCGGAACATCACCAATTAAAGGAACACATTGAAAACGGTTTGCCCCATGCCGATGAATTGATCCGAATGATCGAATCCAAAGGCTTGGAATTTTACTATTTCGAAAGCGGGAATCTGGACAACTGGCTGGTGATGATGTTTCTCAAGCATTACCTGATGAGTATTCCCGATACGCAGCGACTCGATACCTTGCTCGATCGGTTTTACAACATGAGTTTCTATGAAAGCGATCACGTGGGCAACGGGTACCGGAATGTGTTTGTGATTGCCAACAATCAATCGCCCCATACGGGTCGGATGATGAAACAGATAAACGCGCATTTTACCGCCTATGCCGAAGAACCCAAACACAAGCGGTTCGATTTCTCCGATATGGAGCATGTCCGCATGTTGTTGGATTTTGAAGCGCTTCGAACCCGCAGTCAGTTTGAGCAAAAGGATGCGCTTATTCAACACCTGACCGCTCAGGTCAATGCATTGAATCGGATGCGCAGCACCCGCGTGTATCGGGTCATGCAGGGGGTTAACCGGCTGCTGCTCTCGCCGTTTACCGTGACCGGCCGCCAACTGTTGGGCAAATTGCAGCAGGTGGGTATGGTGTTGAGCGGAAAGCGCCGACATCCGTTTCTCTCGATCAGCGAACGGGCCTACCGGCAATGGATATCCAAACACGAACCCACACCGGAACAACTGGAAGAGTTGAAAACCGAGAGCACCTCATTTTCATACGCGCCCCGAATCAGCATCGTCATGCCCGCTTACAATACCCCTCAAGGTTTCTTAGAAAAGGCGATCGAATCCGTGCTCAACCAAGTATACCCCGATTGGGAACTCTGTGTGGTGGACGACGGGTCTTCGGAAAAACAGGTTCACGAGACGTTAAGGAAATATAAAGACCGGGATCACCGGATCCGGGTGGAACGGCTCGGGAAAAACAAGGGAATCGCCCGCGCTACCAATGCGGCGATTGCCATGGCAACCGGGGAGTTCATTGCCCTGATGGATTCGGACGACATGCTCCATCCCCTGGCCCTATATGAAGTGGTCAAATTGTTAAACCGGCACCCGGAAGCGGATTTTATTTTTACGGACGAAGACAAACTCACCCTGAACGGCCTGCGCCGACGCCCGGAATTCAAACCCGGATGGGACCCCGAATTATTGTTAACCTATAATTATTTGAACCATTTAACGGTTTGCCGCAAGCAGCTCCTCGACGCTGTGGGCGGGTTTCGGGCCCAATACAACTGGAGTCAGGATTACGACCTGTACCTGCGCCTCACGGAAAAAACACCCCATGTGTTTCATATTCCCAACGTCCTGTACCACTGGCGGGAAATCCCCGAGTCCTCGGCCTCCAAAGTCGATATCCGGCCCATGGCATTGGCCAAATCCATCGAACTGCTAACCGAAACCCTTCAGCGCCGCGGGATTCACGGTACGGTTAAAAAAGGGTTGCGACCGGGAACCTTTAAGATTAAAAAACGATAACTGTTTTAGATGATGAAATCGATAAAGGCACGGATCAAACGTTTTCTTCAGCCCTTCCTCTTTAAAGAAACGAAAATTTACGGCATTACCTATTTTGGAAAGGACGATATTCGCTACCAAAAATACGTTCGAAAGAACCGGCTCACCCGTAAGCGGGTCGCGAGCATTCGAAACGAAATCGAAACCTTTGCCTTCAAACCTAAAATTAGTGTGGTTATGCCTGTTTACAATGTCGAACAACAATGGCTGAATGAAGCGATCCGCTCGGTCGTCGACCAACTGTACCCCAATTGGGAACTCTGTATTGCCGACGATGCCTCACCCGCGCCCCACATTCGCCAGACCCTGGCGCGTTTTTCCCAAGACGATCCCCGAATCAAGGTCAACTATCTCACGGAAAATCGCGGAATTTCGGGTGCATCCAACGAGGCGCTGGCTCTGGCCGACGGCGAATTTGTCGCGTTTCTCGATCACGACGATTGCCTCAACCCCACGGCGCTCGTTGAAGTGGTTCAGTTATTAAATAGGCATCCGGACGCCGATATTATTTATTCGGATGAAGACAAATTGAGTATGGGAGGCCTGCGGCTTCGACCGGTATTTAAAACCGCGTGGGACCCCGACCTCTTTTTAACCCACAACTACCTCTGTCACCTGGTCGTGTGCCGGAGAGCCCTGATTGAAACAGTCGGAGGATTTCGGCTGGGATTTGAAGGCAGTCAGGATTACGACCTGTTGTTGCGTCTCACCGAGATAACGCCCCGCATTTACCACATCCCCCGGGTCCTGTACCACTGGCGGATGATACCCGGTTCGGCCGCCTCGGTCGTGGATGCCAAAACCCGCGCGTTCGAGCGAGCCCGGCAGGCCTTGGAAGACGCGATGACTCGCCGGGGCATTTGTGCCCGAGTACGGGATGGCGAACGTCCTGGAACGTTTCGAATCGAAACGGAATAAGAAATCGAATGAGAAACCTCAGCGAAACTCTCCGCCAACTCAAAGCCGTGTTTCACCATGGCACCAGCGAAGACATCCAAAAGATCTATGCGGATTTTTTCCAAAAACACGAGGAGGCCGGCGTGCCCATGCTCCATCGGGAGGACCTGTACATGCCCGGAGGGCCGCACACGCATTATTCGGCCCACATGGTGGAACTGATCCGACACCAGGCGGGACATCGGATCCTGGACATCGGGTGCGGGACCGGAGTCAATAGCCTTGAATTGACGAAACGCGGGTTTGAGTGTGTGGGCATCGAACCCCATGAACCGTATGTCGCGGAAGCCCGAAAACACATCGAAGCCTACCCCATGCGGGCAGAGAAACTCGATTTCCCGGATAAAAGTTTCGATACCGCGATCATGATCGAGGTGTTGGAACATGTTGACGACCCGCATGCCGCCTTAGCCGAAGTGGTCCGGGTGACTCGGAAAAATTTCATTTTATCCGTTCCCAATTTAACCCCGCTGCACGAGTGCGTGGGGCATAACCTCATCATGCATCACTTCTTTGATTCGTCCCACGTCAATTTTTTTACCCGGTCCATGCTCGAACGCTTCTTAAAAGGTTACTTCCCTCAAGTGGACGTGGGCGAGTTCGGGCAATTTTTTAATCTCTCCGGGAAGAAATTGTACTATCATCTTTCAGCGGTTTCATCTCTTTAAATTCCAAATAATTTTATAATTTTACCTAACTCTTGACAACCGAACGCAAATATACTATCATCAGAGAAGCTAATTTTAGCTAATTTTTAGGCAAATGAAAGGCTGATAACAAATATAATGACGGGAATAATTAACGATAAAAATGCTCAATCTCAATTTCAGATAGTCAGCGTTACACATTCAAAAAAAAACATATAAAAAGGAGGCTTTCTCATGAGAAAGATGTTTTTAGTTGCAGCCATGCTGCTGTTATTTTTTCCTTTATTTGTTCAGGCCGTTGTGGTCGGCACCAATGCCGATGTCCATTTTGATTATCCCGGCTTAAAAGCGAACGACTTTCATGTCGAAGGATACGTTTATTCTGCGGGTGGAATCACTCCCATTATCACCAGTTCTCTAATCTTTGGCGATCCGGGCACGGGCACCTGGGTCATTACGTCCCAAAATTTAACGCCCGTATCTTCCGGGGTATGGAAGTATACTGCCAATTACCAAACCAATGGTTACATTCAATATTGCCAGTGGATCCACTTTGGGGTTAAATTTAATGTCAATTACCACAACATTTTTGTCAATTTGAAAGGGTGGTGGACATTGAATGGCGTCCCGCTCATGCAACAGAGTCAAAACCCACCGCCGGATAATTACCAACAGGCCCCTGTCACGGGATTTGATGTGTTTACTCAAGATGGCGTAAAAAAATTAAAAATCACCAACGACACGAACATGAGTGTCAGCATTCCCACCATGCAGCTTGCGGTCTCCAACATGGAAATTCCCCTCGAGGATATGTTTACGACCGGTTTGGGAAGACCCGGGGAACCCTCTCCCAAATATTCCAGTCTGATCTGGAAACCGGTTCCCAACTTTCCGACCGTGATGCTGCCCAAAACGTACATTGTCATTACGTTAAGCGATGTCGGCATCGAATTGCTCCCCGGACAGTTCCTGGCAATGAGAGGACAACAGGTCATGTCGGGTGGCGTTGTCCTGGATGCTCAAAATGAAAAACTCAAAAAGGACAAAAAGACCCCGGTACTCCAAACCACCACCGACTGGGGATGGTTCTGGCATCAGCACGGTGAATAATCCGTCGCCCTTTTTGATAATTTAAAAAAGCTCTAACAAGTGAAGGGAACATGGATGTTGCTGAAAGAAGAGCCAATACCGATGTGTCTCTACTCAACAAAATCCTGTTCCTTTCACTGCGCTTAAAAAAGAAAATTTTTTCGTTTTTTTAATTTTGACATTTTTTTAATTTTGACAAAAACGATAAAATCGCCTATAATGTCATTTGCTGAAAATTTAAAACTAAGCCGATGTAGCTCAGCTGGTAGAGCGCTTGATTCGTAATCAAAAGGTCGGCGGTTCGATTCCGCCCATCGGCTGTTTTGATTTTTAGTAATGGAAAGAGAGAATGGAATAACGAATGAAAAAATAATTAAAATAAAATTAAGGGAGGAAAAAATGAAATTAGCCAACATCAAAGGTAAGACCTTTCTCTTTTCAATCCTGGTAATTATTTTGAGCATCATGGGGGTGATTTATGCGCAAAAGGAAAATGCGCAAAGGGAAAAAAAGGTCTCCAGTTATCTGCCGGTTGTGACCACGGAACCGTTTCCGAGTGTGATGTCTCGACTCGAAAGCGAGAAACCCGGGGTGATGAGAACCCAGATGAACTTGTTGAATGAGCGTTATGATCTGAGCGACCGTCCCTCGACCGACACCAACATGTCGAGGGGGAAGCCGATTCAGGAGGGGGTTCGGGCCAAGCTCTCCAAAGGGTTAACCTGGGAGCAATTGGGGGAAATGACCCCGGATCAAATCCGGGAAAAAGGTGTTTTTCCCGCCGGCTTTTTGCCGTTGCCTCATCCCAAGCATGCCGAAGGCGGTATGGTTTTTCCCGCTTCCCATATCAATGAAATCAAGAAGCAAGAAGGCCGGGACTTAACCCGTTTTGATGTGGACTTCGATATCCCGGAACGGTTCTTACCGGAATTTCCACCGGCCATTTATTTAACGACTCGGGCGGACCTGGGGGATGTCTCCAAAGGGAAAGTCGTCACCACTCAGAACTTTTTCGAGTTATTCGATGGCATCCTCAACCCCAAGCAGATCGAGGGATTACGGCTGCTGGTCACCCCGTTTCCCCAACAGCAGTTTAACCAAACCGATGATCGCCGTTCCAAAGAGCCGAGTCTGGGGGTTGCCTGTTTCGATTGCCATGTGAACGGCAGCACCAATGGCGCGACCCATCTGGTTCAGGATATTCGGCCTCAGGAGCTTCGTAACCGTCTGGATACGCCGACTTTACGGGGTGTGAATATTCAGCGGTTGTTCGGATCGCAGCGTGCCTTAAAAACCGTCGAGGATTTCACCCAGTTTGAACAGCGCGGGGCCTATTTTGATGGGGACCCGGTCATTGCCTCCAAGAAGGGAGTGAATGTCCTGGAGCGCGCGTCCCAGGTTCATTTTATGGCTGAATTCCAGGAATTGCTGGATTTTCCGCCGGCCCCCAAGTTAAGTATTTACGGCCGGCTCGACCCGTCCAAAGCCACGTCCGATGAATTAAAAGGTCAAGCCTTGTTTTTTGGAAAAGCCAATTGCGGATACTGCCATCCGTCACCGCATTATACGGATAATACGATGCATGACCTCCAGGTTGAACGTTTTTTCAAGAGGACGGCCATCAATGGTATGGTCACCAAACCCGATGGTCCCATCAAGACCTTTCCGCTTCGGGGAATCAAGGATACTCCGCCATATTTCCACGATGGACGCCTGTTGACGCTCGCCGATGTCGTGGAGTTCTTTAACCTCATTCAGCAATTGCGATTGACCAGAGACGAAAAAATGCAGTTGGTGCAATTTTTAAAGGCGATTTGATCGTTGGATGAGATTTGATCGAAGCATCGACCGGCAGTTGGTAAGATTATCATTATCAACTGCCGGTTTTCTTTTATTCGAATCGTAGAGACGTTGCGTGCAACGTCTGATATAATAAAAAATGGCTAAATAAGCCACCCAAAACTCCAACCCAAACCATACGAAATGTGAATCCCTGAGCGCTTACAGAATTGCTGCAAACTTTTTTATTTTATTGACAAACGACAGGAACTATTCTATATATAGGTTGACTTTTTGGGGAATTGATTTTCCGAAAAGCGAGAAAGATTTTTTATAAGGGGAATACGGAGGGAGAGATGAAGAAGAATAAATGGATTTTAACCATTGTATTTTTAGTCTTGGGGGTCATGGCTATTTTATCGGTAACCATCGCAACACAGGTTATCGACGGTTTACCATCGACAAAAGGGAAAGTTGGTCCAAATCAATTAAACAACGTATCGATTGACAAGAACTTTGGGAAAATGCCGCTTTATTTTATTCCCAATCAAGGCCAGTTGGACAAACGGGTGTTTTATTACGTTCAGGGAAAGGATAAGACGATTTATTTTACGTCCGAAGGTGTGACTTTCGCACTGTCTGAAAAGAGTAAACAGAAACGCTGGACCGTTCAACTGGAATTTGTGGGCGCCCGAAAGGATGTGAAACCGGTTTCTCTCGAAAAAACCGGCACAGTGATTTCCTATTTCAAAGGGAAAGAATCGGAGTGGAAAACCGGAATTTCAGCAGCGTCGAAAATTATGTATCGCGATCTTTGGCCCGGCATTGATCTGGTATATTACGGGACAGTCAATCAAATGAAGTATGAGTTTGTAGTGCATCCGGGTGCGGATCCGAATCGAATTAAACTCGCTTATCACGGTGCGGGGGATGTCAGAGAAAATGCCAAAGGTCAACTGGAAGTGAATACGCCCGCGGGGAATTTTCATGATGATACGCCGGTGGCATGGCAGGAGATAGCGGGCAAGCGGGTTTCAGTTCAGTTAAAATATGCGCTTCAAACAGAAAATAAATTCGCTGATTCATATCACTATGGCTTTTCAGTAGGGAAATATGATAGGAATCAACCATTGATCCTGGATCCGGCATTAATTGTTTACTGCGGCTATATCGGCGGATCAGAATCTGATAAAGGTTATGGAATCGCTGTGGACGCATTGGGCTGCGCTTATATTACAGGATCCACATCATCATCGGCCTTACCACTTATAGCTGGGCCTGATCTTACCCCCAATGGTTCTTATGATGCCTTTGTAGCCAAGATTAAGGCTGATGGGACTGGTTTGATCTATTGCGGATTTATCGGTGGATCCAGTAGCGAGGAGGGTAAAAGTATTTCAGTTGATGCATCGGGTTGTGCGTATGTGACTGGGTATACCAGCTCAACCGAAGCCACATTCCCGGTTAAAGGCGGGCCTGATTTAACCTATAATAATGGAGCTGATGCTTTTGTGGCGAAGGTGAGCGCCGATGGAACCGGGCTGGTTTACTGTGGCTATATTGGAGGTTCTGGTAGTGAATCCGGCAATGGTGTTGCCGTGGATATTCAGGGGTGCGTGTATGTGACCGGTAAAACGAGCTCAGAGGGATCGACGTTCCCCGTTAAAATGGGGCCTGACTTAACCTACAATGGGGCCGATGATGCATTCGTGGCAAAGGTTAAGGCCGATGGAACTTGCCTCGAATATTGTGGATATGTCGGAGGGTTGAGCACTGATGAGGGGTTTGGAATAACCGTTGACAATTCGGGGTGCGCGTATGTGACCGGAACAACCCAATCCAGAGAGGGCACATTCCCCGTAAAAATAGGGCCTTATTTAATTTTTAATGGCGGAAATTGTGATGCATTTGTAGCAAAAGTCAAAACCGATGGTACGGATCTGGTTTATTGCGGGTATATTGGCGGAGCAAGTTCCGATACGGGGTATGGAATCGCCGTGGATCGTTTGGGGTACGCTTATGTCACAGGATATGCTTGTTCCAACGAGGTTACCTTTCCGATTAAAGCAGGGCCTGATTTAACGTTTAATGGCGGCTGCGACGCTTTTGTAACCAAAGTAAAAACCGATGGGACAGGACTTGTTTATTGTGGGTATATTGGCGGATCAAGCTCCGATTCAGGCTATGGGATCGCCGTGGATGGATTAGGCTTTGCCTATGTAGCCGGGACCGCCTATTCGACGGAAACCACATTCCCTGTTAAAGGAGGCCCCGGTTTAACCTTCAGTACCAGTGGGAGCGGCGGGGATGGTTTTGTGGCCAAAGTAAACGCGGATGGGGGAAGTCTGGATTATTGTGGGTATATCGGTGGAACAAATTTCGATTTAGGGACGGGAATCGCAGTGGATGCTTTAGGTAATGCCTACGTATGCGGCTACACGAATTCCTCTGAAACCACGTTCCCGGTAAGGGGCGGACCTTACCTGCAATTAAATTATTCTTATGATGCCTTTGTTGCAAAAATTTCAACCTACCATACCTTAAACTTTCTGGCAGGAACCGGAGGAACGCTGACCGGTAATACCGGGCAGATTGTTTCTCAACCAAACAGTTCCCAACCGGTTACCGCTGTTCCCAATACCGGTTACCGGTTTGTCAATTGGACGGGCACCGGCGGATTTGTCACATCGACCCAAAACCCCTTAACCATTAAAAATGTCACCTCGGATATGACTATTACCACCAATTTTGCACCTTCGATCACCCCGCCCGGCTGGAACCTGGTCGATGGTTTGCAATACAACATGATCGCTTACGGCAAAGCCTATAAAGAAAACCTTTTGGCAACTGCCGGCGATTGGATCGGGGCTTTCGGTCCGGGAGGAAATACCGATTGCCGCGGGGTCGCTTTTGTGGGACCCAACGGAAACTACTACCTCACAATCCGGAGCAATCTGACTTCCGGCGAAACCATTTCATTTAAACTCTATCCCTTTCCATCCGGTCCGTCCGTCAACGGCAGCGAAACCCTCAGCTTCATCGATAATGGCGCAACCTCCGGTCTTATTCTGCATTTCGGGACCGGACAACAGGACATTCCGCTGGTAAAAGGCTGGAACTGGGTGTCATTCAATGTATTACCCACCAATACCTCCCTTAACGCTGTATTCGGAAGCCTTCCCAATACCTTCGAACAAGTCAAAACCCAAACCAAAGCCGCTATTTATACCAACGGCAGTTGGGCCGGAAACCTCACCAACATGGACGACATCGCCAATGGCACCATGTACAAAATCAAAGTCACCCAAAATCGGACGTTGAGCGTCAAAGGTTTAACGCTTCTTTACGAAAAACCCATTCCCCTGGTTTCCGGCTGGAACTGGACCGCTTACCTCCCCACCGTTGCCCAACCAACAGAAGCGGCCATCAATTCGATTAAAAGTTCAGCGGAGCAGGTCAAAAACCAGACCCAGTCCATCATTAAAACCGGGTCTGTCTTCATCGGAGATTTGCCCCAGATGGAACCCAATAAAGGATATAAAATAAAACTGACCACACCCGCTACCCTCGTTTATCCTTACGGTTCAGCGTCATCTTCCGGTAAATCGGGCAAATCACCGGGAACGCCTGCCCCATCCGTTCCCTGGCAGGTGATCAAAGGTAACCAATACAATATGGTTGCCCGCGGTACGGTTTATCTCGATGGAAAACCAGTGAATGAAAAAGATTCTTACCTGATCGGTATCGGACCCGGTGGCGATTCGGATTGTCGGTCGATCAGTCCGGTAGAAAAAGGGGGTGCGTTCTTTGCCACGATCCTGAGTAACCGCAATGGCGAAACGATTCGATTCAAACTCTATAACCGTAAAAAAGCCAGGATTTTTAAAACCAATGCCACTCTTTTGTTTAAAGCCGATGATCTGAAATCGAACCTGAGTGTCGATTTTTCATCCTTTTATTAAACCATAGGAGGGAGAGATGAAACATCATCAATGGATTTTAACTGTTTCGTTTTTAATTTTAGGCGTAATGGCGATTTTATCGTCAGATATGCCGTCCGCAAAACGGGAAATCAGTCCGAACAAAATAACCGATGTCACAATCGACAAAAATTTCGGAAAAATGCCGCTTTACTTCATTCCCAATCACGGCCAGTTGGATCAACGCGTATTCTTCCATATCAGGGGAAAAGAAAAAACGATTTATTTTACGTCCGAAGGGGTGACCTTTGCCCTGTCTCAAAAGAGTAAACAAAAACGTTGGATCATTCAACTGGAATTTGTGGGCGCCCGGAAAGACGTGAAACCGGTTTCACTCGAAGACACCGGAACCGTCATTTCGTATTTCAAAGGAACCCAATCGGAATGGAAAACCGGAATGTCAGCCGCGTCGAAAATTATGTATCGGGATCTTTGGCCCGGTATCGATTTGATTTATTACGGAACCGTGAATCAAATGAAGTATGAGTTTGTGGTGCATCCGGGTGCGGATCCGAATCGAATTAAACTCGCTTACCACGGCGTGGAAAAGGTAAAAGAAAATGCGAAGGGGCAAATTGAAGTCCGAACACCTGCCGGCAGTTTTCAGGATGGCACACCCGTCGCCAGTCAGGAAATCAAAGGGCAACGGGTTTCGGTTCCAATCGGTTATGCTCTGGAAACGAACGATAAATCTTCCGATTCATCATATACCTATGGTTTTTCCGTAGGGAAATATGACAGCAGTCAACCATTGATTTTGGATCCGGCAATCATTATTTATTGTGGATATCTTGGCGGCGGCGATGAAGACACGGGCTATGGGATTGCCGTTGACAGTTCCGGTTGCGCCTATGTCACCGGTGGAACCAATTCCAATGAAGCCACGTTTCCGGTAAAAGCAGGGCCGGACCTGACGTACAATGGCGATGGGGATGCGTTTGTGGCAAAGGTCAAGGCGGATGGCACCGGATTGATTTACTGCGGTTATATCGGCGGAGGTTCGGGCTTCGAACGCGGCCAGGCCATTGCCGTGGATACCGCCGGTTGTGCGTATATCACCGGGTTTACCAATTCGAATCAGTCCACGTTTCCGGTGACTGCCGGACCGGATTTAACCTTTAATGGTGAGGAGGATGCGTTTGTAGCCAAGATCAAACCCGATGGCACGGGCTTGATCTATTGCGGATATATCGGCGGACAGGGAGTGGATTTGGGTTCGGGAATAGCCGTGGACGCATGGGGATGCGCCTATGTCGCCGGGTCAACGGAAGGCACACTGCCGGTAATCGCCGGGCCGGATTTGTCTTCCAATGGTGAGACGGATGCGTTTGTGGCTAAGGTCAAACCCGATGGTACCGGTTTGACCTATTGCGGATATATCGGGGGGTGCCAGAATGATTATGCCGCGGGCATCGCCGTAGACGGGACCGGGTGTGCCTATATCGATGGCAGCACGTTTTCGAATCAAAGCTCATTTCCGGTAAAAATAGGGCCAGACCTCACGTTCAATGGAAATTCCGATTGTGAAGACGCGTTTGTGGCGAAAATCAAAGCCGATGGTTCCTGTTTGGCTTACTGTGGTTATATCGGAGGTTCCAAAAGTGATTCCAGTCTTGGAATCGCGGTGGACGGTTCCGGGTGTGCGTATGTCACCGGGAACACCGGTTCAACCGAAACCACGTTTCCGGTCAAAGGGGGACCCGATCTGACCTTTAATGGCGGCGATTGGGATGTTTTTGCCGCAAAGGTCAACGACGATGGAACCGATCTGGTTTACTGCGGTTATATTGGAGGTTCATCCAATGATTGGGGGCATGGCATCGCCCTTGATCCCGATGGGTGCGCGTATGTTGCCGGGTATACCGATTCCAATGAAATAACCTTTCCGGTCAAAGGAGGGCCCGACCTCACGTATAACGGGGGGCTCTGTGATGCGTTTGTGGCTCAAATTCGAGCCGATGGCACCAGTCTGGGCTATTGCGGTTATATGGGGGGGGCGGATACCGACCGGGGAAATGGAATCATCGTGGATTCCTCGGGTAACGTTTATGTGGCCGGAGAAACCAACTCCACTCAAGTCACGTTTCCGATAGAGGACGGGCCGAATTTGAGTTATAAGGGACTCAATGATGCGTTTGTGGCCAAGGTTTCCACCTGTTATGCCGTCAAATTCCTGGCAGGGATCGGGGGAACGTTAAAGGGCAACATCAATCAGGTTGTCCTCAGAGGTGGGACCAGCGCACCGGTCACGGCTCTTCCCAATGTCGGTTATCAGTTTGTGAACTGGACGGGAACCGTCGGGTTTGCGTCCACCCAAAATCCGTTAGCGATTACCAATGTCACGTCTGATATGACCGTTACCGCCAATTTTGCAACCGCGCCCACGTCGCCGGGTTGGCCTCCCCCAAAGGAAGGGCTTCAATACAATATGATTGTTTATGGCAAGGCCTACAAAGTGAATACGTGTGCCGCTTCGGGGGATTGGATCGGAGCGTTCGGTCCTGGTGGCGTTTCGGACTGCCGGGGCGTTTCTCGCATCGAAAGCAATGGCAGTTACTATCTCACGATCCGGAGCAATGCGGCTTCCGGAGAAACCGTTTCGTTCAAATTGTGGCCTCTTCCATCGGGGCCTTCGGTTAACGCCGTTGAAAGTCTCAGTTTCGTGGCGGATGAAACCTTTGTCAATTTCTCACTTCACTTTGGTGCCCTGGCGCAGAAATTCAACCTTGTTAGCGGATGGAACTGGATTTCGTTTAATGTTTTGCCGTTTGATACGTCATTAAATTCTGTTTTTTCAGATATTGCAGACATTGCCGAGCAAATCAAGAGTCAGAACAAAGCCGCTCTGTGTGTGAATGGAAGTTGGGTGGGGGATCTCACCAATGTGAGCGGCATTGCGGATGGTGCCATGTACAAGATCAAAGTGACTCAGGCGCGCACATTGACTGTAGACGGCACGCCCATTTCATTCGACAAACCGTTATCATTGGTGACCAATTGGAATTGGACCGCTTATCTTCCTAATGTTTCTCAGACGTTGGAGAAAGCGTTAAATACCGTTTTACCTCAGCTCAATCAGGTAAAAAGTCAGGTGGCGTCTGCGGTGAAAACGGGTTCCACCTTCATTGGGGATTTGAAGCAGATGGAGCCGACCAAAGGATATATGATTAAGATGAATGCGTCGGGCACATTGATTTATCCTTCCGGGTTGGCGCCGTCACCCGGTCGCACATTTAAAAACGCGACGGGCCTGGCATTCTCACCGGTTCCCTGGAGAATGATTAAGGGAAACCAATACAATATGATTGCTTATGGCAATGTGTATATCGATGGAAAAGCGGTGAATGAGAACGGATATTATCTCATTGGTTTGGGACCCGGCGGGGATTTGGACTGTCGGTCGATCAGTCCTGTGGGAAAAGGGGGTTCGTTCTTTGCCACGGTTTTGGGTAACATGAATGGGGAAATTATCCGGTTCAAACTGTATAGCAGTAAACATGTAAAGGCGTTGAATACCGGTTCGACGATTGGTTTTAAAGCGGATGATTTAAAACCCAATCTGGTTGTCTCATTTTGAAGGAAAAGAGAAATCAGGGATACGCAACAAAACAGTTGCGCAACACATTTGTTGTGTATATACAGGTATAAGGATCAAGGGTACGACCCTGCCGGGGGCCAAACTTTTGAAAAAGTTTGATCAAAACTTTTTATTTTATTGGAGGGAGAAATGAAGAATAATAAATGGATGTTAACCACTGCGTGTTTAGTTTTGGGCGTAATGGCGATTTTATCGGCAACCATACCGACTCGAGTTATCGATGGTTTACCATCGACAAAAGGGGAGGTTAGCCAAAGTGAATTAAACAAAATAAAAATCGATAAGAACTTTGGAAAGATGCCGCTTTATTTTATTCCCAATGAAGGGCAGTTGGACAAACGGGTATTTTATTATGTTCAGGGAAAGGATAAGACGATTTATTTTACGTCCGAAGGCGTCACATTCTCATTGTCGGAACAGAGTAAGCGAAAAACCGATTCCAGAGATAAACATAAACCTCTTGAACAATTTCAAAACATTCCCCAGTCCGGCAAACGCTGGACTGTTCAACTGGAATTTATAGGTGCGCGAAAGGACGTGAAACCGGTTTCACTCGAAGATACCGGAACCGTGATTTCCTATTTCAAAGGAAAAGAATCGGAGTGGAAAACAGGAATTTCGACGGCGTCGAAAATCATGTATCGCGATCTTTGGCCTGGTATCGATTTAATTTATTATGGAACCGTGAATCAGATGAAGTACGAATTTGTGGTGCATCCGGGGGCGGATCCGAATCGAATTAAACTCGCTTATCACGGTGCGGGCGATGTGAGAGAGAATCCGAAGGGGCAACTGGAAGTGAAAACTCCGGCAGGGAATTTTCATGATGATAAGCCGGTGGCCTGGCAGGACATAGCGGGCAAGCGGGTTTCAGTGTCGTTAAAGTATGCGCTTCAAACAGAAAATAAATCCGCTGATTCATATATTTATGGCTTTTCAGTAGGGAAATATGACAAAAACCAATCATTGATTCTGGATCCGGTGGTCATTGTCTACTGCGGATACATTGGCGGCTCAGGTTCGGATGAAGGGCATGGAATCGCTGTGGATAAATGGGGATGCGTTTACGTCACCGGATATACCGATTCTTCGGAATTCGCGTTCCCGGTTAAAGTAGGACCCAATTTAACTTACAGCGGTGGAAGTTATGATGCATTTGTGGCCAAGATTAAAAGCGATGGAACCGGTTTGGTATACTGTGGGTACATCGGGGGTTCTGATTATGATGTAGGTAATAGTATTTCGGTCGATGCATCGGGTTGCGCGTATGTGGTTGGGTATACAGGTTCAACTGAAGCCACATTCCCGGTTAAAGTGGGACCCGATCTAACCCACAATGGAAAGTATGATACATTTGTGGCCAAAATCAAAGCCGATGGAACCGGCCTGGTTTACTGCGGGTATATCGGGGGTAACGATAACGACTATGGTAATGGGATTGCTGTAGATGCTGCGGGTTCTGCCTATGTGGTCGGGTATACATATAGCAATAGCGATACCTTTCCGGTAGCAATCGGTCCGGATAAAACCTTCAATGGCGGAAGCCGTGATGCCTTTGCGGCCAAAATCAAGAGCGATGGAACCGGCCTGGTTTACTGCGGGTATATCGGGGGTAACATTAACGACTATGGTAGGGGGATTGCGGTTGATGCTGCGGGCTCTGCCTATGTGGTCGGGTATACAAGTAGTAATGAGAGTACATTCCCTTTGACAATCGGACCTGATGTGACCTCTAACGGAAATTCCGATGCATTTGTGGCCAAACTCAAGGCCGATGGAACCGGCCTGGTTTACTGCGGGTATATTGGGGGTTCCAACTATGAAGAAGGCCGTGGGATTGCTGTTGATATTATGGGATCTGCATATGTGGTCGGGTATACTTATAGCAATGAAGGTACATTCCCGGTGCAAACAGGGCCTGATGTAACCTTCCATGGTGGAAATTATGATGCTTTTGTGGCCAAAGTCAAAGCCGATGGCTCAGGTCTGGTTTACTGCGGCTATATCGGGAGTTATTGTGAAGATGCGGGTAATGGGATTGCGGTTGATGCAGCGGGCTCTGCATATGTAGTCGGGCATACGAATTATTATCTATTACCTGTGACAATCGGACCGGATATCTCCTACAATGGATCGGTCGATGCGTTTGTAGCCAAAGTCAAAGTCGATGGATCATGCCTAAATTATTGCGGATATATTGGAGGTTCAAACGATGATTGTTGTTGTGGGATTACCATAGACGCTTCGGGCAATGCTTACGTAACCGGGTATACATTGTCATCTGAAACCAATGGGTTTCCTTTGGCAACCGGCCCCATTCTGACTTATGGCGGCGGAACATCGGATGCCTTTGTAGCCAAAGTTTCCATGAGCTATAATATTAAATTTGTCGATAACACAGGGGGTACGGTGACCGGCAGTACCATGCAAACCATTATTCAAGGAAACAGTTCCACACCGGTTACCGCTGTTCCCAATACCGGTTACCGGTTTGTCAATTGGACCGGAAGTGGCGGGTTTGTGACATCCACTCAAAACCCATTAATCGTTAAGAATGTATCTTCCGATATGCTCATCAGCGCTAATTTTACTCCCAACACCATCCCGGGCGGATGGAAACTGGTCGATGGTCTCCAATACAACATGATCGCATACGGCAAAGCATACAACGCCAAAAATCTCGCCGCTGCCGGCGATTGGATCGGTGCCTTCGGTCCCGGTGGAATCACCGATTGCCGGGGGACGGCATTTGTCGGAACCAATGGGAACTACTACCTCACCATCGGAAGTAACGTCACTTCCGGCGAAACCATCTCCTTTAAACTCTGGCCGCTTTCCGTAGGTCCTTCCATCGACGGAAGCGAAACCCTCACGTTTACCGAAAACGGATCCAATCCCGGTTTTACCCTTCATTTCGGTCAAACTCAACAAGATATTCCACTCGCCAAAGGATGGAACTGGATCTCATTCAATGTCATGCCCACCAACACCTCCTTAAACACGGTATTCGGAAGCGCACCAAGTATCTTCGAACAAATCAAAACCCAAAGCAAAGCCGCCATTTATACCAACGGCAGTTGGGTGGGTAACCTCACCAACATGGACGACATTGCCAATGGCACGATGTACAAAATTAAAGTCACCCAGGCCCGCACACTCAGCGTCAAAGGCTTACCCATTCTTTATGAAAAACCCATTCCCCTCATCTCCGGATGGAACTGGACCGCTTACCTTCCCGCTTTTTCCCAGTCAACGGAACTCGCCATCAATTCAATAAAGACTTCGGTGGAACAAATCAAAAACCAAACCCAGTCGCTCATCAAAAGCGGCGCTTCCTTTCTCGGTGATTTAACCCAGATGGAACCCAATAAAGGGTACATGATCAAAATGAACGCGTCCGGTTCACTGATTTATCCTTACGGCTCCGCACCATCGCTCAGTAAATCGGCTAAATCGACGTTGTCGTTAACGCCGGCCATTCCCTGGAAAGTCATCAAAGGCAATCAGTTCAATATGATTACCCATGGTAATGTCTATCTCAACGGAAAACCGGTCAATGGAAAAGATTATTATCTGATCGCGGTCGGACCCGGCGGCGATTACGATTGTCGATCGATCCGTCCCGTGGGAAAAGGCGGTTCGTTCTTTGCCACCATTCTGGGGAACACCAATGGAGAGACCATTCGGTTTAAACTTTACAACAGTACGAGCGCCAGCACGTTAATTACCGGTTCCTCAATCGTCTTTAAAACCGATGAGTTGACGTCCGGTCTGGTTATCTCATTTTGATAGGAGAAAGTTTCATCAAAACTTTTTTATTTTTATAATCAACTACGGGGTCAACTCTTGCCAGGATGTCCGGGAATTGTTGCTGACAAAAAAAACAGCAATTCTTCTTTTGAAAAATTTCTTCAATATTGTTAAATATGGAGAACTATCAGGATAAAAAAGAGACGAAAAAACTTAAATGACCCACCGACAGGCTGAATGTCAAATTTGAGACGCGACCCCCATACCAAGTTAGTCAATTTCCGACAGATTTTAGTCAATTTTCTCTGATCGACCAATTGAAACCGAGTAATCTTAGTCAATTTTCTCTGATCGACCGATTGAAACCGAGTAATCTTAGTCAATTTCCGACAGATTTTAGTCAATTTTCTCTGGCAGACACAAAAGTTGTCGTTGCAATGTGGTGATTTCGTACTGAATTTAGTCAATATATCATTTTTGGTTCGAAAGAATGTCTTAAAGTTAGTCAAAAACCTAACTATTGGGGAGTTGAACGAATGAATTTTAGTCAAAATATTTCTTCGCAAGGTGAGTAACGTGTTGATATTAGTCAAAACCATGTTGAAATTAGACAAAATCGTGTCACTCTACCATTTGAACCAATAACTTTGGGGTTTGAATGTCAAGATATTAGTCAAGTAATTGAAAATGTTAGTCACGATAACGAAAATTCCGGACAATTCCACCTGGTGATAACGTATGAAATGGATGAAATGGGGTCATGAAATGGGTTCAAGTCTTCCATTATAACAAACGTATCCAGCGATGAAAAGAATTCAAAAGAAGAATTGCTGTTTTGCTGAAAAAAATCACCTTGACTTCATTTTGTTTTTTTAATATAATAAAATATTAATGTTTTTAGGAGGGCTCTTTGGAGAAACTCGATTTCATAGACAGTAAATTCAGGCTAGCACTTCTTGCCGCAAGACGCGCCAAGCAATTAGTCAACGGCAGCAGAAAAAGGATTGAGGCTGGAACCGAAAATCCTTTGTCCACTGCGATAGACGAAATCTACGCAAACAAAGTAAAATTTAAATTATTAAGCGAAGACGAAATGCAGCGCTTAAACGCGTCTTACTATTCGGTACCTCCAATGGATGAATCAGAAGAAGAACAAGAAATAAACTTATTCGCCGGAAGAAATACGGGCGAACTTGACCTGGACGACGATACGGATTCGGAAGAAGAACCGGAAGAAGATGAAGACAGCGATTAAATCCAAACTGTCTGACAATCAAAACGTATTTTATTTTTTTATTTAATATACAAGATACCAAATAACGCTCACACGTTATATAATAAGGGTTGACGACAACCCGCAATGTGTGATAAAGGGGGTGTACCATGATTATTCGCACTCCGAATTGGATCGGTGACTGCATCATGACCCTGCCCGCGATCCGGGCATTGAAAGAGAACTCCCCGCAAACCGAAATCGTTCTCTTAACCAAACCTCACCTCCGGGATATTTATCAACACATCCCGGAAATCGATAAAATCATTACGCTTCCCGATAAACTCACACTCAAAACCCTCCTTAAAACCGCCTCCCACATCCGAAATTATGGGTTCACTCACGGAATCCTGTTTACCAACTCCTTTCACTCCGCCCTTTTATTCAAACTGGCCGGAATCAAAGAAACCGTGGGTTATGTGAAAGACGGCAGGCGTTTCCTCCTCCAAACCCGCCTGAAATTTCCCAATGACGTGAATTATCACGATATCTACTTTTACATGGATATTGTCAAGGCATTCCTGAAAAACCGAACCGGAGTCAAACCGCAAATCAACGCCAATACCTATTCCACGAGCCCGATTCTGACCGATTCCGAACGCGCAGCCATGGCCTCCATCCTGTCCTCGCAGGGCGTCGACACCACCCAACCCATTGTGGCCATTGCCCCCTCTGCCGCCTACGGAACAGCCAAAACATGGCTTCCCGAGCGCTTCGGCGAATTGATCGACCGCATCATCACCCAATTCCCGGTTCCTCCCACGGTATTTTTGCTCGGTTCCGGAAACGAGAAAGAAAAAATTTCCCGTATCCTTTCAACCATGCGGCAAAAGGCATCCTCCGTGTTCAACCTGGCGGGCCAATTCAGCCTCCGCCAAACCATGGCGGTCCTTTCGTTTTGCCGCTTATTCGTCGGGAACGATTCCGGCTTGATGCATATTGCCACAGGCCTGGGAATCCCGTCGGTAGTGTTATTCGGCCCCACCCCACCCAATAAATCCAAACCCAGGGGAGATATCTCCATCGTGATTATTCACCCCCAATCCTGCGCCCCCTGCAAACACCGCGATTGCCCATCGGACCACGCCTGCATGAAAGCCATATCCGTTAACGAAGTCTACGGCGCCCTGATTTCCCTCGGCAATCTCCATGAATAAAGACAAAAATAAAACCAAAGCCATATTCCTCGATCGCGACGGAACCTTGATCCAAGATAACGGCTACATTTGCCGGCTCTCCGAATCCGCCATCTTTCCCTTTTCCTTCGAAGCCGTTCGACGCATGAACAGACTCGGTTTCAAAGTCATTGTGGTCACCAACCAATCTTCGATTGCCCGGGGAATTTGCACCAAAGAAGAGGTCGAAACCATGCACCGCGACATCCGGCAACTGTTTCTCAAAAACGATTCGATCATCGATGGATTTTATTATTGCCCTTACCACATCGACGGCGAAATCGAAGCATACCGAATCGACCATCCCTGGCGAAAACCGGCGCCGGGTATGCTCCTTCAAGCCGCCGCAGATTTTAATATCACCCTGACGGAATCCTATATGATCGGCGATGCCATGTGTGATATGGAAGTGGGGAAAAATGCCGGATGCAAAACCATCCTCGTCCTTACCGGCAAAGGAGAGGAAACGCAAAAAAAATTGATGGAAAGTGGCGTGATCCCCGATAGGATAACCACAAATATTTTGGACGCAACGGAACTCTTCCTTTCCCTCTAAGAAGAAGACGCTGCAAGCCAAAAAATATTAAAAGTTTTTACCCTCCTTTTTTAAAAAAAGGGAGGATTGTGGTACAATATATACCCTAATGAGGAAACAGTGTCTGAAAAAAAGAAAAAAAGCATGGGTTTGAAGATCATTCTTGGCCTCGCGTTTTCATTGCTTTTTTCTTTTTGTTCCGAATGCTTATCCGCTCAGGAATACCTGATTCATAAATACTCCGAAATCAATGGGCTCCCCAGTTCGTACGTCTTTGACATTGCCCAGGACCAAATCGGGCGGATGTGGTTTGCCACCAATAAAGGAATCGTCGCCTTTGATGGAATTAATTGGAATAAATATTTATTCGAAGACGGGG
The DNA here is from genome assembly GCA_050258455.1 of Candidatus Omnitrophota bacterium. GTDB lineage: Bacteria > Acidobacteriota > Aminicenantia > UBA2199 > UBA2199 > JAKAGC01. The sequence goes on along the minus strand of JBLMYT010000059.1, from coordinate 8,302 downwards.
TGCATTCCCTTGCCAGCTTTTTTAAGATTAAAATCGATCACCGGGATACCGTCTGGGTATTGACGTATCCCGGATCAAATGCCCCCGGCACGGTTTGTTGTTATGAACGGGGCAAATGGAAACAAATTCCGGGGATACCCAAGAATATTTTTAACGCTAAAGATATATCGGCCTTCGAATTGTTCGAACAATCCCAGGGAACGCCTCCATGGGTCATGGTCGGTACGCGCAGTATGGGATTGTTTCTTTGGGATGGCTACAAATGGAATCATTTAACCACGCAAACCGGCTTGTTAAGCGATAAAGTAAACGGCATCGCCACGGAAAACGGTAATATTTATATTGCAACGGATAGAGGCCTTTGCATCTACAAGCAACCGAAACTTTCGTATCAATTCAATGACGAATTATGGACGCACTTTCCGGCTTCCTCCATCGGGATCAAAGCGATAAAAATCCAATACAAAGACCGTTATTCCAATGACCGGGTAAGCGGCAATCGCATATGGCTCCTGAGTGATGATTGGGCCGGGTATTTTGAGAATAACGCATTTACCCCCATTTATTACTGGCCAAACAAAAAACTCTTTGAAAACGAGACGGAAATCAGCCTGTTGCCCGATTACCAAAACGGGATATACATCGGTTCGAATTTAAAAATCTGTTATTATGACCTCTCGGCAAAAAAAATGGAAACCCTGGGGGTGACCAATGGACTCATCAGCGGTGAGAGCAATTCCATGTTCATTGATTTTGAAAAAAATATATGGATTGCGTCCTCCCGGGGCGTCAGCAAGATTGCCAGTCGGAGATTCGGAAATTTCCAAACCAAGAACGGTCTGCTTGAAGACGACGTCACCGCCATTACGGAATATGCCCCGGGGAAATTTGTTCTTGGGCATACCTCGGGACTAACGTTCTATGATGGCACGACCTTTCGAAGTCAAAAGCTCTTTATGCCTCGGCATGGTTTGAATTCATCCTCGGAGAGGATCATGGATTTGAAATCCGATTCCAGGGGTAATATCTGGGCCGGAATTGCCAATGCATCCTTGATGCGAATCGACGCCCAGGGAAACACGACATCGTTTTACTCTATCGACGGCCAGCCGCTGCAAGCCCATTGTTTATGGATCGATCCGGATGACACGGTTTGGGCCGGAACCCCTTATGGCGTATTTTATCTTGAAAATGGCGTCTTTGTCCCCTTAAAAATCGATAAATCGAAAAAACTCTTTATCAGGAAAATATACAAACCCTCCAAAAACATTTTTTATTTTGCGACGACTAGCGATGGGTTATACCGATTGACACGGTATAAAACCGACCGTTGGGAGAATTTCAAATCGCCCCAATACCCGGCTGCCAATAATATTTTTGCCGTTCATGAAGCAAAAGGACGGGTGCTTTTAGGAACGCCCACGGGGTTGTTTACGATCCGGAATGGAAAAGTGGTTCCCTTTGACGAAAAGGGCTTCAAACTGGATCGAACAATTTTTTTTATCCTTGAGGATAAGAACCATTGTTTATGGTTTGGGCTGGACAATGGGGTCATGCGTTGGGATGGAAATAAGGCGATCCAATACACCACGCTGGAAGGACTGGTCGGCCAGGAAACCAACCGGGCGGCATATTTGGCCGACAACATGGGCCGGTTGTGGATCGGAACGAACCTGGGGGTTTCGGTGTATAATCCGGCATTCGATATTGCCGTGGATTCTCCCCCTGCTCCCCGGGTGCACCTGCTAGCGCTGGAATGCTCCGATTACCGTATCACGTTCGCGGGCCAAAAAGATATTCAACTCTCGTATTCCAATAATAATATCATGTTTTCATTCAAGGCCATTTCCTTTATGGATGAAAACCGTCTCCGGTACCAAACCTGGATGGAGCGACTGGACAACGGATGGTCCGAAGAGTATTATCCGTATAACCAGACCATCCGGTATCAGAATTTGCAGGCCGGGCGATACCGTTTTAAATTCCGGGCTCGAAATGTTCTGGGGACGTGGAGCAAAGTGGTGGTATCGCCGGAAATTGTTATCTCAAAACCCTTTTTCCAGCAATGGTATTTTTATTTATTGATTTTGGGGCTGGTGGGAATGATGTCCGGGGGGTTTATCCGTTATTTTTCGGAGCGAAAGTATGCCTTAAAGCTTGAAAAACAGGTCAAAGAGCGAACCAAAGAGCTGCGTGCGGCCGAAGAGAAATACAGTGCCCTTTTCCTGGAAAGCAAGGACGTGGTTTACTTTAGCACGATGGAAGGGAAGTTTACCGATATTAATCCTGCCGGCGTGGAATTGTTCGGGTACTGTTCAAAGGAAGAAATCCTGGCAGCCAATATTGACCGAGAGATTTATGCGCATCCGGAAGATCGGGAGAATTTCCAGAAGGAGATCGAGAAAAACGGGTATGTCAAAGATTACGAGGTTGAGGTCCGGCGAAAAGACGGAAAGACGTTGGTCGTGTTACTGACCGTCACCCTGGTGCAGAATGAAGCCGGGGACGTTGTCGCCTATCGCGGGATCATGCGGGATATTACGCAGAAGAAAAAATTGGAAGAACAACTGGAGCGCATCCAGAAGATGGAAGCCATCGGAACCTTAGCCGGTGGTGTGGCTCATGATTTAAACAATATATTGAGCGGTCTGACCAGTTATCCGGAGTTGCTGCTGTTGCAGATTCCTCAGGAAAGCCCGTTACGAAAGCCCCTTCAAACCATCAAGCGAACAGGTGAAAAAGCGGCGGCCGTGGTTCAGGACTTATTGACCTTGTCGCGGCGCGGGGTGGCTGTGAATGAAGTCGTTAATTTAAACGATATCATTCGCGATTATTTATCCAGCCCCGAGTGTAAAAAGCTGATCTCATATCATCCGGACGCGCGGATCGATGTGGTATTGGATCCGAACTTATTAAATGTCGTCGGGTCTCCCATTCATTTATTCAAAACAACGATGAACCTGGTTTCAAACGCCGTTGAAGCCATGCCCAAAGGGGGTTGGGTCCGAATCCGAACGGAAAATCGATTTGTGTCTGCCCCGTTAAAAGGATTCGATACCATTTCCGAAGGACGATTCGTCGTTCTGAAGATCACCGATGATGGTGTGGGAATATCCCAGGAAGATCTCACCCGGATATTCGAACCGTTTTATACGCGGAAGAAGATGGGGCGAAGCGGGACCGGTCTTGGGATGTCCGTAGTATGGGCCACGGTTAAGGATCACAATGGGTATATCGATATCCGGACCCAGGAAGGCAAGGGAAGCACCTTTGAGCTCTATTTTCCGGGAACGACTCAGAAGAAACCGGAGAAAGAGGTGGATGTGTGCTTTGATCGCTACCGGGGAGAGGAAACCATTTTAATTATCGATGATGTTGAGGAGCAGCGGGAAGTGGCCACCAAAATTTTATCCAGCCTCGGTTATCGGGCAGTTGCCGTTTGCAGCGGCGAAAAAGCCGTCGAATACTTGCGATCCGAATGCGCGGATCTGCTGATCATCGATATGATTTTGGAAGCGGGTATTAATGGCCTTGAGACGTACCGCCGGATTCTTAACATCCGACCGAAACAGAAAGCGATTATTGTGAGCGGCTTTTCCGAAACCGGAGAAGTGAAAGAATTATTGAAATTGGGTGCCGGCACCTACATCAAAAAGCCTTACACGTTGGATCAATTGGGACGGGCAGTCCGAGAAGAACTGGATTCGGAAAAAAATTAATATTCGTATTTCATAAAAAGAATCGGAGAGACGTCGCGCGCGACGTCTCCGATACCCATATACCCCAAAACCCAAAATTTGGGGGCCCTTTTTACAATTTCCTCAAGCCGCGGATTTGTAACACCCCAGCATTTTGAACAGGGTGGATTTGGCTTCAACCGTTTTTAATAAATTTTTAATCGGTTCGTCCCGAATCGAACCGGGGAAATCGACCAGAAAAACATAGTTTCCCTTTTCAATCTGAGAGGGCCGCGATTCGATCCGAATCAGGTTGATTTGCGCATCACTGAATATTTTCAGAATGGAAAACAGGGCACCAAATTCGTTGGATGTGGCAAACGCGATCGAGCATTTGTCTCCGTCCGGGCTTTCCGGGTTAGCGCTCGTTGAAACCAGAAGAAAACGCGTATAATTGGACGGATCATCGGCGATATTCTCTTTAGCGATCGCCAGATTGTAGAGCGAGGCACAGAGGGGATGGGCAATCACTGCAGCCGCGTGATTTTGAGTCTCTCGAAGCATAAACGCGGAACCGGCCGCGTCATGGTACGGCCGGGTTTTGAATTGGTTCTGCGCGATAAAATTGCTGCACTGAGCCAAAATCTGGGGATGCGAATAAACCACTTTGATGGATTGCATATCCGTATGGGGGAGCGTCAATAAAGCGTGATTCATCGGATGCAGCCTCTCGCCCCAAATGTGTAAATCGTACCGGATGAGCAGGTCATTCACTTCGCTCACGCCGCCTTCCACGGAATTTTCCACCGGCAGGATCCCCATATCCAGACAACCGGCGCTCATTCCTTCCACCACATCGTTAAATTGCACGCACGGGATCGGAACCAGCTCCGCTCCGAGTTGACCGATGACCAACTCGTCGATGGAACCATGTTCCCCTTGAAAACCCACCAACTTAAGGTTTTCGGTTTGAAGTCCGCGGCATTCGGCCATGATGTCATTGAACACACGTTTCGAAAATTCGGTTCTAATTAATTTTAATGGAACGCGTTGCACATCATCCATGACCGCCGGCTCGCTTTCCTTCTCCTTATCCACGCCATGAGATAACTTTCCGGCCCGTAACGTCAATTCCAGCCGGTCGTTCAATAATTTCAGGATTTGCTCATCCACTCGAGTCAACCGTTCCCGAATATCTTCCAGGTTCATCACCCACCTCCTTTACCCAAAATATAAATACGAATTTAATCTATATATTTTAACCAATTATAACAAAAATAGGCTATAATTTTTGTGGTTTCCCGATATAATAACCCTGAAAGAGCGTGATTCCGATGTTCTTCAAGCACGTGAAGATATCCGCGTTTTCCACAAACTCGGCGATAACCCCAATATGGGTCTTATCGGCAAACGCCTTGATGGTTTCCACGATATTTCGACAGGAAGGGTCTTTATGGACCTGGAGAATCAGGCTTCCATCGATTTTGAGATAGTCGGCATTCATGTCCAGGAGCGTCTTAAAATTGGAGTACCCGGCTCCAAAATCATCGATGGCAATTTTCGCCCCATGCCACTTCACGTTTTTGACAAATTCCTTTAAAATTTCAATGTATCGAACCCCTTCCTGTTCGACGATTTCCAGCGTCATCCGTGACGCGATATCCGGGTTTTGCCGAAGGGTCTCCAACAGGAAATCGCGCTGCGTCGGATTCTCGATATCCAGGGCGGATAAATTCAACGAAAACCCTTCCGGTCTTTCTTTAAACATCGTCATGGATTTCTGCGTCATCAATCGGGTAATATCGGAATAATAGCGGCTATTTTTAGCAATTGCCAGAAACTGGGACGGCTCTGCAACATCACCCGATTCGTCCACCAATCGAACCAGGGACTCGTATTTGTCGATTTTATTGGTCGTGCTGTTATAAATGGGTTGATAGTACGGGATCAGGCGTGAATGTCGGACCGCTTCCCTTATTTTTTTGAGCCAGAACATGTTTTCCCCGATATCGTGGTAAACCTCTTTGATGATATCGTCCATGATCAGCATCCCGGTTTTGCAGCGAATGGCTTCTTCAAGCGCCAATTCGCATTTCTCCAGAATATTCTCCCGGTTAAAGCCGATCACGGCGGTTAATTCGATATCATGATGGGTTTCTTTGATACCGGACTGATAATCATTAAACCGGTCGATCAGTCCCTTGATAATCATCGATGCGTTGACGCCGTTGATCCGGTTATCCGGGTCATCCAGCAGGAAACCGAATACCCCTTTGCCCAGGTGAAAGAGAGTGGCATGCCCCTTGAATTCCTTCGGTTCTGCTTCCTGGAGGAAATGGGCCACATCTTTCTCAATACCAATGCCGGTGGCGTCGCCATAATAGCGGCTGGCCATCTCGAAATTATCGATTTTGATCAGCAGTAATTTGGATTTTATTTTTTCGGGAAGCTGCTCTCGAAAGGCAAGCCGGTTGGGCAAGCCGGTTTCCAGACTGATCGTTGATGAAACATATTTTTTATTGAGAAGGGAAAGGCGGATATACGATTTCACACGTGCCATCAATTCATACGTATTAAACGGTTTGGTGACAAAATCCATGGCCCCGCAATTAAAGGCTTTGATCCGCTCTTCCGAATCGTTTAAGCCGGTCAAAACAATGATCGGAACCCGGGCCGTTTCCGGTAAGTCGACCAGTTTTTGGGTAGCGTCCAAACCATTCATTACCGGCATTTCCACATCCATGAGGATGACGTCCGGAATTTCTTTCAGTGCGTTGATGATTCCGATTTGGCCATTTTCCGCCTCATTGACTCGGTAACCTTCGGATTCGAGAATTTCCCGAAGTAAGTCCCGATTGGTTTCGTTATCTTCCACCACGAGAATCAACGGCTTATATTCCATCATGATTTAATCTTAAACCAAAAAAAAATGTTTGTCAACGCCTGGCATTTGCGCGCAGTAAATCGCGCGTTGTCTCAACATGACGCAGCGCGCTACGTCTCTACAATATGGCTATCTACACAAGATCCCTGACGCTCTCCTTTACAACGCATTTGCGTTCTGGTATGATTCTGAATATCGAAGGTTTTTATTTGATCCTGAGTCAAATAACTCGGGAGAGAGAGGGAGGAAAAGATGGCATCACGATTCAACGGCATCATCCGCGGCCTGGTTTTTGGGGTCGTATTTTTTGTTTTCATCGGTCCGGTTTGGGGGGTTAGCAACGATAGGGAGGGGTCAAGTCTTGCATTGCAACATTATTAGAAATTTGAAATATATAGGTGATAGTTGCCAAATGTTATAATGCAAGACTTGACCCCTGTGACTCTTGGTTGATCCCCAATCATGGAATTTATATGCGTATTGTCGGAACAATCCGATCACCTATTTTGATCCGGACGGGAGAAAGGAAGACAGTTTAAAAAATCTTTTTAAAAGAATGGAAATATCTTTAATCGCTGTTTCTTATAACCAGAGTAAATTATGGGCTTATAGTACAAGCAAAGATGACTTTGGAGAAAATACCTGGAAATGTAATTGGAGAATATTGAAAAAAAAGAAGAACCACTACCCGGAGATGTTGCTGCATATCAACTATCTGGGGGTAACGATTTCTCTGGTCACGCTGGAATTATGATTTTTAATAAGGGCAAAATTACAAATATAAGTGCTCATGAAAATGTGGTAAGTACATCCCCAGGTCAATTTGAGAATAGAGATGAAACAATATATAGAAGATATACAGGAGATTAATACCATTTTGGAGGTAAGTAAGAATGAAAAATATATTCGTGATTTTTTTGTTAATTATGGTTTTTCCTCTCTTGAATGCGAGAGATAGAAAATTATTCAATGACGATAAATGTAGAGAGGCATATTTATATCATTTTTTAAATAGGTCCTGCTCTTGCGGGGATGAAATTGGGGTACGAATACTCCTTTCCCAGGGCGCAGACCCAAATGGCAAAGACTATAAAAATTATGCGGATTGCGTCGGTCCATTTGAATTTTCATCACCGTTATTTGTATCGGTTAGCGTAGGTAACATAGAAATAGCAAAAATGCTGTTAAATGTAGGAGCTAATCCCAATATTTTAGAAGGTGAGGGGGTTACTCCATTGGTCGAAGCGGTCGAAAAAGAAAATGTTGAACTGGTCCAACTCTTATTAAAGCATGGCGCAAAAGTCGACATGAAGGGCTTAGTTTATAAGCCACTAGAAATAGCCAAAAAAAAAGGCAATATAAAAATGATTAAGCTCCTAGAAAGAAATTTGAAAGGAAAAAACGGCTTACCTCAAGAGAAGCGACCGAAAAAACATGGAAGAATTTAAAAGATCCCGAGGAATAATGAAACTTTTCCTGAATGACAAAGTTTTAGAATTCTTAGAAATGACTCTTTCGAAAGGTGCAATTAATTGCACTTTATTAAAAGACTTTCAAAATTACGTTTTTAATGCGGATAAAATTTCAGAAAATCCAAACATTGAAGCAATAATCAGGGAGTTGGCTTACGATCTGGATTATTTTGAAGCTGACGAGCGACTAAGGAAAGAAGATCCATCATTCTTCGGTGAAAGCAAGGCACTCGAAATAGTAAAGGATGCTTATGATCAAATCAATTCAT
>JBLMYT010000058.1:0-40290 GCA_050258455.1 Candidatus Omnitrophota bacterium | reverse complement strand
CTGATCACTCTCTTGATGAAACTTGTTTTGCCGAACATGGAATGAGAAGTTTGGCAAAACGCTTCAGGTTCAGCGACACGGTAGATCCCGCTGCAACGATGATACCTTTATCGAAAGGATTTGTTGTGGTAAGGCGACATAGTTATCTCGTCGATTGCGGCGGTATGACGGATGGGGATTACTTCTCCAATCAATTGGTGTATTTGGGGAAATTAAAGGTTCCCTGTATCGATGCATTATTTTGGACACACGGTGGACGAAGAAATGAAGCATTTAAATACGATAATGGTTTCTTGTATTTGATATTGGGGCAAGAAGAAACCGATTGGATTGAAAAATGGGAGGTTCAGGAATAATGAAGGCCCAATTATCCCCGTTCGTCTATAAAGTGAAAGGAAAACGCAATTACCTCCTCTTCGATTCGCTAAGAGAAATGATCTACAGCATAACTCCAGAGGGAAGCCCGGAAGAACTGGAAGCCCAATTAATTGCAAATGAATTGGTAATTCAAACAAATGGGATTATCCCCTTTAAATATAAGCCCAATACCGAAAATTACAAAAGTTCGTTAATTCTAAGAGAACTCCAACTTCGTATTACTGAAGATTGCCAATTTAACTGCCCCGACTGCGGTAAAATCGGGAAAGGTATAAAAACAAATGGGGCAATAAATAAAGATCAGGTAGAGATTATTTCCCGACAAATCGGAAATCTTATCATTGAATCTCTTGTCTTTATTGGGGGGAACCCTTTTATTCATTTGGATGTGGTAGAGTATGTAAAAGCGAAAATTAATGCGGCCTCTTACAAAATACTGGTTTGTGGTTCCAGTGAATCAACTCAATTCGAAAAAGAGAAAGAAATTCTTAGTAAAATGGGGATTACCTTCAGCGAATCGGTATGTCATACGGGGAATATCATCGAGGAAGGGATTTCTACAGATGGGAAAAATTTCTTTTTTAATAAGGAATTGAATCCTTGTTGGGGAAACAAGCTCGCAATTGATAGCGATGGCGAAATCAAACCATGCATGTGGTCTGATATTAAATTAGGAAATATAAATTGCATTTCGATTCCCAACCTGATTCTTTCTGGAAAATTCGACGAATTTTGGGAAATAAATAAGGATAAAATCGAAATCTGCAAAGATTGTGAGTATAGGTATTTATGCTCTGATTGCCGGGTTGGAGCGGTAAAAGACTCTGGGAGTCTTTACAGTAAATCTATTGGTTGCTCATATTCCCCCGATATGGGGACGTGGTAATGGTAGAAATTTTTCCCTGTTAAATCCACATCTTTCAATAAATGCTCTGTTCAATCCCCAATTTATCCTGACCAACCATTGATTTTTTTTATTTTTTTGATAAAATGTATTTTAACAATTGAAAACATTAAGAAAATAAATGAAAATCATTAGGAATTTGTGTGGTTGGTTTAATAAACGTTACTAACATTTGTAAAAATTATGATGGGAAAACCATTCTCAAAAACATCGACCTCTTAGCAAATCAAGGGGAATGCATTGCCATTACCGGATTAAACGGATCAGGCAAAACAACATTGCTTAAAGCCATTTTGAAAATCATTGACATCGATTCGGGAACCATTGAAGTATCCCCGGAAAACAACATGAGTTTTGCTTTCGATGATACGCTATTATACGAAGAGTTCACCGTTAAAAAAAATCTGAAAATCTACAGCGCCCTTTCATGTATTCCTCGGTCGAGAAGGAAAAAAGAAATTCGGCGCTGCCTTGATTTTTTCGGGTTACTGATCATGCGTAACAAAAAAGTCAAAAAACTTTCGGCAGGAATGAAAAAACGCTTGGTGTTAGCGGTTGCCGAATTAAAGTCTCCAAATATTCTTTTATTGGATGAGCCCTTCAATGAACTGGATTCGGAATATTGCGACAAATTAAAAGATTTAATCAAAGAAAAAATCAAATATGGAGGCCTTGTCCTCTTAACAACGCATCAAAAACAAATGATTGAAGACATCGCCAACCGATGGATTCATATTCAAAACGGCCAGTTATGCGAATGATACGATCAAAGCTGAAAAAATTTTTATTTCTAATGGATAAAGAGTTTATCATCTGCTTCAGCAGTTGGAAATTTTACGCTGCTCTTGTTTTTTTGATGGCAATAGAGATTTATTATATCCACAATAGGGAAAAATTATTTATCGAGTACATTATTATTATTTCCTGCCTATATATATTGAATGTCGTTCTCCTGGATTTAAATATAAAAATGGATAAGGTTCAAGGAAAAATCCCGCATATACTGGGCTTTAACTTCAAGGTATTCGATATCATCCTGGGAAAAATTTTCTTTATTTCATTGCTTTCCACTTTGTTTACAACTATTTTTTTATTGACCTATCGGTTGTTATATTCGGAAAGTCTTTTTCGAAACGGACATTTTTTAATGGAAGCGTTTCTGATCGAATTTTTCATTGTCGGATTATCGACTCTGGTTTATTACAAATTGGAAGATCCCCGGGCGCTTATCTTCCTTCCAATACTTACAGTAATCGGTTTATCCCAAACCAAATCTTTTATGATACGGTTCGCACAGTCGGATTATTTTCATATCACGATTATTCTGATATTCATCATTGCGAATGGTTTACTACTCAAATTTATACAAGCGAGGAAAAATGAGTTTTTCTTTTAAATATAATTGGCGGGATAAGATAGAATTTTTTGAGGAATCGGACGCTAATGAATTGGTTATTAAATCTGATTGAGAAAGAAGGTATACTTTTTTTTAATAGTGGAAAAGCATATCTAAACTTTGTTTTGACTATCCCTTACTTTATTTTTATGGTCATGCGACCGGGAATTTATACCGAATTTCTTATATTTTTCCCAATTATATGGATAACGAATTCGAATCTACTGGAAATGCTGGTTTACAAAGACAAAATTCAGGGAAGACTCCCCCACCTTTCCGGATTCGGCTTTAGAATCTATCATATAATCGTTGGGAAGTCTCTCTTTATTACCGGTATTTCAGTTTTTGCGGGAGCCTGTTTGGTTTTCTTATACCGAATCATTACATCCAATTTACATTTTGGGGATATTCATTTTTTGCTGGAAGTATTATTCATTGATTTTTTTGTGATTACCTTATCGACCTTTCTCATTTTCAAATACGCGATATCTCGGGCGATTAATATTATATTGGTATTTGTGACTGTTCTTTTTCTGGTCGGAAGAAAATATATTCCTCACTTAAGTATACCCAACCACCTTCATGTTTGGATTTTGGTAACATTTATAATTGCCGATTTTTTTCTTATCCGGTATATAAGAAAAAAGAAGAACGAATTCTTTTTTTAACATTAATAATTTAATCCACTTTCTATATGCGTTGATTTGGATAAAAATATTGACATAAAAATACCGGATTGTTAAAATGATACTTCAAGTCGACCGGAGGCTGAAATGAGAAAAATCGCCTGCGTTTGAGTTCCTCAGGTATTTTTTTCTGTTCTCCAAAATTGGTAAAATTCCAAATACAAAAACCTTCACGATAATGTTGCCAAATACCAGGGACAAATAAATCCGTCAATCATTCACGCAATAAATACGGACGCCTTTTGTAAATCTCTTCGGTTAGTAAATAGGCATGGCTTCCTCGAAGGCAACGCTCATGCAGGCATTTTAAACACCAGCTTTCTTCAAGATAATACCCCATGGCATCCAGAATTTCAATTTGTAAGAAACCAAAGTCAACATCCGAAACCGAAATAAACCGCCGGGCTTTCAACACACTCCGAAACGCACGTTTCAAATCATTCATCGACCGCGAATTTCGATACAAAGTATAATGCATCTTTGCCGACACGAGATGAACCTCTTTATAATCATCATCCAACCATTTTGCCCATTCTAATGACCGCAACATTCGGGAGATGTCGGGGAAGGATAATTTTCCACTCTCAAATTTTTCAGAGACACTTCGAACAGTTGCCATGGATAACTCCCGTCGCAATGAAGCCGTCCCCCACCACGACAAAATACTGATAAAAAGAAACAACGCCCCAACAACACCCATCCTGATTTTAACGTCCTTTTCATTTGAACCATATCGGCGTGCCCCACCATAACCCGCCAGAATCACCGCAACGGCAATAATAACCGGTGGACTTCGGAAAGGTAAATCGATCCAACTGTGAACCCAAACGCCCCCAACCCCAAGCAATCCAAAGAGGATAAATCCTTCTTTCCAGGGTTGATCCCTGATAATCTTCAAGACCAGCAACAAAACCATGGTCATTAACAACCCGGCACCGATTATTCCGAATTCACAGAGAAATTGCATGAAATCATTATGAACGTTTGCCATTCCACGATTGAACATGGCCATTTTTCGCTCGGAAGTCCGGGTGACATACAAGAGTAAATAAAACCGGTAACTCCCGCCCCCGATACCGAAAACAGGATAATCCGTCCACATCTTCGCCGCAGCAACGGTTTGCCACCACTTCAACTCCCATTGACTCTTCAAAAAGGATCGGGGATGAGTCATCTCCGATAGTTTCGCCCAACCCCCATTGTCGGAAATCATACCAATCCCGGAAAAACAAACGATGACAATGATGACAACCGGAACAATCTTATAAACCTTTGACCGGAACCGGTACACCCAATAGCCAAAAAAAACCAGAACCATTCCCCAACTGAAAAGAATGGCAAAACGGCAACGACACAAATGAATCGCGACAAACACCAAAGAAATGATCGCGGTCAGCGCCCGGATTTTCCAGAGAGGAGTCGATGAAGCTTTTTCGTTTCTTTCCCGGTAATAATAGAGGAAAAGCCCCAACGCCAAACCGAGATGAAGCATGAAAAAACTCCCGGCATGATTGGGATACGGAAACGTGGAAAAACAGAAGGCTTTCGGGTTAGGAAAAATGGGCGCCAACCAGGAGGGATAGGGTTGGGCCAGCAACGGTACCAGGATTCCCAGGATTGCCAACAGTGAGGCATTAGTGAGCATGCCCCAATAGATGATCCGATACACCGATCCGGGAACCGGGCTGTGACGCAGAATGAGGACAGTCAAAAGCGGCGGTAAAAACCAGACCACCATGTCCCAACTGAGAAGGGAATCGACTGCTCCCGGAAGCCACGCGATATGCGGCGGACTGAAACCCACGCGTTGGGTCACCGAATCCACGATGCGAACTTTCCCCGCATTCCACGATTGAATGGTCAATTGAGTGATGAACATCAGGGCCAGGTAAAAAAACGGATCCCGTAAGATTTCCATCACCGGGGACCGAATCCGCGATTCACGGTTCAGGTACCGGCTGAACATAAAGATAAAAAAACATGAAATCGATAAATACCAGTAGGGCGAAAGGTATTCCCGAATCATTCCGCTTCGAACCCAGGCCGGAAAGAGCACCGGTATCAGGACAATGGCAGCGATCAAGTGATCCGCGAACGAGAGTTCCTTTTCTTTCATGACCTATCTTTTATTATTGTTGGCATTGGAGATAGCCCGCGACTTTGGCATAAATATCAGACATTTTTACGGAAATATTGGAAAACGTCCCGGGCCCTATATCTGCAATTCCGATGACTTTATTCGTCGATTGTGGATTGTCCTCCAGGATCGGAGCCCCAATGTGGTTGTTGGGTTCGACATCGGCAAAATGATAAAACCACCAGCCGACATAGTAAACAAAACCGAACGCGACTTTGAGAGGAGTCTGGGCTGGAAATTGGAGCACATAAATCGGCTGCCAGGCATAAGGCGCCTGGTTCGAGGGAATCAGGGGAGTATAAGTGGATTGAGGATTTCCTTTTAAGGTCAGGAGCGAATAACGGGCCCCCTGTCCCGGATTATAATCGATTAAGTGGTCACCGGAATATGCAGCATACGGTATCGATGTCTGACCGGAACACGAAGTATAGAAATAATCGAATCGAACTTCAAGGCTTTCCACAAAGAGTTGGTCCCCCATATGATCGGAGTGAGTCAAAAAGTGATTGGTGTTATTACAGGAAAGAAGAAATCCGATTTTGCCATTGTACCAAACGCCGTTATCTTTGAAGTGCATCCAACCGACCGACCGCCCCCGAAGGTAGGGCTGTTGGTTATAGTAGCAATAAATTTGTTGAAGATTATCGGTCCCGATAATATCCTGAACCACAGAAGTGCCATTGAGCGGCCGAGTTCCGACGCCCACCTCATCGATCGTAAATCCCCAATTCGCTTTCCTCTTGTTTTTGCTTTTCAATTCGATGGTAACGGTATTTCCCTCGATGGCATGAATCCAGAAATTGGATTTACCTTCTTTTTTGATCACCTTATAGATCGATGTTTGATCCTCCTCAACGTCACAGCCTTTTATGGTGGCAACCAATGTTCCGTTCCGGTCCTTCAACTCCAGAAAATCCTGACGCCCGATTTGGAAATCGGCAAAATGAATCTTCAACCATTCGGCTTTCGGCTTTTGTAACACATAACTCCACAAGATGTTTTCTTCATGATTGACTCCACCTTTTGCCATAGCGGTCACGGTATTATCCGCCCCGGCTTTAATCCGTGGATATGTGGAATATCCCGATATTTCATCTGATTTCAATGATTGAAATCCCCCCAAAATAAGAAATAATGTTGTTAACGTAAATAGATATTTCTTGCCCATTTCTCTACCTCCCTTTTTTCACGATGCTTTAAATGGATAACCAGAAAAACATCGCGTTACTAGTATAGTATAAAAAAAAAATTTTTGACAAGAATTTATAATTTTTATCCTACTAAAAAAAGTGGGATTTCTTTTATCCTTATATTATTATATTGTGTGATATACAAAAGCAAAGGGGGGAAAAATGAAAAAAAACATATGTTTCGCCATTTCATGGGTTATCGTATTTTTATTGGTTTCATCCGGAATTCTCTGGGGGGAATCGATCGATCAACCGGTAGCAGTGTCACCGGGGGGCGAGACCGAAGCTTCGGTCGTGTTTCAGACCTGCCCGACATTTAGCTGGACGGCGGTCGACCGGGCCGCCGCTTACCGGGTGGCGGTCTTCAACGTGGAGGATCCCAACCTCATCGCTTACGAGGATATGGCCTTAAAAAACGCACCGATAGCGGTTCAGGATATTCCGGGGCGCGCGTTCTCATGGACCCTACCCTCGGAAAAGAGCCTTAAAACCGGAGGTATGTATCTCTGGTTTGTCCGGGCAATGGATGCTGCCGGTAATGCCATCGGCCAATGGTCGGAGGGTAAACGTTTCAATGTCGAAGAAGAGGTTAAATTCATCGGTTTTGAGGAAACGCTCGGCGAGAAATTAAGAGAATATGGCATCAGCGATGACGTCATTCAGCGTGTTCTGGGAGACCTCAAATCCCAGGTCAAAGAAGTGGCGGTCCGCAATGCCGGGGAACTCAAGAAAAAAAGCTCGGATCCGGGAATCGTTCAGGGCACCGAAGGATACTCCAATACGTTCTATGGGACCAGTGCCGGATTAAATACCACCACCGGATTTAACAACACGTACATCGGTGCTTATTCGGGTTATTCCACCAACCTCGGATTCTGGAATACCTTTCTGGGATATGGGGCGGGTTATTACAATACCACCGGAAACTATAACAATTTTTTGGGAGTTTACAGCGGATGGCATAATACCACGGGGAGTTCCAATAACTTCTTTGGAAATTATGCCGGGTATCAAAACACAGCCGGAACCAGCAACAGCTTTCTCGGATACAATGCCGGGTATTCAAACACCACTGGAAACAACAACAACTTTTTCGGAAATTATTCCGGATACAGCACCACTACCGGGAGCGACAACCTGTTCTTCGGGCTTAGCGCCGGGCGAAGTAACACCACTGGAAACTACAACAATTTTTTCGGAAATCAAGCCGGATACGGAATCACAATTGGACAGAACAATAACTTCATGGGATATTGCGCCGGCTATAATACGACCTTAGGTCACGACAACAACTTCATGGGAAAATATGCCGGATATCGTAACGTCACCGGAGACAATAACACTTACATCGGAAGTTACGCCGGATATGGCGATTATGAAGGGGGAGACAATACCTTCATCGGATATTATGCCGGATGTGGTGGCGTTGGACTCCCCGTGGCCAATGTTTTCATTGGAAGTCATGCAGGGGAGGACAACAATGACGGGTCCTATGGTGTCATTATCGGAAACTACGCCGGATCTAACAACACCACCGGGGATGCCAATTCCTTCCTGGGATTTAGTGCCGGATATAGCAATACCTCTGGCCAAAGGAATGTCTTCATCGGAACGAGTGCCGGTTATAGAAACACCACTGCAAACAACAATTCCTTTTTCGGCTACCAGGCCGGAGCTCAAAACATTACCGGTCAGGGCAGTGTCTTCCTCGGTTACCAAGCCGGATACAATGAAACCGGGTCCAACAAACTCTATATCGCCAATTCCAATACCGCCACTCCGCTGATATACGGG
Source organism: Candidatus Omnitrophota bacterium (assembly GCA_050258455.1). Taxonomy (GTDB): domain Bacteria; phylum Acidobacteriota; class Aminicenantia; order UBA2199; family UBA2199; genus JAKAGC01. Next base: position 31,805 of record JBLMYT010000058.1, on the reverse strand, counting down.
GAATTTGACAATGCGCTCCTAACCGTAAACGGGAAACTGGGTATCGGAATTACGCCCACCTATCCCCTGCACCTGGCCAGCGGCGCCTACTGCTCGATCGGAGGCATCTGGACCAATGCATCCAGCCGAAGCCTCAAAGAAAACATCCGGAATCTTTCCCCGGTCGAAGCGTTGGATGCATTAAAGCAACTCAATCCCGTCACGTTTAATTATAAGGTCGACAAAACCGATCAACACGTGGGGTTCATCGCCGAGGATGTCCCGGCATTACTGGCAACCGCAGACCGAAAAGGGTTGAGTCCCATGGATATCACGGCCGTGTTAACCAAAGTGGTCCAGGAACAACAAACCGTGATCCGAAACCAACAAAAACGAATCGACGATCTGGAGAAACGCATCACACAAATCGAGAAGAAATAACACATAATTTGGCTGAAGATAAAACCTTTGTCTCATTCTCTTACTAAAAAAGTGAGAAAAGAAGGTTAAAGAAAAATTCTTAAATCTATTTAGGCCTTTCAAAACTATTGATTTCTACATTTCTATGGTGTATACTTCGCAAATTGAGTGGATAAATAAATTTAAGGATCCGATAATGGAATGGTTTTTCATTTTTATTATAATAATTTTTATTGTCGTTTTAACAAGCGCAAACAAATCTTCATCCAAAAAATCTACCCCAATATATCCGTCCGATTTCGGGAAAAATGAATTAAAAATAACGGTAAGAACTCCTGAAAGATGGCAAGGTGAGACATTACAGAATTATTATGAATGGACCCCACCGGGAACCCCCATCCAAGTTGGAGACTACCAAATTCCCGATGGAATGGTCTATTGCGGAAGACCAACAACAGGCACCCTTAATAGCGATTTGGAGGAACCAAGTTTTATAAATACAAACCTTTCGGTACAGCCATTAGCTCCTGACAGGGAAGGAAAAAATTTAAATTATTGGCCCTCATATAGTAAAATACCGCCTACCAGTCGGGCAGCCTACCTTGAATGGCTGGCCGGCGGGCGAAAAGACCCGAATATAAATATCGGATACGTGTTCATTTTTTTCTATGGCCTTGAAAGACGCCTTTTTTCTGATGCGCGTAGACAAAATATATCAAAGGATGAAATCGCCCAAATTACAAATGAACTCATCCGGTTGAGGGAATTATACGGAAAATCGAACGGTTCATTTAATCACTATGTTAATTCCCTGATCGAATTTGTCCAAATTCAGCATGCAGGCAAAAAATTTTACAATTTGGATCTCCTCTCGAATCGGTATACTTACGAGATTCCGCCGATCATAAAACTTGCACTGGGACAGATGGCAATCGAAGGAAAACCGCTTAATGCGGCCTGGGTTTATCATTATGCAACACACCATCCCGAAATCATCCTTAGAACACCAGCCACTCGATGCCCGGAAGAGTTTAAAAAACTCTACCTGATTCGATATCAGAAAAAATTTAACGACGGTATGATTATTACGCCAACCAATAATAAGATTACCTTTGATTATCACTATGCGAGTTCTAACTTTAATCGGTCAGAGAAAATCACATTTGATATACCCGATATTTCAAAATCAAAAGTACTCTTCGATGAAACCAAATCAATGGTTGCCGAATGTCAAGATGACCTGGATAAATACAGTCGGTGGCTGGGACAATCGCCCAAAATCCAAAACTCAATCGTGGGCCTCTCCTTATTGCCAAAAGATCTGATAGATACCGATTCTTATCCGGAAATACTGAACTTTAAAGAATGGATTTTTAGCAGGATAAAGGATAAAGATCAAGGAATAATCAATAATAAAGATATATTTGAGAGATGGGAACTTAAGAACCCCGGAAAGTTCAGCAAACAAGAGACATTAACCCTAATTTCTTTCCTTGAAAAAATAGGCGTAGGCATAGAACCGGATGTTCGTTTTGATGCCGAGACCTTGAAAGATTCTGAAAAATCCGTTATTTTTAGACTTAGCCAAGCCCATCTATCAGAACCATCTCAGAATTTTTTGGCCAAAAGGTTGTTGCTTTTTTTTGGGGTCCTTGTTGCCAAGGCCGATAAGGTCGTTGCCGAAAATGAACATCACGTGTTATTAGGGTTCATCGATCATTCGGATCAACTCAATACCGAAGAGAAATTAAGAATGAAAGCGTTATTGGAATGGCTGTTGAATTCGGATCCCACCCTTCAATCAATTAAGAAAAGGTTAGAATCTATAGATCAAACGGAAAAAAGGAGTCTTTCCAAATATCTCATTGCAGTAGCTGGAGCAGATAATTATATAAGTCCGGAAGAAATAAAAATCCTAACAAAATTATATAAAATCTTGGAAATAGAAGAAAAAGAATTGTATTCTGACATCCATTTTTTCGAGATCGATAAAAAAGAACCCAATGACGAACCTGTAACCATCAGGAATGCAGATAAGCCAGGAACCGGCTATTCGATCCCTAAACTTGCGAAGAATAAAGGCTTGGAACTCGACCATCAAAAAATATCCTCCATACTCCAGGAAACATCCAAAGTCGCTGCCATTCTTAAAGATGTATTTGAGAGCGAAACAAAGGGAAATGAGGTTGAAGAATCCGATGTAATGGAATACCCTTCGGAAAAATATATCCCGGGATTAGATGCCAATCACATGGCCCTTTTATATGCGTTTCAAACTCAAAAGGTTTGGGCCAGAACTGAATTCGAAAACTTAACAGGTCAATACGATTTATTACCCGATGGGGCAATAGATTTATTAAATGAAAAGTCATTCGAATTATTTGAAGAACCAATATGCGAGGGAGATGATCCCATCGAAATAAATCAAAACATTCTTGAGGAATTCTTAAAATGAGTGAGATAAAAAAAATCAACTTAAAAGAAAGAGACGCAATTATTCAATCATTAAGAGCCGGTGTTGTACCCAGAAAAGGATTACAATACATTCAGGTAGGACGCGCAAAAGAAGTAAGCGCATTACTCAAAGACATGGAACGGATCTCGGAAGGTGGTTCGTTTATTCGTTTTATAATCGGAGAATATGGATCCGGAAAAACCTTTTTCTTAAATCTTATACGTTCAATTGCAATGGAAAAAAAATGTGTAACTGTCCATGCGGATTTAAGCCCGGACAGAAGATTGCATTCAACCGGCGGACAAGCCCGGCTTCTATACGCGGAATTAATGAAAAATTTATCGACCCGATCCAAACCGGAAGGAGGCGCACTGCCTGCAGTTATCGAACGCTTCATTTCGGAAATTTTAAAAGATGCCAAGAGTAGAGATGTTCACCCCGAAAAAGTAATTCACGAAAAACTTGGTCAACTCACGGAGATGGTTTGCGGTTATGATTTTGCAGAGGTCATTGCCGCTTATTGGCGCGGACACGATTCGGGCGATGAAGCGTTAAAGGCAGATGCGCTTCGGTGGCTGCGCGGCGAATTTACCACAAAAACGGATTCCAAACGATCATTAAACGTTCGAACGATTGTTGATGATACCAATTTTTACAATATGCTCAAACTCATGGCGCGTTTTGTCAGACTCGCCGGTTTTTCAGGTTTTGTTGTTTGCCTTGACGAAATGGTGAATCTTTACAAACTTGCCAATACCCAGGCGCGGAAATCGAATTATGAAGAAATCCTTCATATGCTAAATGACTGTCTTCAAGGAACGGCCGAAGGCCTCGGCCTGCTCTTTGGCGGAACACCCGAATTCCTGTATGATACCCGAAAAGGGTTATACAGTTACTCGGCCCTTCAATCCCGGTTGGCAGAAAATACGTTTGCGTTAAACGGATTGGTTGATTACACCGGACCTGTTGTAAGATTGGAAAATCTTTCCCCCGAAGATCTCTTCGTCCTTCTAACCAAAATTCGCCACGTTTTTGCATGTGGAGATGTTCAAGCCTATTTGGTACCGGATGAAGGTCTGCATGCTTATATGGCGCATTGCCATAATCGAATCGGTGAAACCTATTTTCGAACACCCCGAAATACAATCGTATCTTTCATCAATGCATTATCGATAATGGAACAAAATCCCTCGGCTTCATGGAGTGACCTTTTTGGAAATATAACCATTGAACGGGAAAGTATCCCGGATCCCAATGAGTTAATACTTGACGAGAATAATCCCGTTACAGTGAATGGGGCTTCATTGGATGAGGAACTGACCTCCTTTAAATTATAAAATTATAAAAATGACGAGGCAAGAATCTCTTGGATTTGAAAGACTTCACAAAAAGATCCAAAAATGGATATGGGATAAAGGCTGGCAAGAATTAAGAGATATCCAGGAGGAATCGATCCTTCATCTGTTAACGGGAGATAACGATTTGATTATCAGTTCTTCCACAGCTTCCGGAAAGACAGAAGCGGCATACTTGCCCGTATGCTCGTATCTCCTAAATAATCCCGGACCGGGAATCCGTGTTTTATATATCAGTCCACTAAAGGCGTTAATAGACGATCAATATGAGCGATTGGAACAATTATGTGAGAACTGCGACATTCCCGTTCACCGCTGGCATGGGGATATCACCCAGGAGAAGAAAAAGAAAATTCATAAAAATCCTGAAGGGTTATTACTGATCACCCCCGAATCCCTTGAAGCTCTATTTGTAAGGAATGGCCCTAAAATTTTAACATTATTTAATAATTTATCCTTTGTAATTGTCGACGAACTGCATTCTTTTTTTGACAATGAGCGTGGAAAACAATTGCAATCCTTACTTTGTCGATTGGAAATGACGATCAAGAAAAAAATTCCTCGAATCGGGTTAAGTGCCACAATTGGCGACATGGGAATTGCTTCGGAATTTCTTCGAGCAAATAATGGAAACTCCGTAAAAATTCTCGAATCCAAAAGAGGAGAACACGAATTAAGACTTCAAATCCGTGGGTACAAAGTAAAAAATTGCAATATGGATAACCAGGAAAAGCAATCCGAGGAGCGAATTGCCGATCATATATTCGAAACCTTAAGGGGTAGCAATAATCTTATATTTGCCAATAAAAAAAGTGATGTCGAAGTCTATGCCGATAAACTAAGAACGATTTCCGAACGCCAAAAGCTGCCGAATGAGTTTTTTCCCCACCATGGAAGCCTTTCAAAAGAAATCAGACAGGACGTTGAAAAACGCTTAAAAGATAAACATTTGCCAACCAATGTGATTTGCACCTCAACCCTGGAAATGGGGATCGATATCGGGGATGTTAAATCCGTGGCGCAACTGGATTGCCCGCCTTCGGTCTCAAGCATGAAACAGCGCATTGGACGCTCGGGCAGGCGAGATACTGATCCATCAATCTTGCGTATCTATATCCAAGAATCCGAAATTACGAAATCATCTCATTGCGGTGATATGATGAGAGAGGACTTATTCCAAAGCGTTGCGATGACCGAACTTCTATTAAAAAAATGGGTGGAACCCCCCGATGGAAATATTCTTCACTTATCGACACTGATCCAACAAATCTTATCGGTTATCGCTCAGTATGGCGGAATTAAAGCAGAAAATTGCTGGAAATTATTGTGTCAAAACGGACCATTTGGTAAAATTGGACCAAATAAGTTTGCCGAGTTACTAAGAAATCTCGGCAAGCATGAAATAATTATGCAAACGCACGAGGGGTTATTACTGTTGGGAATAAAAGGGGAACGAATTGTCAACCACTACCAATTTTATGCTGCCTTTGTTACCAATGATGAATACCGATTAATAACAGAAGGTAAGACCCTCGGAACCATTCCAATTTCTTACCCGGTTATAAAGGATATGTATATCATATTTGCCGGAAGGCGTTGGATTGTTATCGATGTGAATGAAGAACAAAAAGTAATTATCCTTCAACCATCGCCAGGCGGCATTCCTCCAAAATTCTCCAACTCGGGCGCCTTGATTCACGATGAAATCCGGAACAAAATGTTTCAACTGTATTCTTCCGAATATATTCCGGTTTATCTGAATGAGGAAGCCCGGAAACTCTTCATGGAAGGCAGAGACAACTTTCGCCGATTAAAACTTGATATTTTTAATTTAATAAAAATGGGGCCCAATACACTGCTATTTCCATGGGTTGGTGATAAAAGCATCAATACGCTCGGTGTTCTCCTTATGTCAAAAGGTTTAAAAGTATCTCAAGCAGGATTCTTGCTTGAAATACTGAATATAACGCCGGCAGATCTCTTGCCCTATCTGGAGGAAATATCCCAAAGGGATTCGATCGATTTAATTGGATTAGCTTCAATAGTGAAATGCAAGAACCAAGAGAAATACGACCATTTTCTAACTGAAAACCTTTTATGCGCTGAATATGCTGCTAGAAACTTAAATATCGAGAGCGCCCAAAAATGCGCGGCTTCAATTTTTGAAAAAGGAATTTGATTTTAAGTCTTCAATGACTTTTTCCTGACATTATTTCTTGGTTGCCATCAAATCCAATGCAAATATTTGAATGAAAATCCAATAATTTGGACGAACGTTTAGCACAAAACATAAAACCTCCTGTATCAATTGATTCCGATTCTGGAAACGTTATTGCTAAAAGGTAATAACAATATAAATAAGGAGGAAAACTATATGTTTAAGAAAGTTTTCGTTGTGTGTGTGTTTGTATTTTCATTGTTTTGTATGTTTTCTGAACATGGAAATGCTCAACTTACTCAAACCGGATCATTGAATGGTACGGTTATGGGGCCGGAGAATCACGTCCTTCCGGGCGTACAGATTACGATTACATCTCCTGCGTTGATGCTCCCCCAAATGTCCACGATTACCAATGAAAAAGGGATGTTCAGATTTCCATCGCTCCCCCCCGGAACCTACAAGGCCACTTTCGAAATGACCGGATTTAAATCCATGGTCCAGAAAGGTATCATTGTGTCCGTTTTGAAAACCACTACGATTAACGTATTGATGGAACTCTCTCAGATTACCGAAACCGTAACGGTAAATGCAGCAACCCCGACCGTGGATAAAGAGAGAACCAATGCCGTAACGAGCTTGGATTCGAAGTTCATCCAGAACGTTCCCGCTGTTCGTTCGCTTGACGCTCTGTTTGCCATGGCGCCCGGCGTGGTCAATGACCCGGTTGGCGGCGGAAACACCGTTAATGGCGGATCTGTTCGTGATAATACATACAACCTCGATGGCGTGAATGTGACTGACCCGGTGACCGGTACTCAGGGCGGTACCTTTAACGTTATGGATATCGCTGAAGAAGTCTCCATTCAGACCGGTGGACTTTCTGCGGAATACAGTGCGGTCCGCGGCGGCGTGGTCAACGTTGTTACCAAATCCGGCGGAAACACATTCAGTGGTTCGGCCAGTGCCTATTATCGATCCCACAGCACCCAATCCGACAACACCACGGGAACCATTTTCGAAGGTCAAAAAGTAGGGTTCAATTATGAAATCGAACCGAGCTTTACCCTCGGCGGTCCCATTATTAAAGACAAAATCTGGTTCTTTACCAGCTACAGCTTTAGAAATCGGGAAACATATGTGTTCGGCTTCCCTTTTGACAAGCAGCCGACCAATATCCCGGTTTACACTCAAGCCCCGACATTCTTCTTCAAGGCAACGACTCAATTGAGCAAGAATGACAAATTAACCTTGTCGTTTAACTTTTCAGATGGCAAGTCCAATAACCGTGGAGCCTCCTCCACCCGTAATGAGGACTCCACCTGGCGTCAAACCGCGCCGATCTATACCTATAACGCCCAGTTAACCCATTTCTTCGGGAATAACCTGTTCGTGAACGTGAAAGGCGCCTACTTGAATTATCATTTGAACCTCAAGGCCAAAAACCAGTTGCCGCTGATTTATGATTCCGTCAAACGTCAGACCACTCAGAGTTACGGATATGATGACTTGTACTCTCGCGATCGTTTACAGATCATGAGTGACGCGACCACATTCGTTGACAACCTGATCGGACGTCATGAATTCAAAGCCGGCTTAGAGTTCGAATTTTCGAAAGACATCAGAGACGATCACTATTACCGGGATTCCCGGAATGGCCTGGGCTATTATTTCCTGGTCCGAAATGGTGTTCCTCGCTATGTCATCAACTATCAAGACTTCAAGCGACAGGACAAGAAGTTCATGGTCGGCGGCTTTCTCCAGGATGCCTGGAACCCGATCGAACGCCTCACCTTAAACGTGGGTGTCCGTATCGATTATCAGGAAGGTATCATCCCCGCTCAGGGTCAGGACAGAACGCCGATTACGGCCTATGGACAAACCTTTGATCCCCGTGTCATGGAAGAATTCAAGCCCTTGAAATGGACGACGATTGCTCCGAGATTGGGCCTTGTGTATGACCTTTTTGGGAATGGTAAAACCACCCTCAAAGCCACCTATAACCGGTACTATGCTGCCAGTATCATGCAGTATTTCGTTACCGTTAACCCCAATGCCTTCTTGACCTATTATCAGAACCTGGATGCCAATTGGCAGCCTACTGGCGCGATCTACAACGTCAGCGGTCAGGCTGGTTCCGAAATGGATCCCAACCTGAAATCCCCCTACGTCGATGAATTAACCATCGGTATCGAACGGGAACTCTTCAAAGATTGGAAGGTAGGCATCCGTTACATCAAGAAATGGGACCGCAACCTCGTGGAAGACGTCGATCAATATGCGATCGACTTTGCTGGCTTAATGGCCGGTCAGGATATCACGACCCTTTGGGGCAACTATTGGGATACCGTGACCGTAACTGATCCTTACACCGGTCAGCCCGTGACCTTCTACAGCAAGAAGGATCTCGAAACGTCCAAATACGTCATCACCAACCCGCCCGGAGCCAACAGAAACTACAATGGTATCGAAGTTGTCCTCGACAAACGGTTCAGCGGTCGTTGGTCCATGAACGCATCCTACGTTTATGCCCGTTCCAAAGGTTTAATCGGAACCGACTTTGATGATAGCTGGTCCGGTCAGCCCTATTTCGATAACCCCAACTGGCACATCAATGCCTATGGTGACCTGGAATTGGAAAGACGTCATCAGTTTAAATTGACGACCTCCGTCATGGGCCCCTGGGGCATTAACCTCAGCGCTTATTACCGTTACCTCAGCGGCACCCGTTATGCCCGCGTCATCAGCAGCTATGATTTGGATGTACCGTTAAACCAACCCGACGAAGAAATTATCTACGCCGAACCCAGAGGTTCGCAGAAGTTACCCGACCTGTCGATCCTGGATCTCCGCGTTGAAAAAGCCTTCAAACTCCCCGGAAAACTCGGAAGACTTTCAGTATTTGCCGACGTGTTTAACGTCTTTAATGCTGCAAAAGCGACCGATATTCAGAACCGGTCCAGTGGAACCCTGGTTGTCGCCGGCCACGTCGTTGAATACGGTGGCTTAACCGCTATCCAGGATCCCCGGATTATCCGAATCGGAGCCAAGTACGAATTCTAATATTCGACAATACAATTCGTTAGTATAAAAATAACCCCCATCCTCACGGATGGGGGTTTTTTTTTAGGGATGAAAAAGATAATATCTTTTGGGCTTGACATTTGTTTCCTTTTTTTTTATATTGTAATTTAAGCACATAAAAGGAGCGTGTAATTATGAATTTCGAACATCAGAAAACAAATGAAATTTTAAAATGGTTTGAAGAAATTAGCAAAATTCCGCGTTGCTCAAAAAATGAAACCGCCATTGCCCAATGGTTGCTGAATTGGGCCAAAGACAATCATTTCGAAGCCAAGTCGGATCAGGTGAAGAATGTATTGATTAAGATTCCGGGTTCTTCGGGCTACGAAAACGCACCACGGGTTGTTCTCCAGGGCCATATGGATATGGTTTGTGAAAAGACACCTGATTCCACCCATGATTTTTGCAAAGACCCGATTAAGTTCGTATACGACGGGGACTGGTTAAAAGCCGACCGAACCACACTGGGTGCGGATAACGGCATTGCCCTGGCCATGGCTCTGACTCTGGCATTGGATAAAACGACTCCGCATCCGCCTCTGGAATTACTGTTTACAGTGGACGAAGAAACCGGTCTCACCGGCGCCAACTCTCTGGAACCGGGTTTTATCGACGGACGCATCCTGATCAATATCGATTCGGAAGATGAAGGCACCTTTACCGTCGGCTGTGCGGGCGGCGTGGACACTAACCTTTCCGTACCCGTGGCTTCGGAACCCGTCCCTCAGGGTTATCAATTACTCAAAGTGAATGCCGGTGGAATGAAAGGCGGACATTCCGGTATCGATATCAATAAGGAAAAAGCCAATGCCATCAAAGTACTGACCCAGACGCTCCATGCGATTAAAGAAATGGTGGACATTCGGCTGGTCAACATCGTGGGCGGAACCGCACACAATGCGATCCCAAGAGATGCCGAAAGTCTGATTGTTGTCCCCCAAAACGACATCAGCCGGGTCAAGGGCATTATCGCCGAGGTGGAAAAAACCCTCAAAGACGAATTCAAAAACACGGACCCGGATCTATTCATCAAAGGAACCGAAAGCGGAGATACATTTAACCAGGCACTGACCTCGGGCGAAACCGATAAATGCATTGACTTTATTACCGTGATGCCCCATGGCGTCTCTGCCATGTCCACGGATATTCAGGGATTGGTGGAAACGTCCAATAACCTGGCTCGGGTCCGCATCGAAGACGGACAAGTCAAAGTACTCACCAGTCAGCGAAGTTCCGTCATTTCCAGACTCAGGGCTCATACCAACCGAATCGAAGCCACGGCGCGCATTGCGGGCGGCACCGCCCAGAGCGGCAAAGGGTATCCCCCCTGGCAACCCAATATGAACTCCCCCCTGTTGGCCAAGAGCCTTGCCATTTACGAACGGATGTACAATAAAAAACCCATCGTGGAAGTCATCCACGCCGGTCTTGAATGCGGCATCATCGGCGACAAATACCCCGGAATGGATATGATTTCCATCGGACCAACGCTTCGCTTCCCGCACTCCCCGGATGAAAAACTCTTTCTCCCGTCTATTGGAATGGTGTGGGATTTCCTCGCGGAATTGTTTAAAGAAATCAAATAATATCGTTGATACATCAAAGGGCGCTTCTCCTGAGAAGCGCCCTTTTTATTTTTATTATATTTATTATAAATATCTTCCGGTTACCGATTCGGCAACCGTTTTAAGACCGTCGGGTTTTCCCTGATAAAGCACGTTCCCACCGTTTTTCCCTCCCCCGGGACCAAGATCGATGATATAATCCGAAGCTTTGATCATCTCCATATTGTGTTCGATCACAATCACGGTATTTCCTTTCATAATCAATCCATGAAGCACATCGATCAAATTCTGAATATCATTGAAATGCAAACCGATGGTCGGTTCATCCATCACATAAAGCGTGGGTTTGGATGAGAGGCGCGAAAGTTCTTTGGTTAATTTGATGCGCTGCGATTCCCCTCCGGACAGGGTTACGGATGATTGCCCCAATTTCAAATACCCCAATCCCACATCCAGCAGGATTTTAATCTTCTTTGCAAGTATCGGGATGTTTTTAAAGAGTTCATAGGCTTCAACGGCGGTTAACTCCAAAACCTCGGCAATGGATAAACCGTCATACTTGACCCGCAGGGTTTCGGAATTGTACCGTTTGCCATCACAAACCGGGCACGGCACTTCGAGTTCGGGTAAAAAACTCATCTCCAGTTTTTTATATCCAAGTCCCTTGCATGCCTCACACCGACCGCCACTGACATTAAAGCTGAAGCGGGCCTGCGTGTATCCTCTCATTTTCGATTCCATCAAGCCGGCAAACAGATCACGGATCATGGGCATGATATCGATATACGTGGCGGGACATGAACGGGCATTTTTACCGATGGCCGTTTGCGTCACCATCATCACCCGGGAAAGGTTTTCGATTCCCTCATGACCGCTGTACCGATACCGCGTTCGGAGGATGTCTTCATCTCCCAACGCTTTTTTCACAATCGGGTAAAGGGCATCGACAATCAACGAACTTTTCCCCGATCCCGACACACCGGTCACTACCGTCAGGGATTTCAACGGAATCCGGATTTCCGCTTCATTGACGTTGTTGATGGAAATACCTGAAAACTCAATGGATCCTTCGGTACAACATTTATATCCTTTCTCAACGATGACTTGCTTGCGTTTGAACATGTAGTCTGCGGTAAGCGACCCTGAGGCGTTTTCGAAATCCTTAAACCACCCGCTATAAATCAAATATCCGCCTTTTTCGCCTGCTCCCGGGCCAAGGTCCACGATGAAATCCGAGGAACCGATGGTCAATTCATCGTGTTCCACCACAATGACCGTGTTGTCCTTCTCCTTTAAGTTTTTGAGGATATCGATCAAATTCTGCTCTTCGATCATATGCATACCGATCGACGGTTCATCCAGGATATACACGATGCCGCTCAGGCTGAACCCAATCTGGGACACCAGCCGGGTGCGTTGCAATTCGCCTCCGGAGAGGGTATTGATTTTTCGATTCAACGTGATATACCCCAGGTTTAATTTGACAAAGGATTCCAACCGCTGAAGAATTTGGGGCATCAGGGGTTCGAGAATAATGGTCTCGTTCCCATGCAATCGGATGGTTTTAAAAAAGGAGAGAAGGTCGGTAATTTCCATTTCCCCGAGTTCAAAAATATTTTTTCCTCTGAAATAAAACGACAGGGGCCATTCGTTGAACCCACTGCCGTGGCAGTCGGGGCAACTGTCGCCGGATTCGGTTTCTTGTTTCCCGCTGCACGTGGCACAGACGGCAACGGGCGAATTGATGGAGAACGTGGCGGGTTGGGGTTCCCGGAGTGAAACATTACACGTGGAGCAAAAGAGTTTACTCGAGAAAAAATAGTCCTGGTTGTTAACCATAAGAATGATTTCGCCCTGCCCTTCAACGGACGCGAGAGCAATGCTCTCTTCCAGTTGTTTTCGGTTATTGGACGAAATTTTAATCACATCGATCAGAATCGAAATATGGTGCACCGTGTTTTTCCCCAGATTCGGAAGGTCGTCCAGGTAATGCACGGTGCCGTCGATCAACGCCTTTGAAAAACCCCGTTTGAGATATTTTTCCAAAAGGGATTTGTAAACCCCTTTTCGATTTTTGACCACAGGGGCATAGATGTAGACCAGTTGGTCGCAGAAACAATCGAACACATAATCGGTGGTTCCCCGGGTTGAGAAACTGTTGATGACTTTCCCGCATTGCGGGCATCGGGCTTCCCCGGCTTTGGTCAACAGCAGCCTTAAATAATAATTGATTTCGGAAATGGTACCGACCGTGGAATTGAAGTAATACGACGAATGTTTCTGGTCGATGGAGATGGTTGGGGAAAGGCCGCGGATGGATTGAACTTCCGGTTTTTCCAGGGATTTGATAAATTGCCGGGCATAGATGGAGAGGGATTCCAGATATTTTCGCTGGCCTTCCTGGAATATGGTATCAAACGCGAGCGTGGATTTCCCCGAACCCGAGACGCCGGTGATGCAGATGAGTTGTCTTTTGGGAATACGGAGGCTGATGTCTTTGAGGTTGTGTTTTTTGGCTCCGATAATTTCAATTTCACTCATAATGACATGATACCATAAAAAGCATCTTCGGAAAACCACTTAATACTTGCAAAGTACTCATAATTTGTGTAGAATTAAGTCTTAAACGATCAACGAATACCAAAAAAATTCGATTTAAAACGTTTAGAAGGAGAAGACGATGATGAAACGATTTATTTTTATGATGGTTGTAATGGCGTTGCTAATCCTTCCTTGCTATGCCCAAACCGATGCGGATAAGGAAGTCGCTCGCGCCCAGGAATTCACCGCGACATTTACCAAGCACGGAGCAGAAAAAATCAGTGCTTTAAAAGCCTACATCCAGAAGTTCCCCGAAACCTCTTCCAAATGGACCGTTCTGGCTTATTATAACCTGGCTGTTGAATATTTCAACACCAAGGATTATCCCCAGGCGATTCAGACCGGAGAAAAAACGCTCAAAATGCAGCTCGGCGAAGGCGAAACCGGACGCCTTTTATTGGTGGTCGCCAACTCTTACGGTGTCAAAAACACCCCGTCGTTCAATCAGGATAAAGCACAGGACTACGCCCAGAAAGCCATTTCGTTTGCAGAATCAAAAGGTCTAAACGATGTCCTTGAAGAAGCCAAAAATCTGAAGAGTAAACTTTCCGGTCCCCCGCCGAAAACCATGACTCCGGAACAACAGTTGAAGTTCAATTTCTCCAACTCCGATTATGCGGGAGTTATTGCTCAGTATCAAAAACTTTCTGCTGCGGAAAAAGCCGATGAGGAACTGCGCAAACTCTACGCCAATTCTCTTTTAAAGTCAAACAAATCGGATCAAGCGTTAAGCGAATACCAGGCACTGCTTTCAAAGTTCAAGAAAGCCTCATACGCTCTCAAAATCGCCGAAGTCTATGATGAGAAAGCCAAGAAAAATAAACAGTTTATCGATAATGCGGTGGATGCGTATCTCGAAGCTCATCTGCTGTTTCTCAAAGAAAACAATTCATCCAATGCCAAAACCGCTCTGGATACGGCCAAATACCGTTTGTATGAGAAGTATGATTTGAATGAACGGATCAAGAAAGTCAATGCTGCGATGAAAACTCAGGAAGATCCTGCCAAGAAAAATGCAGCCGCAATCGCCAACCTGGAAAAAGAAATCCGGAAAGAAGAACGACGTATTCGAAAGGAATACGAGTCCCAGGATATTGAACCCCCGGCTTATGAGAAACAAAAAATCGAGAAGCTTCGGAAACAGATTACCGCCCTGCAATCCGGTGCTCCGGCCAGCGGTGCACCTTCCAAATCTCAGGAAGAAGCCAAAAAACTCGAAGACGATCTGAATAAAGTCAAGAAAGAAGTGGACGATCTTTTAGCCAAAGCCAAAAAACGTCTGGGAATGTAATCGATTCTTAGATCGATAAATCAAGCGAATCAAGGTTGATGAATTTAAAAATTCATCGACCTTGATTTAAGCTTTTTTGTTATTTTTTATTATTTTTGTTTTTTGTTTTTTTGTCATCTGATGGATGACCAGCCGAATCAGGGATACGGGTAACATGACAAGAACAAAGGGGATGGTCATTAGGGCCGATAGAAAGGAAAAGAAAGACGCCTGAAGAGATTGGAGAATAATCTTTTTCCCGGGAATTTCCCGAATCTCGGAATTTAAATTACACATCACAATCGAAGCCCCGTGTTTTCCAACGCCCAATCGAAGGCGAAGACTCAACAAAAACACATTTAAAAAACCTGCGCCGGTGATATTGGTGACCGGAACAATGATGGCATCATAGTGCCGTGATTTTTCCCTTAATTCACGCGGAATATGAAAGAGGGAAAAATTCGATCGACTTTCGTAATCGATGATCGCGGATACGCACTCATAACTTTGGGCGTTGCCGACCCCATGGGAATGGGTTAAGAGATCCAATTCGTAATCGGGAAATTGGTTAACGATGCCTTTGATGTTTTTATCCAGTTGCTGAAAACTCACCGACCTGATAATCAGTGCGCGTTTGGTTTTATTCGTCTTGTTCCTCGTCATGTTTGTCGTCATGGTTTTCGTTGTCATACGTCACCTCGATTCCGGAATGTAAGGATGATTTTAACTCAGCCAATGATTGGTCCGGGTTAGTCAACACGGCTGTCACGATTTGTTTGAAATATGATTCAAACCGGAGAATGCTGTCTCGTTTGAATAATTTCGAACGGTATTCAAACGTAACCGCCATATGGCCGTCGTTTTCACTGCATATCCATACCAATTCATATTTGGCAACATCATTTTTAGCAGGATAAGGTTTAAAAGTCAAGCCGGGGATATCGATTCCCGGGTCATCGATGTTTTGAAGAACCAGCATGACGTTGTATAAATGGCCGAGAGGTTTTTCCCTGTTTTCCCTCTTTTCATTCACTTTCGTTAATAACGCTTCAACCGGGTAATCCTGGTTTTCAAAATCATTGACGGTTTGATGTTTGACACGGTCCAGGAATTGATGGAAGGTTTGTTTATCGTCCTGTTGATTGCGAAGGGCCAGGGAGCTGACAAACAGGCCGACGATGGGTTCCAGGTCCGCGTGTTTGCGGCCGGCAGTGGGAGTTCCGACCACGATATCGTTTTGACCGCTAATTCGTGAAAGCAATAGATTGAATAAGGCTAAAAGAATCATGAAGAACGTTGCGCCGTGAGAATCGGCAAGCGCATGCAATCCCTGAACACCGGTTCGATCCAACATAAAATATTCGTGTCCTCCGGCGTAATCACCTGTGGGCGGGTAATCATAAGGTAATACCAATACGGGGACATTGTCCCGAAAGACATTGAACCAGTAATCTTCCAACTGCCGCATGCGAGGACTTTCTTGTTGATCGACCTGCCATTGAACGTAGTCTTTGGGATGAATGCGTAGAAACGGCAGTTCCTTTCCCAGATAAAGGGAAACGAATTCTTTTATAATGATGGTTTGGGAAATACCGTCGGTAATGATGTGGTGACTATCCATCATCAAGATATGTTTATGAGGCGCAAGTTTGACCAATCCGACGCGTATCAGGGGGGCGCGGGTCAAATCAAAGGGGCGAATGAACTGTTGAATGATGGATTCGACGTTTTTCTCCGGTTCCTCCTGTGAACCGGTTAAGTCAGTCAAGTCATTGGTTTCGATGTCAAAATTCACGTGGTCGTCGATCCTCTGAACGGCGTCTTCTCCGTTCATTCGAAAGTATGTTCTTAAACTTTCGTGCCGATTAACCAATTGTTGAAAGATGCCTTGGAGTTTATGTTCATCGATATCGCCTTCCATGAGCATGGAGAGGGGGATGTTGTAAACTTTTAGGTCCGGTTGTTTGAGTTGAAGGGCAAATAACCGTTTTTGTACGGGTGCCGGGAGATAATAGTCTTTTTTCTCCAATGGTTCGATCGATACAGGGGCGTTGTGTGTGGCGGATCGGATGTATTCGGAGAGACCACGGATGGTCGGCGTTTGGAATATATCGGGAAGAGGGATGCTAATGCGCAGGCGTTTGGAGATGGAAGATGCCAGAGAGGTGGCTTTTAAGGAATGACCGCCGAGGTCGAAGAAGTTATCGTCGATGCCGATTGTTGTTTTCTCGATTCCAAGAATGGAAGACCATATTTCGGCCAATTGATCTTCCCTCTCATTTCGCGGCGCAATGTAGGTATGGGATTTATGCCCACCGGGTTCCGGTAGCTGTTTCCTGTCGAGTTTCCCATTGATGGTTAATGGAATGTGATCGATAAAAACAAACGATGACGGAATCATATAATCCGGCAGGTCATGGTGTAAGTCATTTTTTAAATCCGAAACGGATAACGGTTGATCCGACACAAGGTAGGCGCATAAGAAACGGTCTCCGCGTGTATCGGTCTTCGATATCACGACCGCATCCCGAATGTGCGGGTGGGATTTTAATTGTGCTTCAATCTCTCCCAGCTCGATTCGAAACCCTCGAATCTTCACCTGAGCGTCCAACCGTCCCAAGAATTCAATATTCCCATCCTCCAACCATCTCCCCAAATCTCCGGTCTTATAAAATAAAAAGTTTTTGGCTCCACCTTTTTTCAAAAAGGTGGAAAATCTTTCGCCCGTTAACTCCGGTCGATTTAAATAACCGCGGGCCAATCCGTTTCCGGCTGCGGCTAGTTCACCCGCGATTCCAATGGGAACCAGGTTCTCGTATTTATCGATAATATAAATACAGACATTCGCGATGGGCTTGCCGATGGGAATCGTTCGTTCATGACTGGTACATCGATAGAACGTGGATACCACCGTGCCTTCGGTGGGTCCATATTCATTGATCATCTCAATCGATGCGTTTAACTCCTTGCTTTTCTCCATGACACGAACGGGGAATTCTTCGCCTGCCAGAGTGACGGTCTTCAAACCGCATAATTCGCGACCGGTACTTATTTCCAATAAGGAACGGTAAAAAGAGGGAACTGAGATAAAATGCGTGATACCGTGTAATGCAATGAGTTGTTTGATGCGAAAGATATCTTTGATTTCTTCGTCGCTTGTCTGAATAACGGTTGCCCCGGAGAGGACAGGGGTAAAAAAGGAGGTGATAAACCCATCAAAAGCAAAAGAAAAGAGCTGCAATGCTCTATCACCGGGTTGCATATTGTACGCTTGCTTTCGCCAGTATAAAGTATTGAAGAAACTGCTTTGATTCACGAGTACACCTTTGGGTTTTCCGGTGGAACCGGAGGTATAGATCACGTAAGAAAGAGAATGGCTGCCTCCGGCGGCCAGAAACCTTTTTGAAAAAAGGTTTCTGGACTTCCAAAAACTTTTGGTTTTTTGGTTTTGAGTGATTTGAGTTATTTGGGTTATTAGTAATTTAGCATTGCTGTCTTTTAAGATGTAATCCATGCGTTCCTGCGGGTATGAAGGATCAATGGGCAAATATGCACCGCCGGCTTTTAGAATTCCCAGGATACCGATGATCATCTCCACTGTCCGCCCGATTTTTATAGCGACGATGATATCCGGCCCGACGCCTTTTTCCATTAAGTCGTCAGCCAATTGGCCGGATCGTTCATTTAATTCGTTGTAAGATAGTTGCGATAATTGTAAAGGGGGCGCTTCGCGAAGCGCCCCTACTGAAGAGGAGCCGATAAGCGCAATCTGATCCGGCGTTTTCTCTACCTGATCTTCGAACAGTTCATAAACGGTTTTATTCTGCGGATACGCGGTTTGGGTTTTATTAAACACATTTAATAGGCAATCTTTTTCCGCCTGAGACAGAACGTCGAGTTCACGAATCTCCCATTCATCACTCCCCTCATTCGCGATCACCTGATCCAACGCCAACAGTAAATGACCGGCAATGCGTTCGATGTATTCGTTGTTATATGCATTACCGTTATATTTGAACGTGATGTGCAAGTCATCTGTTCCTGCCATCAATAAACCGAAATCATAATGACTCTGCTCAAATATATCCATACGGGTTAACGTAAAAGGAAGTGTCTGGGGGTTGTAATCAATCGTGGGATAATTCTCAAATACGAACAGATGATCGATCAAATGCTGCTTTAACGCGGTCCGCGATTGAATGTCCGCCAAGGAATCGTAATGATACGACTCACTTAAAACAGCGTCCTCCTGAACACTCCGTAATAATTGGGTTAATGGCAGGTGTTCGTGAAACCGAATGCGCACCGGAACGGTGTTGATGAATAATCCGACCATGGTTTCCACACCTTCCAATTCATGCGGACGACCGGAAACCACTGCCCCGAATACCACATCTTCCGTTCCATTGTACCTTCCCAACAGAATTCCCCACATCACCCGCATGACCGTATTGACGGTCACGCGATTCTGTCCCGCCAACCGATTCAACGCCAGGGTTCTCTCTCTTCCCAATTCAATCGAGACCGCTTCATTCCGGTAACCGGTTTGCGCGCCAAATCGAGGACGCGGTATTCCGGTTGCTTCGTCAAAGGATTCAAGGTAACCGTCCCAATACCGAGCCGAACGCTCACGATCGTGTTTTTCCAACCACTGAATATACGTCCGATACGGTTTGACAGCCGGCAAACGATGTGCCCGGTGTTCCAGATGACTGTGATAAATTTCGAAAAATTCGGAATTGATGATCCCGAAACACCATCCATCCATCACAATATGATGCGAACTCCATATCAATTCGTATTCGGTTGGCGTCAATCGAATCACCGATACCCGCAACAACGGATCGCGACTCAATTCGAATGAACGCTTTCGATCATTTTCTTTGAATGTCTCAAGAAATGTTTCTTTCTCTTCTCGCGTTCGGGTTTGGGTGATATCCTGAAAATAAAAATCCACGGACCGTTCCTTTAAGACGACTTGCACGGGCCGTTCCATGTCATTAGAAACGAAACAAACAAAAGCCGTCCGCAAGATATCATGACGCCGAACCAGTTCATTTAAACTCGTTTCAATCAGCGACAGGTCCAGCGTGCCTTGCAAACGGTACGCGGTTTGCTGAAAATACGAAGCGGATTCCCGGTCCGCCATGGCATGAAACCATAATCCTTCCTGCAACGGCGTTAACGGATAAAGGTCCTGAATATCGGGATAGGTTTCCATGATCCGGTCCAGTTGATCGATCGATAACGCGGGGCACATAAAATCGCCGGGCGTGGGTTCGGTGCGTTCTCTGGAACCGCAATAATCGATGAGACGAATGAGCGCCGATTCGAAATGACCAATCAGCGCGTCCATGGTTTGGGTATGGAAATGATGTTTATTGTACGCGATGGTCAGGGTTAACCGATTGCCGGTCGTCATACCGGAGATTTCCAGATCATAGTCTCGGTGATCATCCGGGCTTTGCGTGCGACTGACCGGATCGTCGATGATTTGAAATGAAGCGGTTTGGCTGAGTTCCGCGTCGACTTGCCCGAGATAATTAAAAATGATTGGCGGTTTCAATTTGAACGCGATGCCGCTGATGTTCTCTTTATCCGTGAGATAATTTAATATCCCATACCCAATGCCTTTGTTCGGGATCTTTCTTAAGGTTTCTTTGACCTCTTTAATCTGACGACCCGGACGGTCTGCGGAACAAACATCCAAAACGACCGGATAAACGGACGTAAACCATCCCACGGTTCGGCTGATATCGAGTTCTGCGATATCCGGGATATCCGAAATCATCGCTTCCCGACCATGACCTTCCAATGCAATGGCGACGCGATCGATTCCGAATGTTTGATTGATCCCCATTCCCAATGCAGTCAGCAAGATGTCGTTGATCTCGGTATGAAACGCCCGGTTGACGTGCGTTAAGAGACAATGGGTTTTCTCTTCGTCAAGAGAAAAGGATACGGTTTGAACGTCCTTGATCATGTTCTCTTTGATATTATCTTTAATATCATCTTTCGGGATTGGGGGAATGTCTGCCGATTCCACCTCACTCCAATAGGTTTTCTCTTTCAGCAGGGCCGGACTGTTGGCATAAATGGATAGCGTTTCAGCCCAGAGTTTGAAGGAATCGGTTTTCATGGGTAATACCGGCGAATGATCCGTCGTATACGCGTCATAAAGGGTGGCAATGTCTTCCAGTAAGATTCGCCAGGAAACCCCATCAACCACCAGATGATGAATGACAATCAACAACCGGTCGCCGTCGTCCGAATGAAATAACCCCAATTTTATTAACGGCCCTTTTTCCGGATCGATACTCGACTGGATTCGGTTAACCTGGGTTCGAAAGTCATCCCAACTGTTTTTGATGGTTTTTAAATGGTATTCTTCGAAAGAAATGGGGTGGTTGAGATCATTATTGAATTGAACGGATGTGTCTTTGGCAGGCGAATAAGTCATGCGCAAGGCATCATGATGCGCCTGAATCTTCGTAAATACGTTTCGAATGATCTTCGGATCAAATCCGTCTTTGGCATAAAGCATGACCGATTGGTTGTAGTAATGATGGTTGATGTGCGACCGATGAAAAAATCGGGCTTGAATGGGCGTGAGAGGAACGGGTCCCGTAACTTCGGATTGAAGGGGAACCCGTTTGATTCGGGTCACATGCGGCGCCATTTCCGCAATAACGGGATATTGAAAGAAATCCTTCATTTCGATTTTATAACCGGCTGAATTCATGCGGGAAATGATCCGAATGCATTTGATCGAGTCGCCACCCACCTGAAAAAAATTATCATGAATCCCAACCGGTTTTCGGTCCAATACGCGTTCCCAGGCGTCCACCAACGCCGACTCGATCTCATTACGCGGAGAGATGTCGCCGACACGTCGAGTCTCCATATGTTCCGGATCCGGTAACGCCCACCGATCCAATTTGTGATGTTTGGTCAGGGGCATTTTCTCCATTCGGACAAAATAAGAGGGAATCATGGGTAAAGGCAATGTTTTCGCTAAATACGCGCGGCAACGCGTTTCATCGATTTCCGGTCTTTCGGAAATAAAATACGCGCATAAATAGGTTTCTCCGTTTCGGTTTTTTCGAACCATGACAACGGCTTCTTTCACCCCTTCGCAGGTTAACAAACGGGCTTCGACCTCTCCGGGTTCGATACGATAGCCGCGAATCTTGACCTGATCATCCGCGCGTCCCAAAAATTCGATATGGCCATCAGGTCGCCACCGCGCCAGATCTCCGGTTTTGTAAAAAATGCCTCCGGCGGCCCACCTTTTTGAAAAAAGGTGGGACCAAAAACTTTTTATTTTGTAAGGGGGTGTATTGGTTTTGTTAAGGGTTTGGTTGTTTTTAGGAGTTTGATTAAGAAAACCGGCATCCGGCAACTGGCTACCGATAAACTTTTCCAACGTTAATTCCGGTCGGTTGAGGTATCCCATGCCGACGCCCTTTCCGCCAATCCATAGATATCCGGTAACTCCCGGAGGAACCGGATGAAAATCCCGATCCAGAATATAAGCGGTCGCCTGGTATATCGGCCGCCCAATGGTGGGAGTGAGTTTGTAGGTTTCGAAGGAATGAAAATCGATAAACTGCGCAATCGTTCCGATCGTGGTTTCCGTGGGTCCGTAATGATTCATAACCTGGAAATGGGGACACAATCGATGCGCTTTTTCCACATCATGAACGTTGATCTCTTCTCCGCCCAGAATGAGGAGCCGCAAGTGCCCAAGCATTCCCGATGTAAAGGCACGGTCATTCACCATCAGGTTGAAATGAGACGGGGTCACTTTGATATACGTGATGCGATGATCCTTGAGGTAATTTAACAACCGGTCGGAGAATAAAAAGGTTTCGCGCGGAATGACATGCAACGGGCATCCGCCCAAAAGCGAAGAGAAAAACAACGTGTAAAGCATATCAAACGCAAACGACGAGGTGAGCACAGTTTGATCCGAACGGGTAATCCGAGCGGTTCGAATAAACCAGTTGGCATAGTTCATCAAATTGGCGTTATTGATTAAAACACCTTTGGGCCTTCCGGTTGTTCCGGACGTGACAATCACATACAACGGATCAGAACCCGAACCGTTGCTCGATGGATGGCCAACCTCGATTCGATCGTCATCATCGTCATCATTATCATATAAACGCGCATCATCGATGTTCACGGTTTGAACCGGTGCCTGCCATCGCCTTTCCAAATCCGTCTGGGTAAGCAACACCGCTGCACTGCTGTCTTGTAATACATAGTCGATTCGATCTGCCGGAGATTCGGGTTCAATGGGAAGAAACACACATCCGGCTTTCACGATTCCCATAATCCCCACCACCATTTCCCAGGATGGCGTGACCATGATCCCAACAATCGCTCCCGGTCCGATGTTGTTTTGTTTCAATATCAAAGCGATGCGATTCGCACGCCGGTTCACTTCCCGGTAAGTCAAAAAGGTCACCGTGTGTCGTGCATCCATGCATACCGTGCAACAATGGTCCGGGTGTTGTGCGACCTGCGTTTCGAATAACGACATCACCGTTTGTTGCGGAACGCCAACCGTTTCGCCATTGGCGAATTCCAGAAGTTTCCTTTTTTCTTCATCGTCCATGATCGCAATATCGGCGATCTCGATCTCTCCCGACGATAGAATCAATTCATCGACGATATGTTTAAAATAACGAATCATGCGTTCGATCGATCCCGGTTCAAATAATGCGGTGCTGTAGGTGAAACGGAAATGAAAGGAATCAAATGTCTCCCCTGAATCGACCGCCGTTAACGTCAGATCGAATTTGGAATTTTCATTGATGTGGTTAATGTGGGTGTATCCATCCGAATGATCGACATGCATCACATTCAAATCGTTCAAATAATTGAACATCACGTCGAATAACGGATTCCTGCTCGTATCCCGCTGGGGAACCGTCCGGTCCACCAGCATTTCAAACGGATACTCCTGATTCTCATACGCCCCCAACACCCCCTCTCGAACGTCACGTAAAAAGTCATTAAATAATTTTTCACCGGACGGATAATTTCGAATGGCCAATGTATTGATCAGCATCCCGATAATCGATTGCAAATCCTCATGACGCCGGGCTGCAACCGGCGTGCCAATGACAATATCGTCCTGACCGCTGAGTTTCGCTAATAAAATAGTGAATACCGCCAGTAAATACATGTAAGGCGTGACGCGATGGTCACCAACCATTTGTTTTAACGCGTGCGTCTGTTCCGTGTCCAATCCGAAATCCACGCGCTTTCCATGGGTACTCCGATTGACCGGTCGCGGATGGTCCGTTGGCAGATGAAGCACCGGGATGTCATCGGAAAACGCATCGAGCCAAAACCGCTCCTGCGCATGGACCGCTTCCTGCTGAGACGGTCGGTAAAACCATTCGGAATAATCTTTGTATTGCAGACGAAGCGGCGCCAGTTCTCCGCCGGATGCCAATGCCTTAAATTCGTTTTCCAATATGTCTTGAGAGCCGCCATCCGTGATGATGTGATGCATGTCGATAAAAAGAAACCGTTGCGACCCCATGGTTAATACCTTGACCCGCAACAACGGCGCTTGATTTAAATCAAACGGCCGGGTAAACATGGGAATCAAGTCATTCACGTCTCTCTCTTCTATTTCTTCAACATCGATCGAAAAATCCACGCTTTCATGAACCCGCTGCACCGGTTCATCATGTTCATCATTTTCATCATCAACGGTGATAAACGAGGTTCTGAAACTCTCATGCCGATGGATTAATGTATTGAAGATAGATTCGAGTTTTCCTCCTTCCATCGGGTGATGATACGGAAGAATGAAAGGCATATTATACGCGATATTATCCGGGATCAAGCGATGAAGAACATATAACCGTTTCTGCGCGGGCGAAAGTCGATAATACTCTTTTTCTTCGGCCGGTTCGATCGCTATGTGCATGTCTCTGTTGATCCGTTTGATATCGTTGATATGATTAGCCAGATCCCGGATTCGCGGTGTATTGAATACCGCCATCAACGGTATCTTTATATCAAACGCCCGGTGAATCTTCGATACCAACGCCGTGGCTTTCAACGAATGCCCGCCCATCTCAAAAAAGTTACCGGTGACACTGATCATCTCCGGTTCGATATGCAAAACCTCCGACCATAATTCAACCAACCGGGTTTCGATTTCATCAACCGGCCCTTCATATTCCCGACTCGTTACCTCCGGTTCCGGCAATGCCTTGCGATTGACCTTCCCACTCGCGTTCAACGGCATGCGTTCCATTAAAACAACATACGCCGGCACCATGTAATCCGGTAACCGACTCGATACATAGTCCCGTAATTCGGGTATGATATGATGATTTTCATTATTTTCCGATACGATGTAAGCACATAAGTATTTCTCCCCTACCCCGTCTTGCCGGTCCATCACAACCACATCGTTGATGTCCTTATAAGATAATATACACGCTTCAATTTCCCCCAGCTCGATCCGAATCCCCCGGATCTTAACCTGCTGATCCACTCGTCCCAAAAACTCAATGTTTCCGTCCATGTTCCACTTTGCCAGATCCCCGGTTTTGTAAAGAATGCCTCCGGCGGCCCGCTTTTTGTAAAAAGCGGGGCAAAAACTTTTGGTTTTGGGTAGGGGTTTGGGTAAGGGTAAGTATTTGGTTGAGGTGAGTTCAGGGCGGTTGAGATAACCGCGCGTGATGCCATCTCCGGATATGCATAACTCGCCATGCACGCCGATTGGAACCGGTCGATGGTACCGGTCCAATATGTAAACATGGTAATTGCGGATAGGCTTTCCAATAGAGATAGCCGAGGTTTCATTCCCCGTACCTGTATAACAGGTATAATACGTCGCACATACCGTACTCTCCGTGGGTCCATACACATTCAGGACCCGCCCTATTTTTAACAGATTGTCGATGTACTCCGGCTTCAATACATCTCCCCCACTACTAAAAATATGGGTATGAAATTGCGCGGGCTTGTTCAACAGACTCTTGTTCAATTCATTAAACACCAACGGCGTGGAACCAAAAATCGTTACCCGATGATCGATCATCAAACGAAGAATCGCATCCATATCCAAAACCCTGGCTCCGCCGGGAATAAGCAACCGCGAACCATTCAACAAAATCGAAAACACCTCTTCCACAAACGCATCAAATGTAAATGATGCCAACTGAATGCCCGTATCATCCGAGGTCAGTCGAATCTCATGATTAAACGCATAAATATAAGCAACCACATTTCGATGCTCAACCATGACACCTTTGGGATTACCGGTCGTCCCGGAAGTGTAAATGATATACGCAAGAGAATGATTGCCTCCGGCGGCCCGCTTTTTGTAAAAAGCGGGGCAAAAACTTTTTGTTATTTGGTTTTGAGTTAATAGTAATTCAGCATTGCTGTCTTTTAATATGTAATCAACACGTTCCTGAGGATACTCCGGATCAATGGGTAAATACGCGCCACCTGCTTTCAGGATCCCTAATATGCCGATAATCATTTCAATCGATCGATCGATCTTGAGTCCAACGATCGTATCGATCGTCACACCTTTTGCTATCAACTCATCCGCCAATCGATCGGCTTGTTCATTTAGTTCACTGTAAGATATTTGTAAGGATTCATTCTTTTGTAGGGGCGATTCGCGAATCGCCCTTTCTGATTGTTGTAAGAGGGGCGCTTCTCGAAGCGCCCCTACAGAGAGTGAACCGATAAGAGCAATTTGATCAGGCGCTTTCCGCACCTGATCTTCCAATAATCCATGAATCGTTTTCTCCCTCGGATAATCTTTTGCCGTATCATTGAAATCACATAAAATGCGCGTCTTTTCCTCTTCCGTCAGAACTTCATAATCCGAAATTCGCTTATTTTTATCTTCAATGATACCGTTAATGAGATTCCTGAAATAAACACAAAACCGTTCCACGGTTTCCCGTTTAAATAACGAAACCGCATATTCGACCGTGAATGAAAGTTTACTTTCAACTTCGACCTCTAACCCGGTGAATGTCAAATCGAACGGAGATTTGACGTCTTCATACGCGTAGGGTTTGAGACTCAATCCGGGAATCGTCAGTTCGGTCTGTTGCATATTTTGAAGTGCAAACATGGTTTCAAATATCGGGTGACGCGATGTATCGCGAGTATGAACCGTTCGCTCCACAAGATCTTCGAACGGATAATCCTGGTTTTCAAACGCTTTTAGCGTGTATTCTTTCACCTCATGGAGAAAATCCTTAAACCATTTCTCCCCCAATGGACAATGTCGAAGAGCCAGAGTATTGACAAACATACCCATCACCGGTTCCAGGTCCACGTGTCTGCGTCCTGCAGCAGGTGAACCCACCACAATATCTTCCTGACCGGTCAATTTCGACAAAAACACCGTGTATATGGACAGCAATACCATATATAATGTGGTGCCGGTTTCCAATGCCAAGGCCTTTAACGCGTCCGTCTCCTCTTTATGGATATCGAAACGTAACCATCCGCCGTTGGTGCGTTGAAGCGGCGGCCGCGGGAAATCAACCGGGAGTTCCAACACCGGAATGTCCTCTTTCAATGCGAACTCATTTAACCAAAAGTCTTCCTGGCGTTTAATTGCGTTTCTCTGATATCCACGATTTTGCCATTCGGCAACGTCTTTATATTGAATCCGAAGTTCCGGCAATGTTTCTCCTCGGTATAAGGCCATAAAGTCATTAACCAGAACATTCATCGATGTTCCGTCCGATATGATATGGTGCATATCCACAGCCAAAAGATGTTTGTCCTCTTCAACTCGAATCAATTCCACCCGCATCAATGGCGCGCTTGACAAACAAAAGGGACGAATAAAAGATTTAATTATTGCCTCCGGCGGCCCGCTTTTTGAAAAAAGCGGGGCAAAAACTTTTGGTAAAGATTCCATGATGCGTTGTACCGGTTCATCGTTCACCATATGGAATGACGTTCTCAGACTTTCATGGCGATCGATTAGTTGTTCAAACGTTTGTTCGAACCGTTGTTTATCGATTTCCCCTTCCAATAGAAATAAAGCCGGCATATTGTACTCAGTGCCCTGTTCATCCATTTGTTGCAGCATATACAACCGTTTTTGAGCGGATGACAGCACATAATACTCTTTTTCTTCCGTGCACGCGATGGAAAAATACCGGTCCGGTGCTGCCGCACGAATACAATCCGATAGCGCCCGAATGGTCGGAGCCTCAAAAATATCCGAAAGTGAAACATTGACGTTAAACGTCTGATGAATTTTCGAAGCCAGTAAAGCGGCTTTCAATGAATGTCCCCCCAAAGCAAAAAAATCCGAATCGATGGTTAGAACATTTCGATCCACATTTAATAGTTCAGACCAGAGTTCCGCCAGTTGTATTTCGATTGCGTCACGCGGACGTTCGGAATGATGATTGGAATCCATAACCGGTTCTGGAAGAGCGCGGTAGTCGATCTTACCATTCGATGTGATCGGGAGCGTTTCCATAGGGACAATGTGAGCCGGGATCATATAGTCCGGCAGCGTCATGGAAAGAAACGCTTTCAATTGGGGTATGTCAACTTTCGTATCCGAAACCACATACGCCGCCAGGTAATTATTTCCTTCCGGGTCTTTTTTAACCGCAACGATTCCCTCCTTGATTCCGGAGTATTGAACCAATCGATTCTCAATTTCACCCGGTTCGACCCGAAAACCTCTAATCTTCACCTGGGAATCGCCCCTTCCCAGAAACTCAATATTTCCGTCGTCCAACCATCGCCCCAAATCTCCTGTTTTGTATAACCTCTCACATAACCTCCCAAACCAAAAGTTTTTGGAGGTGTCGGAACCTTTTTTCAAAAAGGTTCTGACTCGCCGAAGGCAGAATCGTTCCGCCGTCATTTCCGGATGATTTAAGTAACCTCTGGCCAAACCATCGCCGCCCACGAACAGTTCGCCAGTAACCAAAACCGGTTGAAGCGACTGGTTTTTATCCATGATATAAACCGTTGAATGGGCGATTGGTTTTCCGATGGGGATTCGTGTATTAAAAGGTTTATCGACAGGAAAGAAAGTCGAAAATGTCGTGTTTTCGGTAGGACCGTACATATGAAGGATTTTCAGTCGATCGAACCGTTCCCGCAATTGGTTCACATAAACCGGGTTGACGGAGTCACCGCCGATGAGAAAGCAGCGAATGCCGGCAAAGAGGTTGAGGTCTTGTGCGGCCAGTTGATTAAATAATTGGGGAATCAGATGAAGAATGGAAATATCGTGATTCACTAATGCATGTTTGAATTTATCGACATCCAGGATGATTGTTTTGGGTAAGCATATCAGGGTGATTCCATTTAATAAAGGTCCCCAGATTTCAAAAGTGGTGATATCGAACGCTGTGGCGCCTGTAAGAAGGAGTCGATCGCCGGGTAAAAAATCAATATAATTGGAATGCCACACCAAACGTAACACGTTTCGGTGCTCGATCATGACGCCTTTGGGGGCTCCTGTAGAACCGGAGGTATATATCACATAAGAAAGGTTTTTAGCCACAGAGGTCACAGAGCACACAGAGGAAGAATAGAAGTTAAGAGGGTAAGAAGGTAAGATGGTAAGATGATCTAAAGAGAGCGCTTTCTTAACTTCCCAACTTCTTAACTTCTTAACTTCTATAACACCTGTGACCTCTGTGGCTAACAAAAATTTCGCCCGGCTATCGTTTAACATAAAGTCGATGCGTTCTTGTGGAGAATCCGGATCAATGGGAAGGTACGCGCCGCCGGCCTTTAATATAGCTAATAGACCGATGATCATTTCAATCGAACGTTCGATCGTTATGCCCACGATCGTATCGGGTTTAACCCCTTTTTCGATTAATTGATACGCCAATTGCTCGGATTTTTTATTCAGTTCTTTATACGATAATTGAGGGCAGACACGCGGGTCTGTCCCTGCGCCGATTAATGCGATCTTATCGCTTCCCCGGTTCACCTGATCGTCAAACAATTCATGAATCGTTTTATCCTTCGGGTACTCGACTGCGGGTTGATTAAAATCGTATAAAATCTGTGTCTTTTCTTTCTCGGTGATTAAGTCGATTTCCGATATCTTGATTTCCGGGTTGGGTAATATTTCTTCAATTACATGAAGAAAATGGGTGGCGATTTGCTCCATTGTTTGTTTGGAATAGACATGCGTGTGATATTCGATCGTGCATGCGATCCATTCATCGTTTCTTGAAAAAAGGAAAACCACATTCGGGTGAACGTCGGAAAGGCATTGCTGGTTCTGGATGTTTTCCAGCACGATGGCCACATCGAAAAAAGGACAATCTTTTTCGGAAACAGGGACATTCAGTTGCCGGGCCAAAATCTCGAGTGGGTAATTCATGTTGGCATTCGCATCGATGACCGTTTGTCTGACCTCAAGCAGCAATTCCTTAAATGACAAATGGTCAGGCATTTGGTTTCGCAGAACCAGCACGGTATTGAGTGGATCGTCGCAGACATCGGCAGTGAAAACCGGAGTACCGATGAGGATATCGTCTGTTCCGGAGTATTTTCCCACCAGAAGCGTTAAGAGTGTTGAGAGAATAATGTGAAGACGGACATCCGAATTTGCGGACAACTTCATGACGTTTGCATATAAATAACCATCCAGGCGGAAATTGATTCGATCCGGGGATGTCTCGCAGGGTGAGGTATGTTCATTTGCGGAAGGAAAGCGACTTTTCGCCCATTCGCCGGATAGTTTATCGAGCCAATATTCTTTTTCTTTGATCCTTTGTCCTGCGGCGATCCATAAATCTTCGATTGTGAAATTAAATCCGGTGGTGTCTTGACGGGTCATCACGTTACTCCTTTCTGTTGTCTTTTTCTTGTATTGAAAATCAAAAAACCACTATCTCGGAGTGAGAAGGGGTTTCTGAAAATTGAAATAATATTGATTTAGCCTTCTAGTTTTTTGATAAATATAAACCTTTTTATATGTGGTGTCAACATCGTCCATCTCTTTTTCCAGGAATAGGGTAGAGTGTCAGGAATTTTGTGTCGATCTTACAGACGTAGCGCGCTACGTCTGTACAATATGGTTATCTACACAAGATCCCTGACACTCTCAATAGGGCGGTTCGCGCAAAGGAGATGGTTAAATCCCTATGTTTCGCTTAATTCGCCTTCGCCTTATCCCTTTCCGATAGTTTTTCCAGCAGCGATAATCTCTGCTGCATCTCAGTAATCCAACCGGATCTTCGGCCAGAGCCGTCCTACCAAAAGTTTCGTCTCCTTTGACTGAAAATTGGTCTCTTTGTTGCAAAAGTAAGTCTCTTTTGACTGAAAGTAAGTGTCTTTTGACTAAAAATTGGTCTCTTTATGGCAAAAGTAAGTCTCCTTTGACTAAAAGTTGGTCTCCTTATGGCAAAAGTAAGTCTCCTTTGACTAAAAATTGGTCTCCTTGTTGCAAAAATTTGTCTATTTTGACTAAAGTTAGTGCTCTTTGTGCGCGAAGTTTGTCTCCTTCCGCGTCAAGATTGTCTCTTTGTGCGCGAAGTTTGTCTCCTTCCGCGTCAAGATTGTCTCCTTTTGCGCGAAGTATGTCTCCTTCCGCGTCAAGATCCTCTCTTTCTGCCCGAAGTTCGCGATCCCCTGTCCGAAGTTTGGCTCCTGCTGACTCAATTAATGAGTCTATCGGTCAATTTCTTCGCTTCTTCAACTGTAATACCGAGATATTTTGCAATGGTTTCTACTCTAAGTCCATCATTTATCATCCTTTCGGCTACTTCTATTGTATTTTCCTTTTTTCCTTCCGCTATTCCATCCAATTTTCCCTGGTCCAGTCCTTCTTGTCTTATATCGCGTGCCCAAATCGGTACATATTCCATTTTGGTTTCCTCCTGTGCTTGTTGAATTACTTCAAGTACTC
>JBLMYT010000057.1:0-13083 GCA_050258455.1 Candidatus Omnitrophota bacterium | reverse complement strand
TCTATGGAACATCGTATGAATGGACCGGATTAAATCAAGGTCAAAATTATTGCTTTACCGTGAAGGCTTGTAATACTTATGGATGCTCTTTTGAAAGTTATCAAGCATGCGCGGCCACCGGTACCGTTCCTCCCATTCCCCAGGGTATTTCGGCCGTAGCCACATCGGCTACATCCATCCGAATCACCTGGAATTCAGCCTCAGGAGCCGAAAGATATAAAGTAACAAATAAAAACACGGGTGTTGAATCGGGTAATATATATAATACATCACATGAATGGACCGGGTTAAATCAAGGCCAGAATTATTGCTTTACCGTGAAATCCTGTAATGCATATGGCTGCTCGTTTGAAAGTAATCAAGCCTGTGCGACGCCCCCCGGCTCTGTTCCTCCAATCCCGCAAGGGATTTCGGCGGTGGCAACATCTCCCACATCCATCCGAATCAACTGGAATTCAGCGTCAGGGGCCGAAAGATACAAAGTGACAAATAAGAATACCGGTGTTGAAACGGATAGCATCTATGGAACGTCGCATGAATGGACCGGGTTAAGTCAGGGCCAGAATTACTGTTTTACCGTCAAATCCTGTAATGCATATGGATGCTCTTTTGAAAGCAGCCAGGCTTGTGCATCCCCCCAAACAGTGAAGGTCGCAGATGTGAAACCAAATTCCGGTTCATTTGTAATTGGTAGTTCAATAACTGTATCCTGGACGTGTAATGCTTTGCCGAATGATTCCATGACCATATCCCTTAAGCATGATACCTGCACGGATTGCAGTGTTGGCCCTTATTATCAAGTATTAACCTCGAATACCCCCAATGACGGAAAAGAAACATTCGTTATCCCCACTGGCATTACTCCAACTTCCGGTTGGCGTATTTATGTAAAACATAATAATTCGCAAGTTTATGGATGTGGGGAAAATATTACGATTAATAATTCAACTCCTTATAAAACATTCACCGTGGATTCTTACTGGCATTCAATCGCATATCCCGATCATTGGCTGGATACCGGCATTGATGTGGCATCAGGGCAACAACTCGTTATCGCTTCTTCCGGGCAAGGATGCCTGGCCGCGCCCAATTCGTGCTTTGGGCCGGATGGAGACCCGGGCGCGGGATTGTTTAATGGGTGCCATTTCGGAGCCTTGGTTGGAAAAATCGGAACCAATGGTTCGATATTTTGTCTCGGATCTAATTTTCAAGGAACAATGCCTTCAACCGGAAGGCTTTATCTCGGATACAATGATTCGGATTATGAAAATAATTCGGGATCTTTTGATGTAAAAATCGGTCAATGTTCAGGTACAAGATTGAATAATCCGATTTTGAATTCGCCTGCAAATGGAGCGACCAATGTTGGTACACCGACAAACGATAATAAAATGGCCTCGGTTGAATTCAAATGGAATTTGAATAACCCTTCCGATAATGCGGACTCATGGTTATCTGTTCGCAACCTATCAACCAATCACATTATATTTAGCCAGAATGTTGGGAACGCTCAGTCTTATACCCTCGATCTTGGGTTTAATACTCAATATCGATGGAATGTAACGGCGGTGCCGAAAAATACTTCATATTGTTCATCCGATGGAATAAATACAACCTTCACTACGACCGGGCCTTTATCAGGCTATAAAATTTCAGGAAGAGTTTTTGATACCGATAATGTAACCGGGATTCCTAATGTAACCATTCGTATTCTGGGCCAAAATATTGATAATAACGATACCCAAACCAACTCCGATGGTACGTTTACACTGGGGACCATCCATCCATTGGCGCCAGGAACTTATACCATTACTCCCAGCATGGCCGGCAAAAGATTTTACCCGGATAATCGAACGGTAAAACTGGTATCTACAGATGAAACCGGAGTCAACTTTCGAGTTGACAATGCAGTACCGGTGGTATTAATTACCAGTCCAGCGCCCGGAGCGTCGGTTTCCGGGGCCATCGTCATCAACGGATCGGCGTATACGGAAGTCACGGTTGGCGCCGATGCCGGTATTGATGAAATAAAGATTAATATCGATGGCGTTGATAAGGCCTGGGCAGTTTTACCTCAACCCGACTATACTTACAATTTAGGAGGACTATTATGGAAGAATGGCTCTGGTAATGCGATTAAAAATTGGAATGAAATTCTTCCTTCCGGTAATTCGGCGGATCTGCAAGTGATCGCCAAAGGGTATGGCGGGAAATATGGTTATAGCCCTCATATTTCATTGATGCTGGGAGAAGAAATGAACGTTTCAATCACATCTCCAACCATTAACGACATGCCTGTTTTAAAGGGAAGTACAATTAACGCTGAATCTTCGGTGTCCGGTGGGGTTACCCCATATACCTACCAATGGAGGCTTGATGAAGTGCCGGTAGGGACATCGCCATCGATCAGCTTTACCGCAGATAATATATTGGCTCATTATTTAAATTTAACGGTAACAGATAAAAATGAAAATACCGCAACTGCGCGAGTTCAAATTCTTGTGGATTTACCGAGCATATCCGGTGACCCTGATAATTTAGTTCAGGCTTCCGCTGGCTATGGGGTGAATGTGGTTAATGGAAATTTCTTCATGCAGCGTACCGATCTCTCTCTCCCTGCTGTGGGATTACCCATTGTATTTACCCGTTCCTATAACAGTGCTCGAAGTCGAGCCATGCATGAAGGCTCTTTGGGAAGAGGCTGGACGCATAATTATAATATATCGTTATTGATTGAATCCAATAATGGAACCGTTCATATTACCTGGGGCGATGGCTTGGAAGAAACCTTTATGCTTGCCGACGGCATATATAAGCCTGCAAGTATGGGGAATCTGAATTTACTGGTAAAAAATGGGAGTAATTATGTCTTAATCGATAAAGATCAAACGCGGTATCTCTTCAACAGTTCCGGTGTATTATCGAGTATTGTTGATCGACAGGGAAATACCCTTATGTTGGCCTATACCGGAGCTAATCTAACTGAGATTAGAAATACAACCTCTGGCCGCTATTTAACTTTTACGTACAGCTCCGGGAAAATTTCTAATATCGTGGATAATGCAAACCGCAGTGTTTCGTTCTCTTATAATGCCAATGGCTATCTTTCCGGGGTTACGGATTTAAGAGGGCAAACCGAAAAATATCAGTATCTTTCCAAACCCAATTGTGGCGGAAGCAGTAATATTTATTTGCTTGAGAAAATAGTAGATAAAAAAGGGAACACCATCTTAAGCAATACTTATTCCGATTCGACATCAATTGGCTGCACATACCCGGTTTTATCCCAAACGGATAATGCTTCCAGAACCTATACCATCAATTATGTCAGTGTTTCTGAGACGGATGTGATCAATCCGCTCAGCCAGCAGACGAAATTTTTTATCGATGAGGCCGGAAGGGTTAAAGATATTGTCGATGCTCAGGGGTATAAACATTCAACGCTTTTTGGAAATGATTATCGAGCGTTTCCTTCAAATGCTTATGAACCTCTTCAGAATACCGGGAATACGAATTTATCAACCTCTTTTAAATATTCATCTGAAGGGAGAGGCAACTTAACCGATATATGGGAACCATCTCCATCCGGAAGTGAGAGCAATCGGTTGCATCATCGAATGACCTACACGGTTGATCCGGCAGTGAATAAAAACCTTTTGACATCGTATATTGATCCGGCGAATAATGCGATTCAGATTAATTATAATTCAAATGATTTGCCTAATACGATTATATACCCTTCTGGAAATGCTTCGGATATTTTCACATATAATTCCAATGGACAGGTATTAACCAAAACAACCAATCGTGATGGTATTACCCAGGTTTTTAATTTTGAATATGCAAATAGCTTTAAAGATTTGACCAAAGTGACCACTCCCTTGGGGAATAAAACCGCTTATACCTATGATGCCGCAGGGCATGTCACCAGTATTACGGACCCGCAGGGTAAACTGACCTCGTTTACGTATCAGGGAGACTTATTGAAAACAAAAGTGGCGCCGATCGATGGAACCAGAAAGGCGACCACGACTTATTCCTATGATAACAATGGAAAATTGATCGATATTCAATTACCGATGGGTCAGCATATTAAAAATGAATACAATAACCTCGGGTTACTTATCAAAACCACCTATCCTTCGGGTGAGGTTTTTATCTTCGAATACGATCCATTAAACCGGTTGAAGAGAAAGAAGTATACGACCAAGGGACTCAATCCTTTGGAATACACCTATGATAAACGCGGAAATTTGGAAAAAATAGGTTATGCGGATTTGAATGAGACTCTTTTAGCCTACAATTATAATGGTAATGGAAATGTGAAGACTGAAAGTGATGGAATGGGCCGTACCAAAACCTATACTTATGATAATATGAACCGGTTAACCCGGATCGATTATCCGGATAAAACGTATGAAACGTTTACCTATACGCCCTTATCCGAGGTGGAAACCCATGTTGACCGCAGGGGTAATACCACGCGTTATACTTACGATAGCATGAACAGGGTAAAAACAGTAACCGAGCCGGTACAAAACGGAACCTCTGTCACGACCCGGATAAACTACGATACGGTCGGTAACATCAAAGAAATTATTAACGCTAAAAACAAAACCATTCGTTTTGAATACGATAATGACAATCGGATGGTAAAAAGGATTGAAGATGCGACCGGGGCTGCATTGACCGATGAGTATGAGTATTATCCCACTAATTTGTTGAAAAAATATACAGTTCCGGATGGAACGGTCTTAAATTATACGTATTATGATTCGGGATGGCTGCGAACCGCCGGTTACAGTGGTGGAACAATTTCTTACACTTACAGTGATTGTGGGTATTTAACCCGAATGACGGACCCGGCTGGAAGTACGACATTTGGTCGTGATCCGATCGGAAAATTAACACAGCGGACTGATGCTTTTGGTAACCGGGTCGCGTATCGTTATGATACCTTTGGTAGAGTGGGGACGATAACATACCCGGGAGGTAAGCAGGTCACCTACACCTATGATGCGGCACAGCGGTTAAAAACGGTTACCAGTTGGTTGGGCACCATGGCATCATACAGTTACAATGGAGCCGGGCAGGTCAATGGGGCTACATTGGGAAATGGAACCAAAACCAATATTGGATTTGATGCGACAGGAAGAATCAATAATATGACCCATAAAAAATCGGATAACACAATTATTGCCTCTTATCAATTTGCTCTGGATGGGAATGGGAATAAAATCAGTGCCAGTGTGATTCAGCCCCTTTTACCCGTAATTAATCCGCAAACCGTTAATTACAGTTATGACAGTGCGGATAGATTGGTTAGTGCGGGCAACAAAACGTTTACGTTTAATAAGAGGGGAGTATTGACCGGTATTTCCAGTTCGCAGGGAAATTATTCGCTTAATTTCGATCCATTGGATCAGTTGATTTCATTAACCGATCCGTCGGGTAAATCAGACAGTTTTGTTTATGATGGCCAGGGGAATCGGCTGTCTCAAATCGTGAATGGAAAAGTCACCCGGTATGTTTTGGACGAAAATAAGGAATTGCCGGATGTATTAATGGAAATGAATAGTTCCAATACCCCTCAGCGCTATTATATTTATGGATTAGGGTTAATTGCTCAGACCGATGGGGCTGGCGGGAATCCAAAATATTATCATTTTGATGTTTCCGGGAGCACAACGGCGTTGAGTGATGCCACTCAAGCAATTACCGATGCGTATGCGTATGATTCGTTTGGGAATCTCGCCGGGCAAATTGGGAATACGCCGAATCCGTTTAGATATGTGGGGCAATATGGTGTCCAGGATGCGCCGGCCGGATTGCAGTTTATGCGGGCACGGTATTACATGCCGGAAGTTGGGCGTTTTATAAGTCGGGATAAGGTATGGGGAAGCCCGGAACAAAGTCAGAG
The DNA here is from genome assembly GCA_050258455.1 of Candidatus Omnitrophota bacterium. Classification (GTDB taxonomy): domain Bacteria; phylum Acidobacteriota; class Aminicenantia; order UBA2199; family UBA2199; genus JAKAGC01. Next base: position 7,163 of record JBLMYT010000057.1, on the reverse strand, counting down.
CTTGAATTTGTTTGTGTATGTCGAAAATAATCCTATTAACAAATTTGATTCAAGTGGAAATTTTTCTGTATATCAAGATCCAGGAGTAGTTTTTGATTTCATTGCAAAATCTGTAAAAAATGGTTTAGAACGCGGAGTAATATCAACCTCGGACTGGTTAGATAAAAATGTTGGCCCTATTTTATTAAATGCCGCAGATACCCTTGATTCTCTTCAGCCGTACGCTAAATGGATACCGGTTGTAGGATCTTTAACTGATACTACGTCTGCTGTTTTGAAAATGGGGCCTCGTAAATTAACCCCAAAAGAATCTTTAGTCAAAGGTATAGGAATAGGTATTGGTTTATTGGTAGGAGATACTTTACCTAATGAGGCTAGCAGGCATATATTTGATTATGTGGATCAAATCACAGGGCAAAGCGAAAAATTTGCTACGGAAATAATTGATCTTGGAATTGAACTAAAAAATTATTCTGGAGTTCAAATCGAAAAAAATAAACCAAAACTACTCAGAACAGGATTTTCTGAAAAAGAAAACTCCATAATATTTGATTATTGGAAAAAATATAATGAAAAACAATTAAGAAATGGCGGGGAAAAGTTAATTTTTGAGGTATATAAACAAAAATGGGGGGCCCTTGCTCTAAAGAAATATAGGGAAGGAAAATAAGAGGCATGAATATGAGAAAACTTTTTAGAGGAAATACACGTTTTATATTTGTGATTATAGTTTACTTTATTCTATTGGTAAACATTGTCAATGCTGTTGATTTTACATACATCTACGATTACCTCAACCGATTAACAAGCGTCACCTATTGTGATGGAAGCTCCATCACCTACACATATGACGCCAATGGCAACCGGACCTTGCTTAATATTACTGCGGCAACCAAAACGCTGACAGTCATTTTCCCCAATACCAATGCGGTCCTTCCGGTTAACAGCATTCAAACCCTCACCTGGACATCCACCAATCTTAGCGGGAATGTGAATATCTTTCTTACGCGAGATAATGGGGCCACCTGGGAAACCCTTTTTACCAATACCGCCAACGATGGCACTGAAGCATGGACCGTCAACGGCAAACTCTCGACCCAGTGTAAGGTTCGTATCGAAAGCTTGGACTGCGGAACAGTTAGAGATGACAGCGATACCCTTTTCACCATTGCGGCGGCCGAAACCCCAACTCTCAGCCTCACCTCACCCAATGGAGGAGAAAGTTGGCAGGCAAACACCAGTCATACCATCACGTGGACTCATACCGGAAATATAAAAAATGTAAAAATTGAGTATTCCGCCAATAATGGTTCGGGTTGGACAACGATTACTCAATCTATCGCCAATACCCATAGCTATCAATGGACACTCCCCAATAAACCATCCAAGAACTGCCTGGTTAAAATCTCCGATACGTCCAATAGCACTGTCAATGATATCAGCAATTCTGTTTTTACTATTCTCCCACCCAATACGATTACTGTCACTGCCCCCAATGGCGGCGAAAAATGGAGAGGAGGTTCCACGCATTCCATTACCTGGACCAGCACCGGAACCATTGCTAATGTCAATATCCAATATTCAACGGATAATGGTAATAATTGGTCTATCGTGGCAGCAAATACCCCGAATACAAAGATGTATTCATGGGAAATACCCAATACTGTATCTCAAAGGTGTTTGATTAAAATCAGCGACGCATCCAATTCCAATATCTACGATGTCAGCAATGCCGCATTTTCAATTACGGCAATGCCTTCGTGGCAAAAAACAATTATCGATACCTCGGCCGGCCAAACTGACGGGCGGACAACCATATTAATTGGCAATGACAATTGGCCAAGAATATGTTATACGGATACCAGCGACCTAAAATATGCTCAATTTAATGGAACAACCTGGGCAGTTCAAACAATCGATACCAATGTTGCAGGAGATTCGGCAATGGCGATAAAATCCAACGGAAACCCCGTTATCGCCTATAATAAAAATTGGGAAATGTTTCTGGCATCATGGAATGGAACTTCATGGGATATTCAAGAAATTGACGCAGATTACGACTGGGTAGATAGACCTAATATCTCAATTAAAATGGATTCGGTGAATCATCCGTCAATCGTATTTTCATCCGGAAACGATAACTTGAATTATTTAAGTTATAACGGCTCTGACTGGACGAATACCGTGGTCGATAGCAATGTATCTCCTCATGTTTCTCATATTATTGATACCAATAATGTCCCAATAATTGCGTACTGCAAATTTCCGTATAACCACGAACAATTGTGGGCCGCCCGATTATCCGGATCAAACTGGGAACTCAAGGCTATTGATAAACATGACGGTAATTCAAATCGATTGGGTTATCAAAATAGCATTAAAATCAATTCAAATGGAGAAATGGGTATATCGTATTACGATTTAACAATTGGGGACTTAAAATATGCCCATAATCTGAATTGGAATGGAAACTGGACTATTGAAACCCTTGATAGTGCGGGTGATGTGGGTGATTTCTCAAGCCTTTATTATTTTAATAGCCTACCTCATATCGCGTATATCGAACGCGGCAGTGCATTAAAATATATATTCCATAATGGGTCAACTTGGAATAAACAATCGGTCGATATGCTGGATTCCAGAGGGTCCTCAATGACCATGGACTCAGCGGGAGGAATTCATATTTCCTATTATGATATGGCCAATCATTCGCTCAAATACGCCTATTTGGAATCATCCGGGGTGCAATCCGACCGCCTTGATTGAACATTAATGCAACGTACTTCTTGCCAGGAAGATAATTATTCTGATGATATCTTCCTGGCTGGTTACCCCGAAAAGAGACCGCTATTCCTTATATTAATCAACTGTTGTGATTTGAAGATTATCGTTAAATTCACTTAGCAGCGCATCCGCAATTTAGCACGCCACAGAATACCCGTTTTTAATAAATTCCTCGTCGGTCATGCCGCCTAAACATCTCGGCTTTCGGGGTGCCCTTGTAAAATTCCGATGGCGGCATTGCCCGATTGACGAGATTAGAAATTAAAGCATCAATATAACAAATCAATTATCTGAATTTAGAACCACGTTTAAAAAAAAAGATTTTAGTGTTATAATACGATTGGTATCTTAACAAGGAGGCCCCATAAATGCACAAACTGAACAAAATCCGGGTGGCTGGTTTTCGACGACTCCGGGATATTGAAATTGAAATGCGACCATTGATGGTATTAATTGGTGCCAATAGCGTCGGAAAGACATCGATTCTGGACGCTGTCTCGCTTCTTTCCGCATCGGCGGTTGGAAAATTAAATATGACATTAAATAATATGGGGGGCATGGCCGATATTGGTACTCGCGGACAAAATAAGAAGATTACGTTTCAAGCTGAAATGGATTGCCATAATCATTTCAAACCGTTGCATTATCAATTGGAAATCGAAGCAAAGGGGCAAGGGTACGCCATACCTACGGAGAAACTTTCGCAAGCAAGAGAGGGTTATGCCGAACCTTTCAAACATATTGATTCAAATTTCGACGACATCCGATATTGAGTTCGGTCACCCAATATCACGCGCTTGACGTTGGGCCACGCGCGCCGGTAAAGCTTCCCCAGCAAATGAGGCCGTCCTTATTGCCCGGAGAAAATGGTGAAGATCTGGTTTCTTTCCTCTATAACCTGCGCGAAAGCGACCATGACCGTTATGAAGCCATCGAAGATACGCTACGGGCTGCCTTTCCCGGTTTTGAGTCCCTTAGTTTTCCTCCGGTGGCGGCAGGCATGCTCTCGTTGACATGGAGAGAAAAACAATTCCGGGATCCGATTTATGCCCATCAGCTTTCCGAAGGGATTTTGCGATTTTTATGGCTAATATCCTTACTACAAAGTCCAAAACTCGGTACTGTCACAATGATCGATGAGCCGGAGGTTAGTCTTCATCCTGAGTTATTGAGTCTTCTATCCGATTTGTTGAGAGAAGCCTCTAAGAGTAGTCAAATTATTGTTGCCACGCATTCGGATCGATTGATCCGCTTTCTTGAACCCAAGGAAGTTGTGGTAATGGATATCGATGAGAATGGTTTTGCGCTTGCTCAATGGGCTGATACGATGGACCTTGAAGAATGGCTTAAGGAATACAGTCTTGATGAGGTTTGGCGAATGGGTCGGATGGGGGGACGCGCATGAAGATAACCCTCATTATTGAAGTGAGGGCGATTCTCCGAATCGCCCTTGGTGCTGCGTCAAGTCTCTCGTGCCCCATAAAATAAAAGCATTCGCTGAACAAAATATCTTGTAGTTGATATTTCTCCCGGATTATGCTATTTATATAGTGAGATTTAAAATCTCGTATGAAACATGAAAGAAGAAACTTTTAAAAATGATTTAAATGAGATTATACAGATAAGCAAGGAATATGATGCTGAAAAAGTATTTCTCTTCGGCTCATGTCTTGAAGGAATCGAATCGGCAAAAGATATCGATATTGCAGTTCAAGGAATCAATCCGGAAAAATTCTTTGAGATGTATGGAAAAATTTTGGGCGCAACAGATAACGAAATCGATTTGGTTCCGATTGAAAATGTGCGAGAGCATTTCGCAAATAGCATTTTTGAAAATGGCAAGCTGATTTATGACTACATTAATTAATAATATTGACCCTCTTTGGGATGGGCTCAAAAAAGCGCTCGATCAATTTTGGAACTCCTTTGAACAGATTTGAAAAATGATCGAAGATTGCAATGCAAGATCTTATAAATCAATTGGCTCTTTCCGAAGAGTAATTCTCTGGCTAATAATGCGATCAAATTCATTCAATTCCCTTTCATTTTGATCTGAAAGCAATCCGTTTAATTCATCGATAGCGTGCAGCTTTTTTGATAAAGAAGAATTCGTTTCCGGTTCTTCGATCGGAGATACGGTTATCAACACTTCCCTCTTTTTGAACTCTTTAGGGATATCGATGGTTATCCTTGCTGAATTTATTCTTCTTATTTCACTCAAAATCTGCATTTAAATAACTCCTCAAATAAATATAATCTCTTATATTTATTTTGTCAACAATATTACATCGATTATTGAATTTTGGGAGGGTCCATGGAACCTTTTATAAAAAGGTTCCATGGTCGTCGAAGACAGCGGGGCGATTCGCGAATCGCCCCTACAAAAAGAAATTCCTTATTAATCCTTAATTCTCTCCAAAAAGCGCGTCCGCGATTTGGTAAGCGACTTAACATCCGCGAATGCGTTTCGCGTGAACAATCATCTCGTATACCTTGGATTATAAAATTTCATTTCTTTCTTGCGAAAGAATACATTCACTTGAAATTTATACATATTTTTGATATCATTCCTCATTGGAGGAAAAATGGAATACGTACCGATTTGGGCACGCGATATAAGACGCGAAGGAAAAAGAGAAGCATCAAAAGAAATTGCCGAAAGGATGCTAAATCTTGGATTTAAAATAGAAGTCGACGCAAATTGTCTCGGTATTACGGTTGAAGAAGTAAACGAATTGACCGAGAAAACAAATTAAACTGATATACACCCATGAGCGAAGAAAAAGCAATAAAACAAATCCCTTATGCCGTTTCTGATTTCAACAAATTCAGAAAAGGTAATTATTATTATGTGGACAAAACCAGTTGCATTCGGAATATCGAAAAAAAGGGCCAGTATTTAATCTTTGTTCGTCCGCGACGGTTTGGAAAATCGCTCTTCCTGTCCATGCTGGAATCCTACTACGATATAAATAAACAAGATCAATTCGATTTATTTTTCAGGGGAACCGATATTCATCAAAACCCTTCAGAAGAAAGAAACAGTTATATGGTTTTAAAGCTGGATTTTTCAAAGGTTGCTTCCGATATTTCCCTGGCTAAAGAGTCATTCCTCAATTATGTCAAGAATTCCGCCTCTGATTTTGTAATGAAATATGAAAAATTTTTGGGTATCGATATGAAAGAAGCGAACGCAGAGTTCAATGCTATAGAAAGTGCCTCGCAAGTATTGGAAACATTATTACATTACTGCTCATTGAAAGAGCAAAAGGTATATGTCATCATTGATGATTATGACAATTTTGCCAATACTATTTTGTCCACCGTTGGGGAACAGGCATTTAAAGATATCAATCATTGGGGAGGGTTTTTTCATGCTTTTTTTAGTGTTCTCAAAGCTGGAACATCCGGTCTGGATGCCCCGGTTTCCCGGATATTCATGGCTGGTGTTTTACCCATAACCCTGGACGGTATCATCTCCGGGTTCAATATCGCCAGAAACCTATCCCTTGACCCTGATTTAAATGAGATGCTGGGTTTCAATCGAAGCGAAGTCGAAACCATGATCGAATATTACAGGCAAACCGGAAAAATTCGTCATTCCACACCTGAATTATTGGAAATCATGAGCCGGTGGTATAACCATTACCGTTTCTCTGTCGATTCGGATACGGATGTTTTTAATACCTCGCATATACTGTATTTCATTCAGGAATACCTGGATAGATCCAAATTGTCTATGGAAATGATCGATCGAAATGTTCGGAGTGATTATAACAAATTGCGTTACTTGCTTACAATTGGTAAAAAAGGAATTCCTTCAATTAACGCCAATTTTTCAAAGATTCAGAAGATTTTTGAGAAGCAAGAAATTAGAACCATGATCAATAAGAGCTTTTCGCTTTCAGCGCTTCCCCATCCAAATAACCTGGTTTCGCTTTTGTATTATTTCGGCCTTTTGACCATCCGGGGAATCGATGAGGAAGACACCATCATTTTAGTCATCCCCAATGAATCGGCGAAATATTTATATAATGAAGTTCTTGTTTTACCTTCATTTGAGATGGATGGCACCGGGAAAGATGGAGGTAATAAATCCGATAAATACGACGAAGACCTCCAGGAACTTTTCAAAAACGCACCCAATGTTAAGATAAACAAAGAAATCGATATCGATGCATTGATGAATGAGGTCAATGATATGGGATAAAGGACATAGGAGGAAACCAAAATGGAATACGTACCGATTTGGGCACGCGATATAAGACAAGAAGGAAAATCAGAAGGAATAGCTGAAGGAAACAAAAAAACCAAAGAAGCAATTGAACGGATGTTGAATGATGGACTTAGGATCGAAACCATTGCAACGTATTTTGGTA
>JBLMYT010000056.1:0-114629 GCA_050258455.1 Candidatus Omnitrophota bacterium | reverse complement strand
ATAACATCGGTGTGCTGTTGCGCGGAACCGACCGGGATGAGGTCGAACGCGGCATGGTATTGGCCAAAGTCGGAAGCATCAAACCCCACACCAAATTCATGGCCGAAGTGTACGTCTTGAGTAAGGATGAAGGCGGACGTCATACCCCCTTTATTACCGGTTATCGACCCCAGTTCTTTTTTCGGACGACCGACGTGACCGGTTCGGTTCACTTACCGGAAGGCGTGGAAATGGTCATGCCCGGGGATAATGCCAACTTAAGAATCGAATTGATCACCCCCATTGCCATGGAAAAAGGGTTAAAGTTCGCTATCCGTGAAGGCGGACGCACCATCGGTGCCGGTTCCGTTACCGAGATTATTGAGTAACAACAAGGAGAACATCGTTAAATGGCTACCAAAATAAGGATAAAATTAAAATCGTTTGACAGCCGGATCCTGGATAAATCATCAGCGGAAATCGTGGTCAAAGCCAAACGCACCGGCGCCAAAGTTGCCGGCCCCATTCCGATTCCCACCCACATTGAAAGATTTTGCGTACTCCGCTCCCCCCACGTGGATAAGAAATCCCGAGAACATTTTGAACGGCGTACCCATTGCAGACTGATTGAAATACTCGAACACAACGATGATACGATCGCCGAATTAAAAAAGATGGATTTACCTGCTGGAGTTGAGGTAGAAGTCAAGTCAAATTAGGATAAAGGTGAAGGAAAATGATTCAAGGATTAATTGGAAAAAAAGTTGGGATGACCCAAATATATGGTGATGATGGACGGGTGATCCCTGTAACCGTAATAAAAGCCGGTCCCTGTCTGGTGGTCCAGAAGAAGATCAATGAGAAGAATGTTCATATGAAGATTCAATTGGGATTGGTCGAAGAGAAAAAATTAAAAAAAGTAACCAAGCCTCTCCGCGGACATTTTGAAAAAGCCAATGTTCCCCCGACCCAATTATTAAAAGAATTTTTCATTAACGAAGATAACGTCAACGTCGGTGATTCCGTCAAAGTCGACATCTTTGAAGAGAATGAGAAAGTAAGTATTATCGGAGTTACCAAAGGGAAAGGTTTCCAGGGCGTCATTAAACGGTGGGGGTTTGGCGGTGGCCGGGCGACCCACGGTTCGATGTTTCATCGGGCTCCCGGTTCGATCGGACAATGCGCAGCCCCCAGTAAAGTCATCCGGGGTAAAAAGATGCCGGGGCGCATGGGTGGTAAGAGAAAAACGATCGCCGGACTTCAGGTTGTCAAAGTCGATGTGGATAAGAATATGTTGGTTGTTCGGGGTTCAATACCCGGTTACAATGGCAATTATGTGTATATTGAGAAAGAATCCTTTAAAAGGAGATAGAAATGCTTAAGATAAAGGTCAAGAATTTGCAGAGCCAGGATGTAAGCGAAATTGATCTTCCTGAAGAGATTTTCGATTATCCCTTAAATGAGCATTTGATATATGAGGCTGTCAAGAATTTTAGAGCCAACCAGAGACAAGGGACAGTTGCGACAAAAACCAGAGGGAAGGTATCCGGAAGTGGTCGGAAACTTTGGCGACAAAAAGGAACCGGTCGCGCGCGCATGGGTTCCATTCGATCCCCCCTGTGGCGCGGTGGTGGAATTGCTTTCGGACCGCAGCCCCGGGATTATTCATACAAAATGCCGAAAAAAGCCAAACAGAATGCCTTAAAATCCGTGCTTTCGGATAAGATGCGAAATGCCCGGATTCTGGTCGTCAATGACATCACGCTTGAGTCGGTCAAAACCCGGGATACATTGTCCTTGTTAAAGAATTTCGAGTTTGATAAGTTATTAATCGTTGACAAAAAAGAAAATAACAAATTAATACTTTCGACACGGAATATTCCTTACGTTAAAAGCATTGATTATACCGAAATTAATGTGTATGATTCATTGAAATACAACTATATCATGTTTTCCGTGGATGCCGTCAAACAGTTGGTTGAGGTACTGAAAAAATGAAACTAAAGTCCATTGATATAATAAAAGCTCCTCTGGTAACAGAGAAATCCACAGACCTTAAGGATAAGAATCGGCTGCTTTGTTTTGAAGTGCATAAAGACGCCAATAAGATTAGCATCAAAAAAGCCGTTGAGGACATTTTTAAAACAAAAGTCGAATCGGTCCGAGTCATGAATTTTAAGGGTAAAGAAAAGCGCTATGGTCGATATACCGGTATACGGCCCTCATGGAAGAAAGCCTATGTGAAACTCCAGAAAGAAGCGAAAATGATCGATTATGTTGAGGTGGTATAATGGGAATTAAGACATACAAACCAACGACACCCGGTCAGCGATCCAAGACCGGTTATTCATTTGACGAATTAACCACCGACAAGCCGTACAAAAAGTTATTAACCTCCTTAAAGAGGCATGGGGGACGAAATAACGTCGGCCACATTACGATCCGTTTCCGTGGCGGCGGTCATAAACGCAAATACCGGATTATCGATTTCAAACGGGACAAATTCGAAGTTCCCGGGATCGTTGAAACCATTGAGTACGATCCCAACCGGACCGCCCGAATTGCCCTGATCAAATATGCCGATGGGGAACGCCGGTACATGTTGGCGCCCCTGGGCTTGAGCGTGGGCGATAGTGTCATCTCCACCGAGAAAGAAGCGGATATTTTACCTGGAAATGCATTGTTATTGAAACATATTCCGGTCGGCACAACGATTCACAATATCGAGTTTTCCATTGGCCGGGGCGGACAAATTGCCCGAACCGCCGGTGCGGCTGCGACATTGATGGCCAAGGAAGGACGTTATGCCCTGATTAAGATGCCTTCCGGCGAATTGCGCAAGGTGATCCTCGGATGCCGGGCCACAGTAGGCCAGATTGGCAATGTGGAGCACAACAACATCTCCGTCGGGAAAGCCGGACGAACCCGTTGGAAAGGGAAACGGCCGCATGTCCGAGGCACGGTAATGAACCCCATTGATCACCCCCATGGTGGCGGTGAAGGGAAGACCAAGGGGGGACGCATACCGGTCACCCCATGGGGTAAACCCACCAAAGGTTACAAGACCCGGAAAAACAAACGAACGAAAAAATTTATTGTGAGAAGGAGAAAATAGTTAAATGGGACGCTCAATAAAAAAAGGTATTTATGCCGAAGAGAAGTTGGTTAAGCGCGTTGTGGATGCCAAAAAGAACAATAAGCGAGAAGTCATAAAGACCTGGTCCCGGCGGTCCACGGTCTTACCGGAAATGGTCGGATTGACCCTGGCGGTTCATAATGGAAAAAAATTCATCCCGGTGTTTGTGACCGAGAACATGGTGGGTTACAAATTGGGTGATTTTTCGTTGTCCCGGAATTACAAAGGGCATACTTCGAAAGGGACCAAGTAGGAGGAATTGAAATGGCATACGTGGCTGTTGCAAAAGCGAAATATGCAAAGATGGCTCCCAGGAAAAGTAAACTGGTAGCGGATCTGATCAGGGGTAAAGATGCCGGTGTTGCGCGTACCATCCTGCGGTTTTCCAGAAAAACAAAAGCGGCAGGACTCGTCTCCAAAGTGCTGGATTCAGCGATTGCCAATGCGCAGGTCAAGCATCCCAATATCGATGTGGATCGGTTGTATGTATCGAGAATCTATGTCGATAAGGCACCGTATTTGAAACGATTCCGAACGGCGCCGCGTGGACGAGGAATGGCTATACTCAAACGTTATTGTCATATTACCATTGAATTAGGTGAAAGAGAGGAGAAATAATGGGTCAAAAAACACATCCCTATGGATTTAGATTAGGATTTAACAAAGGGTGGCTTTCTTTATGGTATGCCAAAGGAAAGACTTATACTGATCTGTTTCACACCGATATTCAGATCCGAAAGTTGATCAAAGAAAAATACAAACACGCAGGAATTGCGTCAATCGAAGTTAAGCGGATATCGGATACGATCCGGGTACAAATCAATACAGCTCGCCCCGGTATCATTATCGGTAAGGGCGGTTCGGGCGTCCAGCAGATTAAGAAGTTATTAAAGGATTTTACCGGAATGACGGCGGATAAGGTGCTGGTGGATGTCATTGAAATCAAATACCCCGAGATCATCGCCCAGTTGATCGCCGAAGGGATTGCCTATCAGATCGAGCGGCGGATCTCGTTTCGTCGGGCGATGCGTAAAGCCGTGGATTCGTCGATTCGGGCCGGTGCCATCGGAATCAAGATTCGGGTTTCCGGTCGATTGGGCGGCGCTGAAATCGCGCGGGCCGAATGGTATCTGGTCGGTAAATTACCGTTGCAAACGTTAAAGGCCGATATCGATTATGGATTTACCGAAGCCTTTACCGACTATGGCCAGATCGGAATCAAGGTATGGGTCTACGTCAACGATAAGAAGAAGGAACGGTTTAAACGTCAGGAACCCGAATTGACCCGAGCCCAGGAACATGAAGGAGAATAACTATGTTAATGCCCAATAAAGTGAAATACAGAAAAGCGCAGCGCGGCAAACGCCGGGGCGTGGCCACCAAGGGCAATACCCTGGTATTTGGGGATTACGGACTCCAGGCCATGGAAAACGGCTGGGTCACGGCGCGGCAGATCGAAGCCGGACGTATCGCCATCAACCGGCATTGCAAACGGGGTGGTAAACTGTGGGTTCGCCTCTTTCCTTGGAAGCCGGTGACGGATAAACCGGTCGAGGTCAGGATGGGAAAGGGAAAAGGAGACCTGGCATTTTGGGTGGACGTGGTCAAACGGGGTCGAATCATCTATGAATTGGAAGGTGTGACGGAAGCCGTAGCCAAGGAAGCCATGCAACTGGCCATGCAGAAATTCGGATTGAAAACCCGGTTTATTTCCCGTCATAAATAAGGATCAAGGAGTAACTGAAATGAAGGCAAAAGACATCCGGTCCATGAACCAAAGTGAGGTTGAAACCAAGCTCGCTGAATTTCAAGATAAATATTTTAAACAGCGGATTCAGAAATCATTGGGACAGGCAGAAAATCCCCAAAAAACGAAACAGACAAAAAAGGATATTGCCAGATTACTAACAATATTATCAGAAAAGAAGAGGTTGAACGATGGAGAATCAGGAAACAAAACGAAAGAAAGTTGAAACCGTATTAACCGGCGAAGTGCTCTCCTCAAAAAGCGATAAAACCGTATCGGTTAGTGTGGAGAGGATTTTTCAACATCCCACATATAAGAAAATTGTGCGGAAGAAAATAAAGTACTTGGTACACGATGAACACAATCGGTGCAAACCCGGTGATATTGTCAGTATCCGTCTGGTGAGACCTATCAGCAAACGCAAACGGTGGCTGGTAATGGATATTGTACAATCCAGTCTGGTTAAAAACGAAATACGGGAGGTGTCCCAATGATTCAAATGCAAACGCGCTTAAAAGTCGCTGACAATTCAGGCGCTAAAGAGATCATGTACATCCGTGCCCTCGGTGGAGCGGTCGGAAAAATCGCCCAGGTTGGCGAAGTTTTCTCCGCCAGCGTCAAAGTCGCCGAACCCAATTCGAAGATCAAGAAGGGAGCCGTGGTCAAGGCGGTCGTGGTCCGGACGCGCAAAGAAGTGCGTCGGAAAGACGGTTCATATATTCGTTTTTCCGATAACGCCGCCGTTATCATCGATAATCAGGGGGAACCGGTGGGAACCCGTGTATTTGGACCCGTGGCCCGCGAATTGAGGGAAAAGCGGTTTATGAAGATTATCTCCCTGGCACCTGAAGTGATTTAGCAAGAATAGGGGAAATGAAATGATTACGAAGACAACTAGGAAATTGAAATTAAAAAAAGACGATCAGGTGATTGTGGTTCGGGGAAACCGGAAAGATAAAGGTAAAATAGGTAAAATTATCCGTATTATTCCTGAGAAGAAACGGGTAATCGTGGAAAAGATTCATGTCATTAAAGAATATGTCCGTTCCAATCCTCAGAAGAATATCCAGGGTGGAATCGTCGATCGCGAGGGCTCCATTCCGCTGGCCAGTGTCATGTACTATTGCAAGGAATGTGAGCAAGGGGTACGCATCGGGCATAAAATCACGAACAACATCAAACAGCGCATTTGTCGAAAATGCGGTGTGGTGCTGGATTGACCAGGAGTTAAACGATGAGTCGATTGTATGAGAAATATAAAAACACAACCCGCGATGAGCTTAAAAAGGAACTCAATTTAACGAACGTGATGATGGTTCCGAAGCTCGAAAAGATTGTCATCAATTCGGGTGTGGGTGAAGCGACCCAGAACATTAAAATATTGGATAAAGTGGTTGAAGAATTGACCGATATCGCCGGCCAGAAACCGGTGATCCGTCGGGCCAAGAAATCCATCGCAGCCTTCCGGTTACGTTCGGGAATGCCCGTTGGCGCCACCGTGACGCTTCGGGGCCCCCGGATGTACGAGTTTCTGGATCGGTTGGTGAGTATTGTCATGCCCCGTATTAAGGATTTTCGCGGTGTCTCTGCCCGTTCCTTTGACGGAAAGGGGAATTATACCATCGCCGTTAAAGATCAGTTGGTATTTCCTGAAATCAATTATAATAAAGTGGAACGCATGAAAGGTATGTCGATTACCTTCGTCACTTCTGCAAAAACTGATGCAATGGGCCGAGCCCTATTGACACGCCTGGGTATGCCCTTTAGACAATAGAGGAGGACTAAGTTGGCAAAAACATCAACGATTGCAAAAACAAAAAAGAATCTGAAATACAAGAACAGGTACCGGATAAGATGCAGAATATGCGGGCGGCCTCGCGCAGTATATCGCAAATTTGAGTTGTGTAGGTTGTGTTTTAGGGAATTATCGTTAAGAGGCGAAGTGCCGGGTGTTGTGAAGGCATCCTGGTAATACATTGAAGGAGCAACAGAAAAATGAGTCATACAGATCCGATTGCAGATATGTTGACACGAATCAATAATGCGGTTATGGCCGAAAAAAAGGAAGTCGTTGTGCCTTTCTCCAAGATCAAACGTGAGATCGCTCACGTGTTGAAGCGTGAAGGGTATATTTCCGACTATAAAGTAGACAAAACCCAATTTCCACCGCGTGTGATGATTGAACTAAAATATAAGGGCGCCAAGGAGAATGTCGTTTCCGGGATTAAACGGATTTCAAAACCGGGATGTCGCGTTTTCGCCAGTGTCGACAGTATACCCAAAGTCCTTGGTGGATTGGGCGTCGCTATTTTATCTACTTCCAAAGGGATAATGACCGGCAAAGAATGTGAACAACACAATATTGGTGGTGAAGTCCTCTTGCATATCTGGTAGGAAGTCGTGAAATGTTATGTGAAAGATAGGAGGAAATATGTCACGAAAGGCATCAAAACCCATTGTATTGGATAAAACGGTCAAAATCGAAATGAAAGATAACATGGTCCATGTTCAAGGACCCAAAGGGCAACTGTCGGTTGAAATGCAAGACGGTGTCGAGGTTAAAATCGAAGACCAGAAGATTTATGTCAACCGGCGTGACGACAATTTTAAACCGTTTCAGGGCATGGTTTGGAGTTTAATCAACAATGCCGTTACCGGCGTCACCCAGGGATTTTCCAAAACCTTGCAGGTGGTTGGTAAAGGTTGGCGGTCTGGGGTAAAAGACGATGTGATTAACCTTCAGGTTGGATTTTCCCACCCCGTGGATTTCAAATTACCCAAAGGGGTCACCGTGACCCAGAAGAACCCGGGCGAATTTACCTTGCATTCCCATGATAAACAATTGTTGGGCCAGGTCAGTGCCAATATCAAAGCCATTCGGCCGGTGGAACCCTACAAATTGAAAGGGATCAGGATCGAAGGTCAGTATCTCCGGCAGAAAGTAAGGAAAGCTGCAGGATTATAGGATTAAGGAGTAATGGATGATCACACCAAAGTATGAGATAATCAAAAAACGAAAAGAACGGTTGAGAAAATCGATCCGTAAGAATATTCACGGAACCCCGGAGAAACCGCGGATGATTATGGTGAGGACCAATAAATATCTATATACCCAGGTCATCGATGACAATAGCGGAAACGTGCTGGCTTGCGCTTCCACGTTGGAGAAAGACGTCAGAGCCAACTTGAAGAGCACCAAGGATAAAGAAGCTGCAAAACTCATTGGCAAGGTGATTGCGGATCGCTTGAAAGAAAAGCAGATCGAATCGGTGGTTTTTGACCGTAATATTTATCCCTTTACCGGGCGGGTAAAAATATTTGCAGATTCCGCAAGGGAAAATGGAATAAAATTTTAGCGAGGAGTAAAACGTGACGGAATTAGAAAATGACAATATTGAAGTTTTTGAAGAAGAAGTCATTTCCATACGGCGTGTGACCAAAGTCGTCAAAGGTGGAAAAAACTTGAGGTTTTCGGCTGCCGTTGTGGTAGGTGATAAAAATGGAAGAGTCGGATTTGGAAAAGGCAAAGCCAGGGAAGTCCCTCTTGCTATTAAAAAGGCTGTCGCCAATGCCAAGAAAAATTTAGTCTCCGTGCCTATTCTGAAAGATACGATTCCCTACTACGCCATTGGAAAATTTGGCGCCTCACGGGTCGTCTTACGGCCTGCTTCCCCCGGAACCGGCGTAATCGCTGGCGGAGCGGTTCGAGTCATTATGGAGCTTGCAGGGATCAAGAATATTTTGACCAAAAGTTTAAAGAGTAAAAATGCATTAACTGTTGCCCGGGCAACCATCGATGGGTTAAAGGCGTTGCGGGAGCCTGAAGAAATCCGGAAAAAAAGAGGAATTCGTGAGGAGGATTTATGGCAATAACAAAGGATTCGCAATATCCATTAATTAAGATAAAGTTAGTCAAGAGCCTGATTGGGCGGACGCAAAAACAACGGGCCGTGATCAAAGGGTTGGGGCTTCAAAAAATCAATTCCGAAGTCATCCGAGAAAAACGACCCGAAATCATGGGAATGGTAGCAAAAGTTTACTTCATGTTGGAAGTAAGTGATATGGAGGTTCAACAATGATTACTCTGGCAAATTTGAAACCTGCCGATGGAGCAGTTAAAAAGCGGAAACGCGTGGGCAGAGGTCCGGGATCGGGCCATGGAAAGACAGCGGGCCGGGGTATGAACGGGCAAAAATCCAGAACCGGTTATTCCCGGAGTTGGGGATTTGAAGGCGGTCAGATGCCCCTGGTGCGTCGCATTCCCAAACGGGGTTTTACCAATATTTTTAAAAAGCAGTTCAATATTATTAATCTCGATCTGATTGAAAAAACAGGGTTAGATGAGATCAAAGTCGAAGATTTTTTTGAAAAGAAGTTGGCAAAAGATAATAACGCAAAAATTAAAATTCTTGGGAATGGAACGCTAACCCGGAAAGTCCACGTTCATGCGCACAAATTTTCAAAAAGTGCTGTCGAGAAAATTAAAGAGGCCGGTGGTCAAATCACTGTTCTTTAAAGGAGAAGGAAATTGATTAAATTTCTAAGGAACATCTTTATTATCCCAGAGTTAAGAAAACGTGTATTGTTTACCTTGCTACTGCTGGCGGTATACCGGATGGGTTCTCAAATTGTTAACCCCGGAATCAATGTGGTAGCATTGGAGCAACTATTTTCCAGGGCCAAGGATACGATATTTGGATTCATCGATATGTTTTCAGGCCAGAATATGGGACGAATGACTATCTTTGCTCTTGGAATCATGCCCTACATCAGTTCCTCCATTATCCTTCAATTGCTCCAGGTCGTATGGCCTTACCTTGAGCGGATTGCCAAGGAAGGGGATTTGGGAAAGAAGAAGATTACCCAATATACCCGGTACGGAACGGTGTTTATTGCGATTATTCAATCCTTCGGAATTGCGCTATTTCTCGAACGGTTGAATCCTGGGGCAATGCCGGTTGTGCTTCACCCCGGTTGGGGCTTTCGCTTGTTAACCGTGTTGACCCTTACAACCGGAACGATGTTCCTCATGTGGCTGGGGGAACAAATTAGCGAGCGGGGCATCGGTAATGGGATATCGCTGATCATTTATGCGGGCATCATCGTGGGCCTGGTCCCTGCCGTGGTCCGGACAGCGGAAGGTTTCAAAACCGGTGAAATGAATGTGCTCAAAGTGGCCGTATTGTTGGTATTAATTGTCGCCGTTATTGCGTTTGTCTGTTATGTGGAAATGGGACAGCGGCGAATCCCGGTCTCCTATGCCAAACGGGTTCAAGGACGCCGGATGATGGGAGGACAGAACACGTTTTTACCCCTAAAGGTCAATACGGGAGGCGTTATTCCGATTATTTTCGCTTCTTCGGTCATTGTTTTCCCTTCCACGATTGCTGCCATGATTAAGCACCCGGTGGCAGAGGCGATTCGAAATTTATTTCAATTCGGAATGCCGATGTACAACCTACTGTACGTGGTATGCATTATCTTCTTCACCTATTTTTACGTGTCCATCGTTTTTAATCCTCAGGATGTATCGGACAATCTGAAAAAGTACGGCGGATTTATCCCGGGGATTCGAGCAGGGAAAAACACCGCGGATTATATCGACAATGTGTTATCGAAAATCACGTTCATCGGTGCCATTTATCTGGTGATCGTCGCCCTGATTCCGACCTTTTTGATGATGGGATTCAAATTGGGTTCTCTCCCCTTTATCGGGGATTGGCTTGAAGCCAATTTACCGCGTTTTATCAACGAGGGTTTGGGGGTTCAATTCTTTTTCGGTGGAACGTCCATCTTGATCGTGGTCGGTGTCGCCATGGATACGGTCCAGCAGGTCGAGGCTCAAGTTACCATGAGAAATTATGAATCCTTCTCGAAAAAAGGTAAAATAAGGGGGCGTCGAGGTTAGGGATGAAACGGATCATTTTGTTTGGGGCACCCGGGGCCGGAAAAGGTACCCAGGCGGATATGCTTGAAAAAAAGTACGGATATAAAAAAATATCCACCGGAGACCTGATCCGAGCAGAAGTGGCGGCTCAAACCGAAGTCGGTTTAATGGTCAAAGCCATTCTGGAAAAGGGTGACCTCGTATCCGATGCGATCGTGTTCGAGATTTTAAAAAATCGACTGGCCCAGAGTGACATTGGCGATGGGTATATCTTGGATGGTTTTCCGAGAACCAAGGCCCAGGCCAGGGAATTATCCCGGATCAAAGTCGATTCGGAAATTGCCATTCACCTGAAGATCCGGCGCAAGGCCCTCATCACCCGACGCTTGTTGTCCAGACGCACCTGTGGAAGTTGCGGTGCCATCTTCAATCTCATGTTAAACCCACCCAAGAAAATGGGTAAATGCGATTACTGTGGAAACCCCGTAATAAAAAGAGCCGATGACAATAAGAAAACAATCGGGAATCGGTTACGGGTCTACAGCAAGCAAACCCGGCCCGTGATTTCCTATTACCGGAAGAAGACGTTGCTTCGGGTCGTCGACGCTTCCGCGCCTGTTTCCAGTGTGTTCGAAACGATTGTGGGTATACTGAATTGATCGTGATAAAGACCGATAATGAAATAAAGATCATGCGCGAAGCGAATCGGATTATTGCCATTATACTATCGGAGATTGAAGACAAGATCAAACCCGGAGTGACCACACTGGCGTTGGATCAATGGGCCGAAGACCGGATCGGGGGCCTCCATGCCAAACCCGGCTTCAAAGGGTATGGGTCGGGGAAGCGTCTTTTCCCGTCGACCTTGTGTACCTCGATTAACGATGAAGTGGTCCACGGCATTCCATCGTCGCAGCGCGTGTTGCAGGAAGGCGATATCATCGGCATCGATGTCGGTTGTATCTACAAAGGGTATTACGGCGATGGAGCCTACACCTATCCAGTCGGCAATGTCACCGAAGAAGCCAGACATCTGATGGATACGTGCCATAAAGCGCTTTATATCGGAATCGAGAAGGCAAAAAAGGGCAACAGGGTAACCGATATCTCCATTGCCATCGATCATTTTGTGACCCCTAAAGGGTATGGCATTGTCAGGGACCTCACCGGGCATGGCATCGGTCGGGAGTTGCATGAAGAGCCTCAGATACTAAATTACGATGATGGCCAAAAAGGAAAAAAATTGAAAAATAATATGACGTTAGCAATCGAACCCATGATTAATATGGGTTCTTACCGGGTAAAGACATTGAATGACGATTGGACAGTGGTGACCGAAGACGGAAGTTTATCGGCTCATTATGAACACACCATTGTGATTACACCAAACGGGCCCGAAATATTGACCAGATTATGAAGGAGACGGTTAGACAATGGCAGCAAAGGAAAAGAATGTAATCGAAGTCAAAGGGACCGTGATCGAGACATTACCCAATGCCTCATTCCTGGTTGAATTGGAGCAAAACCATCATCGGGTATTTGCTCATCCATCGGGGCGCATGAGGCGTAATAATATACGAATATTACCAGGTGATAAAATATTAATGGAAATTTCGCCCTATGACATAACCAGAGGGCGAATTATTTACAGGTTTAAGTAAAAGCGAATATGTAGGAGGATTTCGTGAAAGTAAGAGCATCGGTTAAGCGTATTTGCAATAAGTGTAAGGTGATTAAACGAAAGGGCGTTGTTCGGGTCATCTGCAAAGACCCGAAGCATAAACAACGTCAGGGTTAAAAATGACGAAAATAAGGAAAGATAAAAGGAGGTCATTTTGGCAAGAATAGCAGGTGTTGAAATACCCAATAATAAACGGGTTGAAGTCGGATTAACCTATATTTATGGGGTCGGCAAGTCAAAATCCAAGAAGATATTGGATTTGGTAAAAGTGGATGTGAATAAAAAGGTTAAAAATTTAAGCCCCGATGAAGTCGCCCGGATTCGAAAACATATCGAAGCCAACGAAGTCGTCGAAGGTGATTTGAAAAAGCAAATCAACCAGGATATCAAGCGGTTAATGGATATCAATTCTTACCGAGGCAAGAGGCATAAAATGGGATTGCCGGTCAGGGGGCAACGGACCAAGACCAACGCGCGCACTCGAAAAGGTCCACGGGGATCGATGATCAAGAAAAAGAAAACAACTGAAGCTTCGGCATCGTAAATGCAAAAAATAATGGAGAAATTTTATGGCTAAGAAGAAGGATAAAAAAAGAATACGCAAAAAGGAAAAGAAGGTAGTATCTTCAGGAATCCTTTATATTCATTCCACTTTTAATAATACAATTATCACCGTGACCGACAAAACCGGAAATGTCCTGACATGGGGATCCGGGGGTGTGGTCGGCTTTAAAGGTTCCCGAAAATCTACGCCTTTTGCCGCTCAATTGGCAGCAGAGAAAGTATTAAAAGATGCTGAAAATTTTGGCATTCAAACGCTGGATATCCGGGTTAAGGGTCCCGGAGCAGGGAGAGAAAGCGCCATTCGTTCAGTCGGGAATACCAAGTTTAAGGTTAAATCCATTAAAGACGTGACACCGATTCCTCACAACGGATGCAGGCCCAAGAAAAAGAGGCGCGTATAAACTAGGAGGTATATGAAATATGGGAAAATATATAGGCCCTTTATGTAGATTGTGCAGAGCTGAAGGAATGAAGTTGTTCCTGAAGGGAAAGCGATGCTTAACGGATAAATGCGGAGTGGATCGGAGAAGCTATCCACCCGGAAACAGAGGCAAACGGGTTGCCTTTAAGAAATCGAATTATAAAGTGCAATTGAGAGAAAAGCAAAAGGTAAAACGCTTTTACGGTGTTGGCGAAAAGCAATTCCGCAATGCCTTCTATGATGCCGCTCAGCGGAAAGGTATTACAGGCGAAAACCTGTTGACCACCCTTGAACTACGTTTGGACAATGTTCTGTATCGGATGAATTTTGCTTCTTCACGGGCACATGCCAGACAATTGATCCGACATGGTCATATCCAGGTTAATAAAAAGAAAGTATCGATCCCTTCATATATATTGCGAGTCCAGGACGAAGTCTCCTTTAGAGAAAAAGCCATGAATAACCAGAATATCAAAGCCATGCTGGAAGATGTCAAGGGTTTGGTGGAAATTCCGGAATGGTTGATTGTGGATCATGAAAAATACCAGGGAAAAGTAAATAGTGTACCAACCCGGAATGATGTATCGATCCCAGTCGAGGAGCATCAAATCGTCGAGTTGTACTCTAAATAATAAGGAGGAAAATGATGGAATTTACTTATCAACGACCCCGGAAGTTGGAAGTCGAAGAATTAACTTCCACTTATGGCCGGTTTTCCGCAGAGCCTTTTGAACGGGGCTATGGCAGTACGATTGGTATTGCGCTACGGCGAGTCCTCTTATCCCTGATTGAAGGCACTGCGATAAGCGCCGTGCGGATAGAAGGCGTGCTCCATGAGTTTTCTTCGATTCCTGGTGTATACGAAGATGTGTTAAACATCATCTTAAATTTGAGAAACATTCCATTCAAACTCAACGTGGATGGCCCCAAAATTGTTCGGTTGGACCATGATACGCCCGGGGAAATTCTGTCTGGGAACATCCTCACGGACAGCGATGTCGAGGTATTGGATCCGAATGTCCATATCGCTTATATTGAAGACGGGGTGCGATTTAAAGCGGATATTGTGGTAAGAAAAGGGACGGGATTCCAGTTGACAGAGCAAAACTATGACCCGAATTTGTCGGTGGATTTCATTGGCGTGGATTCCAATTTTAACCCGGTAGAAAAAGTGAAGTACACGGTCAACCCGGCTCGCGTTGGAAAACGCACCGATTACGAACGGCTGACGCTTGAAGTGTGGACCAATGGGAGTATTTCTCCCAAAGAATGCGTTTCTCGCGCAGGCAAAATCTTAAGAGACCATTTGACCATATGCCTGGATTACCAGGACCGGGATAAATTTATCCCCATGGATGAACAGGAAAAAGGAACCGGAATCGAAGGGAAATACGAAGTGCTGGAACGCAGCGTAGAGTCTATGGGATTATCGGTAAGGGCTCTCAAATGTTTAAAAAAATTGGGCGTTGATTACATATTTGAACTGATTGAGAAAACAGAGCACGAGTTGTTAAATTCGAAGAATTTCGGAAAGAAATCGCTTGAGGAAATCATTGCCAAGTTATCGGAATACGATATGATATTGGGTCAAAAATTACCCGATAATATTAAAACCGACTTGCAGGATCGATTATCACGCGTTAAGCCCGAAGATAGAGGCGACGACGACGACGATGAAGGCGAATTAAGCGATGATATGGATGACGATTAAGAAGAATATAAGGAGTTAAACCATGAGGCATTTAAAAGGCGGCTTCAAACTCAGACGAAGCCCTTCCCATCGAAAATCACTGCTAAGAAACTTAACCGCCAGTGTAATTGAAAAAAATCGAATTGAAACAACACTGGCAAAAGCGAAAGCTGTCAAACCTATTGTTGAAAAAATGATCACTCTGGGTAAATCGGGGACTCTTTCAGATAAACGACGGGCATTAGCCTACTTATACGGAAGAAAAACTGTAAAGATTTTATTTGATGAGGTAGCGCCTCGTTTTATGGACCGGGCGGGTGGGTATACCCGTCTGATCCGTACCGATTTAAGAAGAAAAGGTGATGGCGCTGAAATGGTAATACTTGAATTTACTGATTTTATTTTTCAACCGAAAGAAAAAAAATCAAAAGAAAAAGGAAAGACCAAGAAAAGCTAAGGATAAACCAGATATTAGGCGGGCATGAATGCGAGTATCAGCGTTTAATGCTGATGGCTGCTGTGGATACGGTCCCTACTGCCCGCTTTTTCCTTTTATCAAACTTAAAAAAATTATAGGAATTTATGATGGCTTTATTTAAAAGAAATGAACATAAATCCAATGATCCGGCTCACTCCCATCCCAGGCTCAAAGCCCCTTCGTTCTCGGATGCCCGCCCATCGGAAATTCGAAAATCCGTCATTGGTCAGACCGTGTTCATCAAGGGAAATGTATTTGCTGAAGAAGAAGTACTCATTGAAGGAAAAATTGAAGGTAAGGTCAATAGTAAGCATCTGGTAGTCATCGGAAAAAACGGGGTTGTGAACGCCGATATCGATGCCCAGGAAATTATTATTAAAGGCGTCGTCAATGGAAATGTCCGGGGTAGCTTTAAGGTTGAAGTGGTTCCGGAAGGCGTTTTGAATGGTAATGTCATCTCTCAACGGGTCGTTTTGGCGGAAGGCGCTATATTTAAAGGCAATATCGATATGTCGTTGAAGGAAGAGAAGGGGTAAATCGAACCGGAATCAACCCGACAAGGAATCCATAATGACGATGTGCAAATGGTTTTTATTACCAGAAAAAGAGCCCCGGAGCGCGGCAAGAAACATGGCTACCGATGAATACTTGTTCAATCGCTGCCACGAACAAAAGGTTGGCTTCTTTAGGCTTTATTCCTGGGAAAAACCCACCTTTTCATTTGGACTGTCGCAGCGCCTATCGAAAATCCTTGATACGGAGTTTATCTCTAAAAACAATTGTTCCTATGTGCGGCGCATGACCGGAGGAAAATCGGTTCTTCACGATGATGAGGTGACGTATTCCGTTGTGTCTTCCGAGGATATTTTCTATAAAGATAATGACCTTTACCGCTCATACATGTTGATTTCCCGAATCCTGGTCGCCGCATTGAGCGGGATCGGTTTGGATGTATACCTCTCGCAGGGAAGCCCCTCCCATTTGTCCAGGAGTAACAATCCCTGTTTTTCATTTCCAACCCCCAATGAATTGGAAATTGAGGGGAAAAAGATCGTTGGCTCTGCCCAAAAAAGAGATAAATACGCTCTCCTCCAACACGGCTCCATCCCCTTATCGATGAACTACGACCTCTATGCCAGGGGGACCCGTTCGGACATTGAGGCGATCAAACAAAGCATGACCACGGTTAGCGAAGTCTCCGATAAAACCAGAGATGACGTTTTTGGAGCCTTAATAAACAGTTTTCAATCCTTCGTGGGGGCAGAATTGGAGCATTTGGAGTTTGATCTCCAGGCCAGACAAGCAATCGATAAAATTGAATCGAAATATAACTCGGATGAATGGAATCATCGGCTTTAATGAAATGGAAGATTAAAACAGGGAATTTTTTATTTAAAATTCGATCGTTTACACCGATTCCATTTATTTTACTGGTTATTTTCGTATTTAAACCGGTTAATTTAAGCGGGGGAAACACCTGGATCCATTTCGGCGGTTTATTTATCGCCCTCCTTGGGGAAGCGCTCAGAATTTTTGCCGTTGGTTACTCATTTGAAGGAACATCCGGGAGGGAAAATTACCTCCGGGCCGATACCTTAAATACAACCGGGATCTACTCGATCACTCGAAACCCACTATATATTGGTAACTTTTTTATTTTCACCGGATTAATTGCTGCTTTCTCCAATATTTGGGCCCTTATTGTATTCGATATCTTCCTTTTCCTCCAATATTATTTTATTATTCAAGCAGAAGAAGATTTTTTAAAGAGAACATACGGCGATGCTTATCGGACCTATTGTTCGAAAACCCGACGCATTCTCCCGGTATGGAGTCGTTATCAAAAGAATCGAAATCGATTTAACCTTAAAAAAGTGGTGCTTAAAGAAAATGATTCCATCTTCAATTTATTAGCGATCTTTCTCTTGATTCTTTTATACAAGGAAAAGGTTTTATATGGAATAATCAGACGACCGATTGATTATATTCTACCGGGAGTCGTCATTATCGTCGCTTATGCAGCGATAAAAATCGTTAAAAAACTTAATCGATAATTGAAAAATCGATTTAATCGAATAATCCAAAACAGCCCATAAATAAAAAAGGCAGCCAAATGGCTGCCTTTTTTATTTTATCTAGGTGAATAATTTTTCGAATTAATACATTCCACCGCCGGGGGGCATGTGCGGCGCATGTTTCTCTTCTTCTTTGATCTCGGAGACCAGACCTTCGGTAGTTAAGAGAAGGCCCGCTACGGATGCTGCATTCTGTAACGCTGTCCGGACCACTTTGGTGGGATCAATGATTCCGGCGGCAATCATGTCGGTATATTTTTCATTTAACGCATCAAATCCGAAATATCTTTCTTCCGAAGCACTTACTTTTTCAACAATGGTGGCACCTTCAAACCCGGCATTGGCGGCAATCTGACGCAAAGGCGCTTGCAACGACCGAAGCAGGATGTTGATACCCAGTTGCATATCCCCGTCGAGTTTCATGTCTTTTAAGGTCTTAACGCTTTTTAATAACGCAATACCGCCACCGGGAACAATCCCTTCCTCAACTGCGGCTTTGGTCGCGTGCATGGCGTCTTCGACTCTTGCCTTCTTTTCCTTCAATTCGGTTTCGGTTGCAGCGCCGACACGAATGACCGCAACGCCGCCGGAAAGTTTAGCTAACCGTTCCTGAAGTTTTTCTTTATCGTAATCGGACGTTGTGTCTTCGATTTGATTTTTGATCTGATTGATCCGGCCTTTGATGGCGCTATCACTGCCCTTTCCTTCGACGATCGTGGTATTGTCCTTATCGATCACGACCTTCTTGGCATTACCCAGATGGGTGATGTTGACGTTTTCAATCTTCATGCCTAATTCTTCGGACACAACCTGACCGCCGGTTAAGATCGCGACATCTTCGAGCATGGCTTTGCGTCTGTCACCAAAACCAGGGGCTTTGACGGCGGCGATATTGAGGATGCCTCGAATTTTATTGAAAACCAGGGTGGCCAGCGCTTCGCCTTCGATATCTTCCGCAACGATCACCAGGGGACGACCCGATTTGGCAACCTGCTCCAATAAGGGCAACATTTCTCTTAAATTTGATAACTTTTTATCATACAACAGAATCAGCGGATCTTCCAACTCTGCGACCATCCGATCGGTATCGGTCACAAAATAAGGGGAGAGGAACCCGCGATCAAACTGCATGCCTTCGACGAAATCCAGTACGGTTTCGAGCGATTTTCCCTCTTCCACGGTGATGACACCGTCTTTCCCAACCTTATCCATGGCCTGGGCGATGATATCGCCGATGGACAGATCATTGTTAGCGGAAATAGCGCCGACCTGGGCGATCATTTTTCCGGTAACCGTTTGGCTGAGTTTTTTTAAATCGCCGATAACAATTTCCACCCCATGATCGATACCTTTTTTGACCAGGGTCGGATTGGCGCCGGAGGCAACCATTTTTAAACCTTCTTTGTAAATGCTTTGGGCCAAAACAGTGGCCGTGGTGGTTCCGTCTCCGGCGACATCCGAAGTTTTGGAAGCCACTTCTTTGACCATCTGGGCGCCCATATTTTCAAGGGGATCTTTTAATTCGATTTCTTTCGCAACGGTGACACCGTCTTTGGTAATATTCGGGGATCCAAATTTTTTATCCAGAATGATGTTGCGGCCCCGAGGACCCAGGGTTGCCTTTACGGTATCGGCCAATTTATCGATGCCTCTTAAAATAGACTGTCTTGCTTCTTCGCCTAATGTGATTTCTTTAGCCATTATTGTTTTCCTCCTTCAATTTCAGCCTACATAAGCCTGGCTAAAATGTCTTCTCTTCTAATAATCAAATGTTTCTTTCCTTCAATCTTAATCTCATCACCGGCGTATTTTCCGAACAATACTTTATCTCCAGCCTTGATTAATTTCTGGAGTTCTTCATCGGTGCCGACTGCAACAACTTTCCCCATATTGGGTTTCTCTTTTGCAGTATCAGGGATAATGATCGAACCTACTTTTTCTTCCACTTCGATTGGCTCCACCAATACCCTTTCATCTAATGGTTGAATATTCATTTTGAACCTCCTATATTTATTAATATAATTTCATAAATTACGTTCATCATTCTACCATGTTAATGTTATCAAACTATAATACAAAATTAAAATTTTGTCAAGTCCTTATTTCTTATCTATAAAATTAATTTGAGTGTAGTGTTGTTAGGTATTTTGGTAATTCCTCTTTTGGTCGGCTTGATTTATTGTGGCGAATCATTGATAATTAAAGGTAAAAATTGGAGGCATCCATGAAAAGTAAACTACCGTCCACTCCCTTGGAAGCGCTGAACCTTTCTGGCGTTTTAAGCTTTATTGTCAAGACGATTCATACAAGCGCAGATATATTTGGTTTTTGGAAATACCCCTCTCTCAAATCATCCGCCGATTTTGAACGCATGACCTTATGGGATAAGATGTATTGGGGATACAAAAGCAGAAACCCGATCGTTCGACCGGAAAAAGGCTCCCAACTGGAGACGTTTTTTTACAAAAACGAACGGGTAATTAACCTTCCGGCGAAATTTCGGAAAAATCAAAGCGTCACCTTCGGTGCGGTGGGCGATTTGATCAAAGTTCCAGGATTGGAGAATTCCAAGGATGTTTTTTATGAAAAAATAGCGGATCTGGTTTTTGATAACGACCTAACGATTGCAAACCTGGAATCCCAATTGACGAGCCAGAATATTGGGGGCTATGTCTTTAGCGACAAAGAAACCCCTCCGTTATGTTGCCATTTGAATGAGTACGAGACACTCACATCACACAGGGGAAAACACTATACCCTTCTCCATACGGCATGCAACCATACCCTGGACATGGGATTGGAAGGCTTGGAAACGACCCTGGCCCGGTTGGAAAAAGATGGGATTACGGATATCGGAACCAACCGCCGACCGGATGAATCCGTGAAAGGAAGGATGGTGACGAAAAATGGAATTACCTTTGGCTTTGTTTCTGCAACTTTCGGATTAAACGGAAAACCGATTCCCCCGGGTCATGAGTATATGGTCAATGTGGTTAAGTTTCATACATTGGACTCCAATGAAAAAGCGGATTTAAGTCTTTTGGAACATCAGATCGCCTGGTGCAACGAAAAGGGATGCGATGTCATTATTGCGTCGCTTCATTGGGGGTATGAATATGAATTCTTTCCCCGGAAACACCAGGTTGATATGGCGCATCAATTGGTGGAGGCTGGAGTGGATGTGATCATTTCCCACCACGCTCATGTCCTTCAGCCGATGGAATATTATCGCCCGAAACGAAATCCGGAAAAAACGGCCATCATTGTCTACTCTCTGGGAAACCTGGCATCCGCGTTCTCGGCCCCTCATCTGGTGCTGAGTGGTGTTTTGAATTTGACTTTTTCAAAAGGAACGATCGATGGCCGAGAGGAAACGTTTGTCACGGAAGCGAAACTCATTCCCGTCATTCAACGCGATTGTTTGGTCGGAAATTTACCGGTTATCCGGATAGAAACACTCGAGACTGTTTTGAATCCACCGTATCAAGGCATTGAGGACAAGGCGTATCTAACCGCGTTAAAACGATACGCGGATGGGGTTCTCGGAGGTTTGGATGATTCCCAATATTGATACAACCATTTACCGTCGGCCGGCGGAATTATTAAGTAATTTGATTCGTTTTAATACCACCAATCCACCGGGGAATGAGGGGGAATGCATTCATTATATTGCCCAGTTGCTTACCGCTGCGGGGATCGAAACTCATGTGCTGGCCAAAGACCCGAATCGCCCGAATCTGGTCGCCCGCCTACAGGGAAGAAAACGCAGCGACTCCCCACTTCTGATTTACGGGCATGTAGACGTTGTGGCTGCAGACCCGGGAAAATGGGTGCATCCGCCTTTTTCCGGAGACATTGCCGATGGCTTCGTATGGGGAAGGGGCGCGCTCGATATGAAAGGGGGAATTGCAATGATGGTCGGTTCTTTTTTAAAGGCCAAGATTGAAGAGTCGCCGCTAAATGAAGATATCCTATTATGCCTGTTAAGCGATGAGGAAGAAATGGGCGAATTTGGCAGCGACTTTATGGTCAGCCATCATGCCGACTATTTTAACGGGGTTAAATATGCCCTGAGTGAATTTGGGGGTTTTACCCTTTATATCGGAAATAAAACGTTTTATCCGATTGAAATCCTCCAAAAACAGAAATGCATCATAAAAGCAGTTCTGCGTGGACCAACCGGCCATGGCTCCAATTTTATGAGAGGCGGAGCGGTCGCAACATTATCTCAAATGCTCGACCAATTGGATAAGAACCTGTTGCCGGTTCATGTGACCCCTGTGGTTGACGCCATGTTTCGCACCATGTCGGAGAATCTCCCTTTCCCCAACGGTGCCATCATGCGCCTGTTGACAAAACCCCGTGCCACGGATTTTGTGTTAAACCTATTGGGTAAAAAGGGGCATGCATTTATTCCGATGTTTCACAATATCGTCAATGCCACCATCATCCGCGGCGGAGAAAAGATCAACATCATTCCCGGGGAAATCGAGGTTCACTTCGATGTTCGAATCCTTCCCGGTTTGAGCCCCGACGATGTCATCGATGAATTGCGCTCGATCATCGGGGAAGAGGTCCGGTTAGAGGTCCTGCACTACGATCACGGTCAGTCCGAACCGGATATGGGGCTGTTCGAGATGCTGGCAGGGATTATTCGGGAATCCGACCCCGAAGGCATCCCTGTTCCGTTTATGTTAACCGGGTGCTCGGATGCCCGCTTCTTCTCGCGGTTGGGGATCCAAACCTATGGATTTATGCCGATGCAGTTGCCCCAGGCGATGAACTTCAACCACCTGATTCATTCGGCCGATGAACGCATCCCCGTGGATACGCTGACTTTCGGTATGAACGCATTGGGGGAGGCGATGAAACGGTACACCGGCATCCCCCCAACGAAAGGGGCAGCGAAATGAAAGAAGATCTTGAAACCTACCTCAACCGAACCGTTGTCCTGGATACGCGTTCCTCCTGGGTGTACATGGGGATACTCGAGCGGGTAACCGGTAGTTGCGCGGTTCTTTCTCAAGTCGATGTTCATGACAGCAGCGATACCCGCACGTCCAAAGAACTGTATGTGATCGAAAGCAAGATAACGGGAATCAAATCGAACCGGGATAGGGTTTATGTAAATCTGAGTTATATCGTCAGCTTTTCTGCCCTCGAGGATGTTAAACATTTTTAGGAACTTAATAATAAAAACGCAGGTCTTCAACTCTTGACAAATCACCTCTTCTTATATATCATATAAAATCGAGCATTTCAAATGAACGGGAAAGAAGACGTATTCAAAAAATTTGTAATTGGCTATAAAAAAGGCGATATCATCTATCGAAAAAATGATGAACAAACGCATTTTTATATTATCAATGCGGGAAAAATACATATTAAAACCGATGAGGGAAGCCCCATATTAATTTCTTTGGCGAAGGGCGATTTTTTTGGCGAGGAATCGTTGAATGACAAACAAACTGCGGCTTTTACGGTAGAAGTCATTGAAGACTCGCAAATTATCAAAATTCCATATACGGTTTTAGCTGACATGATGAAAAAAAATACGACGATTGCGTTAAAAATTTTGAAGAAGCTTTCCGAAAAAAATTTGAAAATGCTTGAGAATGCAATGAGTGTCGTTCCCTCCGCCGAATCCGCCCCTGCAAAGAAAACAGTAAAAGCCGAATCCCCCGCTGAAGACGATGAAAGCGCTCTGTTGGATCCTCAAATCAAGGCCTACCTGGTCATCAAGCGTTCCAACCGGATTGTCCAGCTCACAAAGAAACACACCTACCTTGGACGCAAAGATTTCACCTCGGGCTTTGTACCGGATGTGGATTTAACAAAGGAAGACGAAGAAAAATATATTTCACGGAAACATTCGAAAATATCTTATCACAACGGCCAGTTCTTTGTGTCGGAAGAGCCGGGAGCGGTGAATGGGACATTTCTGAATGGAAACAAATTATCGACCGGCGTGAAACATGAATTGAAAAATGAGGATGAAATCACTCTTTGTCATCTGGATATTGTTTTTAAGTGTTAATTTGTATAAAATAATAGAGTCAAAATAGAAGATTGATTTTTAAAGATAAAAGATTTTTTTTAGCGTTTTAGAGAGAAGGAAGGATGAATAAATGAATCATTACGTGATCGGGATCGATCTTGGCGGCACCAAAGTTGAAGCGTGTTTAATGGATGAGGCACGCCATGTTCTTTCCCGGGTCCGGACCCCGGCTCAGGCTCCCCTTGGACTGAATACAGTCATTCAAAATATCCATAAGGTCATCGCCGACGCATCTGCTGAAAAAAAATATGCGGCAGTCGGAATCGGAACGCCGGGGACTTATGTGCCGGAGCAGGACAAACTGTACGGTTCCCCCAATTCCATGATCTATGAAACCCCGGGTTTCATCGGCCGGCTAAAAGATGAGCTTGGGGTTCCCCTCGTTGTGGAAAATGACGCCAATTGCCTGGCTCTCGCCGAATTTTTTGCAAATTGTGAGGGAAAATACCGCTTTGTTTTGGCGGTCATTTTGGGAACGGGGTTTGGGACCGGCTTGATTCTGGATAACAAACTTTATCGAGGCGCGCGAGGGGGAGCCGGAGAGATCGGTCACACCTCCATTGATTTGAATGGCCGCTTATGCGGGTGCGGGCGTAAGGGGTGCGTCGAAGCGTACCTCTCCGGCCCCAGCCTAAGCCGACGCTTTTTTGAGAGATGCGGAAAAATTTTGGATGTTCCCCAAATCTATCACTTATACGAGACGGGAAATCCTGAAGCCGTTTTCCTTTTTAAGGAAACGTTTAAAATAATGGGAGACGTTTTTGCCAATGTGGTCAATACCCTTGATTTGGAAGCCATCATTCTGGGAGGCGGGGTATCCAATCTCCCCATCTGGTACCAAAAAGAAAATGTGGCATGGGAGATGCAAAAATCTCTTTTTGGTGTTCCACGGGGAGAGATACCGATAATCAAGGCAAAATTGGGGGATTCCGCCGGAGTTATCGGTGCAGCCTACCTCGCGCTGCGCGAGCTAGGCGGGATCAGCTTTTAAGAAGTAAAGTTTAAAAGTTACGCGAACGGATGGAAAGGTTATTTGTTAAATATATAAACAAAACTTCTAAAAATCATTTGAGAAATATGCATTTTTATGTTACAATTTATAAGATATATTAGAGGTGTGAAATGAAAAACACAAAACTTTCAGATCGTGCGTCGGAGCTTATTGTAAGCTGCAAAGAGGAGGATATGGCTGAAATAAAAGTCGAGGCCGTCGCTTCCTTGCTTGGAGTCAATGCGTCGTATCTTTCCCGCAAATTTAAGAGCGATAAAGATATGACCATGAATGAGTTCATCACCGGGGTCAAAATGTGGAAAAGCGCGGATGCGTTGACAAACAGCAAGACGCTTTCGACCACAAAAATGGCTGAAAAAAATGGATTCGCTCGTGCCGATTATTTTGTAACTCTCTTCAAACAACAATTCGGCATTCATCCGAAAACATTTTGGCAGCTCAAGCACCGGAAACGGGTGAAGCGAAACTCAACTCGGGGCGCTTAACCCATTACCGGTTTGAAGTCAGAGGACAGTGATTTGAGGTGAAGGCATCAAGGATGAAAGAGGTAGGAGATTTCTGAACGGATTCTCAATGATTTAAATACCGTTCAGCGTCCAGGGCAGCGGCACACCCGCTTCCTGCGGCCGTAATTGCTTGTTTGTAGATTGCGTCTTGAACATCACCGCAGGCAAAAACGCCGGGTACGCTTGTGGCTGTGACTTTGGTTCGGTCCTTGCCCGTTACAATGTAACCTTTGGAATCGATTTCCAATTGGTTGACAAATAACTGGGTATTGGGCGTGTGGCCAATGGCGACAAACATGCCATCAAGGGGTAACTCCGAGGTTTGCCCGGTAATGGTGTTTTTTAGCAGGATACCGGTGACTCGCTCGCTTCCCAGGACGTCTTCTACGGCGGAGTTCAGGATAAATTTGATTTTGGGGTTATCCTGGGCTTTGCGGAGCATAATTTTGGAAGCACGAAACTGGTCTCGGCGGTGGATGACATGAACTTTAGAGGCAAAATGGGTAAGGTAAGTGGCTTCTTCCATGGCGCTGTCTCCGCCGCCAATGACGCAGATCTCTTTGTCTTTGAAGAAAAAACCGTCACACGTTGCGCATGCGCTGACCCCTCGCCCCATTAACCGCTTTTCGTTTTCCAGGCCCAGCCAGTTTGCCGTGGCGCCGGTTGCAATGATCAAGGCTTTGGCCTCATGGGTTTCTTCTTCCTGGTGAATGATCTTGCTTTCGGGGGAAAGCTCCACCCCGGTGACATCGGCGCTGATAAATTCCGTGCCGAAACGTTCGGCCTGGGCATGCAGCTCTTCCATAAGATCCGGCCCCGTAATCCCATTTTGAAAACCAGGAAAGTTCTCCACCTCTGTGGTAATCATCAATTGGCCGCCGGCCTGGAAACCTTCGAATACGAGCGGTTTCAAATTAGCCCGGGCGGCGTAGATGGCTGCCGTGAGACCTGCCGGCCCCGAACCGATTATAATCACGTTTCTTTTTTCCATAAAATACTCCTTTTTTATCTTCAATGTATTTAGTGCAGTGGTTTAAAATAGAATTTTATTATCTATTTTTCAAAAAGTCAAACTGACTTCTTTCGAAAAAGAATGAGGAAAAGTTACAAACTCCTCATCAAAAAATGCTC
Source organism: Candidatus Omnitrophota bacterium (assembly GCA_050258455.1). Lineage (GTDB taxonomy): Bacteria > Acidobacteriota > Aminicenantia > UBA2199 > UBA2199 > JAKAGC01. The sequence goes on along the minus strand of JBLMYT010000056.1, from coordinate 88,264 downwards.
TTTCAATCGTTCAAAACCGATTTACATAAAACATCAAGATATGGTATAATTTCTAATTGAAATGAATGAGTTTAAATATATCATCGTTGATGGGTTGGTCAAGTCCGGTAAAACCAGACTCGCGCAAATTCTCTCCAAAGAGTTCAATGCCCGCCTTATTGTTGATAATAAGGAAAATCCATTTGTAAACGAGTATTTGGCCTCTTTGGAGGTGGATGGAAATCCCTTTGCCCTTAAAAGTCAACTCATTTTTTTACTCAATCGCTATTACCAGCAAATCGAAATCAATCAAAAAACATTATTTCAAAAAGTGACCATCTGCGATTATATCTTTTATCGCGACGGAATTTATGCCCATCTTACCCTCAACGACGAAGAACTGGAAATTTATAAAAAGATATACAATATCTTATCCAAACCGATTGTAAACCCTGATATGGTGATCTATTTACAAATTTCCTATGCTGAAATGCTCAAACGCATTCAAACCTCGGGCACATTGGCCGAGAGAAATGCGTCCAATGAGTATTGGCGTGAAGTATTCGAGGCCTATAATTACTATTTTTTTAATTATAGAACATCGCCGCTTCTGGTCGTCAATATGGAAAAAATTAACCTGGATAATCAGTCCGATATCCAGAATCTTGTCAAAGAGATCAAAGAGTCAAAAAAAGGGACCCGCTATTATGCTTCGGCTTGAACATAAACAAACCGTTACGGATTTGAAAAAGAAAAAGAAGAATGGAGAAAAGATATCTTCGGTCACGGCCTATGACTATCCCACGGCCAAAGTGGCATCAGATGCCGGAATGGATCTGATCCTCGTCGGCGACTCTCTCGGGATGGTGCTGCATCACCAATCCAACACCATGCACGTCACGATCGAAGAAATGATTTATCATACCCGCCTGGTCAATGCCGCGGAACCGATTTCCCTGGTTGCAACCGATATGCCCTTTGGAAGTTATCATGTGAGCCCGCAGCAAGGCTTAGAAAACGCCATCCGATTGGTGAAAGAGGGAGGAGCCGAAGCGGTTAAACTCGAAGGCGGGCGAACACGTTTTGAGGTCATCCAGGCCATCGTTAACGCCGATATCCCGGTTATCGGTCATCTTGGCCTGACTCCCCAGTCCATCCATTCGCTGGGCGGATTTAAAATGCAAGGAAAGCGGAAAGAAAAAGCCGATGAAATCATCGAAGATGCCATTGAGCTCGAAAAACTCGGGGTATTTGCCATTGTGTTGGAATCGATTCCCTCGGAATTGGCGCAACGCGTCACCCAGGCCATCTCAATCCCAACCATTGGTATCGGGGCAGGAAAATACTGCGATGGCCAGATTCTGGTATTCCATGATCTTCTCGGTTTTACGGGCGGATATTTGCCTAAATTTGTTCGAAAGTATGCCGATGTGTATGGGGTTATTCAAAGCGCCCTCCAAAATTATATTGCCGATATCCGGTCAGGAGCATTTCCCGGAGACGAAGAAAGTGTCTCGTTGAAGACTACAAAAAAAGGTGAGGCATGAAAACCATTCAATCCATAGACGAATTAAGAAAAGAAATTAAAACAACATATAAAAATAAAACCATTGGTTTTGTTCCCACTATGGGATATCTCCATGAAGGTCACCTCAATCTGGTCAGGGAATCCAAAAAGGAAAACGACGTCACCATTGTATCCATTTTTGTCAATCCGATTCAATTTGCCCCCCATGAAGATTTTGACGCTTACCCCCGGGATACGAAACGCGATTCGCAGTTATTGGAGGAGATCCGAACGGACATCCTGTTTTACCCCTCAAGCCAGGAGATTTACCCGGAAGGGTATGCCACCTATGTGGAAGTCGAAGAATTAAGCGACGTTCTTTGCGGGAAATCCCGAAGCGGACATTTTAGTGGTGTCGCAACCATTGTCCTCAAGCTGTTTAACATGGTTAAGCCGGATAAGGCCTATTTCGGTCAGAAAGACGCTCAGCAAGCAATAATCATAAAAAAAATGGTCAATGATTTGAATCTCGATGTGACCATTCGCACAATCCCCACTGTCCGGGATACGGACGGGCTGGCTCTTTCTTCCCGGAATGTCTACTTATCGGATCAGGAAAGAGGCGCTGCCTCTTATTTGCCCCGTGCCCTTGAATCGGCAAAAGCAAAAATCCAAGAAGGGGTGCGGAGCGCCTCGGAAATTAAAAATACAATCCGCGACGAGATCGCCAAAAGCCCATTGATTAAAATTGATTATATCGATGTGGTGAGTCTGAACCGATTGGAAAAGGTCAAAGAACTCGACCTCCATAATACCCTGGTCGCCGTTGCGGTCTGGATTGGTAAAACTCGGTTAATCGATAATTTTATTTTAGGAGAAATTTAATGTTAATCCCATTCTTAATTTCCAAAATTCACGATGCCCGGGTTACCGGCGCGAATATCAATTATACCGGTAGTATCGCCATAGACTCTGATATTGTTAAACAAGCAGGCTTGAGAGAATTCCAAAAAGTGGAGATATACAACATCAGTAATGGTCAACGTTTTTCTACTTACGTGATTGCCGCCCCGGAAGGTTCAAAAGAATTTATTTTAAATGGCGCTGCCGCCAGACTCGTGGCCGTTGACGATCGGATTATCGTTGCCGCTTATGCACTGTTGGATGAACGGGAGCTGAATTCGTTAAACGCCACAATCCTGTTAATGGACAATAAAAATAATATCGAGCGAAAAATAATCGGAAAATTATAAACGGTTTGAATGTAATTATCACTTCGATGCCGTTAAATGTGAAGGTTTCAATATACGCGGAAAATAGTGAAGGAGGAATAAAATGACCGATACGGATAAAATTTTCATGATGGAATTAAAGAATGAGTTCATGGAATCTGTTACTGTAAACCTGAAGCAGATGAGCCAATTATTTGAAGAGGATAAATTCGACGAGATTGCAAAAATAGCGCACGATATTAAAGGAACTTCAGGTATATTCGGACTGGATGAAGGGACGGAAATTGCCAAGGAACTTCAAGCGGCGGCACAAAGTAAAGATGTGGAAAAGGTAAAAAAGTTGATCGACGATTTGGTCACGTATATGAAAGCAAACGATATTATCAAGTAGTGGCTTATCCTTAAATTGTAGGAGCGAATAGAATGAAACGAGTTCTGGGTATTGGAAATGCGCTGGTCGATCTGTTGATTAATCTTGAAGATGATGCCTTCTTGGCCGATTTCGGTTTGGAGAAAGGGAGCATGACCCTGATTGACAGGGATAAAATGAATGCCCTCTTAAACCGGAGCGTCGTATTGAATTTAACGATGTCCAAATCTTCCGGAGGGTCTGTGGCCAACACCATTCATGGATTGGCCCAACTGGGGTCTCCGGCCGGGTATATCGGGAAAATCGGCGACGATGACTACGGGGACTTCTTCCGGTCTTACATGGAGCATCTGAATATCCAATCCACTCTGTTCAAAGGAAGATCCGATACCGGAAAATCGATTATTCTGGTTTCTCCGGATTCGGAACGGACCATGGCGACGTATCTGGGCGCAGCCATTGAACTGAATGCGGAGGATTTAACCCCGGAACCGTTCTTGGGGTATGATTATTTTCATCTGGAAGGGTATCTGGTTCAGGATTACGAACTGGTTAAAAAAGCCTCAATGCTGGCCAAAGAAGCCGAATGCCAGATCTCAATCGATTTGGCCAGTTTCAATATTGTCAGAGAGAACCTCGACTTCCTTCATCGTGTCGTGGACGAATACGTCAATATCGTTATTGCCAATGAGGACGAAGCCAAAACCTTTACGGCGCTGGACGACCCGGAGGCCGCCCTGGAGGCGATTTCCAAGACATGTGATATTGCTGTTGTAAAAATCGGCAAAGACGGGTCGCTGATTAAGAAAGGAACTAAAAAGTACAAAATCAATCCCATTGATTCCCGGTGTATCGATACCACCGGTGCCGGCGATTTATATGCCTCCGGATTTTTTTATGGGTTAATCAGTGGACAACCGGTGGATATTTGTGGTAAAATAGGATCTATTATTTCCGGAAAAGTCATCGAGGTTATTGGCGCCAAAATGGATGCCCATCGATGGAATGAAGGAAAGCGACTGATTGGGGCCATAGTTTAATGGGAGAACGCGGCCTTCGCAAGGCTGAGATGGCGGTTCGATCCCGCTTGGCTCCATGTTTAATTCGGGGATTATCTTTTTCACCTTCTTATTTCGTTGTGGGTTAACATGAATGACAACACATCGAAAATCATTTGGCGTCATTTATTTTTTCTGACCTGCTTTTCCGTTTTATTTTCCTTTTCCTGGGCTCATGAACCGGTTCAGCAATTTGAACAAGCGTTCAAGGAAAAACAAATCGATGGTTTAATTTCCCTTATCGCTCGCAATAAGGAAAATAATCCGCAGACATGTCTGGAATTTGGAAAGTTGACCCTGGCCTTATTAAAAGACGCCAACCGGGCCGGTGGCAAAGAAGAGATGACGTTACTCAATGATTTGAGTGCGATGAGTGGCATTATGGGGGAAATTAAACAAGCCTGGACGTATGCCGAAAAAAGCTTTCGAATTGCAAAAAAAATAGGGGATAAAGACGGGGAAGCATGGGCATACCTCAACCTCGGTGAGGTCAAGTGGCTCGTGGGCGAGTATCGTTCAGCGGCCGAATACTATGCCAGGGCCAATAAGCCTCTCAAACAGAGTGGCGATATGGCGGGAATGGCCAGATACAATTTCTGTATGGCTCAACTGAACATGCGACTGAGTAATTTTTCTCAGGCATTGGAATATGGTATCAATAGCGCGAAACTCTATGAAAAGATCGGAGATGAACGGGGTAGGGCAGATTCGAATAACGTGATTGCCGCCACTCATATGGAAAAAAAAGATTATCCGAGATGCCTGGTCTATTTTTTAGATGCCAAGGCCGGATTTGAAAGGTTGGGGGACACCCGGGGAAAGGCAAAAGTTGAAAATAATCTTGGAATTACGTATCGAAACTTAAAAGATTACAAAAAGGCATTGGAATGTTTAACCCGGGCGCAAATCATGAACCGGAAATTGGGAATTAAATTGTATATTGCAAATACAACCAATAACATCGGGGAAGTCTATACCGAACTCAAAGATTACAATAAGGCGAAGGACTTTTTTGCGCGCTCGATTGCGCTCAAGGAAGAACTCCAGGACAAACGGGGAATTGCGTATACGATGACGAATATGGGGCGGATTAATCGCATGATGGGAGACCATAAGGGCGCCCTTTCCTGGCTGAATCGAGCCCTGGCCATCTCTCAACGCATCGATGCCAAAACCGATGTGATGGACACCCTCCTGGTGCTTTCCGAAACCTTTGAAGACATGAAGGATTATTCGCAATCCCTTGATTTTTATAAAAAATATAAAGATATCTCCAATATCCTCTATAGTGAAAACACCCAAAAAAAAATGGACCAATTACAGATTAATTACGATATCAGTAAGAAAGAACAAGAAATTGATCTGTTGAAAAAAAATAAAGATTTACAGGAACTCTCGTTGGAGCGCCAAACCATCGTGAGGAATTTTTTTATCCTGATTTCCATTCTGGCGTTTATCTCGGTTTTTTTTATTTATGCCCGTTACCGGTTGAAAACAAAGATCCACTCCGAATTGGCACGGGAAATCGAAGAACATAAGCAAACGTCCCATAAATTAAGGGAAAGCGAAGACAAATTTAAAACGCTGGCTGAAAAGTCCATGGTTGGCATTTACATTGTTCAGGATGGCGCCATCCGGTATGTGAACCCTCGGTTTTTAGTTATTTTTGGCTATTGCAACGAAGAGATCATTGGACAGAGCCCGATGGTTTTGGCCATGAAAGCCGACCGTCCGGAAATGGAGGATTATTTGAATCGGCGTTTGGCCCTGGATAGTGTCACCTATACCCCGTGTTACGAATTTCGGGGGGTGACCCGAAAGGGCGGAATCATTCATCTCGAGAGTCATGGAACCCGGATTTTGTACAAAAATCAGCCCGCGGTTCTGGAGACCATCATCGATATTACGGACCGAAAACGGGTCGAAATGGAATTTTTGAATAGCCGACGATTGGAATCGATCGGTATTCTGGCGGGCGGGGTCGCACATGATTTCAACAATATCCTGACCGTCATTATCGGAAATTTATCGATTGTTATCGACGAAATTCCCGTAAGCGCTCCGGTCAAAAAGATGTTAGAGGATTCGTTGCAAGCCGCGAATCAGTGTACGGAACTGGCCAAGAAACTCATCAGTTTTTCGAGAGGGGGATGGATTCACCCGGAAGAGCATGAGTTTCATGCTATTTTGAAAGATGCGTTGAATTTTTATCCGGAGGTTAAGCCCTTTGTTCGGGTGGCTCCGTCTTTGAAAAAATTGAAATCCGTATACGTGGATGACCGGCAGGTGCGGCAGGTCTTAACCAACCTGCTGGAAAACGCCAAAGATGCGGTTCGGGATAATCCGGTTCCCTTAATCGAGATTGACGCAGAAAATTTAACGCTTTATCGCGAGAATTCCTATACCTTAAACCCGGGAGATTACGCCAAGATATTGATCAAAGATAATGGGCGGGGAATTCCGTCCGAATATATCCAGAAGATTTTTCACCCCTCATTTGCCTTGAAGGATAACGGGGAAAATGTCTTCAAAGACATGGGTTTAGGCATGGCGATTTGTTATTCCATTATCAAAAAACACAATGGGCATATTTCCATTCAGTCCGATGTGGGGAAAGGCACGGCTGTGGAAATTATTCTTCCGGTTTATGATGCGGCCCTTCACGGTCCGCAGTCGGGATAAAGACGACGGTTTTGAGCTCGCGCTTCAATTGGAAGCGTATAAAATTTTTCCTCCGATAATGGTATAAACCACTTTGGTTTGGGGGATTTCATCTTCGGGTACCGTCAGCATATCTCGGGATAATACCGTGATATCAGCCAATTTTCCGATTGTCAGCGAGCCCTTGATCTTTTCCTCGAATGAAGCGTAAGCGCCATTTAAAGTATAGGCGCGCAACGCTTCTTCCCGGGACATGCGCTGATCCCCGTAAAAGATGGTGCCGTCTTTGAGTTTACGGGTCACCGAGGCATAAAAGCAAGCAATAGGGTTGATGTCTTCGACCGGAACATCGGTGCCGTTACTGATTACGGCTCCTGTATCGAGGAGTTTTCGCCATACATAGGCGCCTTGTCGGGCGCGTTCTTTTCCCAGGCGTTTGATCACCCACGGGGCATCGGATGTGCAGTGAATCCCTTGCATGGCCGCAATCACATGGAGTTTGGAAAAACGCGGAATATCTGCCGGATCCAGATGCTGCGCATGCTCGATCCGCCACCGCAGATCGCCGGTGGGATTCGACTTTAGCGCTTCCTCATAAATGTTCAGAGTCTCGCGATTGGCGCGGTCGCCAATCGCATGGGTACACAATTGAAAACCATTGGCAATGGCAATTTGGGCGCTTTCCTTCATCGTCTCGATGGATTCGGTATTTAAACCGGTACTGGTGGGCAGACTGTCGTAAGGTTGGAGAAGCCAGGCACCGTGAGAACCCAGCGCACCATCGATTAAGCGTTTAATGCTTCGAACCGTTAAATGATGATCGTACAGGTCGATTAATTTGTATCGGGCAATCGATTGGCGAAGTTTGGCGTTGGGTTCGCCGATCATTACATTGAGACGAATATCCAATTTTTTTTCTTGCGCCAGTTGTTTATATAAATCAATGGTCTCAAACGTTGCGCCTGCATCGTGAAAGGACGTAATCCCGTTTTCCAGGCATCCGCGGATTGCCATCTCGATAATTTTGATATTGGTCTTTTGAACCTGGTCCGGAGTACGTGCGGAAAGGTATTTTTCCAGAGCCTCTTCTATGGGATTGCCTGCGGTTTCAAGGAAGATCCCCGTGGGGTTTCCGTCTTGATCTTTGAGGATTTCGCCGCCATCGGGGTTTGGAGTCTTGGAGGTAATTCCGGCCAATTCCATGGCTTTGGCGTTGGCAAAAATGGAGTGGCCGCTGGCGTGGGTTAAGAGAACCGGATTTTGAGGGGATAGGTGACTGATGGCGGTATGAATGGGTAAACCGCCAATTTGAGGATTGGGGAGGCGATCCCATTTTTCCTGATGCCATCCGCGTCCCAGGATCCACTCGCCGGGTTTGGCATGCTTGACCGCAGCCGCAACCATTTCCACAATGTCGTCCCAGTTTTTGGCTTTTTTGAGGTCGAGCTTCAGGCGGGAATTTCCAAAACTGGTAAAATGGCCGTGCGATTCGATCAGACCCGGAATGGCGAGTTTCCCTTTCAGGTCGATGATTTGGGTAGACGTTGAAATATAGGGTTTTATTTCACTGGTCTTTCCAACAGCGATGATCGTATCACCGGCAACAGCCAATGCTTCGGCTGTGGGTTTGGATGCATCCATGGTAATGATTTTACCATGGATTAAGACCAGGTCTGCGGTTTTATGGGGAATGTTTTCCGATAGCCCCGGAACGAAGAGACAGAGTATGGCGGATATCCACAAAAGTTTGTTCATGTTTCACCTCCGGAAAAAGTAAAAAAAATTATAATTTCAATTTCCGGATTTGTCAATTGGAATGTTTTTAATGATTTAGGGGGGAATATGGATTCCTCTGGTCAGCCTACCTTTTGGAAAAAATGAAATTTCATCGAACCAAGTGAGATTCGTAATCAACTTAATTAATATTTTTATTGAAGTATACTTTTTGTTGTGCTAAAATCTACATGGTATAATGGACACTATGATTACGAAAGAAAAATTATCAACCCCTATTTCTTGGATGCCCGGGGTATATATTCAGTTCGTCCATTTCTTCGCTGAAATAAGAGGTCCGAAATGAAAACCATTGCTTTTTTTAATAATAAAAGCGGAGTCGGAAAAACATCCCTGGTATACCATCTCGCCTGGATGTATTCGGAATTGGGAATCCATGTCATTGCCGCAGACTTCGATCCCCAGGCCAATCTGACTTCAATGTTTATCGAGGAAGGACGCCTCGAGGAACTATGGCCAAATGGCGATCATCCCGATAGCGTATTGGGAGCGATAAAACCTATACTGAAGGGGACAGGGGATATCCGGATACCTCACCTTGAACCTATCTCTGAGGGATTGGGATTAATTGTTGGGGATCTTGGGTTATCGGGATTTGAAGATAAATTATCGGAGGCGTGGCTTCGGTGTCAGGATAGGGATGAAACTGCTTTTCTTGTTATATCTGCGCTTTATCGGATTGTAAAAATGGCAGCGGAAAAGAATGAAGCGGACGTTGCGCTCATTGATGTAGGCTCCAACCTTGGCGCCATTAATCGCGCGGCCTTGATCGCTTCCGATTATGTCGTCGTTCCTCTTGGGGACGATATTTTTTCTTTGCAAGGCTTAAAGAATGTCGGTCCCACTATTCGTTTGTGGCGTGATCTCTGGAAAACACGACTGGATCACTGGGCACATCCTGAGTTTGAGCTTCCCCAAGGCCGGATGATTCCCCTTGGGTATACGGCGCAGCAACATGGCGTCCAATTCCCGATCAAATCATACGATAAGTGGCTCAATCGCATGCCGGGAGCTTATCATCAATATATACTCGAAGAATCCACAGACGCGGCTACGCCGGCCAATGATCCTCATTGTCTGGGAATATTGAGACCTTTTCGCAGTTTGAAAGAGATGGCTAAGGAAGCGCGAAAACCTATCTTTAAACTTAAGCCCGCCGATGGGGCAATCGGAAGTCATTCGGAGGCAGTAGCCCAGGTGTATAAGGATTTCAAGCGGCTGGCTGAAAGGCTTCTTGGCGGAATGAAAGAATTTAATACAAGTGCTCAATAAAAAGGTTGTAGAGACGTTGCGCGCAACGTCTCGTCTCATGGTGTAAGGGGTAGGGGCAATTCGCGAATTGCCCCTGTTTTGAGGGTTTATTTTTTATTACATGACCGGTAACTTCTTGACCGAATCATCAATCGACGAAAGCGAAATATACCCGATCGAACCGGGCGTCGACTTAACAAATGCCTTCAACTCTTCCTCGGTATCAAATACCTTCGGCGCCACTCCGGTTCCGGTAAAAGTCAAATTTTTCCAATACAACGAAAATTGCGACGCATTCTGCTGGACAATCGTTTTGAGGAACTTTTCGTGCACTTTCCCTTGCTTTAACATCGCTACCTGCATAGTCTTGTTATCCGGCCAGATGGTTTGCTTTCCCAGATAGATATTTCTCAATATCCTTGCATTGATCGAACTTAAGCTATTCTCCTTGCTCACGATCACACCAACAGCCTCCTCCTGGGACGCTAAACTCCAACAGAACGCCATTATGATAAAGACGAAAATTACTTTTTTCATTCGACAATCTCCTGACTCTTAAAAATTAAATGACGTTTTAAAAATAAAATAATTCCAATCTTTTACAAAACCATTGGTATTGTAAAGATGAATGTAGAGGGCGGCACCATTGATGGTATGATACTCGGCTTTGACCGTCCAATGGTCATTGAAATCATACCGCAAGCAAGCACCGTAATCTTTACGCCATCCCATATAATCGGGTAAATGCTGCAAAAGAAACAATTTACCCTTACGGTCCTCTTTATCCCTGTAAAAAATATCCACAAGACCGGTAAGGGTGATATGTTTGGTCAACATATACGATACCATCACATAAAACGCTTGATGCGTTTTTAATTCAAGCGGAGTAGGGACGGAATTGAGCGCAATATCCGTTTTCATTTCACTGTATTCCGCAGACAACGTGAAGTTCCGCCGCACAAACTCCAAAGACAGGATCCACCAATGCGGTACTTTCAAATGACCAATCTCAGGCATACCCGCGTGAAGAAGCATTTCCCCATAATAATCCAGGTAACTGACCGCGGTCTTTAAACCGGTAATCGGCGTATCCCACTCGATTTTCCCACCTTTGGCCCGCTTCGTGTTCACATTAAAATCCGGCACCGGCATCTTGGCATACTGAGAAATCATGTTCCCGATATGCTTCACCAGGGTTTCATCTTTCGAGATATTGTTGGTTCCCGCATATACATGATACCCCAATTCTCCCAATTTATTCAGGTTGATGTTACCATACAGCCCAAGTCCCTGATACGCAACAATGAATCCCCTGTAGGTTTCAATATAAATACCCTGAGGTAAAAAAGCCATGGGACGTAAGAAATCCGTGTCCCTTCCCTCATTATACAAACCCATGGGCGCTTTGACCTTTCCCAACCGAATCCCTAACCAATTGGTGAGACGGTAATCTCCGAATGCCCAATCCAGGTGCACGGTATTATTTCCCAGATCACCCAAATCTCGCGAAAACAATTGAAATCCAAGCCGGAGTTTATCGGTAAGATCGGTTGAAACCGTAAAACCCAGTTCATTGATCTCAAATGAACCTTCGGTTGATCGCGTAAGAAAGTTATTCTTCGAACTCTTCATGTAAGCTTGAGACAAGAACCCGTTTAATCTGATTTTCTCAAACAGATTTTCAGCATTGAGCGCATGGCTTAAACATACGCTAAAAACCAACAGCAATAGCAAAAGCTTTTTCATCTATTTCCTCCTAATACTTATAGATCTCGCCACATTGTGCTTCTTCATCAATTCCTCTATATCGTATGAAAAATAAAAAAATTTGAAAGCTTATAATGATACATCACTAAACATCATTCGAAAAGAGAAAAGTGACAAAAAATTTTGGGAAGTCCGGAAACCCTTTCTCAAAAGGGTTTCCGGTCTTTAAAATTATAATGATTGTCCTTGAAGGTATTTGTGCATACTGTCCGCGGCAATTTTTCCGTCTCCCATCGCCAGAATAACGGTTGCACCGCCTCGGACGATGTCGCCGCCCGCAAACATCTCAGGCAGAGACGTTTGCATGGTCTTTTCATTGACCACAACCGTTTTCCAACGGGTGACCTGCAATTCCGGGAGTGCCGCAGGAATCAATGGATTGGGTGATGTGCCGACCCCAACAACCACGGTATCCACATCGATCAGATACTCGGAGCCGGGTACCGGTTGAGGTCTTCGGCGGCCGGATTCATCCGGGTCTCCCAATTCCATTTGTTGAACTTTCATTTGTTGGACCCGACCGCTGGAATCCCCGAGGTATTCGATCGGGTTGGTCAGGTTGAGGAATTCCACGCCTTCTTCTTTGGCATGATGAATCTCCTCGATTCGGGCAGGCATTTCCGCTTCGGAGCGACGGTAGACGATCATGGCCCGTTGGGCGCCCAAACGAAGCGCGGTGCGGACCGAATCCATGGCCGTATTTCCACCGCCGATTACCGCAATGTTTTTTCCTCGAACGATCGGAGTATCGTATTCCGGGAAGCGGAACGCTTTCATCAGGTTGACGCGGGTCAGGTATTCGTTGGATGAATATATATTAATCAGGTTTTCGCCGGGGATTTTCATAAACGTCGGCAGTCCGGCTCCACTGGCGATAAAAAATGCTTTGAATCCTTCTTTTTTCAGGTCGTCAAACGTGGCGCTTCGACCCACGATAAAGTTTTTGACAAATTTAACGCCCATTTTTTGAAGCGAATTGATTTCCGTGCGTACGATTTCCTTGGGGAGACGAAATTCCGGGATCCCGTAGACCAGAACGCCGCCGTATTCGTGTAGGGCTTCGAACAGGGTCACATCGTAACCCAGTTTGGCCATTTCGCCGGCCACCGTTAATCCGGCAGGGCCTGAACCGACAATGGCGACTTTGATTTGGTTACCGGCTGCGATTTCCGGAATGGAAATGTTACCGCTCGCCCGTTCATAGTCTGCGGCAAAGCGTTCCAATGAACCGATAGCAACCGGTTGTTTTTTCATCTTCCCGTATACGCATTTGCTTTCGCATTGACTTTCCTGAGGGCAAACCCGTCCGCAAACAGCCGGAAGCGCATTGGTTTGTTTTAATACCTTGGCGGCCTGGAGAAATTCGCCTCGTTCGATTTCTTTGATGAATCCGGGGATATTGATATTCACCGGGCATCCGCTGATACAGGACGGCGTCGGGCAATCGAGACAGCGGGAGGCTTCGGTTCGGGCTTGTTCTTCGGAAAACCCGATGGGCACTTCATTAAAATCTTTATTTCGAACCTGGGGTGGCCGTTGGGGCATGTCGACTCTGACCACGGCCGAGCGGTCTTTCACGCTTATTTTTTTCCGTAATTCGTCGCGCCAATTGGCTTCTCTATCTTTTTTTAATTCGTTATAATCTACCGGCATGGTTTCCTCCTATTTCAGGCTATCCAGGTACGATTTGTAGGCGATGACTTCTTCTTCTTTGTAGGCGTTGAGGCGTTTCAGCATTTCATCGAAGTCCACCTTGTGGGCATCGAATTCCGGACCGTCGACGCATACGAATTTGGTTTGGCCGCCCACGCTGATCCGGCATGCCCCGCACATTCCCGTACCATCGACCATGATCGTATTCAAGCTTGCGATCGTATGAATATTATATTTTTGAGTAAGCATGGCAGCGAACTTCATCATCACGGCCGGGCCGATCGTGACCGCCAGGTTGACCGGTTCGCGGGTGATGACTTCTTCCATGCCGGCGGTGACCAGGCCTTTTTTCCCGTAAGACCCGTCATCGGTCATCACAATCACCTCATCGGCAAATGCTCTCATTTCGTCTTCCAGAATGATTAAACTCTTGTTTCTGGCGGCTAAAACGACAATGAGGCGGTTGCCGGCTTCTTTGAATGCCTTGGCAATCGGATAGAGAGGCGCAATCCCCACTCCTCCACCGGCGGCAAGAACGGTTCCGATCTTTTCGATTTCGGTAGCCTTCCCCAAAGGTCCCACCAGATCGGTCACGGTTTCGCCGGGTTCTATCATGGCGAGACGATGAGAAGTTACCCCGACTTTTTGGATGATGAGGGTAATGGTTCCTCGTTCAGGATCCGCGTCTGCGATGGTTAATGGAATACGTTCCCCTTTTTCCCCGATTTTAACGATTACGAATTGACCCGCTTTCCGTGATGCAGCGATGATCTTGTTTTCGATGATCAATTTTACCACATTTTCGGATAAAACTTCCTTCTCTAAAATCTTATACATGAAAAGACCTCCGATTTATTTGTAAGTTTACCATTTGAAAACGCATTTTTAAATTGCATCGTCTTACTAGAAGTTATTTTAACATTTTTATTTTTCTTTTACAATGTAATTTTTTTAATAACGTAGAACTTTTGGGCAAATTTTTTTATGGTCAGAACAAGAATTGTAAAATAATTTTACAGCGTTTCCGCTTCGGCCGGGTGTGCGGAAGGGGTTTTTACCTTGAAAAAGAATTAAATTTTTTATATAATAATTGACATCAATTGACATCCCGTAGAAATCGATTGGAGAAAACACATTGAGTAGGCAATTAACCGAAGCATTTAAATATGGACTCGAGCAACTTGAGATGCTGGATGCCGAACAGTCCGATTTAACGGAATCTTTTGGGCTGGTTTTCATGAACTCCGCGCCCGATAATCACTACGAGCGGATAGCCCTGGAAAAAGCTCGTAAATATAAGGCCGATGCCGTTTATTTTCGACGGTTTGAGACCCGCATGGCATCGATTCCCCAGGTCTATATTTATGATTTTACTTCTCAAGATATCGAACGCGATAACAGCGATAACCTCGGGGAATTACATCGGAAATTATGGAATGCCGGGCAGGTTCCCATGTTTTTCATTTTCACCCGGACTGAAATCAAAATTTTCAATTGTTTAAAAAGTCCCAATTTTGATCCAATTACTGGAAAAATAACGACTTTTCCTATGGCGGTCATCCATTTTGCGGCAGATATTGACTCCCAATTGAAATTAAAAGAATTCTCCGCAAGAAAATTCGATAATGGATCCTTTTGGGATCTTTCCCAATATAAAGATCAGTTCCAGTTGAAGGACAGCTCTTATGAAAGGCTTCTTGGGTATTTGAAAGCGGTGCGGGATTCTATCTTAAAAAAGCAAATATTGCCGGAAAACATTCTCGATAAACTTTTGGTCATGTCTATTTTACTCAAATACCTTGAGGATCGCACGGATGCGGATGGGAATAAGGTATTTCCCGGAGGTTTCTTCGAGCAATTTGCCGCCGGAGCGAAAAATTTCACCGATATATTAAAGCAGAAGGGGGCTTGCTTGCGTTTATTCGATTATCTGAGTCAGCACTTTAATGGTGAAATCTTTCAGTGGAAGGACGAAAAAGAACGAGCATTATTAAACCGGGCCGACTTAAGGCAATTGGCGTTATTTTCCGAGGCACGAAGTGAGATTAGTGGCCAACGAACGTTATGGCCCCTTTACTCCTTCAACGACCTCCCCATCGAATTAATCAGTAATATTTATGAAGAATTCCTCGGCAGAGGAAATAAAAAAGGGGTTGTTTATACGCCCCCTTACCTGGTACATTTTTTGATTGACGAATCCATGCCCATGGAGTCGCCGCACGAAAATTTTAAAGTTCTGGACCCCGCGTGTGGATCCGGAGTTTTCCTGGTCGCGGCGTATCAACGCATTATCGATTGGTGGCGTATTGGTAATGATTGGAAAAAGCCGGACCTTGCCACCTTGAAGAAATTACTTAAAGAAAATATTTATGGCGTGGATATCGAGCCTGAAGCCGTCCGGTTAACGATTTTCAGCCTTAGTCTCGTTCTGCTGGACGAACTATCCCCTAAAGAAATATGGGAAAGTCTTAAATTCGAAAATCTGAAACAATCCGGGAACCTCTTTGAAAAAGACTTTTTCTATTTAGTCAATCACCGGCAAATGGACGCCCAATTTGATCTGGTTATCGGCAACCCACCCTTCCGGGAAAATTTTAATACCCCTGACGCGGAGGATATTGCCGCAAGGCAACAGGAAAACAGACCTCCGATTCCCAACAACCAGGTTGCGCTTTTATTCCTCGAGCAATCCCTGGCAATGTGTAAGGCCGGCGGTTTGATGTGCTTGATTGTACCCACCGGGCCTTTTATTTACAATATCGGTTCGCTTGATTTCAGAAAGCATTTTCTAACAATATGTAATGTCATTCAAATATTGGATTTTACTTCCTTGAGCAATATTCTTTTTTGCAGCGCCAACGTTGCTGTGGCTGCGGTATTTGCCAGGAATGAACCGCCTAACCTTAAAACTGTCCTTCATGCGACTTTCCGAAGGACAAAAGTATCAAAGGAAAAAATTTACTTCGAGCTGGATCATTACGATTTTCATCGGGTGGCGTATAAGCATGCCCTTAACAGTCCACTTATCTGGAAAGCCAATCTTTTGGGAGGCGGCAGACTTCATGGCCTGATCTCGCGACTCTCCAAATTAAGGACATTAGGAAGTTATCTGGAAGAAAAGATAAAAAATAATGAGTGGGTCGTTGCCGAGGGTTTTATTGTAGGAAATAAAAGGGAAATCGTACGCATGGAGACTCTGACGGATAAAATCGAACCTCTTCGTGATGAGGAAAAAGATGAATTAAATGGGCTTCAAAAAAAATATAAAAAGGCTGATTATCTCACTGGTACACCGACTCTTCCCACGGAAGCCCTTACAGAGAAAGGCATTGATAAATCGAAAATTCATATTTTAGAAGAAAAGTTTTTTCTCCGTTCCAGAGCAAAAAATAAAGAAGTCTTTAAAGGGCCCCATTTATTAATCAAAGAAGTTGCCGGGACACATTCCATTCCCGTTGCCTTTATAGAAGAAGATATTTCTTTTATGCATCGGATTTTAGGTATTCATGCTCCAAAAGAAAATACGGATGAATTAAAACAAATTGGAAATAGAATTCATGGTAACAGGGTTTATCGTTTTTATCTTTCTGCATATAGTGGAAGTTATATGATCGGGAGGGCAACAGCGATTCTTAAAAATGATATCGATAAATTGCCGTTCCCTGAAAATAAAAATGAATTCGATTTTTCAGAGATTGAACATATTCTGATGGATGATGTCCTGAATTATATGCTGGAGTTTCAGAGAAGAGGAGAAAGCTCCGCAGTCATGACCCCGGTAACCCCAAGCCAGTTGCGGCGGTTTGGGGAAACTTACTGTAAATTATTAAACACCGTTTATGATAAATTTAAATTCCATGAACCTTTGGAAACGGATAATTTTATCTGTTTTCCGATATATTATGGGGAAAAACCCCAAATAGAGATTGCCAATACGTCTCAATTGGAAAGGAGTCTCAATCAACTCGTTTATAAGAAACTGGGGCAAAATTTAAAAATTGCCCGGGTGCTCCGTATTTATGACAGAAACATTATCTACTTGATTAAACCGAAACAGGCCCGATATTGGTTGCGTTCCATTGCCGTACGCGACGCCGATGAAACTTATGAAGACTTGATTAAACAAGGTTATTAATCGATGCTGGCAGATTTCCCGACAATACCTTCAACGCGGATGGAAGGCCCTGAATCGCATTCGGCGGTAATGGGGGTTGTGGCATTCGTGGAAAAACATCTGGCGCAATTTTCAGAACGGTATGCCGGTTCCAATATTCAAAATGAGAATGGTCTGAACCAGGAGCTGTCTCTTTTACTCAATTTTTATGCAAGGAAAGAAGACTGTCTATTTTTCTTCCAAAGTGAATCTATGCAAGATAGTGAAAGAGGCAATAGCCCCAAAGTGGATTTTAGTGTGCTTGTATTTACGGTTAATTCGGAATTCTATCATGTTCCCGAACTCTTTTTTTCTATGGAGGGTAAAAGGCTCGGACAAACTGGGAAAATCAGGGAAAAAGAGTACCTGATTGGCCGGGAAGAAAATGGTAAGTATAACCATTGCGGCGGTGTGGAGCGATTTAAAACGGCGATCCATGGACGAAATCTCCAGCATAGTGCTATTATCGGTTATGTACAGATAAAAGATTTTCATTATTGGCAGGAAACGATCAATGAATGGATCGATAAACTGATTGAAGGAAAAATCGCTTCATCTTCACAATGGTCTGAAAAGGATAAACTGCAATTATTGAACCTGACTTCTAATACAGCAAAATTTCGTTCCGAAAATTCCAGGAAAAAAGATAACATTATTTTATTTCATCTGTGGGTTAAGCTCCTTAAACCCTAAGAACATATTTTCAAGTATACTTGAAAATAATGTTGTTTTTGTCAAAAGATTCAAGTATACATTTTAAATGTTTGGGATTTGATACCACGAAGCCGAATGGGAATATGCGTGCCGAGCCGGGACAAAGACCCCGTTTAGTTTCGGAAACGGCTATCACGCCGGAACAGTTCAGGCTTTGGGGTCAAGTCTTGCATTATAACATTTGACAACTATCACCGATATGTTTCAAGTTTCGGATAATGTTGCAATGCAAGACTTGACCCCCGAATTATGGGGATTATCCGTCTTCGACGGATGTAACCGTCGACCCTCCCGGCCCTGATACGGGCAATAGACGTGTATTGCGCGGCGGCTGTTGGGTCAACGACCGCCGGGACGCGCGCTCGGCCGTGCGTTACGGACACGATCCCAGAAACCGTGGCGACGGCATTGGCTTCCGCCTTTCCCGAGGTCAATAGACCATCCGGCAGCGATCCTGCCTGGCAGGTAAAAGGGGCAGGCTGTGTCGGCTCAATGGAGCGGAGCGGAATTGGCAAGACACAGCCTGGATTTACAGCCATTCGCATTTGGTAGGGGCAGGCCCGCGGGTCTGCCCCATATTTTAAATGACTGTTGCCAAATTGATATTTTGATATTATAATAAATTTATGAGAACCAAAGAAATTTCAAGGATACTTGAGCTCAGCGTTGCCCAGCGACTTTTGATAATAGGACAAATCTGGGATAGTATCGAAAATACGGATTCGATTCCCTTAACACTTGCGGATCAGCAGGAACTCGATAAACGGCTTAATTCTTTTTATGAAAACCCAAAAGCGGGTCAATCCTGGGAAAAAGTCAAAGAAAAGCTTTTGTCATCACATTGAACTACCAAATCATAATTCGCCCCGAAGCTGAAAAAGATTTATCCGAATCTTACCGATGGTATCAAGAAAAAGTTCCGGGTTTGGGTTCGGAGTTTCTCCGGTGTGTTGATTCCGCTCTCGATCTAATAACGAAGAGCCCGAAATTGTATCAAGAAGTTTATAAGAACATCAGAAGAGCCATAATTCACCGTTTTCCTTATGAAATATTCTACGTCATAAAAGGAGATACTGTAATTGTTCTTGCTGTCTTTCATGCCAAAAGAAATCCGAAAATTCTGGAAAAACGTACTTCTAAATGATTTGGCTTAAATTTGTTAGAAGAAAGCCTTGGGGTCAAGTCTTGCATTATAACATTTGACAACTATCACCGATATGTTTCAAGTTTCGGATAATGTTGCAATGCAAGACTTGACCCCCGAATCATTAATCTGATATAATGAAACATGGCAAGATCATTAAGAATTGAATTTCCAGGCGCTTTGTATCACATAACCCATAGGGGAAACGAAAAGAAGAAAATTTTTATGAACTCCGATGATAGGGAACTTTTTTTAGAAACCTTAACCGCTGTAATAGAACGTTTTCACTGGTTATGTCATTCGTATGTTTTGATGGACAATCACTATCATTTATTGATTGAAACGCCTTTGGGCAATCTGTCCCGAGGTATGATGCAATTAAATAGTGTTTACACCCAGAATTTTAACCGCCGCCATAATCGGATAGGTCATTTATTTCAGGGAAGGTTCAAATCAATACTTGTTGAAAAAGAGGCTTACCTTCTTGAATTAAGTCGGTATATTACCTTAAACCCAGTTAGAGCCAGACTTGTCGATTCCCCGGAAGAATGGAAATGGAGTAGCTACAGTCCAATGGTAGGTTTGAATAGTTGTCCTGAATTTTTAACCACCGATTGGGTGCTGGATCAATTTAGCAGGAATAAGGAAAAGGCCATTTCATCATATAAAAAATTTATTCAAGAGGGTTATGGATTGGAATTTCCCAAAGAAGGTCTTGTGGCAAATGTAATATTAGGTACTGAAGATTTCATAAATAAGGTGAGCCATCATCTGGATGGCGATTCCCGAAAACGTATCGAAGAAGAAATCCCTCGATTGCAGCGCCAACCCCTTTCTCCTCAACTAGAGGAGATATTCCAGAAAGGAATGAAAGAAGGTAAACCAAGGAATGAATTAATATATCAGGTTTACTATGATCATAATTATACGATGAAGGAAATAGGGAAATATTTTGGACTTCATTACGGAACCATTAGCCGGATAATTAAGATGCAACAAAAAAAACAGTGAAAGCTTTGGGGTCAAGTCTTGCATTATAACATTTGGCGATATCGCCGATATATTTCAAGTTTCGAATAATGTTGCAATGCAAGACTTGACCCCAGAATTCTCGCCATCAAAGCGTTCACTGTTAAGTAAGATGCTGGCGTCGTTGCAGTGTTTTTTCGCAGCCGCCGGGTAATCCTGCCCTGTGCTCTGTTTTCGACTGAACATATATAATCTTCCTTATTAATAAGAATTTTAGCCATAAAAAAAGATTTTAAAGGAAAATTACCGGTATTTCAATAGACAATTTTTAATATTGAAAAATATTGAGATTTGAGTTCTCGCATTCGGTTCTGTATTAAGCGGGCGCATCCGCGGATACGCCCCTGGCTTTTGGCACGTGATAGGGCGATTCGCGAATCGCCCTTTTTTTCATGGGGAGGCGAAAATTGAGAAAGGACGATGAATTGTGGACATTGACGTGATTTGATATTTCAACCTATTTTATGGTATAAAATGATCATGGAAGACGCATTAAAAGAAAGAATCGGTAACCCGGATCCGCCTAACGAGTCGATCAAACACATCCCTTACGGGGAATCGAACTACGAAGCGCTCAGAAAAGAAAACGCGTATTACGTGGATAAAACCATGTATATCAGAGAAATTGAAAAAACCGGGAAATATCTCTTCTTCATTCGGCCCAGGCGTTTCGGGAAATCGCTGTTCCTCTCCACAATGGAAAACTACTACGATATAGATAAAAAAGACCAATTCGAAATTCTTTTCAAAGGAACCGATATCTTCAATTCCCCGACTCCCGAAAAAAACGCCTACCTGATCTTCAAATGCAATTTTTCGGCGATCAACCCCGATCCTATGTACCTGGAACGATCGTCTTATGGTTATGTTTCTGATGCGGCACGATTATTTATATCCGAATACCATCACTTACTCCATATCGATAAAGAAAAAGAAATAGAAAAACTCGAGGCCCGAAAATCCGGATCCGATATCCTTAACCATATTATATTTCTGTGCAGGGATGCCAAACAAAAGTGTTATGTTCTCATCGATGAATACGATAATTTCGCCAATACCATTTTATCAAACGCGGGGAAAGATTCCTATAAACAATTAACCCGGGGCGAAGGTTTTTTTCGGGCTTTTTTCAATGTTTTAAAAGAAGGAACAACCGGATCCAATGCACCGATATCTCGGATATTTGTAACGGGTGTTTCGCCCATTACACTGGATGATGTGACATCCGGGTACAATATCGGCCGGAATATTTCGACGATTCCGATATTTAATGAAATGTTGGGTTTCAGAAAATCGGATGTTCTTGAAATGCTGCATTATTACCGCGAAGCGGGTTTGATCCGCCATGATCCGGAAGAATTAATGGGTATTCTCGATCGATGGTATAACAATTACCGGTTTTCATCGTCGGCGCAGGAGACCGTATACAATACCGATATGGTTCTATATTTTTTCAACGAGTATTTCACCGCTTCATCCATACCCGAAGAGCTCATCGACCGTAATGTTCGAACCGATTATGGAAAACTCAGGCATCTGGTCATTATCGATCGCGATGGTCAAAAAAAGATCAACGGTAATTTTTCCCGATTGCAAGAAATTGTGGAAACGGGACGCGTGGAATCCAGGTTGGTTCAGGGTTTTCCTGTGGAGGAAATGGAAACACAAGAAAACTTTATATCGCTGCTTTTTTATTTGGGGTTATTATCCATTGAAGGGAAAAAAGAAGGCTTAACGGTTTTTAAGATTCCCAACCTCGTGATAAAAAGTTTGTATTTCGATTATATCGTAAAGGTAATCCGCGATACGCGATTAATCGAATTAAACACGGCAAAGCTGGACACGTTGCTTCATGAAATGGCCTATCGCGGAAAATGGGAAGATTTTTTTGCTTACATCGCCGAGCGAATGAATGCATCGACATCCATCCGGGATTATATTCGTGAGGAGAAGGTCATTCAGGGGTTTTTGTTGGCTTATCTGGGAATGAGTAATTATTTTATCGTGTATTCGGAGAAAGAATTAAATAAAGGGTTTGGCGATATCACGATGGAGCCGTTTCTAACCGGATACAAGGATATCAGTTATTCCTATATTCTGGAAATCAAATATATTCCTCGCGACGAAGCGAAGAAACCGAGATCATTGGCTGCATCGATTAAGAAATTAAAAATTCAGGCCGAAGAGCAATTGAGGCATTATGTGTTGGATGAGCGATTCCAAAAGAGTATTGGGAAAACCGAGTTAATGAAGTTGGTCCTCATTTTTCATGGTCATGAATTGGTATACAGCGGTATATCGAATGAGTAGGGGCGCATTTTCCCAACAGCAACTTCTCCCAGAAAATAATTTGTAGGAACAAAAACTTCTTCCAATCGGTTATGTTTTTTTTCTACATAAAGATACCCTTTAATCGCATCTTTAATATTCTCGACCGCTTCTTCCATGGTTTTCCCCTGGCTAAAGCATCCGGGGAGACCGATCGCTTCCGCGACGTATCCTTTATATTCCTCATCCCAGAAGAAAACAACACCATATTTCTCAACCATTTTGGCCTCCTTGACCTTCCTAATTTTACACCATAAACCGATTGGTTTAAAGACCAATTGAAATTTTTATCAACCGGTTTAAAGCAGAAGGTGAGAAGGTAGGAAGTTAGAGGGTGAGAGAGAGAGAAACGGCGCTTCGCGCCGTGATTCGGATCATTCTGTAGGGGCAATTCGCGAATTGCCCCCAATATTTGAAAATTCAAAATTAAGGGCGGTTCGCGAACCGCCCCTACGGAAGAATATCCGGCGCTTCGCGCCGGGCACTCTTTTTCTTACCTTCTTATCCTCTTAACCTCTTAACTTCTGCTTTTAAGCCGGGGATGTCCTGTTGGACTGACTTTAAGGATGGAGTGTTGCAAAAAAAAGTTTCCGTACCCCTCTAGAGGGGATGTCCTGTTGGACCCTGGCATTTTGAAATCTTTTTATGATCTTCTTCTTCAGACCAAAAATTCAGGATCTCTTTAAAACAGTGCACATAAACATGTGCAATGCGTTGAGATACTGAATGAATTTTTTTCATACTCATTTCTATACCCGTTTAATTATATTATAAATGCATTAGCCGCGTCAATGCTTTTTGTCATTGGTCCAAGAGAAGCATCTCGGTTACCGGTTGCCGGTTTTAAGGCAGAGAGGGGAAAAGCCTTGGGGTCAAGTCTTGCTTTATAACATTTGACAACTATCACCGATATGTTTCAAGTTTCGAATAATGTTGCAATGCAAGACTTGACCCCCAGACTGTGTTTTTCATTCACGTCCCACTAATCGATAAAATTTGGATTTAAAACTCCACCGCAAAAAAAAATAAAAAAAAATTTTTTTTTTGAAACTTTTTTCTAAATTTATGCATCTAATATACTAAGGGTTTAACACGGAGGTAAAAATAAATTGATGTTCAAAACCATTCACCCTCTGAACAGACAGGGCGAAATGAAATAGGATTCGGTCATTATCGGTCAATGATTTGGGAACAAAGGAAGAAAATAAAGTGTGAGGTAACCAACATGAATGATGAAGGAAATAACAAATTATCTGATGAGGGGCTCATGATGACTATCAACGCTGGCTCTTCCTCCCCAACTGAGGGAAAAACGCCCGTCACCGCGAAGGACGCTTTTGGTCCGGGGAGACAAAATTCTGGGAGCGCGAGGGACGATTTTGGTCGGGGGAGACAAAATTCCGAGAGCGGGAAGGACGATTTTGGTCCGGGGAATGAAAATTCCGGGAGCGGGAAGGACGCTTTTGGTCCGGGGAGACAAAATTCCGGGAGCGGGAAGGACGATTTTGGTTCGGGGAATGAAAATTCCGAGAGCGCGAGGGACAATTTTGGTCCGGGGAAGGCGAGGCCCCATTCCGCGAAAGAGAATGGTGGAGGGTCGTAAACGATGAAACAAGAAAAACAAAAAAATATCAACCCAAAAATTTTAAATCAGAGGAGATTAAACTATGGACATTAGAAACAGACAAATCGAAGCGTTACTGGAAAAAGCAAAATTGGCGTTTGAGAACGCCAAGGAGCAGGAGGAGATTAAATTATGCATCAGCCGATTCGGCTATGAAGATAACCGTCTTCAAGAATTGATCGGTCTTTATTCAGAGACTAATGACAAATATCTGAGCCAGAAACGACTGTACGGTCTCTGCGCCGAAATAAGTGGTCAATGCAATGAGAAATGGAAGGTGGAACAGACCCGCTATATGGATTATCGGACCATCGCATTCAGGGCCTTCTCCGGTCCGGCGGATCAAAAATATTATGACTCCCTGGGAATTGGTGCGGAGATGGCTCGGTCGATGCAAGGTTTTATCTCTCAGGCCCGACATTTTTACCAGAATGCCATATCGAGAAAAGACATCCTCGATCGACTGGCGTATTTTGTTGTAAAAGCCGAAGACCTGCAAGCCGGGCTTACCGGGTTGAATGAATTGGAGCGATTAAACAACCTCCAAGTTGCCAATGCCGGACTCGCCCAACGGGCGACGAAAACAAGAGATGATTCCTACAAGAATTTACTGAGCGCGTATACCAGTTTTGTCAAGATCAGTAAAATCGGGCTGCGGGGCTCACCGCAGCTCCGGGAAGTGCTCGGCATCCGGGAGCGTTCCGTGCCGGTTCGAAAGCGCGAAAACTCCGATAATCAACCCCCGGACACGAACCCGGCCGCGGCTGAAGCATCGGATGCGGGACTGGAGATCGCCGAATGAATTTTTGGGGCGCACCCGGCGGGTGCGCCCCACCTCCGGCGCAACAGTGTCAATTTCGCCAAATTCAGAAACACCTTGTCTTAACAAAGAAAAAATGCTACCATATTTTCTTCATGGACCGGATATGAATAACCCGAATCAACACACCAATGACACTGCCGAAGCACTCGAACGCTTACGCGCCGAGATATTTCAGCAAAAAGAAGCAGTCACCCACCTCCATGAACTGGTCAAACACCCCATCGACCGCGATTTCCCGGTCAACCTTTGGGACCTGACCGAAAGAGAATTGGATCACGAGATGGGAAACCGACTTTCTTTCCTGAACGACGATATCGATCCCCGTCCCACTCCCGACCTCATCACCTCACACCGAAAGATTTTGGGAAAACCGATTGTTTTTATGAAACGGTTAGCGATGAAACTCACCGGCTTTTACACGCGCGCCTTGATGGAAAAACAACGCCGATTCAATGAACAGGTAGTGGCGTTCCAACTCGCGTCATTCATCCGCGCCCGCCATATCGAAGACACGATTAAAACGATCGAAACAAAACTCAAAACCCTGGACGAAGACCGAGAATTAATTTTTGACCGATTGGAAACGATCAACCATGAATCAACCGGACCTGAAACCCATTAACGCGATAATCGCCGCTTCCCCGCTCGATATGCGCCGCCTGCAAGAAGAAATTTCCCGGATCAGCTCCACCTGTGGCATACAGGCCGGCTACAATACCTTATTACGCGTCCAGGCCATGCTGGGACTTCGAAAACCCTCCCTGGCCATCTACGACCACACGGGCCATATCATCGGCGGAGGACAAAAATACGGATTCACGGTCGCCCATGCCCTTCAAGATACTTTCGATGTGACCCTTCTTCTCAACCGACCGATTGCCTTATCGGATATCCGGGAATGGTACCATCTCGACCTGTCGCGATGCAAGATAAAAATCATCCCGATCCCGTTCTTCGATGCCCTCGATCCGGTCCACCTCGACCCGGCACGAGTCACCGGGCGCATGGAAAACCCTTTTCACCTCATCAGCCGAGAAAGCGGAAATTATGACTTTTTCATCAATAACAGCATGAACGAAAAGGTGTATCCACTCTCCAATGTTTCGGCGATGATCTGCCACTTTCCGGAACGCAGACCCAAAGACTATTTTTATGCCGACCGCTACACCTATGTCATTTATAACAGCCATTATACCGCCCACTGGATCGAGAAAAAATGGAACCTGAAACCACATAAACATATCTACCCGCCCGTGGATATGGCACCGGAAAAAACACAACAAACACAACAAACCGAACTCGCCAAAAAAGAAAACCGGATCATCTCCGTGGCCCGCTTCGAAGCCGGCGGTAGCAAAAAACAACTGGAAATGGTTCAAACCTTTCTGAAATTATCCCGCCGATTTCCCCACGACCTCCATTCCTGGCGATTGGTCCTGGTCGGCGGTAGCCCAAACGAAAACGCATACCTTCAAGCGATCAAAGAAACGATTCAAAAAAGCGGAAATGAAAACATCGAGCTAAAAGTAAACGCACCGGCCGATGAACTGAAAGCGCTTTACCGCAAATCCGCCATTTTCTGGCATTTGTGCGGATTGGACGGTAAAGACCCCGCTTTAATCGAACACTTCGGCATGACCATCGTCGAAGCCATGCAAAACCATATCGTGCCGATTGTCTTTGACGGCGGAGGTCAACGGGAAATCGTGGAACAAAATATGTCCGGCTTTCGCGTCACCTCAACCGCCGAATTGATGAATGCAACCTTGCGTCTGATCCGCGACCCGAAACTGCGAGAAGACATGAGCCGCAACGCCTGGGAACGCAGCCAATGCTTTTCCAAAGAGGTGTTTGAGACGAATGTGAAAGATTTTTTCACGGAATTACTGAATGAATATTCTAGGTTATAATGTCTTCGACGACCAGGAACCCTTTCGAGAAAGGGTTCCTGGACCTCCCAAAGCTTTTAGTTATGTAGTTTTTAGTATTAAGAAGTAAGGAATATATTTAATATGAATATGAACATCACGTTCTCGATCGTTATATTGACCAAAAACTCGGTGGGCATCGTGAACAACCTGGTGGATGCCCTCCTGTCCCAGGACTTTGCCCATCCCTATGAGGTCATCTTCATGGATAATAGCTCCACGGATGGGACCGTCGACTATTTAACGCAAACGGCATTCAAACATAAGAAAATCATCCACGTGCCCGAAGGCGAATTCAGTCACAGCGGTACCCGCATGCGCGGCGCCCGCGAAGCCTCCGGTACCTACCTCATGTTCTTTACCGATGATATCATTCCCGTGGAAACAAACTTTCTAACCGCTCTGGCCGAACCGCTGCTGACCCATAAAGCCGGCGCAACGTACGGCGTGTGTCAGGTCAACCCGGAAAAATGCGACCCCATCGATGCCTATATCCATAACAACTGGTGGGAAAATAAATATGACGTGATCGAACCGCTTTCCGAATTTTACTGGAACCTCCTCACCCCGGAACAACGGCGGCAACTCTGTAATTTCGATAACTGCGCGTCGTGCATTCGCCGCGACCTCTTACTATCCCTCGCGTTTCCCCCGGTTCCCTACGGGGAAGACATGCTGTTTGCCAAAAAATTAATATTAAACGGTCACCCGATTGCGATTTCCAAAGGCGCAAAATTTCATCACTGGCACAAAGTGAGCTTTAAATATATGATGCAACGCATGTGCATCGATCAACATTTGAGTATCCCCGAATTCGGCATCTATTATATCCGACGCAAACTCGGCGTGATCAAAGCCATTGTCAAACGCACCCTTCACCGAACCTACGTGGCGTTTTTTAAGTTAAAGATCCCCATTCATCAGAAATTCTACTGGTCCTTTTACAACGCGAAAACCCTGACTGCGGACTTCATCGGAAAATACATGGGCGTTCTGGATGAACATTCCGTGCAAGGGTTTTCTCCCATCAATAAAATGCTCCTAAAGAAGAAACAGGCCATCGTCGATCGGATTTACAAGAAGAGTATCATAAGACCCAACCGGTCTCACCCGCCAACTTAGACACCTCGCTCGCTAACTTCGAGATCCGGGAATGATGACCGAACCTCGAGGATGAATGCGCCCGCTCCAGAACCCGGTGATAGACGTCGATATAACCCTCGATCATCCGCTCACTGCTGAACCTGGATATGGACCATTCGCGGCAATACGCCCGATCGATCGTTGAGATATCCCCGACACGATCGGCCGCCTCCTCAACCGAATGCACCAGAAACCCGGTTTTTCCATGCTCCACCAATTCCGGCATCGATCCCCGGTTAAACGTAATGACCGGTGTTCCGCACATCATGGATTCGGCCACACTCAATCCGAACGGTTCTTCGAAATTAATGGGATGAAGCAGCGCAAACGCCTCACCCAGAAGTTTATTCCGCTTCTCCGGCTCCGAGCTTCCGATATACACGATCTGCTCATTATCGATCAAGGGTAACACCCGCTCATTGTAATACGATTCATCCTGGATAATCCCGGAAATGATCAACGGCATCCCCGCCCGTTTGGCAATCTGAATGGCTTCGACCGTCCCTTTGTCATAATGAATCCGGCCAAAGTACAGCAGATACGAGCCCGGTGTTTCATTGAAGGTAAAGTGCTCGATCTCAATACCGTTGTAAACCGTTGCCACATAATCCAATTCCGGGCTGCGGTCCGCATTGCTGATCGACACATACGACACAATGTCATTGTATTTCTTAAACGCCGGCAAAATCTTGGGGGACGAAAACCCATGAATCGTGGTGACCATGGGGGTAGAAATCAACCGCGAATAGGAAAGCGGCAGAAAGTCATAGTTGTTATGAATAATATCGAAGTCTGCGGCGCGTTCCATTAAATGGCCGATATGCAGGCACTCCCAGACCTTGGGATCCAGCCGTTTGTCTTCTTCATACGGATGCGGACAAATAGAATCCAGCTTTCCTGAAGTCACCGAATCCTTGGTTGCAAATAACGTCACATCATAGCCTTTTCGTAACAATCCCTCCGCAATATTGGACGCGACCTGCTCCCACGGTCCATAGTGGCGCGGCGGCGTGCGCCAGCAAATAGGAGATAAAATCGCTATTTTCAATTGATCTTTCATTGGTTTACTCCCAAATACCTGTTTTTAATCTTCATTAAAGATGAACCATATCAACCATATCACAGGGGAGAGCGGGGATTGTCCAGGCAAGCCTTTACCAGATCATCGACCAACGCCGTACCCACACACATCACCCGGTCGGCGCCACCCCAATAAATCTTGACCGTTCCATCTTCTTCGGGAATCACCCCGCAGGAAAACACCACGTTATGAACATAACCGGTAATTTCATAGACCTCCTCCGGCTGGAGAACCCATCGGTCGCTCACGCCCAGAATCTGAGACGGATCATTCAAATCGTGAAGCGCAACCCCCAACCGGTAAACGCTCCCATCCATGGTGGCAAAAACCCCATGATAGATATTGATCCATCCATGCTTGGTTTTAAACGGCGGTGCGCCCGGACCGATTTTCATTTCATCCCAATGGTAAGGGGCGGGTTTCATGATCACGCGCGAATCCCCCCAATACCGTAAATCCGGGGAATAAGACATCCAGATCGACCAGGGACTGATCCCCGAATGCGGTCGATCCATCCGCACATACAACCCATTGAATTTTTCAGGAAAGATCACCACATTGCGGTAATCCACTTCGGTAATCAGGGAAAACCGCTCCACGGTTTTAAAGTCTTTGGTCTTGGCCAGGCCGATGCGGACCCCATGGCGCGAATACGCGCTGTACGCGATCAGATACTCGCCATCGATAAACGTGATGCGCGGATCTTCCACGCCATACTCCTCATAGATTCGAAAATCCCCTTCCTTAGAGGGCGTCATAAAGGATTCGCCATCGGCTTTGAAGTTATATCCGTCATCACTGCGGGCCAGTCCGAGGACCGACCGTCCATTGTTCAAATGGGACCGGAATAACAAAATATACTGCCCATTGTACTTGGTTGCCCCGGCATTGTGCACGGTGGCCACAGGATAAGGGATATCGCTTCGCGTTAAAATCGGATTTTTCTCGTATCGTTGGATAATTCCCATCCTATCCTCCTTTTATTTTTTTTCCTTTTTTATTTTTTCCCTTCCGATGGATGAATTCTCCGAATATTAAACTCCACCCGCCACGTTTTAAAAATTAATTATAGTATGAAAAACATGATAATTCAACTTATATTTTCGAATTTACCCTTTTTCAGGAAATTAAAATTACTGAAAAATCCGCAAATCATTAGAAATTTTTTTTAAAATATTATATAATATAGTATGCGTTACAGGTTTGAACAGAGGACTAGCATGCGATGTGAAATAGCATCGGCCGAAAAGGTAAAGGCGTGGATACCATTAAAACCCAATACCGCGAATTTAATGATAAAAGAAGGTATTTAAACCATGACAATCAAAGACAACTATGAAAAGATTTTAAAATCGGTAAAAAAATCTTGTCAACGCGTGGGCAGAAGCCCTTCCGAAGTCCAAATCATGGGCGTAGCCAAAGGACAAACATCCGATCGGATCGTCGAAGCATACCGCTGTGGAATAAAAATGATCGGCGAAAATAAAACTCAGGAAGCCGATATTCACCAAGCCGAATTAAAAGAATTGGATATCAAATGGCATTTTATTGGAAAATTGCAAAAAAATAAAATAAATCGCATTCTTAAAAGTTTTGATTTCATCCAATCCGTGGATGGCGTCAAATCTCTCGAACATATTCACAAACGCGTGAGTAAAGAGATCGAAGTATTTATTGAAATCAATATCGGCGAAGAAAAGAATAAATCCGGGTTTACGGTCGACGGACTCAAAAAAGCCCTCAACTACATCGCCCTTCTGGATCGCGTCCGAATCACCGGGATCATGTGCGTTCCCCCCTTCACCGAAGACCCGGAAGAAACGCGAATGGCGTTTCGAAAGATTCGCGAACTCAAGGACGAAATCAATAGCCTGAACTTACCCAATATCAACATTAAACATTTATCCATGGGAATGAGCGGTGATTATGAAATTGCGGTGGAAGAAGGGGCTACCATTATTCGGATCGGCACCGCCCTCTTCGGGAGACGCGTCAAGTGATTGCCTTTCAATTGGTACGCATTATTGCCAAATTGTTTCATACGGCGATCAATGTGTACATCATCATTATTATCGTGCGATCCGTGATTTCCTGGATGGGAAACGTTCCCCCCAACAATCTGATTTATACCTTAAAACGCATGACCGATCCGGTATTTCGGTTTATTCATCGCCATTTACCCTTTACCATCGTGGGCGGCATCGACCTTTCCCCCATCATCGTCCTGATCGCGCTGTATATCATCGATAATGTGGTGACCAACCTCCTGATGCGCTGGGCTGACCAACTGATCTAAGGGGTTAGACAGGAATTTCACCATGAAGTTGACTCCCCAGGACCTGTTAAAACAGCAGTTTGGTATCAAAGGAAAAGGTTTCGATCGGGAGGAAGTGACCCAATTTTTGGCTCTGGCGGCCAACACCCTCGAAAACGAGATCCTCGAACAGGAGAATTTAAAGAAAGAATTGGTTCAGACCCAGGAACGGTTGTCCCATCTTCAAAAACGCGAAGACCTTTTGCGCGACACCTTAATTTCCGCCCAGAAATTCTCCCAGGAGATTCGAGCCAACGCCGAAAAGGAAGCCGGGCTGATTCTGAAAGAGTCCGAACTCAAGGCCGAAGCGATCGTTAATGCGGCCACGCAGCGCCAGAGGCAAATCAACGAAGAGATTCGCAACCTCAAATTCAAACGGGCGGAAATCGAAAACGATATCCTCAGCATGCTTCATTCCATGCGTCAGATCATCGATGCATACCGAAAAACCGAGGAAGAAGCGAATTAATAATAACTGATTTATAAGAATTGAAAACAAATAAACATACTGTACAAATAAATGAGATCAACATGAAAAATGAAAAACGAATAGAACGAGAAAATCCGAATGTTATGGAGGAAAACGAATGACAGATAACATGCAGAAAGAATCAGCCCTGAAAAATGCCGTATCCCAGATTGAAAAGCAGTTTGGGAAAGGGTCCATTATGCAATTGGGCAGTCGAAGCATCGAAGATATCCCGGTCATCTCCACCGGATGTTTATCGCTGGATATTATTACCGGGGTCGGCGGATTACCCCGAGGACGCGTGGTGGAAATATACGGACCGGAATCTTCCGGTAAAACCACCATTGCCCTTCAGGCCATTGCCGAAGCCCAGAAAGTGGGCGGACATGCCGCGTTCATCGATGCCGAGCATGCCCTGGACCCCGTTTATGCTCAAAAACTGGGCGTCAACATCGACGAGCTCTACATCTCCCAACCGGATTACGGCGAGCAAGCCCTGGAAATTGCCGAGATTCTGGTCCGTTCCGGCGGCGTTGACATTATCGTCATCGACAGCGTGGCCGCCCTGGTTCCCAAAGCCGAACTGGAAGGCGACATGGGCGACAGTCACATGGGGCTTCAGGCCCGACTCATGAGTCAGGCGCTACGAAAGCTCACTGCCATTGTCTCCCGTTCCAAAACCACGTTTATCTTCCTCAACCAGATGCGCGAAAAAATCGGCATGTTTGTCGGAAACCCCGAAACCACGACCGGCGGCAAGGCGCTCAAATTCTACTCCTCGCTACGCATCGAGGTCCGCAAAGTTTTGACCCTGAAAAGCGGTACCGATATCATCGGCGGCCGAACCAAGATCAAAATCGTGAAAAACAAAGTATCCCCCCCGTTTAAAGAAACCGAAGTGGATCTGCTCTTCGGCCGGGGAATCTCCAAAGAAGGCGATATCATCGACCTCGGGGCCTTGTATGGCATCATTGCCAAGACCGGTTCCTGGTATGCGTATGGAGACGAAAAATTGGGGCAGGGCAAACCCTCCGTCACCAAGCTCCTGGAAGAACAACCCAAACTCTACGAAGACATCCGCGCCAAAATTCTGGAAAAAGTCGGGATGATCCCCCGCTCGCACGGGGAAACCCATGCGGTGTCGGCTCAGGAAAAACAAGGAAAAGACCGAACCAAAGAAAAGATCAAAATCGATGATTCAGGCGACGATTTCTGATCCAATAGGATGATTCGTACCCAATGACGAAATATACCTTCTCGATTGTCTTCTCGATTGCTGCGGCCGTTCTTCATTATTTCCACGCCCATGTGGAGCGAACCATCATGGGGTGGACGAACAGGAACCTGGCGGTATCGATAATATACGGCGTGTTCCTGGCGTTCTTCCTGGCGCTGCTGTTTAAGGCCGCATCCAAAAGCAACATGGAACTGGGAGCATGGTTTCTCGCCATCGGGTTAACCGGGTTCATCCTGTTTTCCCAACCGGTCTTTCTCTTTAAGTTGACCGTTCTCGAGCTGTTTATCCTGGGGTTGATTCCGGCACTGGAAGCCAAAAAGGTGAAGTCGATCCTTCCTTTTTTAATCATTCCGGCAGCCGCAGCCCTCATTGAACTGGCGTCCAACCTCTCGTTGCGAACCGCTTTTTCCTATTCCAATGCCTGGCGAAACGCCCTCGTGGCGCTGTGCGGGTATATTTCAGGCTGCGTGTTCATTTAACCGTTAACAAGCAAAAACATGGGACACTTCCCATAAGGATAACGAATGAATCATTCTCGTGAGCTTAGCATTAGAGACATCCGCCAACCCGGTGTCCGCCGTGATTTTATCCAATTTCCGTATCGGTTATACCAAACCAAT
Source organism: Candidatus Omnitrophota bacterium (assembly GCA_050258455.1). Lineage (GTDB taxonomy): Bacteria > Acidobacteriota > Aminicenantia > UBA2199 > UBA2199 > JAKAGC01. The sequence continues at coordinate 54,385 of JBLMYT010000056.1, read as the reverse complement.
CCCAATTGGGTTCCCCCGCTGGTGTGGGAAGAGAAGCGCACCTTTGATCCCCGGCGTCATGGTTTTCTTAAAAAGAATCCGGTCGATTTCTTTGTCTGTTATCACGATCAAGTCCCTGTGGGACGAATTGCAGCCATCATCAACCGGGACCATAACCGGTTCCACAACGATCGGACGGCATTTTTCGGATTTTTCGAAGCGATCGACAACAGCGATGTGGCCCGACTCCTCTTTGAAACGGCTGCGGCGTGGGCCCGGAATCAGGGGGCCGATACCCTGCGGGGGCCCACGAACTACTCCCTCAACGACATCGCCGGTTTGCTCCTTCAGGGCTTCGATGATCCCCCGTTTGTCATGATGCCTTACAATCCGCCGTACTACGAGCGGCTTTACCAGGAAAACGGTTTGAACGTGGCCATGCGTTTTTATACCTATGAAGTCACCCAGGAAACCATTCAATTTCCCCGTTTTATCGAGAAAATCGAAGAACGGTTAAATGACGCGGAAATTACCATTCGTCCCGTGGATTTGAACCAACTCGAATATGAACTCAACATCGTCTTGGGCATCTTTAACAACAGTTGGAGCGACAATTGGGGATTTGTTCCCTTTTCCGTCGACGAAGCGATCACCGAATTCAAGAAGATCAAATCCTTCCTGATTGAAGATCTGGTGCTAATTGCCGAACACAAAGGAAAACCTGCGGGATTTATCCTGGCCTTGCCGGACTTTTATCAGGCCCTCAAACCCCTCAACGGTCGGTTGTTTCCCTTCAATTGGATTAAATTAATCCGGAACATGAAACGCATCGGTCAAATCCGGGTGGTCCTCATGGGCGTGGAAAAGGAGTTCCGGAACAAGGGCATCGACCTGGTCCTCTATAAAAAAATATTTGATAATTCGATTAAAAAGAATTACAAAAAAGCCGAATTATCCTGGATACTGGAAAACAATACCATGATGAACCGAGTGCTGGAGCACATCAATGCCAAGAAAAACAAAGTTTACGCCATATTTGAAAAGCGATTGGCGGATTGAGCCGCGTCGATTCGACCAATAAGGCGTGGACGGGAGATGGGATGGGGAGACGATGAACGATTTTGATAAGCATGGATTGCTTCAAGAAATATCGGATACCATTGTCGACACTCCCAACATTCATGCTTTTCTCAATAAATTACCCGGAATCATCCAACACTATCTTCCCTTTAAACGCACCGTTATTTATTATAAAAGCAATTCGGGGAATCACTACAAACCCTATTCCGAGGATATGGAGCCCGAGACAATCCCGGTTTTGAATGAGAATTCCCCGTTCGTTCAGCGGTTTATCACTCAAAAAGGGGTGGTCGCATTCACCGGTCCCAAAGACACCAATCGGGAAATGTTCGAGAACGATATCGCTTCCTTACTGGAAGCCAACCGAATCAATCTCTTATTTCCCCTCTATTGTCGTCATTATTTTCGGGGCATGCTGCTTTGTCACCTGGACCTCAACCATGCGGGGCATCTCAAAGAATTCGAACACATGGTCATTGGGGCTGCCCATATCTTTATTCCGGTAATCGAGACCGAACGCATGGAGCTCGAAAACGATCGGAATTATTACCGGTTGTTAAAATTCGATCGCCTCGCCTTACTGGGCGAAATGGTGGCTGCCGTGGCCCATGAATTAAAAACGCCGATTAATACCATTCTCATGGAAATTCAGGAGATGCACGACATTTTAAAGAAGGATGAGGGGATGGGAACGGCCTGCCAAAAGATAAAAAAGGAGATCCAGCGGGTCGACCAGTTTATCGGTTCGATGTTAAATTTTTCCAAATTCGAAGCCACCTCCATGGAAGGGTTGACCCTAAACGAGTTTGTGGAAAAAACCCTGGCGGATATTCCCCGCAAACGGATCCCGTCGCATCTTGAAATCGATGTGATATTGGAAAATAACCATCAGATCTACACTGACCCAAACCGCCTGCGCCAGGTTTTTTTCAATATTCTGTTCAATGCGTTTGACGCCGTTGCAATCAGCGGAGCGGTAACCATCCGGGTTTATTCGGAAGTTCCGGAGACAAACAAAAGCGAGAATCGGCGGCACATCATTAGTATTCGGGACAATGGCCCGGGCATTCCGGATGAGATCAAAGATAAAATCATGGAACCCTTCTTTACCACCCGGCGCGAAGGCACCGGTCTGGGATTGTACATCTCTTACGGTATCATGCGCAGCTTAAAGGGTGAACTCGTGATCGAAAGCAGCGGTAGCGGCACCACGGTGTATATCGTCTTGCCCGGAGAGTAACCGCCGATGAGTAACGCCCGCAACACGCCGTCTCTCCTGATCGTCGAAGACGATGCGCCGCTTCGGGAAACCTTTGCCAATGTCTTGCGCCGCAGGCATTATCAGGTGAAAGAAACCGGCACCGTGGCCGACACCCATTCGGAATTAAAAGACAAGACCTTTGACCTCATTTTGCTTGATCTCACCCTTCCGGATGGTTCCGGGATGGAGATATTGAATAAAATTTCATTGGATTACCGGAACCGGATCATTATCATTTCCGGAACCGGAACCATTGACTGTGCGTTGCAGGCCATGCGCAACGGTGCGCTGGATTTTCTTGAAAAACCGGTGGATCGCGATGTCCTGTTGGGTACGGTCAAAAAAGCCCTGGAATTGAACCGAGCCCCGGAGCGTGACCGCAAGCGCAACGTCGAATTGGGGGACGGGCCGTCGTTTAACAGCATTGTTTATCAGAGTAAGGCGATGGGGGAATTGGTCAAAAAAGCCAGCGAATCGGCGCGTTCAAACAAAACCATCCTGATCACCGGGGAAACCGGTACAGGAAAAGAACTGATTGCCCATGCCATTCACCGAGCATCGGAGCGCTGGAAGAAGCCGTTTATTACGGTTAATTGTGCGGCGGTTCCCATTAACCTCGCCGAGTCCGAACTTTTTGGATTTGAGAAAGGCGCGTTCACCGGTGCCGATGCCTCTTACCCGGGAAAATTTATGCAGGCCCATACCGGTACCATCTTCCTGGATGAGATTGGCGAACTTCATCCGGAAATTCAGCCCAAGCTCTTGAGGGTCCTGGAATCCGGGGAGATCAGCTCGTTGAAAAGTACCCAGCCTAAAAAAATCGATATCCGAATTATTGCGGCCACCAACAAAGAGTTGGTTTTAAACGAGAGGAAAGCGGAGTTTCGCCGGGATTTGTATTATCGGTTGGAAGAGATTACGATTCATATTCCGCCGTTAAGGGAGCGGAAGGTTGATATCATGCCTTTGGTCGACCATTACATCGCGATCGGTAACATGGCGTACGCCAAAGGCGTCAAAGCGGTAAGTCCGGAGGCGCGGAAGTTACTGTTGCGGTATCCCTGGCCGGGGAATGTCCGGGAATTGAAAAACACCATCGATGAAATCATTGCCTTTATTCCGGGTACGGAGATCCATGTCGATCATTTACCGCTGAAATTGAGGGCACAGAAACATCCCGAGTTGGTGGAAGGACCGTTTTTAATCCTTGAAGAAGTCGAAAAGCAGCAAGTAAAAAAAGCGCTCGTCTTAACCGATTACAATATCCAGAAAAGTGCTCGCATGCTCGGTATCGGTCGACCGGCGCTTTACCGAAAAATAAAAAAATACAAACTCATTTAGATCGACTATATCGACAATTTGGGTTAAAATTTGGGCTAAAATAATAAAGGCAGGGCAACGTGAGTTACCCTGCCTTTATTATGTATTTTTCAGCTCAGCTCAGTTATACGTTAATTACCTGCCTCTTGTTTACCCATTTCTTCGAGTTTCTTCTTGAAGTCTTCGCTTTTCTTTTTCTTGGTATAGATATCGACGAACTTCTTGTTATACTCATCGTTGAGTTTTAAGTATTGATCCTTTTTCAAGGGGTCGATCTTTGATTTTTCACGGTAGAGCAAGCCAATGTAAGAGTAAGCAAAGGCATAGTCGGGCATAATGTCGATGGCTTTTTTCAAGTAACCGAGACCCTGGTCGATAATGGCATTGCGTTCATTGGTCGCCATCATATCCGGCGGGGTTTGATAACTCCAGTTCCAGCAGATGTTTCCCATGGCATAATAGCTGTCGGTGACGGCCAATTTTGTTTTTTCATCCAGACTGTTGATTTTGGTTTCGGCAGCCTTGACCTTATCGGCGAGCTGCGCATTGAGTTCAGCCAATTTTTTGGTTGCCTGGTCCGGGAGCAGTTTTCCCTTAAGTTTTTCCTGACCTTCAGCCAGTAATCGGTCCTTTTCTGCCTGGTCCACGTTTTTGTTCTTCTTCACGGTATCCATGAACTGGACAACCTTTTTGACTTCTTCGGAATCTTTATTAATCTGGGCGATTTCTTTCATGGTGAGCACAATGGAAGGGTCAATGAGAGCATACAAGCGTTTCTTATAATTATCCAATGCATCGGGCCAACGGCGCTGATCGCTTAAGAATCCGACATAATACTGGTAACCTTCCGGATCCTGGGGGTTGAGTTCGATCCGATCCAGATACATTTTTTCCGCGTCCTCTGTCTTTCCATTCCTTGAAAAGAATTGCGCCAGAGTATAATATGAGGCGGGTTTCTTTGAAGATTTTGCAAGAATCTGCATGTAGTATTTTTTGGCTTCTTCAAAGTTACCCATTTTATCGTAAATATCACCCAATGCAATGATCACCTTGTCATTATTCGGGTCATATTCTTTGGCTTTCAGTAAATAACTGATTGCTTTGTCGCCGGCTTCTTTGTTATTGGGATCATCTTTACCCGGCCGGTAAACCTGGATATAACTGGTTCCAATATAAAGATAGGTGAATTTAAGGTTCGGGTTAAGGGCCAGGGCCGCTTCATATTCCTTGGCAGCATTCCGGTACTGCTCATCCTGGTAAAACTTATGTGCCTTTTTCAGGTGGTAATTTGCTTGAAGATTAGAGGTTTTCAAACTTTCGCAACCGCTGAACAGGATCATAAAAGATAGTACCATAACACATACTAGTATCGAAGATACATTCTTCTTCATCAAGTCCTCCTCGTAAAGATAAATTTATAATTCAATATCGCCTAAAAGTCAAGTGATTTGTTTGAAAATGTTTCAAATTTCATGAAGAACCGGTCAACTTACTCGGTAAAACCACATCAAGAACAACCATAATTCATGCGTGTAAGGAATCGATTTATTATTGAGATAAAGCCGAGTGTTTTCAAGATTCTTGACCAGCTCGAACATACGATACAAGTCATTGACGTCCTCAGGATAAAAACTGGCATAAATGTGGTGGTGGATGCCTTCATCTGCTTCATGAAAATACCGATTTCTCCTTGCCAATTCGAGTGCGTCGCGGTGGGTTTCCGATGAATGGTTTTGAAAACGGATGGTTATTTTAAACGCCTCATGGGATTCCTTTCGCCCACATTCGGAGTTAAGAATTTTGCGTAATTTTTCTTCTTGAAATTTATTCATGACATCCATCTTCGTATTATATAACAAAATGAGGAAAAATGAAAGAGGGTCTTTTTGTATTTGTATTTCACGGTATTTAACTCAAAATATTATCCAACGCCTGCGTACGCCAGCGTCCGAAAATCGACAGGGGCAGTTTTTTTTCTCTATTTTTCGGTTTTAGCACCAATTCCCCCAATTCGATTGTTCCGTCGAGATCCCCCATCATGTCTTGCAGCAGGTTTCCGATGATGACCGCGGATTGCGAAATGGAATAAAGGTTTAAGATCACAAATAGCGGGTTATCGCTCAGGATCTCTCGGCACGATTGCAGCAATTCTCTTAAATCGCGTCGGATTTTCCAGACTTCTTCGCTGGGGCCTTTACCGAATTGGGGCGGATCGAGGATAATGGCATCGTAAGTTTTGCCTCTGCGGGCTTCCCGTTTGGCGAATTTGAAGGCATCGTCAACGATCCATCGAATTTTTTTTTCATCGATTCCGGACAATTTTTGATTTTTTTTGGCCCATTCCAAGATTTTGGCGGCTGCGTCCACATGGGTAACGGTGCAACCTGCTTTGGCTGCCAGAAGGCTGATTACCCCGGTGTAGCCAAACAGGTTCAGCAAGCGGATGGGTTGATGGGGGGCATGTTTTAATACCTGGGTGATCCATTGCCAATGGGCCGATTGTTCGGGAAAGACACCGATGTGTTTGGAAGTTCCGGCAAACCGGATTTCCAGGGTCAGTCCCTGATAATGAACGGGCCATTCCAGGGGGATGGGTGACTTGAAGATCCATCGTCCCTCTTTGTCGGCGGTATGGTAGGCCACGGCTTTTTTCCATTCCGATGGTTTTAAATCGGGTTCCCACCAGGCTTTGGGTTCGCTTCGATCGATGATGGTGGAACCGAGTCGTTCCAGTCGCCGTTCGCGTCCGGAATCGAGTAATTCGTAATCGTTCCACGCATCACAGGAAATGAGAATTTCGCGACTCGTGTTTAATGTATGTGTCATGCCCTGTTAGTGCGTTACGTCTTGTTCATCGGGGGCCGGATGCGATTCATCGGCTTTATAAGAGCTCCGGACAAACGGGCCGGAAACCACATGGGCAAAGCCGTAGGCCAGGGCGTTTTCTTTTAACTCCTCGAATTCTTCGGGGGTATAATATTTCTCGACCGGGACATTTTCTTTGGTTGGCTGGAGGTATTGCCCGATGGTTAATCGTTGCACGCCGTTTTGGCGAAGGTTCCTGAATACTTGCTCGATTTCGTCCATTGTTTCTCCGAGTCCGACCATGATCCCGGACTTGGTAATAAAGCCTTTTTCGTGCGCATAGCGGAGAATGTCAAGGGAGACCTGGTAATTTCGGGCGTGGCGGTTGACATGGGGGTATAGCCGTTTAACGGTTTCGAGGTTATGGTTCAGAACATCCGGCTCGGCTTGAAGAACGGTATCCATCGCGGCGGTATTCCCCTTGAAATCAGGGATGAGTACCTCGATTTTTATTCCCGGTTTATGGGTTTTAAGATGGGTGATGACCTGGGCAAAATGGGAGCTTCCGCCATCGGGGAGGTCGTCGCGGGTAACGGAGGTAATCACTACATACCGGGCATTCAGGATGTTGACCATTTCGAGGATATTTTGGGGTTCATCGGGGGAGAGTGGGGTTGGGGTTCCGGAGGTAACGGAGCAGAACAGGCAGTTCCGGGAGCAGGTATTGCCCATGATGAGGAACGTGGCATGGTGGTTATTCCAGCATTCGGAAATATTGGGGCATTTGGCGCGTTGGCAAATCGTGGACAGGTTCCGTGCCTCCAAGTTTTTTTTGATTTTAAAATAAGTTTCGCCTGACGGGATTGCGGCTTTCAGCCATTTAGGCTTCGGCCCTTTATTTTTATTCTGCATAAACATATAATCCAATGACCAATATCTTAAATTTTAATATTACCAAACAAATTATTACCAAAACAAAAAGTTTTTGGCTCCACCTTTTTTCAAAAAGGTGGAATCTTTTATTTATTTTTTTTTATTATTATCCTTTAATTAAATAGATCTCGCGTTGGGGTTTGGAGAGCCATTCGGCGCCGTTTGGGGTAATCACGACCATTTCTTCGATGGTGACCACGCCCTGGGGGATATAGAGTCGGGGCTCGATGGTAAACACCTGGCCTTCTTCCAGGGGCAGGAACGGCAATTTTCCATAGCGTTCCCAATCGGGGGCGAGCATGGCGCTGCCGTCGTGGGGAGATCGTCCGACCTGGTGCCCGAGTCCGTGGGGATATTCTTTGTATCCTTGAGAGACAATATAATTTCGGGCAATCTGATCGATTTCGTAACCGGTCACTCCCGGCTTCATGGCATCGAAAGCCATTTGAATGGATGTGACGATGGTATCGAACCCTTTCATCACCTCGGTCGGGGGTTGGGTTTCGCCTTCATTCAGGATGTACCAGGTACGCTGAAGGTCCGAGCAGTATTTTTCGTATTTGAGACCGTAATCCATGTTGACGACCTGGCCTCGTTCCAGCGGTTTATCGGTGGGGCCGGAGTGCGCCCCGGTCTCCTGAGGACCCGCAAAAACGGAGGGGCATGAGTCTTCTTCCCAGGCGTTACCGAGGCCGGTTTTCATGCGTTCACCCGACAGGAAGTGAGCCACTTCTTTTTCGGTCATTCCCGGTTTTACATGGATGGAAACCAGGTTATAGAGTTGAAGGGTGACCTCAATGGCTTTTTTAATCCGCCGAATTTCTTCGGCGGATTTGCGTCCCCGCAATTTGGCGATAATTCCTTCGGCTGAAACCAGCCGATCGGCAAAATCCGTATCCTTTAATAATTCCAGTAACCGGAGGTATCGGCCGTGGGTGAGCCCATCGGCCGAAGGGGCATCGAGCGAATAGTCGATGGCAATTTTTTTCGGGTTGTGTTTCCGGAGTAACTGCAATAAATCTTCTCTGGGGGATCCCTTGTAACTGAAAATTTCAGTGAAAAGGTTTTTTCGTTTGATTTTTTCGATATCCAGGTTCCCGACGATGGCGTAGGTTTCACCGGTTCTGAAAAACAGGAAAAACGACAACCAGGTGACCCCTGTTCCCAGGATAAAATCCATCACCGGGTCGGATAAAACCTCCGACTCCTGGTCAATCACCATCCATAAGTCGGTATGGGTATCGGTTTCATTTAAAATGTTAATGGCTTGAGAAACTTTTTCTTTTTCCATGGATCACTCATTCCTTCGTGATTACCTGATTAATAGCGTCTCATGACTTCGTCTTCGATTTCTCGGAGCAACTGAGGATTGGAGGTTATCTGGTAGGAATTCATTCGCTGTTCCATATAGATGTTAAAATAAATTGTCCGGGCTTCTCTTAATTTTTGGGCATAGTATGTTGCTTTTTCTTTTTCAAAATCGGAGTTATCGGTAATTTTTTTGCTCTTTGCTTTAACGATGATGACTTCCGAATCCAGGGCAATGGGATTGGCGTAGCGGTTCAGATCCAGGGAAAATATCATATCATCCAATCCTTTTTTGGTTTGGCTATTGATTCGGTTGCCGCGTTTGTACGTGTAATTTTCGGTTTTTAAGTTTTTGCCTTTCAGAAATTCTTCGACTTTTTGAGAATCGGTTTTATTTAATTCCGCAGCGATGGTAGCGGCTTCATTCTTTAAAATTTCCACTTTTTTGACGGTAACCACTTTTGCCCTGACGCGGTCTTTGACCTTATTGAACGGTTCGACCACGGGTTTTTCAATCTTTGTTAATTGAACAATGGCAATTCCTTTGTCGAATTGGACCGGGAATGTGATTTCGCCCTGTTTGGATGAGAACAGTTGCCTGGAAATATAGCCCATTTCATCGATATTTTTGATTCCCTGATCGTTGGTCAGTGAACCGGTTTCAATCGCTTTGATGCCCATGTCCTGGGCTTTGGCTTTCATGTTATCTGATTTTTCAAGCTTTTTGTAGATTTTTTGGAGTTTGTCTTTAACGATCTGGATTAACTTTTCTTGTTCGATGGAATCTTTTATTTTGAGTTTGACGTCATTGAACACAGGGTTAATGTCTTTCACTTTTTCGGTAACCAGGAGAATCGAGAACCCGGATTGCGTATCGATGGCCGGAGAGATTTTGCTTTGTTGCATGGAATCAATCAAGGAAAGTTCCTGGGGGGTAAATTGCTTCCATTCGGTATAACCGTAATCCCCCCCGGTCTTGGCTTTGGGGTCTTCGGAGGCTGCCATTGATTTTTCGGCGAAATTTTCCGGGGTGAGTTCCTTTTGGAGGACTTCGGCTTTCTTATAGACCTCTTCGCGGGTTGCGGGATCGTATTTTAAGAATATCCGGGATACCTTGGTTCTGCCCGGAATAATGAAATCCGATTTATTTAAGTTAAAATAATCGAAGAGTTCCTTTTCGCTGACCTTTACCTCTTTTTTATAGTCATCGAACTTGAAGGGAATGGCGTAGCCGGCCCGTCTTTCGTCGGATTTGAACTCCTCTTTGTGTTGGGCGTAGTAGGCCGTGAGTTCGTTTTCGTCCGGGGTAATATCCTGGGGCACGCGATCGGGGCGGAGCGTAATCAATTCCATTTCCACGTTGTCTTTATCTTTTTTGAATTCATTCCGAAGGGTCTTGGGATCGATTTCAATGGCGCCGGCCACAAGTTCTTGGAGTTTTTCGTTAAGGATTTGGTCTCTCAACTGATTTTCGAAATCAGTGACATCCATCTTGGAATAAGCCAGCAGGCGTTCATAGTTTTCGACACCGATGAATTGGCCATTGCGTTGGAATTGGGGGTTGGTGAGGATTTTATTTTTTACTTCTTCATCGGAAACCGTCATATTCATTTTTTCGGCTTCTTTTTTTAGAATCTCGGTATAAAGCATGCTTCGAAGAATTTGTTCGGGAATGCCCAATTGGGTAATCAAGGATTTATTAAAATTGCTTTTGAACTGGCTCCGGTAGCTTTCCAGAATGCGCGACAGTGCCTTGTAGAACTCATCGCCCCGAATCGCCACTTTGCCATCGATATAAACCAATTCGGACATGGCGTCGGCTTTTCCGTCCTTGCTTCTGAATGCATCGGATGCCACAAAACCGATGACGAATGCACCGATGACTAGCCAGAGTGTCCAGTGGTACTTCTTGGCATTATTCCTCATTGTTCTTAACATTGTTATATCCTCCAGTCATTTTTTTGTCTAATGTATCTGTTGTATCTGTATTCATTCTTATGAAAATGAGTTGTCTCCATTTATGGTATTTATGGTATAAACGGTTGTGTTTTCCTCCGGGGAAGCGGAAGCGCCTTTTTTGTCAAACAGAGGAAGAAACACCGTGACAACAGCACCGTCGTCATTGTTGCGGATGGAAATATTCCCCTTGTGTTCCCGGATCATGTTGAAGGTAATGGACAAGCCGATTCCCCGTTTCTGGGTTCTGTTTTTGGTCGTGTAAAACGGATTGAAGGCTTTATCGATATTTTCAAACCCACCGCCGTTGTCGGCGACTTCGGTTACCGCGAGCTTTTTCTCCGGATCAATACGAGTAATGACCCGGATTTTCCCCATGGAGATCCCGCGGTCAGTGATCGATTCGATGGAATTTTCAATAATCCCTTCGAAGACCTGGTAGAGGGCAAAATGGTTGCCGAAGACGATGAGCTCATCTTTTACAAATTCTTTTTCGATGACTATTTTTTTATTTTCTTCCTGTTTTTCGATGATTTTTATTAGTTTATCCAGCAGATTGGATAAATCGATCGTTGTTTTGGTTTGCTCGATTTCCGGGTCCAGTTGGTTTAATTCGTCGATAACTTCTTTAATCCGGAGGGCCTGGTCTTTGATGCCTTCCAGCCGGCGGCGGGAATGGGGGGAGAGACTGTTTTCATTGTTGAGTTCAATGAGATCGATATAACCGAGGATACCGGTTAGCGGATTATTGATTTCATGAGCAAAGCCAGAGACGATTGAGGTGAGCGATTTATGGGTTTCGGTTTGGATAATTTCGCGTTGATGTTTTTTATTGGTTTCCAGGTACTTCTGGGTGGCTTGAAATTCTTCGCCGATGGGAATGGTTAGCCGTTTGAATGCCAGGCCGATGGCGCTCGCCCCGAGAATGGTGAGCAAAACGAAGATGATGAACAATGTCTGTCGGTTATCGATCAGAAGGATGAGAAAGAATAGGGAAATAATGATGATTAGTATAACCAGCGTCAGAAATAACAGGAATTTCGTTTCAATCGATCTCAGTTTTTTCATGGTAAACGACGTTACAGATGTTCAATTGTAGTACATTTAGGGGTAAATATCAAGTATCCAATGAAATATCGTGGTGTTTTTTGAACCGGCTGGCGAGGCGGAAAAGGGGCCACACGTTTTTACGCGATTTTATATTCTTTTATTCGACTCTATATTTCAAGTAGCACTCACCCACAGGCCCTGGTTTTTCACTGCCCACCAGTTCGACCTTCATTTTCAGGGATTTGGCCAGTGAGGATTTCACCAGGTGACAAATGGGACAAAACCCTCTCCCCTTTTGATTCCGGAGTATTTCGTTTCCTTGACAAATGACACACCCCTTGATATAAAGGTAGGCCGAGCCATCGTTGTTGAATGTAAATTTTGCGATATCGGCGAATTTAAATGCCCCGCTTAAGTAATCTTCGATAAGGACTTTAAATTCATCTTTATTTTCAGGTAATTGATTTAATTTTTTCAATAAATGGGAAGCCAATAGTATTCCTATTTTCACGTTATACTTATCGGCGTCTGCGCCAAGCGCTTCAAATACCGCTGCGTGATACGATGCAACGAATTCTTTCGATAAATCCTGCGACATATATTCTCCTTAATCGTTATTAAATAACGATATTAAAAAATATTATAACATGTCTGTGAAATGATTTCTATATAACCCGAGATAAAATCGCAGTTTACCTTCAAGAATTGTGTTTTCCGTTAAGAGGATTAGAAAGTAATCTTTGGTAAGGGAGTAAACCATTAATTTATAGCCATGGAAATCCGCAAGAATCAGAAAGGTATCCAGGCCTGTTTTGGCATGATCCATGCGTGCGATCACATCGGCCAATTCAGCGCCGGAAATGTCCAGGTCGATGGAACGTTTCAAATCGCTGTTATCGGTAAACCATTTTTTTTCCAATTCCAGACCGTCTTTTCCCCACACGCCGATGACCTTAATATCTTTATTTCTCTCATAAAGCCGCAAAAAGATTTCTTCAAACAAGGTGTTCTCCTTTATACTTTTGGTTGATCGATTTTAGCAATCGATAAAGCGCCTTTACTTTTCGTTTTTCGATGACGGCTTTTTCCAGGACATGGACTCTATCCTTAAAATGGGGGATATTTTGGGTAAGGAACAACTTTCGGTAAATATCCAGCGCGTCTTCGAAAAGTCCCTGCTTCATATACAGTTCTGCGGCGCTTTCGGTAACAAACTCCAAATTTTTATTGTCGTCCGGTAGGGGAGGGGCGACCGGTTCGGGTTCGTTGTTGATTTCGGGTTTCAGTCCTTCCAGTTCGATCGTGAAGGGTTGGGGCTCCGGTTCCTCGAAATGAAGCGCTTCCGGTGGAATGGGGGGGGGAGGTTCCATAAAAAACTCCTCGCGTCGGGTATCTTCCCGGGCAATCCGTTTTAAATCCCGGAAGTCTTCCATGGGGAGTTGATCGTGTATCGGTTCCGGTTCGGAGTACGCCATTTTTTCCTTCCTTAAAGGCTCTTTTTTCAGGAGATTGATACGGTCGATGGCTGATTTGGCATCCGGACTGAAGGGATCCAGGAACAGAATTTTATTGTAATAATCGATTGCGTCATCGAAACGGTTGCTCTCGACGGCCAGTTTTCCTGTTTCCAGGAGCACATTAATGTTGTTGGGAAAGAGTTGCATCAACTCGTTTAACGTTTCTTCGGCTTCCGTGAGCCGGTCCAATTCTTTGAGGATTTTGGCATACAGAAACCGGACATGGAACGATCGCGGAAATTCCTCCTTGAGTTTGACGGCTGCGGAGAGAGCCTCCGGCAGCCTTTTTTGTTTATAAAGGTCCTCCAATGCGCTTAACTGGATCCGTTCGTCTTTTAAGCTTAATTCAGCCATTTCTCTTTCGCTTGACGGATCAATGGGAATGTCGAGATGACGTGATTCCCTTCTGGATAATCGTCAGGGTAGCTGTCACGCCGGTCAATTTGTTATCGTTGACGTCATAGGCCTGAACGATAATGTATCCGACGCGATCGATCGAGGTTGGGTTATTGGCCTGAATCGTGACCACAAACGTACTGCCGGTATTTCCGTCGGCAGGCCCAAAGGTCAGCCATGTTGTATTACTGGAGCCCGATGTCAATTTCCAGTACAAAATGTCGTTAGTTTTAGGATTATTAACCAGAATTTCCGCGGTTTGCCCGGCACTATCCGCTTCGAACAAGACGGAATCGGGAACGACCCCAATCCCCAGGTAATTGGCCGGGACCAGCCGAATCGGGATATAATCTTCAACCGGTGAGAATCCTGTATTGTCGGTTCGCGAATCGTCCTGGTATATGGTATGGACCCAAATGTCCGTAATGCTGGCCAGTCCCTGGAGCGGCGGAACCATAAATGTCACACTCGCAGATCCCGCACTATCGGTGATCCGGGTTTCGGTGTCTTTCTCCCCTTCAAAATATCCATGAGCCGGAGATCTGAAAATAATGGTTTTATTGGCCAGTGGAACGCCCGCATTGCTCTTGACCCAAACGGTGACCGTGGATGACGTTCCCGTATCTTTTTGGACATAAAGCGTTGCCGGGTTAGCTTTTCCGGTAATCAACACCCGAAAACCGGCCGGGCCAATCGTATCGGGATCACTGATCTCGGAACGCTTGCACTGGCTTAAACCAAGAATTCCGACAGCCACGAGACAACTCATCACAATGATGTATAATCTATTTTTTTTCATAGCGCTTTCTCCATTTTATTCGGGATCGGCAAAGTTAGAGCACCACACTGATATGTAACCAACGGCAGGCTGCACCCGGCGTCCGGCGCCGTCTTTTCCATGGACCGTGATTTTCGCTTCTAACTTTAAGATTTCTTTGCTCGGTGCAAGCAGTTCCACGAGAGGGGATTCGAGCTTGGCATTATGGGAAATTAACACAAAATCGAGGGCCACGATTTCCCGGATGGGAACCACAACGGAACATTTTTGGGAAAAACTGTAAGGGACGTCTTTCCCCTGAACATTCAATCCGTCCGATCGTGAGAATTCCACATCGATTTGATCCACGGTAATATCCTGGTAATAGGTGGCCGAACTATCCAGGGGGTCCAGGAGCTGAGCAGACAGGCTCACGGTCGCCGGATCATTGGCGATGGAACCTTCATCTGTGGCCACATCGGAAAAAATGGTGTGGGATTTCTGGTTTCCGGTCAGGTCCGTACCGACAATATCCATCACAATCAATCGGGACCCGGAGTTGGTGACGTTTTCGATGGTGTTGCACCCGGAAAAATGCATCATGCAAAGGACAAGAGCAATAATAATGGATACGCAAATGCCTAATTTCTTAATCGTCTTCATGTTAAGTCCTCCTATTTGATAATACGCGGCGTAATAAAGATCAACAATTCTTTTTGATTGTTGCTCGCGGTCGACCGTTTAAACAAATTTCCCAGAAGAGGGATTTTACTGATCAGGGGGACCGAATCCTTGGTCATGGAGTTTTCCACCTGGTAAATACCGCCAATCACAATGGTGCCGCCATTGTCGACCATGACCGTGGTCTTGATGGTTTGAGTGATAATGGGGACACCGACATTGGTGATCACATTGGCAAAATCAGCGGAGTTGTTATTAATTTCGAGTTCGCAAATAATGGTTTCTTTTGCCGTAATCTGGGGGGTTACCTTTAATTCCAGGGCGGCTGCTTTGTATTGAATGGAAATCGTATTGTTTTGCAGGGTTTGAAACGGAATCTGCCGACCGTTCATGATGTAGGCTTCTTTGTTGTTTTGGGTGGTGGTTTTGGGGGCTGAGATCACCCGGGCCTGCCCTTTGCTTTCCATCGCCGAAAGGGCCATGTCCAGCTTAAAGGTATTGGCAATGTTTCCAAATGAAAACAGGGTACTGGCCGTAGGGGTACTGGCCGGAAGGTTCACGGCATAGCCCCCCATCTGACTCCCGTCGATTTTAATCGAGTTCGGAAACTTCAGTGTGGTTTGATTGCCATGGGCCGAATCTGCTGCGAAGTTATATCCCCATTGGATACCCAAACTTTGGGAAAAATTAGACCGGGTTTCTACAAACCGCGCTTCAATCGAAACCTGGGGCGTGGGCAGATCAAAATTCTCGATCAATTTATCCAGCTTGTCTACCTTACTGGGAACATCGGAAATGACCATGGTATTGGTTCGGGGGTCGATCAGGATTTCACCGCGTTCGGACAATTGGTTTTTCAGTAACCCGGCAATGTCTGCAACCTTGGCGTAACTCATGGTGCGGGTCACCATCTTGAGATCCCCTTCCAGTTGCTGGGATTCCTTGAGTTTTCGGACTTCGGCGGCTTCCCGGGCCAGTCGGTCGATTTTACCGATTCGCCAGATATTGCCTTCTTCAACCATGGCCAGACCATTAATTTTTAAGAATAATTCGAGTGCCTGATCCCAGGGAACTTCGGTCATCTGCGATGTGACTCGCCCGGCAACATCCGGATCCAAAAGAATGTTTTTGCCGTACATTTTGGTAATGATTTTAATGACATCTTTTAAGTCCCCGTTATGAAAATTAAAATTCATGGGTTGACCGGTATATACTTTTCCGCCGACATCAAGGGTCTTGTTCATCGGAACCGTTGGGGGCAGATTCGTCGAATTGCCCGCGCTTTGAGCGTCCACTTGATCCTGAGGGGGATCGGACGGTGCGCCGGATCCGTTTCCGGAAATGGTTTCTTTGGCCGCAGGCACCGGGGGCTCGCTCTTGGCGAAATTATCGTTTTTAATCCGAATCGGTTCGGAATTCGCGGGTGCCGGAGCCGATGACGGAGGCGCGGCAACCGTTGAGGATGGGGGAGCCGCTTGGGGGTGGGGCGTTTCTGCGGGGGCATCGTCTGGCGTTTGGGCCGATTGCTCGGGGGCTTGAGCGGAGGGTTGCTCGGCGCCTTTATTGGTTTTACCATTCGTAAACTCGACTTCCAGGATCGCGGGGTTTGTCGCCGACGGTGCCACATGGTACTCCTTTAAATAGAGGAGGTCGAACACGACTCGGTAGATGAGGCCCGAATTGACGCCTCCCCGGACCGCTTTGACATTCAAGTAGTTAATCGGTTTTTTAATCGATTTGCTGCGCGTATTTTTAAGATCGATCGCCAGACGAATTGGCGCATCGGGAACCGGTACCACCGTATAGTCGGCCGGACCTGTCATCACGATCCGAAACTTCACCCGATCCGCATCTTTTTCGCTGACCACAATCTCTTTAATGGTAACGGTTTCACTGCTCTTACTGCTTTGGGTCGAATTTTTATGCTCCTTGACCGGCTTTGCAGACGGCGGAGCAGGGGTCGAGGCAGCCGGGGGAGGAGAGGTCGGTGAAACCGACGCCTTGGCATTGGGAAATTCGACAAAGAGACCTTTTTGGTTGGTAAAAACCCGATAGTTGGCTGGCTGTTTCAAATGGATCTTGACATCGGCAGAAGGGGTTCCCGTTTTAAGGACCTCCACATAATCGACCAGGGGAGAATTGAAGTTGAAGCGATCCTTGCTCAATTGAACCGGGATATCCTTGAACTTGATCAGGATCAACATTAAATTATCCTTCTCCGGATAGGTGACCTCCGGAATCGGAATCATTTTATCGATTTTAAAATGCAATTGAACAAAATCATCTCCGGTCAAATATTCGATATCCTTAACCGCGGGGTTGTCCGCACCATGAAGACATGCGTTCGGCAATACCCATAGAAGAAAAAGGATCACCGGTAGTAAATATGGGAATTTTGGTTTCATTTTTTTTCAGCCTCCTCTTCAGGATTTAAACTCTTGGTAATGATCTTTTCTTTGGTTCCACCCAGTACCATCGTTGATGAGCGTTTGAAATACACACTGTTCATATCTATCTTGATCACTTCACCATCGTACACACTGTCTCCGACATAGACGTCATACGGCCGGCCATCCGGCCCTTTAAATAACGCCACATACTTGTTTCGTTTGACCAGGAGAATGCCTTCCAGTTCCAGTTCATCGATCAATAAACCGGCAATGCCTTCTTTGGCTTCTCGCTTGACATTGTTGACACTCTTTCCTTTCAGCAAATCGACAAAGGGATCCCGCCTTCCGCCCGGCTTATACACAAACTGACTATTGGGAATCAGGTCTTCGGGGCTCAATTGTTGCGTTTCATCCGGATTGGCATTCGGTGCTGGATTCGGTGCTCCGGAGGATTCGGGTTCATTGGATTCTCCGGGAGGTTCGGCAACCACATCTTTAAATGCATCTTTCGGGGGATTTATCGGTTGTTGATTCTGATTTTTTCCCTTTGCCGGAGACGTGTCGCCTTCAATCGGCTCTTTCTTCTCTTTCTTTTCCTTTCGTAATACCCGTTCCTGGGTCACGTTTTTCTTGTCTTTATCGGTTTCGGTTTGACCGAAGACCGGAAACGTGAACGCCAGAACTGTAAGAATAACGACCAAAAATTTTATCTTCGTATTCATGATATTCATGGTAAGACTCCCAGGGAGGGGGTTATTTTCCTCCCTTTGCCGGTTTTTCGCGATAGGTATAAGTCGAGGCAATAAAATTGGCATTTATCGTATAGGTGCTATTCATGGATTGCGACGTTTGATTGACGGTTAAATTGTCCACGGTAAAAATCTTCTTTAATCGCGACAACTGATCAAAGAAAATCGCCAGGTTGTGATAATTCCCATCCAGGCTAATCGATATGGGAACCTCCACATAAATTTCTTTTTTCCGGTCGGGTTGGGTGACCCAATTCTGGATGCGCAGGCGTGCACCGGAAATGATGGCCTGGACTTTACTTAAAATCTGTTGGATTTCTTTGTCTTCCGGTAATACTTCCTTAAGGTCTTCCAAAACTTTTTCTTTATTTTTGATTTGTTCCTTGATCAACTTGAGTTGGCCCTCTTTTTTCTCGGCCATTTTGATCTCGTTGGATATTCGTTCAATCTGCGTATCCAGGCTTTCAATCGTGGATTGATTGTCCGAATAGTACAAAAAGTAAAACAGACCGAAAAGGATGCCGCCCAACGCCAAAAATACCAGGAACTGACCGTACCAGGGTAGATTTTGTAGATCCATATTATCCTGCCTTTTTATTTGTATCGGTTGATTTAATTTTATCTTTATCGTTTTTATCTCGGTATTTGCATTTCAGGGAAAAGTTAAAAATATCCATGGTGCCTTCGCGTTGCCGGGTCGAACCCGGAAATTCGATGTCGGTAAACACCGCGGTTCCCTTGAGGTTATTGATAAAATCGGAAATCAGGTTGTTGCCCAGGGTCTTGCCCCGAAGGGTCAAGCTGCGGTTTGAGAAATTGAGATTGGATAACCAGACCCAATCCGGCAAGGCGTTTAATAACTCGTCCATCATTTTGACGACATCTTGCTGGCGGTCCTTGAGATCGGTGATGAGTTTGACTTTCCGCTCGAGGTTGGCTTTGGTTTTTTCGAGATCGGCGACCGTTTTTAAGACGTTTTCCAGTTGGGTTTTTCTGGCCTGTTTTTCAAGGAGAAGCGCCTCGCGTTGCGCGATGTTTTGAGATTGCGTATAGTACAGGTACCCGATAATGGCGACGGTAATCACCGAAGCCACAATAATGGCACCGATATTGAGTTTATTCTCCCGCTCGGTCTCGAACGAAGCCGCTTCGGGCCCCTTCCCGCCGGCCACTTCCTTTTTTTCGGGGTTTAACAGGTTTACTTTAATCATTTGACTTCTCCGACAGCACGTAATGCCAATCCCACGGCAACATTAAATACCGGGGCCATGTCCTTAATAATCTGGATCAAATCCGGACCGAATTTCTTTTCATTGATCTCGATGTTATTGAACGGATTGACAATTTCGACCGGAATATCGAATTCCTGGGAAAAGAAATCGATAATCGATTCCAGGTTGGCGGTCCCGCCACTCAGCAGAATGTTATCGATTCGGCCTTCCGAGGTGTTGGAGCGATAAAACTCCAGGGTTTTTTTGATCTCGCTTTTGAGTTCGTTAAAGATCAAGTTGATGACCGGTTTGACCGTAGCGGGCGAAATCCCTTCCACCTGTCGGCCTTTTTTAACCGATTCGGCTTTTTCATATTTTAAATTCAATTCCTTCTGGATCAAATCGGTAAATTGATTACCGCCGAATGCAATGTCGCGGACAAACACCGGGTTGCCGTTTTTCGCGATCACCACATTGGTAATCGAGGCCCCGATGTTGATGATGGCAATGCAGCGGTTCTGATAAATTTCATAATTGATCATGACGCTGTTTAGAATGGCAAAGGAATCCAGGTCCACGATTTCCGGTGTTTTATTGGCATTGGAAATGACATTGAGATAATCGTTCAATTTCTCTTTTCGGGTCGCAGCCAGGATCACGGCCACTCGGTCCGGCGGAACATCGGAAGTTTCGAGAATTTCATAATCGATATTGACTTCCTCGGGGGTAAAGGGAATATGCGGTCGGGCTTCCCAGATAATGTGTTCGTGCATTTCATTGGGATTGAGCCGCTGAACTTCGATGCGCTTGACAATGACCGAGCTCCCGGATACCCCGAACGACAGACTGTGGCACTTGGTCTTGCTGTCGTTAAATACATGCTGAATGGCATCGGCAACCGCGGTCGAATCCATGATGCTGCCTTCCACGATCGACTGATAAGGTACCGGTTCGTACCCCAGGGACACCAATTCGTAAACGGTTTCCTTTCCTTTTTTTCGGGGCTTTAACTCAATCAGTTTTAAGGCAAATGATCCGATATCCAGACCCACGATTTTCCTGGTTTTCATTAAGCTTAAAAAAGACATCTCAATCTCCGTACCTGTTAATATTTGCTTTATTTGCTTTAATATTTGCTTTTATCTTCGGTTCTTTATTAGCATAGTGGCAAAAAAATGTCAAGTATTTTGTTTTTTTTATCCGTTTTGGCATACTTACCGGTTCACTTGAAAAACGCAAAAGAAAATGGGTATAAAAACACGTAACATGTGTCACTGCCACTAAACCTCCGATAAGGGGTAAGCAAATTTTGTGCCAAAAATTCAGCGTTGGGATGTTTTTGAGAAAAGACCTTTTAATCGTTGTTTACAAAAGGGGATGGCGGGGATGGGGCGGCGTCATTTTCCTGACACCGGTTCCCGAAGTGTTCCGAAAGTTGGGATGAGAGGTTTTTGAGATTTTTAAAGATTTTTAAGATTTGAATACGGATTCGTAAAGGTATCGATTCACGACCGATTCTTCCGGGGAAATTTCGGGTAAAATGTCCTGCCACATATCCCGGTCTTCCATGCACAGGTACAGGGGAACATCGCGACTGACGGATCGGCGAATCTGTCGGGCGACCACGTGGAAGAGCTCCTGGCGGAGGGGTTTGAAGTAGCGGTACTTGCCGTCATGGCCTTTGACCAGTTCGCCTTCGAAAAGACAGGAATCCCGGTGTTTGAAGATATGGTCTCTCAATGCATGGGGAAAGCGTAACGCCCCCAAACTCCACCAGGCGATTCGGCCCGGGTCAAGGATGGTTGAGAGCGCATCGATCAGGGCGGCGTACGCGCGTTTCCATTCCTTCACGTAGATCAGGGGATCGAAGTGGATCCCGACCGCCAGTCCGTGAGCCTGGGCCGCCTGGATGGCCCGAAGACGCCGGGAAAGATCGGGTGTCAAATTTTCTTCTCGCCGGATGATCGCCTCCGGGTTCAGCGACCAGGAGATCACGATGTTTTTCAATTCGGTTCGATGACTGGCTTTATACTCCAGAATCGGGTCGATATGGGTCGATTTGGTTTTGAATTCGAAGACGACTTTTGGGAAGCGTTCAAAAATCGAAAGAATTTTTTGAGAGTAACCGGCCTGGGGATCAAAGGCCAGCGAGTCGGATAATTCGCCGGTTCCCATCCGAAGGTACGGTTGAGTCCGGGAGACCTCGGCCAATTCCTGCTCCATGTCCTCGATATTGGAGAAGTAAACGGGTTCCGGCGTTTCCAGGTAAGCCTGGAGGATACAGTAGGAGCACCGGTACGGGCAGCCCGTATGCAGGTTGAGGTTGTAGTACCCGCAAGGGATCACACCCGGAGTGCAGGGGCAATGTTTGATAAAGGCACCTTTATGTTCGTCGAACCGGATCATCGATTTTAAGACGAAATCTCCTCAAGAAGCTCGAGGAACCGCTTCACTTCGCTGCGATCGTTGACCAGATGAAACGCGGCCCGAATGTAGCCGTTTCGAAGGGAAAGGACCACGTTTTTCTCGCGCAATCGGGTGATGAGTTGTCGGGAATCGATTCGGGGCGATTGAAACGAGACAATGGGCGCCATTTTTTCATTGGGTTCATCGCGTGCCGTTTTAAATCCCCGGTCGGTGATCGCCCGGGAAAAATCGGTGCGTAACGCCTGCGTATGGGCGTCGATGGTGTCCGGGCCGAATCGGTTGAGGAGCCGCAGGGTTTCTCGAAACGCGACCGCCGCAATATAGGGCCGGGTGCCATACTCCATGACCGTTGCCCCTTCCCGCAACGACGGTCGGATCGTAAAATCCGAAAAATCGTTCCAGTTGTACCCGAGCCAGCCAAAGGATTTTCGGCGCACCCGTTCCCACACGGTCGGAGAAACATGGATAAACCCCGAACCCTGCGGTGACAGCAGCCATTTCTGCCCGCCGGCCAAAAAGAAATCGATGTTGCTGCGGCCCAGATCGATCGAGAGCGCACCCGCCCCCTGGATGCCGTCAATGACGGTAAAAATATTTTTTCGGCGGGCCAGTTCGGTAATGCCTCGAATGTCGATGACTTTACCCGTAAAAAAATGAACCCAGTCCAGGACAATGGCCCGGGTTTTGGCATCGATCACCCGTTCCAATTGATCGGTCATGGGCCGGGCATCGTTGATTCGGACGGTCCGCATCTGCCCCTTGCAGTGACTATCCATAATTTTGACAGTCGTCGGAAAGGCGTCTTCGGCCACGATGTAGTTCTCGTCGGCCTGAATATCCATGGCCAATACGGCCAGAAGAACCCCTTCGGAAGTACTTCGGATAAACGCGATGTTTTCGTTATCGACGTTGAAAAAAAGGGACAATTCGTGACGGATATCCTCGTAAACGGCGATTTGCTTGGGAACGGCCATGCACCCTGTGTTCATGCACTCATCCAGGGCATCGACCACCGCGGCCCGAGACGGGGCCGGTAACGGCCCGTCGCTGGCGTGATTAAAATAAAGGTAAGTTTTTTTTACCGGAAACAGTTCGGTTAATTGGGACGTATTGACTGTCTGCATGATGTTTTTCCTCAAATTTTTGTATTAATTTGTATTAATTTTTCCGGATTAATGAGATATAAAATAAATCGTTGTTTAATGTGTCATCGGGTAAGAGGTAATACCCGTAACGTCCGGGTTGATACCGAAACCCGAACGTATCGAGCAGGGGAGCCAGATCCATGGTTTGAAATTCAAACGATGCCGCGAGTTTTTCCACAATCGCTTCGGTTTCCTCTTGAATAAAGGAGCAAACGGCATACAGGATATGGCGGGGCGAAAGCGTCATTATGGACGAGAGGATGGCGTGCTGTAAATTGGCGTTGGCTGCAATCGACTCGCGGTCGATTTTCAGTTTCAGGTCGGGGTTTTTTCGTAACGTACCCGACGAGGTACAGGGCAGGTCTGCAATCACCAGATCGACCCGGGGTTTGATCGCGATGAATCGGGCATCCGAAACAAAGGGAAAAATATTCGGGATGCCGTATTGCGCGATAACGTCCCGGATGAAGGTCTCCCGTTGCAAGTGGATATCGCCGGCAAAAATTGTTAGCCCCGGATGAAGCAGCGCCAGGGTGACCGATTTGGTGCCCGGTGCGGCACAGCAATCCAGGACTTTCCCCTGCGCATAACGGGAGGCAATAAAAGACACCATCTGAGACGCGGTTCCCTGAAAGTAAAACAGCTTGCGGTCGAGCAATTCCCGGATCACCCGCGCGCTCTCCTTGATCTCAAAACTGGGGAACTGCTCCAATTCGCGAAAGGAAACGTGATGGTCGTTGAGCATCCGCTTGCCCTCCTCAACCGTTATTTTGGCG
Source organism: Candidatus Omnitrophota bacterium (assembly GCA_050258455.1). GTDB lineage: Bacteria > Acidobacteriota > Aminicenantia > UBA2199 > UBA2199 > JAKAGC01. The sequence continues at coordinate 30,644 of JBLMYT010000056.1, read as the reverse complement.
GTATTGACCCGCAGGTGAAACCGGGGCTCGCGGTTTAAGTATTCCAGATCGGCCTGGATATCGTCTGAAATCAGCCTCAACCGATCGATCAGGATATCGGCGATGGAATACCGGGTGGAAAGGTCCGGGGTTTGGGGGAAGGACGCCAGAAGCGCGCGTTTATCAACCGCCACCCGCCGCAAAATGGCATTGACAAAGCCCCGGGCATGAACCCCGGCCGCGTTTCCGATTTCATTGACCACCGCATAATCGGGGTAGGATTGCGAATAGAGTAACAGATAAACGCCGATTTGAAGCAGGGGAAGGATATCTTGTCGAATCCGGTCCAATGGCCGCGTCGAATACGTCCGGATGGCCAGGTTTAACAGTTCCCGGTGCCGGATTACCCCATAAACGGTTCGCGTCACCGCCTGACGAACATCCGAACCCGGAGGCTTCAACCGGTCCAGCTCATGGGATAAAATCAATTTCAGGTTTCGGGCCGGGTCCCGGTAGAACCGTTTTAATACTGACGCCGAAGGGGAAATAACATCCATACTGGAACATCCATACTGGCGTTTCCGGTTAGTCAAACGAAGACGGAAGCGCGTTCCCTCTGGAGTAACTGTACGGACTCATGGGCTTTTTGCCTTGCGGAACCAGTTCCGTGATCGCCAGCACCGTGCCTTCTCCGCAACAGACATGGAGTCCGTGTTTGTCCCAGGAGAGTACCTCGCCCGGTGCGCTCGCATGGGTCAGAGGGGAAACGGCGACCGCCGTTAATTTGAATTCCTGTTTCAAGCCGGTTTTAACGTCATCTCCGCCCGAATAAGCGGTCAAGCCGGGCCAGGGATGAAAGGCCCGAAACCGGTTGTATATCTGCTGCGCCGTTAAATGCCAGTCGACGCGTCCTTCTTCCTTTCGAACTGCCGGGGCATGGGTGGCCCGATCGGGATCCTGAGGGAATTTTTGGATGCGATGGTCCAGGATTGCGTCCAGCGTGTCGATTAAAAACGGGGCGCCCTCTCGGCTCATCCGGTCCCATAACGCGTCGGTCGTTTCGTGGGGAAAAATAGCCATTTCCCGTTGAGCCCAGATATCGCCGGCATCCATTTTTTTAACGATTTCAAAGATGGTGATACCGGTCGCCGATTCCCCGTTTTCCAGGGCACGCTGAACCGGGGCGGCTCCCCGCCATCGGGGAAGCATCGAGAAATGGACATTGACCATCCGGTGCGGGGGAATGGCAATGAGTGTTTGGGGAATGAATTGCCCATAGGAGATGACCACACCGATTACCGGATCGATGGCCCGGATCGTTTCGGCCAGAGACACGAGCGTTTCCCCGCTCAAACTTTCGGGTTGAGTGAGGGGCAACCCATGTGCCAGGGCAAAGGTTTTAACCGGGGGAACCAGGACCTGTTTGCGGTTTCGGCCCCCCAGGGCATCGGGTTGAGAGACCACCAGCGCTACGTTAAAATGGGTCAACAGGAGCTCCAGAAACGGAAGACCCACGGCCGAGGTCCCAAAAAAGACGATGTTTTGCGTTACCATTCCCCGTCTTCTTGGAGCCGTTTGATTTCTTTTTTAAGCAATTGACGTTTCAAGCTCGATACCCGGTCGATAATCAAGGTCCCATCCAGATGATCGACCTCATGCTGAACCGCCCGGGCCAGGAATCCTTCGATTTCCCGGCGGATTTCCTTGCCGCTCCGATCGGTATGCCGGAGCAGGATTCGGGTGTGTCGATTCACGGACGCCGAAATGCCGGGCAGCGACAGGCAGCCCTCTTCCAGGGTGTTTCGGCCTTCGGCCTCGAGGATTTCGGGGTTAATGAGAACGAGCAGGTCATTCGGGTCCTGTCCCTGGGATAAATCGATGACCGACACGCGGATCGGTTGGCCGATTTGAGGCGCGGCCAGACCCACCGCATTGGGAGTCCGATGAAGCGTTACGGTCATTTGGTCGATCAATTCGATCAGTTTATCATCTATCTGTTGGATATCGGCGGATTTGATTCTGAGAACCTCTTCACCGTATTTATATATTTTCAAGATATTGTTTTTCGTTTTTTCGTTCATCACGTAAATTATAAGTATTTTAGTTGCGTATGTCAATTGAAAAAAAATTCAATATATGATATATGTTATGGTTAAATTATGAAAGAGATAAACAGCATTTACGTTTTACAAGACACCGGCCCCTACGACTGGTTGACCGGACACGATTGCGATGTGGAGGAAATATCCCTGGAAGCGCTGGGCACCCGGGAAGAACGCTTTGCCGATACCATTGTTTTCATCGATACCAATCCCGCGTATTGCCCCAAAATTCGAGAAATCCTGGCCGTCAACCCGGGAATCAATTTTATCCTCTATTATAAAGACGGTATCCGTCCCTCGCAACTGGTGGAGTTTGTGAAAAGCGGCGTGCTGGAATCCGTGTGTATCAGCGATTCTCAACGGATTCGATCTCTGATTGACCAGTACGGTCAGGACAGCAGCGATTCCCAACTGAGTTACTACAACAATTTGATTCGGAAGTTCAAAGAGTTCGGCATCATCTCCAACAGCTTAAAAATGGCGGAAATTTTTTCCAAAATTGAAAAAATTGCCACCTGTAATTCCACCGTCCTGATTTACGGCGAAAACGGAACCGGAAAAGAACTGGTCGCCAAAAGCATTCACCATTTCGGTCCCCGCCGGGAACACAAATTCGTCGGGGTCAATACCGGTGCCATCCCGGAAAATTTACTCGAAGATGAACTCTTCGGTCACATCAAAGGATCGTTTACCTCGGCCCTGAAAGACCGGAAGGGAAAATTCGAATACGCGCATCGGGGAACCATCTTCCTCGATGAAATCTCCAATATGCCCCCTTCCCTTCAGGTCAAATTGCTCCGGATCTTGCAGGAACGCCAGTTCGAACGCATCGGGGAAAACCAGACCATAGCCGTGGATGTCCGAATCATTGCTGCCACGAATAAAGATCTCTTGGAACTGGTCCGTGAAGAGAAGTTCCGGGAGGATTTGTACTATCGCCTCAATGTCATTCCCCTCAATTTGCCGCCCCTGCGGGAACGCCGCTCGGATATTCCCCAATTGGTCAATTATTTTGCCAATAAATATTGTCGCATGAATCAATTGAGTTCGAAAAATTTTACTCTTCCCACGATCCGGATCTTACAGAACTACGCCTGGCCCGGAAACATCCGGCAGTTGGAAAATATTGTGGAGCGGATGGTCGTGCTCAATCCCGATGCGCTGGTCTTCCTGCCCCGAGATATCCCCCCGGAAATCAAACCGGATCTCCAGGAAAAGGAAGGAACCGGTTACATTCCGGATGAAATCCCCGATGAGGGCGTCTCCTTAAACGATGTGGTGCGAAATGTGGAAAAGCGCATGATCCTCAAGAGCCTGGAAAAAACCTCCTGGAATAAACAAAAAGCCGCCAAATTATTGAATGTCAAGCGCACCACCCTGATTGAAAAGATCAAGAAATTCAAAGAAGAGGATGGGGAAGAGGACGCTTAATCGGAGGTGAGGATGAGGACGAAAAGGAACAAAAACGGATTTACCTTAATTGAAATGGTAGTGGTGCTGGCTGTGATTTCCGTGCTGGCTGCAATTCTCTTTCCCACCCTGGCCAAACATATCTCGGACTCCAAGTTAACCCGGGCCACCAACGAGTGTCAGGTGATCACGGCTGCTGTGATGATGCTGTACAAGGATACGGGCAAATGGCCCTGTACCAATGAAGATGGTCCGTCGGGACGGGTCAACCGCGTGTTAAGCGGTGCGCCGACCGATCCGGTTCCCACTTCCGCCGCTCCCGGTGCCCGAACCGGCGCGGCACTCTGGGGAACGTACGCGGGCTCCAAACCCCTGTCCGATTACCTGTATTTCAATAACCCGGATAATGAAACCGGTACCGCCAGCCAGAACGAGACGGGGCAGGATTATTCCACCTCCGGCGAATCGGCCTGGCGCGGCCCTTATATCGATAAACAAATCTACCTGGATCCCTGGGGAAACCAATACGTCATCAACGCCCGTTATTTTCCCGGGGGAACCGATTCGGCCAGCCATACCGTCCTGGTCCTCTCGGCCGGAAAAGACGGCCTCTGGTCGACCGCGTTCGACGATTCCATCAACCGGTTATCGCCCGGGGGCGATGGACCTCTCGGGCCCAATATCCCGGAGAGCGGATACACCCACGACGACGTGGGGGTTGTGGTGACGACCAATAATAATTAAAATAGTAAATAGAAGAATTAAACGAATTAAAAGAGTTAACATCAACGCATTGAATCTGAAAATCAATAGCCTCCGGATGCACAAATGGGAAAAGTAAAAACGCTTCGAGAGGATGTCTATAAAAAAATTGCCGCGGGCGAGGTCGTCGAACGCCCGCTCTCGGTCGTCAAAGAACTGGTGGAAAATTCCCTGGATGCCGGCGCGGATTCCCTCCGGATCGAATTGGCCGATGGGGGCAAACAACTCATCAACGTCACGGATAACGGATCCGGGTTTGATCCCGACGATATCGAAACCGCGTTTAAGAATCATTCCACCTCCAAAATCAGCGAGCTTTCCGATTTTAATACCCTGACCACCCTGGGATTTCGCGGGGAAGCGCTCCCCTCGATCCTGGAAGTGGCCCGCATCGAAATCCAATCCGCCAACACCCGGGACGGACGGGGCGTGGCCTGCGTGTTTGAAAACGGGGCGCTCATCGACCGACGCGACACGGCGTGCAGCCGCGGCACCACGATCGTGGTCAAAGACCTCTTCTATAATTTCCCGGTCCGCCGGAAATTCCTAAAATCGGACCGCACCGAACTCACCCAGATCCTCGCGTTTCTCGAACCGGTCGTACTCGTTCACTTCGATAAAAGCTTCGAACTGGTTCATAACCGCAAAACCGTCTTCATCTATAAAAAAACCGAGAGCATGACGGATCGCGTTTATCAGGTTTTCGGCAAAGATATCCTCCATACCCTCCACGAGGTGGAATTTTCCCGCGAGGCCTACCGCCTCAAGGGCTTAATCTCCAATTTAAATACCGGGCTTTCGGACAAAAAACACCAATACTTTTTTGTCAATCGCCGCCCGGTCAAGGAACGCACGCTTCTGGCTGCCCTGAACAATACCTACCAGCGGTTTTTGGAAAAAAACCGGAGCCCCGTGGGCATCCTCCTCCTGGATATCCCTCCCAACGAAGTGGATGTGAATATCCACCCCATGAAACTGGAAATCAAATTCGAAGATTCCAATGCCGTGTACCGGTTCCTCAAACATGCCATCGAACAATCGTTCGGCGTATCCGAATCATGGGAAGAGGATGTCCCGATGTCCCCCTTTCGCGCTTCGCCATCGGGGGGGTCGCCCCGTTTTGATTCGGGCCTGCCTCAGGGCGAACGGTCGTCTACCCCGGAGGCCGAAACCCGGTCTTCCGTTCGGGACAGTGCGCGAAACGTCGGGCGTTCCGATGCGCTGCCTCCCAGAGAGGCCCCCGAGCAGATCCCGCTTTTTCCCGGTGAGTTTCTATCCGAAGACGACGTTTCCATTATCGGTCAATACATGAACTCGTATATCCTGGTTGAAAAGGGCGATGCGCTGCTGATCATCGACCAGCACAATGCACACGAACGGGTCAATTTCGACGATTTGAAACACGAATACCGCTCGAGCGCCGTGACCTCGATCTCTCCGCTGTTTCCGGTCATCATCGCCTTATCCCCTTCGGAAATTTCCGGATTGGACAACCGGAAAATGGAACTGCTGGAGAAAATGGGATTTCGCCTCGAACCGCTCAGCGGCAACGCCTATGATATCAAGGCCTTTCCCCAGATTCTGGGCGAGAAGAATATCAAAGAGGCCCTGCTCACGGTCATCCACCTGAACGCCCGGACCGAGGAGATAAATTTCGAAGACAGCATTCTGGCGGAAATTGCCTGCAAAAGCGCCATCAAGGTCAACCATAAACTCTACCCCGATCAGATGAAAACCATTGTCAAGAATTTGTTCAAAACGTCCAATCCTTACTTTTGTCCCCATAAACGACCGATTATCGTTGAATTTTCCCTTGAACAAATCGAGAAACTGTTGAAACGAAAATGATCAAGACATATGAAAATCGTCATGGGTGATACCAATGATTAAAGGAATCGGTGTCGATATTATCGATATACCGCGAATTAATAAGATGTTGGAAAAAGACATCCGGTTTACGGAAAAAATCTTTTCCGAGAATGAAAACCGGTACTGCGAATCGAAGTTGAGTAAGGCCATGCACTATGCCGCGCGGTTTGCCGCCAAAGAAGCCTTCTTTAAAGCGCTGGGCACCGGCTGGCGGTACGGCATGGGCTGGCAAGACATTTCGGTTGAAAACAATGACCTCGGTAAACCCGAAATCAAACTCTCGGGAAAAACCCTGGAGTATTTCCGGACAATGGCATACAATCATATTCACCTGTCCATTTCCCATACCCGGGAATATGCCGTTGCCTATGTGGTGATCGAATGATCATCGAATGATCGAAATAATAATCATGAAAAAAATAGGAGGAAAAACGCGAATGAATCTGATGCGACGACGAATCGTTGTCTCGATATGGGTGATCATTTCGATATTGGTGGGCGTTGACCGGCTGAACGCGCAAAAAAATTGTCTTTGGCAAATCAAGACCAATAAGGGAAACAGCTACCTGCTGGGTTCCATTCACCTGTTGAAAAAGGAACACTACCCCCTGCCTGCCGTCATGGAACAGGCATTTGATCAGACCGATGTGCTGGTTCTCGAAGTCGATATGTCCGGCGAGAAGCTCGCGACGGTCGGCGTCCTGTTTTTCCAGAAGGGGTTTTATCAGGGCGAGGATACCCTTCAACATCACCTCTCGCAAAAAAATTATAAACTTCTGGCCGAGAAACTCAAACCCCTGGATATGGATATCGAGGGATTTCAGAAAACCAAACCCTGGATGGTGGCCATGATTGTGCTCAACAGCGTCCTGGTCAAACTGGGATTTGCGCCCCAATACGGGATCGATATTCACTTTATGGAAAAGGCCATTTCCGGTAATAAAGAAATCCGGGAATTGGAAGGCGCCGAATTTCAACTCAACCTCTTTGAAACCCTGACCCCAAAGGAAACCGAAAGTTTTCTGATGTCCACCGTGCTCGAAGCCGGACAACTGGGGGCGGCGATCGATCGAACGGTCAACGCCTGGAAAACCGGAGACCTCCAGACCCTGGACCGACTCTCGGTTGAAAATATCAAGGACGATTCCGAATTGGAAACATTTTATTACAAGTTGCTGGATAAGCGAAACATCGGAATGGCGGAAAAAATCGATTCGTATCTCAAAGAAGGCAAAAAGATTTTTGTGGTTGTGGGCGCTGCGCACATGACCGGAAAAAATGGGATTGTCAATTTATTAAAAAATAAAGGCTACAACATCAATCAACTTTAATTTCTTTACAAGGAGGAACAAATGAGATTCAAATACGTCTATGCGTGGATTTTTATCGGGCTCTTGATGGTTGGCATGATCAACGCCCGGACCGGAGGACCGGCTTCTCAACTCCGAACACCGGAGCAATTTTTCGGTTTTCGCCCCGGAGCCGACCGGATGCTATTTAACTATGAAGAATTGGTCGATTATTTACAACATCTGGCAGCGGCTTCCCCTCGCATCAAAATGGTGGAAATCGGAAAATCTCCGATGGGAAGACCGATGTATATTGCATTTATATCCGATGCGGAAAACATCCGCAATCTGGAAAACCTCCGGGGCATCAACCAACGACTGGCACTGGATCCGGACATCCCGGCCACGGAACGGGAAACCCTGCTCAACGAAGGCAAAGTCTTTGTCGCCGGAACGCTCTCCATGCATTCCGAAGAAGTGGCACCCGCTCAGGCCGCGCCGCTGATTGCCTTCGATCTGGCCACCACCCAGGACCCGCAAAAATGCGAGTGGCTCAAAAATGTCGTTTACCTGATGGTTCCCAACCACAACCCCGACGGCATGGACCTGGTCGTGGACTACTATAAAAAGAACAAAGGTACCAAGTATGAGGGAAGCAGCCTGCCATACGTGTATCACAAATACGTGGGCCATGACAACAACCGCGATTTTGTCACTTTGACCCAGGAAGACAGCCGCAACATCGATGCCATTTTTAGTCAAACCTGGTTTCCCCAGGTCATGGTCGAAAAGCACGGCATGGGGCAGCGCGGTGCCCGGTACTTTGTGCCCCCCAACCATGACCCCATTGCCGAAAATATCGATGCCGGACTCTGGAACTGGGTCGGCGTGTTTGGCTCCAACATGATCAAAGACATGACCCGGGAAAATCTCGCCGGGGTCACCCAACATTTTATGTTCGATAATTATTGGATCGGTTCCACGGAAAGCTGCTTGTGGAAAAACGTCATCGCTTTTCTGACCGAAGCCGCAGGCGCCAAAGTGGCCACCCCGGTGTTTGTCGAACCCAATGAACTGAGGGTAGACGGCAAGGGGTTATCCGAATATAAGGTCAGTATCAATATGCCGTTGCCCTGGCCCGGCGGCTGGTGGAAACTCAGCGACTTGATGCAGTACGAATGCGTGTCCACGCTCTCGATTCTCAAAACCGCGTCGGTCAATCGCAAAGACATCCTCCAGTACCGAAACGATTTGTGTAAAAAAGAAGTCAACAACGGAAAAACCAAACCGCCGTACTATTACATTTTGCCCTTGCAGCAACGCGATTCGAGCGAGTTGGTGCAGCTCGTGGAACTCCTCAAACGGCATGGGATTAACGTCTACACGCTGACTGCCGATATACAGGCCGGTACCAAAACCTATAAAAAAGGGGATATCGTCGTTCCCCTCTCTCAGGCCTTCCGGCCCTTCATCAAAGAGGTCATGGAGTCTCAGGAGTATCCGGTCCGGCATTACACGCCGGGCGGCGAAATCATCAAACCCTATGACATTACCACCTGGTCGCTCCCGCTTCAACGGAATCTGACCTGCGACGCCATTGATCGCATCGGTCTCCTTCCTGCCAATTTCGACCGGATGCTCCAAAAGATCGACAAACCGTTTACCCTGGCTTCGGATTCGCTCCTCTCGTTTCGACGCGCCATCTTTACCGCGGATAACAATGAAAGTTACAAGGTCGCGTTCTGGGCCCTGGATCAAGGGTTGCCGGTCAAGCGGTTGACTAAACCCACCTCGGTTGGCGGAAAAGAATTTCCGGCCGGAAGTTTTGTCATCGAGTTTAACGGGAAGGTCAATTTTGCCAATTTTTCCAGTATCTCCAAACAATTGGCCGTATCTCCGGAAAAATTCGACAAAGACGAAAAAGAGCTAACTGATGCCATTTCACTCAAAATGCCGCGCGTCGCACTGGTTGAAACCTATAACCATGACATGGATGCCGGCTGGACCCGCTATGTCCTGGATACTTACGCGATTCCGTTTAAAGTGCTTCATCCCGGGGATTTTGAAAAAATCAACCTGCACGATATGTTTGATGTCATCATCTTTCCCGAAGCGGATAAGGGAATCTTGATGAAAGGGAAAAGCGAGGAACCCAATGAATACCGTTCCCGGACCTATCCTTCGGAATACATGCAGGGAATCGGAAAGGAAGGCTTTAATAAATTGATGCTGTTTCTGGATGGCGGCGGTATGATTATTTCCTGGGGCGATTCCACCAAATTGTTTATGGGGCCTCAGGAAATGAGTATTTCCAAAGACGTGACGGACAATTTCCAGTTACCGGTTACCGAAATTTCCGGAGACCTGAAAAAAGACGGTTTCTTGTGCCCGGGTTCGTTGCTCCGACTCACCCTGCTTCCCGATCATCCCTTAACCTGGGGAATGCCTGAGGAAGTCGGCGTATTTTATCGGGGGCGGGCGTTGTTTCGAACATCGATTCCGGAACTGGATATGGACCGGCGCGTGATCGGTAAATTTCCGGAGAAAAATATTTTGTTGAGCGGGTACTGCGAAAAAGAAGAAAAATTGGGAAACCAGACCGCATTGGTGTGGCTCAAGAAGAACAAAGGACAGATGGTTCTGTTTGGTTTTGGTCCCCAGTTTCGCGCCTCCACGCCATCGTGTTTCAAATTATTATTTAATGCCATCTTGATGCAGCACTAGAAACGCCGCATCAAAAATTTTTTTGAAAATATATAAATATAAGGGCGCACCTCCGGGTGCGCCCTATTTTTGTTTTTCCCACCCTTTTGAAAACGGATGTGTAGTGACTTCGGATATCGACTTGACATTTACCCATAGATAGATGAAAATAAAATCTAAAATCGACAAGGAGAACCCGAGGGATCGTATCGAATGTTAAGCGAAAAAGGCATTTTAAAAGAAACCCCGCCCATGAAACTACTGTTGACCGTTTTTGAACAGGGGTTAACCGGAATACTTTACATCAAACGCAATGACATTCTCAAGGTTCTCTATTTCAACCGGGGAAAACTCATCTGGGCCATTTCCAATTGGGAAGAAGACAAATTGGAAAATATTCTCATATCCAAGAATATCGTGAATCTCCAGACCTTGCAAACCGTTAAAAAGGAAGCGCATGTTTCCGATTCGATCGGAAAAAACCTGGTCGAACGCGGCCTGATTACCCTGGAAGAATTGATCGACTGTTCACGGGACCAGTTAAAACGCATTATCTTCGATATCCTGAAATGGAAAGACGGCGGGTTTCAATTCATCAAGGACACGCCACCCGAACGTCTCCTGAGTCTGGATTTAAACATTACCGATTTTATCATCAGTTTCATTGTCGAGCAAATGGATGTCAGCGATATCTGGAAGACCATCGGCTCCCTCCAGATCGAGTTGATCCGGAATCCCAATGAGGAAAAATTATCCAAATACCAATTGTCCGACAAGCAAAAAGAGTTATTGCAATCCTTCAACGGCGAGAATAAATTGGAAACCATTTTATCGCGTCATTCCGGGGGGCATCGCGAGTCCATTCTTAAGATTATTTACTTCTTTCTCATGTCCGAGTTGGTGATCAAAAAGGAATTTGATTTGCCGAATTTATCGGTATTTGAATCGGACCGGGAATTCAATTATTTCGAGGAAAATGAACAGCAGGCCGCTGGTTACCGTTTCGGAAATCCGGAAGAGGATGATTCGGATCAGCGGCTTGATATTTCTCAGCAGACCATCAAGGGGCTACTCGAAAAACAAAACCGGGAATTGTTTGACGGATTTACCGAAGACGATCGAAACGAAAGACCCAGAGAAAAATTCGATGGGTTTCGGGATGATGATGACGTTGAGCGCCATCAACCGGAAAACGAGATCCTCAAAAAAACATTCGAATACGAAACGGAAGATGAAGAACCCGTGGAGCCTCCGGTTCAGGAAGAAAAGAAGAAGCGAAAATTTTTACATACGGCATTGATCCTGATCGTCTTGATTCTGGCCATTGGGGGAGCCATACTCTTGATTCTTCCGTGGTTATCGTCCGAATCTCCCATAAATACCAACAGCGGGAAAGAGAAAAAAGCAGCCGAAGCGTCCGATATCATCCAAATCGATGAGGCCAAACCCAATGCCGATGATGAGATCAAGGTAACTCCGCCGCCTCAGACCCAACCTCAACCGGACCAAAAGATCGACAATAAAACGACCGATGAAACGAAGGTTGACGAGAAGAAAGCCGACGAGAAAAAAGTAGAGGAAAAGAAACCGGAAGAGAAGCCCAAGCCCCAAAATGCGCCCTTACCGTCCGGAACACCGGCGGAGAGTTATTTTAAAGAAGGGAATCTTCTGACTGCCGGTGATGTTTGGAAGAGTGAGCTTCGTAAAGCCGGGGTGAAGTTTGCGATCATGCTGGAGATGGATTGTCAGAAGGAATCGGTTTTGGCGACTTATAAACGCCTGGAGAATAAGAAGGACTTTTTTATCATCAATAAACAAAATGGCGGAAAGATTTGTTATCTGGTGATGTGGGGGAAGTTTACCACCAGGCAAGAGGCGACCAATGCGCTCAAGTCCGTGCCCAATTATTTTTGGAAGCAGCGGGAGCCGCCTGAAATTATCGATTTGGCGAAATATTATTAGTGGTCAGTTTTAAAGAAAGAAGTTAAGCGGTTAAGAGGATCAGACGGTGAGAAAAAAGAGTGCCCGGCGCGAAGCGCCGGATATTCTTCGGTAGGGCGGTTCGAGAACTGCCCTCATTTTTTATAATTTAATTATTGGGTCAATTCGCGAATTCCCCTACAGAATTGAGATTAAAAGATGAGCAGAAAAAAAAGGAACATTATTGACAACACAAAGGATAGAGGTTATATTTATTTCGAGGAGTGTTAAGATGTTATCAATAAAAGGTGTTTATGAAAACGGTCAGGTGAAACTAAAAGAAAAGGTATCAATTTGCAAACAAATCCCTGTTATTGTAACATTTTTAGAAGAAACGGAAAATATTGAACCGCAGAAGCTGGACCTTAATAGTTTTTCGTTTAATCGCTCAAGAGAAATATCAAAAGATTACAAAGGGTCTTTAAGTGACGCTGTCATTGAAGTACGAAGAAGTTTTGTATGAAAATATTTCTTGATACATCATCCTTGTTAAAACTCTACCATACAGAAGCGGGTTCTGAACGTTTAATTGAGATACTGTCAGGGGCAGATCTGCGTATCTGCCCGTGTGTTCGATATGGGGTAAGATGATTGGGGCGAACACCTGGGTTCGCCCCTACTGAATTATCCGAATCACGGCGCGAAGCGCCGTTTCTCATCTTCTTAACTTCCTACCTTCAACTTCTGCTTTAAACTGGCAACCGAAAGGGGCCAAACCTTTTGTACTCATTTGACATTCAGAAGATTTGAGTATATATTTAAATAGGAGATTATAACGATGAATGCATCAGTTTCTTTTAATAAAGTAAAATATGTGACCGACAGTGCCGGAAACCGAAAAGAGGTCATCATACCCTATGAAACTTGGGCGTCCATCAAAGAAGAACTGGAAGCCTTAAGAGAAAAACAAAAAATATTATTCGGGCTTCAACAGGCATGCCGAGAAATCAAGAAACAAAAAAAGGGATTAATTAAAGAAAAAACAATGGATGAATTCCTTGACGAATTATAAACTTCTTCCCACCGAGAATTTTATGCGGCAAGTACGCGACCTAAAAAAAGTCTACCCTAATATTAAAAATGATTTAAAAGAATTAACCCATATGTTAAAACAGAATCCAAGGTCCGGGAAACATCTTGGGAACCAAGTATACAAAATAAGGTTAAAGAATTCGGATATTTCAAAGGGGAAGAGCAGTGGATATCGGGTTATTACCTATGTTATCGATGAATTGGAAAATGTAAGGCTTTTAACGATTTATGCAAAACCTCGAAAAGTAAATATTACCGATAAAGAAATAATGACGATATTAAAAAATGAGAATATTGTTAAGGATTAGTTTTTACTGGTAACCGGTAACCGGTAACTGGCCACTGGCTACCGAATGGGCACGGCACGAAGAGGAGTTTCTTTCTTTTATATGACAATGAAACACAAAAAGAGAGCCCAAATCATTCATTCGGGAATAATGAGAACCCTGATTTAGCGCGTAACGCTTGATTTTTATTCGCATTCCATATACAATAAACTCTAATCCAAAAGAATTCAAAAATTTATTGACAGGGAAAACCTGTTGCGAGCTGTTGGAACTATTTTTTACCAGAGGTTAAAAAGTGAAACACGTATTGATCGCTGAAGATAGCAAGATGATGGCCGCGATGATCAGCCGGAGAATTCGGTCCGATTTAAAATTCGAACGCGATATCGCCTGCTCGTTGAAAGAAGCCCGAGAACTGGTCGAAGCCGATCCGGATCGATATTTTCTCGCGATCGTGGATTTACACCTCCCGGATGCCCCCAAAGGAGAAATCGTCGATTACGTACTGGATAAAAAAATTCCGGTCATCGTGTTTACCTCCCAATTCAGCGATGAAATCCGCGAAACCATGTGGACGAAAAACGTGGTCGATTACATCGTCAAAGAAGGCGGCCCCCAGGTGATCGATTACCTGATCGCCAGCATCGACCGGTTCTACAAAAACCAGTTTTCCAAAATCATGATCGTGGACGATTCGGGAACATCGCGGCGCTCAATCAAAGAATTACTCGAAGCCCAAAAATTTGTGGTCATCGAAGCCAGCAAAGGATCCGAAGCCATCGCCCTACTCGACGAACACCCGGATACGAAAATCATCATCACGGATTACAACATGCCCGGCATGGACGGTTTCGAACTGGTCAACCGGGTCCGACAAAATTACCCCAAAGACAAATTGGCCATCATCGGTATGTCCGCCTATGGAACGAGCCTCCTCTCAGCCCGATTCTTAAAAAATGGGGCCAGCGATTTTATCACCAAACCCTTCCTCGAAGAAGAACTCCTCTGCCGGATCAGTCAAAATATCGAAATGCTAGAACATATTCAGATGATCAACAATATTTCCAGCATCGATTACCTGACCGGAATCTACAACCGCAGCTACCTGTTCCGGTTCGGTCAAAAACTCTTTGAAAACGCCAAACGCGGCAACCTGCACCTGACCATCGCCATGATCGATATCGATCGGCTAAAACCCATCAATGAAGAATTCGGGTATGAAACCGGGGACGTGATCGTGAAAGAAATTGCCCAATTGCTGAACCGCAATTTTCGGGCCGCAGATGTCATCACCCGGTTTGGCGGTGAACAGTTCTGCGTGATGGCGTCGAACATGGACCGGGATTATACCGAAGTGGTATTTGAACGGATCCGGGCCGCGATCGAACGCAAAAAAATCGTTTTCGACCGCCATACCTTTTCCGTAACCGCATCGATCGGGGTTTCCACCAAAATCGCCGACTCACTCGACGCAATGATCAAGTATGCGGATTCACTCCGGATTCGAGCCAAAGAAAAAGGGCGGAACTGCGTCATCGTGGATTAACGCGTCCGGTAGATGCATAATATTGGATCAATAAACATAAATATTTGGAAGGAGAACGCTTATGGAATTAAAAAAATCGTTTTTGGAATTAATTCGACAGGCGGCAACGGACCTCTCCCCGGATGTGGAACAGGCGTTAATTGCGACCTGCAATAACGAACAACCGAATTCCGCAGCCCGAAACGTGATGAGCACCATCCTGGAGAACGTCCGCATGTCGAGAGAGCGAAGCACCCCCATTTGCCAGGACACGGGTTCGGTGATCTTTTACATCGATTTTCCCTACGGCAGCTCGGAGAAAGAATACCGGGAAGCCGCCCTATGGGCCGTGGACGAAGGAACCAACGTCCAGTACCTCCGTCCCAATGCGGTCGATCCCCTGACAGCCAAGAACTCCGGAAACAATATCGGGGTCAATTCACCGGTGTTTCATTTCCATCAATGGGACCGGGACGAAACTCGCGTGCGCCTGATGCTCAAAGGCGGCGGCAGCGAAAACGTCGGCGCCCAATACAAGCTACCCCATCCGCCCCTCAAAGCCGGCCGCGACCTCAACGGCGTTCGCAAACTGGTCATCGATGCCGTCACCAAAGCCCAGGGTCAGGGATGCTCACCCGGAATCATCGGCGTGGGAATCGGCGGCGGAAGAGATATTTCATATGCCCTTTCCAAAGAACAATTCTTCAGAAAAATCGGCGAACGAAGCCCCATTAAAGAACTGGCGGAACTCGAACTCCGACTCCTCGATGAACTCAACCAACTCGAAATCGGCCCCATGGGATTCGGTGGGAAATCCACTGTCCTGGATGTGTTTATCGGTTCCCAGGCCCGCCATCCGGCCTGTTATATCGTTTCCGTTTCCTATACCTGCTGGGCATTCCGGCGGAAAACCATGACGATTACCAAAGGCGAGGTGACCTATGATTAAATTAAAAACCCCGATTTCAGAAGCAGCGATCCGTCAATTAAAAGTCGGCGATCAGGTCCTTCTTTCCGGTACCGTGGTCACGGCCCGCGATGAAGGCCATAAACTCATGGTCGAACAACATCCCGATTTTATCCGCGATATCCTCAACGGCGCCGTGATTTACCACTGCGGACCGGTCGTTAAAAAACGAGAAGACGGCAAATGGGAATTTGTGTCTGCCGGCCCGACCACGTCGTCGCGCGAAGAACCCTACCAGGCCGATGTGATCGGCGAATACCATGTGCGAGGCGTTATCGGTAAAGGCGGTATGGGTGCCAAAACCGCCGAAGGACTCAAAACACACGGGGCGGTGTATTTCCACGCCGTGGGTGGGGCCGGAACCCTCATTGCCAACTCGGTCAAAGAGGTCAAAAACGTGTTTAAACTCGAAGAATTCGGAACCCCGGAAGCGTTCTGGGTCATCGAAGTCGAGGATTTCCCCGTGGTTGTCACCATGGACGCCAACGGCGGAAGCCTCCACAAAGAAGTCCAGGAAAAATCCGAAAAAATCGCAAACCAATTGATGAATCTATGATATCAACCATATAGACGAAATACACAACGGGCATAATCCGAAACGATTATGCCCTTTTTTTCAGGAGACCCATTCCCATGGAACATAACCAACATAACCCTCAACCCCCAACCCCAAAAAAGAAAGTATCCAACGCATCCCTCGCCGTGCTGATGGTTGCGCTTGTGATCTTTGCAATCGGCGTCATTCTTAACCTGAACTTTTATATTCGATCGTGTAAAAACACCCTTAACGATCAAAAATTCGAGTCCGATATTGAAGCGGCGGCCCGAATGACTGGCAATCCGTTGACCAAAGAAGACATTCAACTGATGAAAAAGAGTGTGAAGGAAACTCAGGACGAATTCCTCGCGCTTCGAAAACACGAGCTGGCAAACGAGGTCTTCCCGGCCCTGACCCTCAATCCTCTCCTTCCCTTTCCGTCCAATGCCGAGGTCAAACGTTCACCCATTGTTCTCCCGGACATGCCGGGCTTAAAGGCCCCCAAAAACCTGGACGATCTGGCTTTTGCGCCCATCGGTGTGCTGGCGCGGCTGATCAAAACCCGGCAAATCACATCCACCGATTTGACCAAAATGTATATTGCCCGCTTGAAACGGTTTGATCCCGTATTGAAATGTGTGGTTACGCTGACCGAAGACCTGGCATTGGCGCAGGCCCGGCGCGCCGATGACGAGATTGCGGCCGGTAAGTACCGGGGGCCGCTTCATGGGATTCCCTGGGGCGCCAAGGATCTCCTGGCCACCAAGGGGATTAAAACCACCTGGGGAACGCCGCCGTTTAAAGACCAGGTCCTGGATATGGATGCCACGGTGGTGAAACGCCTCGAGGAAGCGGGTGCGGTGTTAGTGGCCAAGCTGTCTCTCGGTGAACTGGCCTGGGGCGATATTTGGACCGGCGGGCAAACGAAAAATCCGTGGAACGTGAAAGAAGGTTCCAGCGGTTCATCCGCGGGTCCGGCTTCGGCAGCCTCGGCCGGATTGGTGGGGTTTGCTATCGGATCGGAAACCTGGGGGTCGATTGTGTCGCCGTCAACCCGTTGCGGTGTGACCGGGTTGCGCCCCACGTACGGCCGCGTGAGTCGGTATGGGGCCATGTGTCTGGCCTCCAGCATGGATAAAATCGGCGTCATCTGTCGAAACGTCGAAGATTGCGCTCTGGTTTTTAATGCCATATATGGACCCGATGGCATGGATTTCACCCTGGTTGACCGTCCCTTTACCTGGGATCCCACGCTGGATATCAAAACCCTTCGGATCGGTTACATGAAAGGATTGTTTGAACGGGACGATAAGGACTATAAGAACAAAGCCAATGACCAAAAGGTATTGGATACGCTCCGTTCAATGGGGGTAAAACTGATCCCCGTTGAGTTTCCGACGTTTCCGATCGACAATCTCGGGTTTATTCTCAGCGTTGAAGCCGGCGCCTCCTTTGATTCCTTTACCCGAATGGGCAAGGAGCGACAGATGGCCCGACAGGAAGAAGATGCCTGGCCCAATGTGTTTCGGTATTCCCGGCTGATCTCGGCCGTGGATTATGTGCAAGCCAACCGCTTTCGGACGCTTCTTATGATCGAAATGGCTAAAAAGTTTAAAGATATCGATGTGTATCTGGCACCTTCCCATGGAACGAATAACTTGCTGTTAACCAATCTGACCGGGCATCCGGCTGTGGTGGTTCCCAATGGGTTCAATGAAAAAGGAAGCCCCACGAGTATCACGTTTATCGGGAACCTGTACGGCGAAGCCAATGTTCTGGCCGTGGCCAAAGCCTACCAGGACGCGGCCGGATTCGTAAACCGACACCCGCAGTTAAAAAGATAAAAAAATTAAAAAGATTTCCACCTTTTGAAAAAGGGGATTGCATCCCCGAGGTGGAGCCAAAACCTTTTGTTGATACGTTTAAATGTTGAATTCCAAATGTTGATAGGTTAAAGCGAGACAATAAGTGAAATACCCAAAACCAACAACCACCCCAAAACCAAAAGTTTTTGGCTCCACCTTTTTTCAAAAAGGTGGAATCTTTTTTTCAACATCCACCATGTTATCGTGAAAGGCGGCGCCATACCCCATATCGGTATTGCGTCCGTAGGAGAGAAAATTCACGGTTCCGCCATCGGTGATCCACCAGCCATTGGTCATGCACACGCACCCGGCTTTCATACTGAAATCGATCCGCGCTTCCACCTCCAGGCTTCCGCGATCATTGAACACCCTCACGCGGTCCCCGGAACGAATCCCCCGCGCTAACGCATCATCCGCGTTCATCTCTAGGTACGGCTTTGGGCTGAACTGGCGAATCAATTTCAAATTGTTGAATTGCGAATGCGTCCGATTCTTGGTATTGGGCGTCATGAAATAGAGCGGAAAGCGCTTCGATTTCACCGATTCGATCGGTTCGGAATAAGACGGCAGCGGATCCACCCCCCACCGCTCAGCCGCTTCCTGCGAATAAAGCTCGATCTTACCCGAAGGGGTCGGGAATCTCAAATCAGCAAACGCCACCTCTTCGTGTCCCGGCGCAATGACCGGCCCCTGCCGTAACCGCTCCAGCGTTAAACCGGGAAAAGGCGCGAGTTTCTGTTCCAGAAACGCCTCGATATCCCGATCCGAAGAACCCGGAAATTGATCTTCGACCACCTGAGTCGGAAACCCCATTCGCAGTGCCAGCAACCGGTAAATCTCCGACTCCGGTTTGACCTCTCCCGGCGGATCGATAATCTTCTGCTTCAATTGAATGTAGGGGTGCCAATAGGCCCCGATAATATCCGATTGCTCGAATAAGGTTTTGGCCGGAAGAATCAGGTCCGCTTCCCGCGCCGTGTCCGTGAGGAACTGCTCGATCACCACGCGAAACTCCAGGGAACGGAACGCCTTGAGCACCGTATGCGTTTCCGGGTTTTGGGTCACCGGATTGGCCCGTTCTACCCAGATCATTTTCAGCGGCGGATCGGTTTGCGCCAGCATCGCCTGTCCCAGCCGGGACACGGGAATGGACACGCGGGCAATCCCGTCGGGTGTTTCCGGAGGAAACGAGGCCACCGGGTCATGGATCGAATCAAAGATACCGGATTGAAGGTTGGCATAAATCCAGCCGGCGCCGGGTTTTCCGATGTTTCCCGTGATGGCGGCCAGGGCCAGGATCGCCCGCATGCTCTGACCGCTGTTGCTGTACCGCTGCATGCCAAACCCGGCACAAACACTCACCGGGCTTCCGGCAGCAATCCAATCGGCCAGTTTCGTGACATAACGGGCCGGAACATCCGTGATTTCTTCCACCCGTTCCGGGGTGAACGGCCACACCATGGCTTGGTATTCGGGAAACCCCCGTACGTGGCGGTCGATAAACTCATGATCAACGGCATCATGTTCAATGAGCGCGCGAGCAATGCCCAGCGCCAACGCACCGTCGGTTCCCGGTCGTGGTTGAACGAGCAACTCGGCCCGCTCCGCCGATGGGGTCCGGCGCGGATCGATCACGATAAATTTGGCCCCCTTTTCCACGGCCCGATCAATGGCCCGCATCTGTTGCACATTGGTTTCTGCCGCATTCTTTCCCCAAAGAATGATTAATTTGGCATTCTCGATATCCCAGGGCGCATTGTGTTTATTGGCACCCAGCGTCAACCGGGTCGCTTCCAGTCCGGCCGGCCAGCACAAATCCCCGTACGTGGCCGTGTAACCCCCATAAAGCCGCCAGAACCGTCCTCCCACCGCATTGAGTAATCCCTTGGTTCCACTCCCGGTATAATAGAGCACACTCTGGGGACCGTGGATGCGTTTGATGCGGGTTAATTGCTCCACCAGAAGGTCGAGGGCCTCGTTCCAGGAAATGGGCTCAAAACCGGAACCGTTTTCTTTCTTTTTCAAGGGCGTGAGAATCCGATCCGGGGAATACACGCGCTCGATGTAACTCAGGCCGCGCAAACAGGGACCTTTGGGCGTGGCTTTGTTTTCCGGGTTGGCCTCGATTCGGCAAATCCGGCCGGTTTGCGCGTCAACGGAAACATGGAGGCTGCACGTACTGTAACAATTTCGGGGGCAGGCCGTGGTGTATTTTTTCATATTCATGCAGAACGTTTCACTAAGAATTGAGGAGAAATATCAACTATTCGAATAAATTCGCCAAATCGTCTTCGCTCAATTGAACGGTGTCGAAATCCGACGGCGTGAAATGCACATCGTCCTCGTTTTTGATGTGATCCAGGATGGTTTTAAGATTTCGGATGTAATTGTCGCCCAGCGTGCGAATGGTTTCCGAGGTATGCGCCTGTCGGTTATAGGCGATATCGGCTTGATAGACCCCATTTAACACCATGGCATTGATTTCGATCGCGGCAGTCATGGGGTTTTCCAGGGCGATATCCGAACCGGTGGATTGAGCGCTGTAGGAAAACGAGGCGTTTTGGATTTCCCGGTCAAACTGCCCGAGGTAATTAAACCGGAGTTCGGCGCGTTGGGGTTCCCCGCATGTTCCGGTTTCGGTCATGAAATTTAAAATGCCGTAACCCAGCCCATGGTTGGGGACATGGCGGATGGCTTCTTTCACGGTTTTGATCTCATCGCCGAGGGTTGGATCGTCCCGGTTAATCAGTAACGGATAAATGGCCGTAAACCATCCGGTGGTCTTGCTGGTGTCGAGATCGGCAATGTGTCGGCCGTGGTTTTCCATTTCGATTTTAACGGTCCTTCGGTCGATCCAGTGGCGCAAGGTCCGAACCAGCGCCGCAGCCACCAGGATTTGGACATCGGTCTTGTAAACCTCGTGGGCATCTTTGAGCAAGAACCCCGTATCTTCATGACTCAACGCCACGGTCACGGCGTCTCGGTTCGAGATCCGCCAATCCACGGTCGAGGGGTCGTGATCGTACGGGATGCGACATTCGGCGGCATCGACGGACTGCCAGTAATCTTTCTCTTGATCGAGTTTTCCGGAGTCGCGAACCATGATCAGCGCATCCTGCCAGTCGCGAAGCGAAGCGGTTTTTTGAGGCAGTTCGAACGGCGTTTTAGCCTGCAAGGCTTCGTACAGGGGATGGAGGTGTTCGAGCAGGAGTCGCAGGGTGATGCCGTCGCTGACCAGGTGATGGAGAATCACCAATACCTGATCCGCAGCGCCTGTTTTGAAAAGGACAGCACGAACCATCGGCCCCTTTTCGATATTGAATTTGCCTTTGTGCTCATAACCCCTGGTTTGAATCTGTGGCCCCCATTGATCGTGCGGAACGCCGCACAGGTTTTCCACCTCGATTTTAAACGGGGTGTTTAACAGCTCATTATTGAAATAAAACACGTTTTTGGCCCGGTTATAGTTGAGTCGCAACCCGTCGTGGTGAGCGATCAACCGATCGAACGCCTGTTCCAGTACGGGAACGTTCACCGGATTTTTAAACGTCAGCAATACCGATTGATGGTAATGGTGGGGATTGGGAAAGTGTTGAGCCAAAAACCACTGTTCGATGGGTGAGGGCAGGATGTCGCCCTCGAGGGTTCCCTGGTCGTATTTTCGGATGTGAGAGTCGAAATCGACATTGGCGCTTAAATTCGCGATGGTTTGATGAGACAGGATATCTTTGACATTAACGGTTTTTCCGGCATCGTTCAACCGGGCGGCAATCTGAACCGCTTTGATGGAGTCGCCGCCCAACTCAAAGAAATTGTCGGTAATGCCGACGCGTTCGGCACCCAGAACACCGGACCAGATCTCGGAGAGGAGGGTTTCGATCTCATTTCGGGGAGGCGTGTACTCGTGGGCGGTTTCCAGGCGTTTGCCCATGGTTTCGAGTTTTCGAAAATCCACCTTGTGGTGTCGGGTCAGCGGAATGCCGTCAACCTGAACGAAGCGGGAGGGGATCATGAAATCCGGGAGTTCTCGGCCCAGGGATTCCCGCAAGCGGGCAACCTCGAGTTCGTGTGAATCGGCGGAAACCACATACGCCACCAATTCGGCGGGTTCGCCCTTGTGTACGGCGATCACCGCGTCTTTGATCTCCGGAATCCGGGTCAAATGCTTTTCGATTTCAGCCGGCTCGATCCGGTATCCCCGAATCTTGACCTGCTCGTCGCATCGCCCGTAAAATTCCAGGATTTTATCGAGATTCCAGCGTCCCAGGTCACCGGTTTTGTACATCTTCTTACCGGGAATAAACGGGTTATCGACAAAACGTTCGGCGGTTAGTGCGTCGTTTTTCAGGTACCCGGCCGACACGCCGTCGCCGGAAATATAGATTTCACCCACGATACCCAACGGCAAAATTTTTCGGTTGGGATCCAGGATGTAAATCTGCACATTATCCGCGGGTTTCCCGATGGGAACCGAGAGCCCCAGGTCGCTGTGCCGGTCGTACCGGTGGATCATGCAGCCGACCGCGGTTTCCGTTGGCCCGTATTCATTGTAGATATGGATGTTTCCCCCGAAATTGGCGTCGATTTCGCGGGCTACCTCGGTTTTTAATTCTTCGCCGCCAACAATAAAGGTTTTGATTCGGGACGCGTGCCCTTTGGATTGCGCCATCAACTGATTAATGACCTTTAAATGGGACGGGGTGACCTTGATGATGTCGACCCGGTTGTCTTTAAACACTTTTTCAATCAGGAGTTCGTCTTTGCTTTCGCGGTAGATGATGATCTTATTTCCGGTAATGAGGGGAATAAAAATAGAGGTCACGGTCAGATCGAACGATAACGAGGAAAAGAGCGGAAAGGTGAACGTCTCTCCGTTCACGTACATTTTGGCGCCCCACCAGATGTAGTTGATGGCGTTTTTGTGACGGAGTAGGGTACCTTTGGGGTTTCCGGTCGTTCCGGAGGTGTAAATCACGTAGGCCAGGTTTCGGCTGTGAACCGTGGGTTCCTTGAAATCCATAGGGGCCGGCTCCTGTTCAAGGGTCTCGTAATCGATGGGGATCACATTCAGGGCATCGGAGCGGCAATCGCCGATTTTGGTTTCCAGATTTTTCCCGATGAGGAGAATGGGAATCCCGCTGTTTTGGATAATATAATTGCGTCGATCAGCCGGGTATTCGGGGTCGATGGGAAGGTAAGCGCCGCCGGCTTTTAAAATTCCCAGAATACAGATGACCGCTTCAATGGAGCGCTCGACGATCATTCCCACGATCGAACCCGGAACCACGCCGGCCCAGTGCAGCTTGAACGCCAATTTATTCGACAATGCATTGAGTTTCTCATAGGAGAGCGACTGATTCTCGCATACCAGCGCGATATTGAGCGGGTTTTTGGCCACCTGTTCTTCAAACAACCGGTGGAGGGTGTTGTCGTGCGGAAACCAGGCATAAGTATGATTGAGTTCGTGGACCAGTTCCTGGTATTCCCGTTCATCCAGGAGCGAGAGGGCGGCGATGGTTTGGTCCGGTGCCTGAATCGCCTGTTCCAGAATGATGAACAACCGGTTGAAGAACGTGTCGATTTCCCGTTCATCGAAGACATCCGCGTGATAATCCACTGCAATTTCCAGCTCCCGCGAATCTTTCCCGGTTGGCTGGTTCAGGTATACCGACAGTTGCGAGATGTTGTACGCCGTGGAGAAAAAGGCCCGTTTGTGAATATCGGCGTGGCCGGCTTCGGGCAATTCGATGAGTTGCACGTTCAAGAGACCCGAGGAATCGATATTGGCGTCTTTTAAGTCTTTCACCAGATGGTTGTACGGATAACTTTGATGCTTTAACGATTCCCATAATTCTTTTTTCAGGTAAGCGATCAGCTCATGAAACGTCCAGGTTTTCTCGAATCGGATGCGGAGCGGCAGGGTCGAGACGAACATGCCGACCACCTCTTTGAAAATTTTCTTGGAGCGATTGTGAACGGGCATGCCGATTACAAAATCGTCCTGGTTCATGAAGCGGTGGAAATAAATGGCCAGTGCCGCCATAAACAGGGCAAAGTTGGAGATCCGGTTTTCGGATTTGAAGGATTCGAGAAAGGGTATCACATGGGCAGGCACTTGAAAGGAGCGTCGGTTCACCTTCAGGCTGTTCTTTTTGTTTTTATTCAATGCAAAGTTAAGGGCTTCGGCCTCAAAGTCATTAAAATGCCCGAGCCAATACTCTTTATCCCGGAGGTATTTCTCGCTGTCGATATAGTCTGTTTCGTCTTTAAGGAAGTCGACGTAGGAATAGGGTTTTGGGGTTTCTTCGGTTTCCGGGTGGTCCGGGGTATGGTAGGCCTGAATAATTTCCTGAATGACGATGATGGCAGAGATACCGTCTGCGACCAGGTGGTGGGCTTTTTCAAAGACGCCGAACCGGGTATTGGCGATGGAAAAAACGGCAAAGAAGCAGTGGTGGGGGGCCAGGAGATCGAACTGTTCCCGGTGCATGGCCTGGATCTTTTCAACGAGTTGGTCTTCGGTCTCCACCTCGATGATCCGAACGTCGACTTCCTGATATTCCGCGATATATTGCACCAATTCCCCTTTGATTTCATCGGAATATTGGAACCGGAGTTGCAGACCGGGGTTGGCTTTGAAGACGTGTTTGACCGCCCGGGCGAGTCGGTCGAGGTCGTATCTTTCTTTAAATTCGATTAAATAACCGATGTTGGACATATCCACTCGGTTATTCAAGGTTTCGGTCAGCCATATGCGTCGTTGGGGGTTGGATAATGGGAAAGACTTTATGGGATTCATTTATTCGCCTCCTACTTTTACTTGGGAAGAAAAATGAAAAGAGAATAAAGTGTACCATTTCAGACGAAAACTTTCAAGGGGCTTTTTTTTCATGGATCCGCATTGGGGCGTGATTTGCGTGTCGATCGTTACATCATTATTTTCTTTTTCCTTTTCATTTCTTTTTTCATTTTCTTTTTCGGATTTTATCGAAGAAGGGGGTGCCATTCGTTTCCACGCATTCGGCGGCGTACAGGTACATGGCCGCGGACCAGGTTTGCCAGTCGTTGCCCAGGGGGGTTTTATCCCGGGCGCGGAACCATTCGTTAAAGCCGTAATTTACGTTTAACCCCTTTTCTCTCAATCGCCGGACCTCGTCGCTGTTTTTTCGTTCGATATCGCGCCAGGGTTTGACCAGGTCGGTCAGGGCGTCCAGTTTGGCTTCCGCCAGTTTGGTTTTACCGGCAGCCACCAGGGCCGCGACATAGAAAGCGCAGATAAAGGGCCATATGCCGCCATTCTGGTATTCTCCGGGGTGGCAGTGCAGCTCATACCGTTCGTTCCAGTCGCGGTGATCTTCGTCGATAAAGGGGAAAAAACAGGGAGGGAGATCCATATCTTTGGCCAGTTTGCCATCGATCTTCATGGCATGGCATTCGGTCTCCACCCATTTGATCATTTTTCGGGATCGGGCCCGGGAGGCAATACCTGCCAGAATGGCCAGGCTGTTTCCCAGGACATCGAATTGTTTTTTATGAAAAACTTTAAAGGACCAGAGCGCATAACAAATTTTATTGGGAAGGGTCAAGCCTTCGGTGGGGCGTGGGAGGGTCTCGTCGTAAACCGGTTCGTTCATTTGCTGATAGATCTTTTTGGCCCAGGCATGCAACCGCGTGTGGGTATTGTGGAGGCGCAAATAGCTGTAGACAATGGCATTCACATATAGCCCGTAGCCCAGGACCCATTGTTCATCGCGCCAGTCCGTGGTCGGCAGTTGGGTCACGAGGTTGTATTCATAGGGGCTTTGGGATTCCATTAATGCCATCGCCTTATCCACGGCGGATTTCAGGAAATCTTTTTCTTTGGTTGCTTCGCGAAAGAGGCCGACGGCCAGGATAAAGAGCGGGGTGGTATCGCTGGCTCCCAGGTTTCGTTTATCGTGAATGTAGGAGGGAATGTGGCCCCGTTCGGCCTGGTTTTTGGCCGTCACTTCAAGGGTTTTGCGCAGCCCCTCGATGAGGACCCGATCTTTCGAAACCAGAATGCCCAGTGCGGCGATCATCAGGTCGCGGGTATAGGGTTCCAGGTAAACCCATCCCGAGGCGCTGGGCAGCCCATAGAGGGGCGTTTGGAGGGTGTGAGGGTTTTTAAAATTAAAATGCAAGACATCGAGGGCCGCTTGCCGGGCTTCCTCCACCTTCTGTTTTAATTCATCCGTAATCATGAAATTCCCAAACGGTTGGACACGATTTTTATAAATTGTTGGGCGACCCTTCGGTAGTCGAATTTTTCGACCACGTATTGGCGGGCGGTTTTTCCGAGTTTGTCGCGCTCTTCCCGCGTTGTCATTAATCGAAGCAAATGAGTGGCAATGTCATCGACACTGGCCCGGTAATCGACCAGGCGGGGTTGCTCGAACACGATTCGGTGATTGGTCTCAAACCCGGATTCCTTGCCCAGGATCGTTTCGCTGATCCGAATCTCCTGAGCCACACCGGCCAGGAGGGCGGTTTCGCCGTGGCGCAGGGTATCGAGCATGCCCATGGCCTTAATGCCGATTACCGGTTTTTCGCAGGCGCCGGCTTCGACCTGAGCCATTCCGAAACCCTCGAGGCGGGATGGGGCGGCATAGATGTCGCAGGCCGCAATCAGGTAGGGGATAAAGTTCCGTGAAATCTTATTGGTGGTATAAACGACTTTGTTTGCGATTCCCAGGTCCGAGGCCAGTTGCAGATCCATGGCGTTTTGGATTTCGGTACGCGGTTGGGGCCAGACCTTGCACACGTATTTCCAGTCCGGAACCCGGTCATCGATTGTTGCCAGTGCCTGCATGACTTCCTGTGCGCCTTTGGAGGCCGCATCGCCGCCGATGGTCAGGATCATCAATTGATCGTCGGTGATACCCAATCCGTCGCGGACGGCCCGGACTCTCGGATCCGTGTGGTCGCGGGGAATAAATATGTCCGTGTTGCATCCGACCGGAAGCACGGCGATGTTCGATCCGTCCAGGCCGTCGCGGATGTACATGTCCTTGACCCAGTTGGAGGTGACCAGAATCAGGGGAAGGTCATTTAAGACGTCCTGATAATTGGCGATATACCCGTCCGCGACCAGCCAGGGAACCGGTTGGACGCCATATTTTTGGGGATGAAGGATGAGATTGGGCGTATGGCCCCAGTAGCCGATCCCAACCACGATATCCGGTTTAAACCAGCGGTAGTACCATTCCTTCTCCTGGGCGGATTCCGAGTGAACCGCGCACGTATCCACCCCCATTTCCATTAAGCCTCGGTACAGTAAGTCTCCTTGCGTACTCAATCCTCCTGGGACGGGAGGGAAATCAAAAAGAACCAGTATTTTCATCGTTCTATTCCTTAAAATAGGTCTCCATGGCCTCGGGTGTTGTAAACCAAAAGAATGCTTCGATTTTGGGGGTAACTCGGGCCTCGAATTTATCCTGGGTAAATCCGTATGTGTTGGTGATCATATCGTATTTTTTTCCCCAGACGTCTTGGGGCAGTGGGATCATGAGGTGGGCATTGGCGATCGGGCGGGGGAGGTAGGTACCGTTTCCGTCTTCGTAGGCGAAAACCCAGAGGTTGGGGGTTTGAAGCCTGTTTTCTTTCCATAGTTCCAGGACAGCCCGGCCGATTTCTTCGTGGCGGCGGTGATAGGTATATTCTCCCCATATCGAATGGGTGAGGATTAAATCGGATGACGTGAATCCAATCAAGGAGATGATGCGTTCCTTCAAGTCGGACATATCGACCGGATGTTGTTTCGGGCTGTCGTCCAGATCACCGATAGCCCCCCTGGCGTTTAACTTTTCTAGCGCCTGATGGAAACGGTCGCACCGTTCGTTATCGTTTTTGCGGGATAAACAGGCGACCAACCAATTCCATTGGGGGCGCATCAGTATGATCCCTCCGGCCCAGAGCGTTTCGTCGTCCGGATGAGCGGTAATCACGAGACAGGATGATGGGTTTAAGGAATTAAACCGTTCATTCGTTGTTGTGGTAACCATTCCACCTCCACTTCTCACCACGATTAACATACTACATCAAACGAGAATAAAAGTCAAAGGCGCGGAATATTCTTTTTTTATTTTTCATTTTTGGTTTAACGCACTGAGGCGTATGTTTGACCGGGTAGAGCCAGCGGCGTTTCTTCGCGGCCCCTGCTAAAATCAAAAGGAAAGCTCCGGCAATTTGAGTTATTCCTGAGAGTGTCAGGGATCTTGTGTAGATAGCCATATTGTAGAGACATCGCGCGCGACGTCTCTACAATATCGCAATTTACACAAAATTGCTGACACTCTCCCTTCTACCTGAAGTCAGTCTCCTTGCGTCCAAAATAAGCCTCCTTCTGCGCGAAGTTCGGCTCATTTATCGGCGCGGTGCGGACCATCGGCCAACAAATCGGCCTCGATTGTCGGGTACAATCGATCGATCGCCTCCTGATAAGAAATGGTCCGGCGAACGGCTGCCGCCGTTCGCATCAACCGAAGACACTGCGTGGGCGTGAGACGGTTTCCTTTCCTCAATGTCTGATACACGGCCCATTTATCCATGACCCGGTATCCGTTCAACACGTATCCCCATTCCTGTTCGGTTATTTTGGAAATAAAAGGTTCCGGATCCATGGTTGCCTGCTCATGGTATTGCGGTTTAATTTGGAGTTCCGGATTGACCCGGTCCAGTTCCCCGGATGTCATCAGATGAATCTCCGCTAACCGCTGTCCCAGGTCGCTGAGTCGAATAAAAAGCTCGTAATTGGTGGTAAACGGTACCGCCGGAAAATCGCTCACCAGGTTATGGTGATACTCTCTTCGATAAATCGTGGAATAAAGCACGGCATAGATGTAGTAAAAAACCTGTTGCGGATGGGGGCTTTCCGGGTAGGTCTCGTTCAATCGGTCGATAAATTTCGAATGAAAATTGGGAAATCCGGTTCCTCGCAACGCATGGCGCTCTGCCGGCGCAATATGGGTATAGACGTAAAGGGGAAACACATGGGCGATTCCCTGAGGCCCGGCCGTTACGCGTGCATCGGCCATGACATCCGATACCAAAACGTGATTAAAGTCACCTTCTGCCACCTGGCGCACGGTAATCAGGGCGATATTGTCCATTCGCATCTGGTCGGTCATTTGAGGGCGAGGCATGCACAGAAAACCCTTGGATTTTCCCGTGTAATACGTGTATCGAATCTCAAACGGACGGTATAAAATCGGAAGAATCCGGTTGCGCTCAATCATGCTTTCAGTAATATCCTTCTGAGCCTTTTGAATGCTCCAATCCCTGGAATCCGGCTGGAGGTGATACGTTTCTCTGGCCACGTCCGGCGTCATGGCTGAAAATTTGGTGGCCTTTACCAGCATGTCTTCGGCGTGAGAACTGTAGCACAGGTTATCCCTGCCGGTAATGATTCCCACCCAGCTCATTCGGAAGATGTCCCGGATGGGAAAAAAATCCCGGTATGGGTTGGTGTTCGTTCCCATGGATGGGCGATGCTCCCGGATGGGTTTGAACGAATAGAATTTGGGCATCGGTTGCACGCTCTTCCACGAAATGGAAGACCAATCATTCGCGTTTAAAAACGCATATTTTTCTTCCCGGTTTCCGGTGACTTCTTTATAAAAAACCTGGCAAGGGACCGTGGCATCATGACCCTTTTTCTTGATCAAGAAACTGATGGCTGTTCCCTGACGGGTATCGAAAATATTTCCGCCGGTTCCGTTTGGTGATTCTTTTTTTCGGACATGACCGTTGAGATCCAGGATGTAGATGGCATCAAAACTGGTCATCAGGGCGTGTCGCATGGCCCGGAAGGTGGGGTTATCCAGGTAGGCGTGGTTGGTCACAAAAGCGACGATTCCCTGTTCGGTTTGATCGACGAGCCATTGGGCCAGGCGGATGAATTGGACATAAGCGGCGCTTAGCCCTTTGGTGACGCGTTCTTCGATCCGTTGACCATTCATCTTCAAATAGGTTTGAATGAGAAACTTAACCGCGGCTTTTGACTCATCTTCTTTTCGTTTTCGTGGCGGACCACTCGTTTCGGTATCATTGGTATGATGTTGGTAACCGTTATACGGCGGGTTTCCGATGATGACCGGAATATCCTCAGGCGAAAGGTGGGATAAAATGGTTTGTCCATTTGTCAGATCCAGGTTCAGGGTATCGGTTAACATCATCCGGTTGAGAAGGTTTTGGGCGGATTTGGGTTTTAGAAGGAGCGTGAGTCGGAGCAGAGAGAGAAGGTAGGGTGTTGGCATGATTTCAAAGCCGTAAAGGTGGGACAGCGTGGAATCGGCCGGCTGGTTAGTATTTTTATTG
>JBLMYT010000055.1:0-116183 GCA_050258455.1 Candidatus Omnitrophota bacterium | reverse complement strand
GATTTCACTTTACCAATTAAAATCCTTTGGAAGCGGATTTCGTTTCGAATGTGGGATTTCATTTATTATATCATTTATGGCTGATGTAATATAAATAATGGTTCGCCCACTCCGCAAGATTTCAATCACATCGGCGAAATAATTTTTGAAATCCTCTCCCAGTTCCATATTAAACCGGTCAAACACAATATATTCCGCTTTTATATGTTTCGTTAATTCCAATATGAGTGTTGCCTTTTCCTCCTTTTTCAATTCCCGATATAATTTGTTTTGAAGAGAAAGAAAGGATTCGGGAATTGGAACCGAAAATATCTTGAATATGTCTTTTACCATTAAATCCTTTTGAAAGTTATGGATCGATGGTACGATAACAAAATTTTTTTTGAATTTTGAAAGTTTATAAATCAATGAATTATCGATCGCTTTATTTTGCGATAAGAGATAGTAAAATTTATGTTCATTGTAATCCTGCAGATTCACAATGTTTCTTTCATTGTGGCAAACATGGTATCTTCCGATTTTTATTTCCCGACTAAAAAGACGAATTAAAAACTCGGAAAATCGATTTTTCCGTTTGAAAAATCGATTTGAGAGTCTGTCCAATTTACTAGGCCTAAAAAAACGAACGGAAATAGAGCTCTGATTCAAACTTAACTTAATGATCTGATAGGAAAGAAATAAGGATAAGGCAAAATAAAGAATCTGAATCAGGAGACCATAAATAAAGTAATACGGCAAATGAGGCCTGGCCTGGATCAGGGCCTCCCTGGGAGATAGAAACGGTTCTATTTTCAAAGAATTCTTATTACTCGACCTGTTATCAATGATGAACTTATAAAATTTTTTCCGTTTATCCTTACTGGAATATTGGAGATCGATATACCCCCGGTAACCGGCACTTGAGATTTCATCATTGGCCAGCTTGATAAACGTCACCGGATTGAATAAACTGATCAACGCATATTTCATTGCCATCGACCGGGTATGAATGATTACGCCACTATCAATGGAATCGATTTTATTAACATAAGCTTCCCAATTATTTTTTAACCATTTCCTCTCTGCCTCTTTTTGATCTTTTAATTCCGGAAACTGAGAACAATAAATTGTGCAGGCCGTCTCAAAATCATATAGAATTTCAAGTTTCTTGGTTTCAATGGAATGCCCCTTCTCAATATACCGGGTTGCGTTTTTCGATACGAGGGATTCAAAAATGCCCGGCCATATCAGAATGAAAAGAAACCAAATAAAGAAAGTGATGAAAGCTCCCTTTGCAAAATCAAAATAAGCCCCAATTGCACTGCTTAGCGTTGCCCATATCCCGTAAAAGATGAACAAAAGGAAATAAAAAAGGGCAAGAAATAAAACCTCTTGAAATGAAAATCGGATCCCATTTAAAAGAAATTGCAAATTTACAAGTATAAAAGAAGAAATAAGGAACAAAGACAAATAAAAAATCAGGGACAGGATGATTCCCAAATAAACGGATTTACAAGCCTTAAAGCGACTCAGAAATTGAAGATAGGGCTTTTCTCGAAAAGAAAAAAATGACCAACCCATGACCAGCAGGCTTAAAATTTCAATCATGTAGTAAGAAAAGTCAACCCCGGAATTTCGCTTAAATATTTCCGGTCCAACCTTGGGTTCATCCAAACGGAGCCTTACCCCCGTATCGATGGTTCCGATCAGATCCGAAGAAAAAGGGGCATGACTCTCAAAAAGGGGCAAAAGGGGAGACGGCTTCATCATGACCCGGAAGCCATACGCACCGTATGCAGAATAATTAAACAAGCATTTGGTTGATTTAATCTCGCTTTTTATAAATTCATTTTGGCCCCTTACATTGACCTTATATCGATCGATCGATATCTGGCAAATAAAACATTGAATGAAGAGGAGAAAAAGAGTTAAAAGCAAAAATTCCTTTTTAAGATTATTCTTATTTTCAACGATTAACATGTGTTTCATCAGAATCAACCTCTTTTAACTCGTATTTTTGCAAAACCCACATCACGTATTTCATTGGTTCCTCCAATTTTAATTGTCCATTATAACACAAAACAAAAAAAAATCAGAAAAATTTTTGTTTTTATTATTATTTAATATAAGCAGTCTTTGAAATTATGAGTCAAAATGAAATTTCCGATCGGAAATTTCAGATGTTATTTCGAATGGACCGAAATGCAATCAGGTTGACAGGAACTCGATATAGCTGTAAATTTATGTTTTATTAGGTTTTGAAATTACAAAATATGTTATCTGATTTTCCTGGCCGGGTCGCCAGCTTATTCTTTATTGACTGCTTTATTCAAGACTCGGGCTTTTCCCCGACCTCTGCCGAAATGGGGATGCATTCTTCCCTGAAGATAGGGTCTTGCGTGGTCTCTTAATCATGAACGAAAGTCACAGTACTGAAACCTCATACTGGCTTCGGTAACCATTACCCGGCGGGTAATGGTTTAAAACGGGAAATTGCGGAGCGTTTCCCCAAACCTTATTAGGAATGGCCGGGGGCGACGTCAATTCTTCGTCCCCGGTTCTGCATTATTTTCGTTGGTCCGGAACCTTCTACTATAAGAAAGATGTCCGGGCCAACTAGTATTGGAGGATAAAATGACAAATGAAAACGATCAATTACCGCCCAAGCGACCTAGGACAAGAAAAACCGTAATAGTAGAAGGCTTTTCAACCCGGGTGGCAACTGGTGCCGCTTTATTAAGGTATACCATATTTAATGAATTATTGAATGAGAAAAGCCCCGAGTTGAATGAATTGCGTGATAGTGTGATGGATTTTATTCAAATTATTTACTATATTTCTCCCGAAAAAATCGATCAACTTAAGAGAATTTTCGGTGATGAATTTTCTCCTGAACGGATGCCTGATGCAATCTTTGCCTGCATTTCGACACAGGTAGTAATTGCCGCGTTAATTATGGATTTAGCCATACATTACAGAGTTTTGGAAATTGAAAACATCGCTTCATTTTCCGTTGAACATCCGATCGTAAACCCGATTTTAAATTTTTTGAATAAAAAATATCCATCCCCAAAGAAACCGATGTTTTTAAGAGCATTGGAAGAGGTTGTATACTTTATAAACAAGGCAATGAAATGGCCGCACTTATTACCGACCGAAACCAAGGATATATTAAAAATAGACTGGTACAACGATTTTCATCGCTACTTCTTTATGATGTATAAAGAAATATTACCGGAATCCTACCCTTTCAAGCCCATGGATGAGGTTTTTTCGTTATTTATTCTTAAATACACGGGATCCGGATCAGAGAGAAATATGACCAATAATATTATTTCGATTGTGAAAATAAAATCTTTCCCTCGCCTACGGCGGTATAGGTAAGATTGCGAAATATGGAAATCAAACCAATTTTTAAGGATAATAAGGAAAATTTTGGATTATTCCTGGATATGGCGATATTAAATATATTTTACGGTTCATTTTATTTCCGTAATAAAATATATTCCTGGAAAACGTATCAAGTGGAACATATTTACCGTTTGATTACCAAAGGTTTTATTATTGCGGATTTAAAAAAACGGCGGGTCATATTCACTCCCAATGGATTATGTCAAGCCCAATCTCTTCTTAAGTGTCTGAGTGCCATTCGAAATTATGAGGATCACACACTTCTTTGCTTATATTTGCAATCGTATTGTAATACAACATTGCAAAAATCCTCATTGGATATCGATCCTACAATTATTGGCGAACTAGTAAAAGAAAATCTCATTATTTTTCCTTCTAAAACACCTTACTTAATTCTCCTGGAGCCTTTGGCCTATCTTGATCGAATCCGAGAAAGGTATAATTTTCCCATTCCCGAAAATTATGAAAGAAGGAAGATGATCGCTGACGGAAATGATTCCTTCCGGAACCGATTGCTGCTATCTTTAATATCGGATACAAATCAAATTGCACCCGATAGGGTTGTTATGACGCGTACGATAGGCCAGACCGAAGAGAAAAACTCAATTTTGAGAGATATTTCTTCGTATCAATTTAATATTGGAAATGACATCAATTATATGCATGAACGCGGGGTTATTCCTCGATTCCCTTTGAATTACTACTTCTCAATCGGATATTACAGCGAAGATTTTCAGAGAGAAGTCAATCCTTTCGAAGGAGGGTTCTTGCGGAATTTGTTAATTGTTAGGCAAGATGAATTTTTACTCACTGATACCAAAGGGAAAATCCGAGCCATAATTCCCGGCAGTATATTTTCAAAATGAACCCAGAGTTGTCTGGATACCTGCTCGAAATCGGTAGTTCCATGCCAAAAAAACTCGCGCCTCTCCCCTCTATTCTTTTAGGACCGAGAGACACACCCCTGGAATTTTTAGATAAATACAATCCAATCTAATAAATAAATCGGTAAATAAGAAGAAACCGAATGAGCGTCTAACCGGTTGGTAAAAAAAAAAAAATAAATCTTGAAATTTTTTTTCATTTGTATTATATTTCTGAATGTAAAAAGAAGAATATCAATGGAACCGAATGGTCCCGAGGTATTTTATGATAAAAAGAGATGGGGTTAGTAAATAAATTAAGTGTTTAAGTTATAAGTTAATTGACTAATATGCTAATAAAAATGGAGGACAGCATGGAAGGAAAACGAGGAGTTAAAGAGCAAGATCGAATGGTGTACTATAGCGGCGGCAAATGGTACAATAAGCAAATCGGTGAAGAAGGCGAACCCACCACTTACGACAATGCCGAAGAAGCCATTAAAGAGGCCAGGCACCAATTGGGGCAAGCCGGCGGCGGCGAATTAACCATAAAGGGAGAAGATGGGAGAATTCGCAATAAAGAAACCATCAATGCCCAGGGTGAATTGGAAGAGCCCGAAGAAGCCGAAGGAGAACCCGGCGGCGGCGAAAGTGGTGGCGGCAAAGGTGGC
Source organism: Candidatus Omnitrophota bacterium (assembly GCA_050258455.1). Classification (GTDB taxonomy): domain Bacteria; phylum Acidobacteriota; class Aminicenantia; order UBA2199; family UBA2199; genus JAKAGC01. Next base: position 111,259 of record JBLMYT010000055.1, on the reverse strand, counting down.
GGAAGTCATCACGGTGGCGGCCAGGGTGGCGGAAGCCACAAGGGAAGTCATCAGGGCGGAAAAATGTAAGGTCAGATTAAAGGCGCGTTGACTTTATCATCCATTTTCCTGAATTGAGATACAAAGAGTGAAATTTCAATTCGGGAGAACGGATAAACCTGCGATAGGGACACGTTCGATTTGCTCCGGTCGCTGAGTAGCTCGGGTTCAAACCGTCGGGCTACTCAGTGATCGACCATCCTAAAATTTTTCCCAAAATTAAAGTTGAAAATCTCCTCAAATTATATATTATTAATAGTGTATGTCGCTAAAAATTGGGTAAAAATTAGGAGGGAATCATGAGTAAAAATCAAGATCGGACGGTTTACAAACGAGAAGATGGTCTTTGGGTTAATAAGCGAAATGACTCGAGGGGGGCATCCACGATTCATAAGACCCAACGAGAAGCGGAAGCCGCGGCCAAGGAAATGCTGGAAAATGAAGGCGGTGGGGAATTGACCATCATGGGCGTGGATGGAAAAATTCGAAGCAAAGATACGGTTTTTCCCGGCAACGATCCCCGATCGCGTAAGGATACGGAGCATTAAGTCTTCGTTTTGACTGTGTGATAACTTCTTATAACTTCTCTCGAATCGGCGAACTGATATACTTCCTCAATTTGATCACCAATTCGATCTCTCCCAACGGAATGTTCAACTTGGGCGCGATTTCCTGCGGCGTAAAACCCTGATTGACCAAAATCAATATTTTACCGATCATATCCTTGTCCAGCTTGTTATCCTTGATCTTCTCTTCGGCCATCCCCAACTTCTCCGACGCTTTATTGGCCTCGGCAATCAATTTGGTCAGGACATTCTGCTTCAACGCCAATTCCTCGGACATGTTCTTGGTAACCCTCTCCCCTTTCTGAATAAAATCCGGAAAATATTTGCTGATATCCGCTAAATTTTTAATGCTCTTATCGATCTCGTCGATCCGGCGATTGGTCCTTGCCATAAACCGGAATATAATATAAAAGACACCGATCAACGCGGTTAAAAGCATGGCGGCAGCAGCCGCAATAATATATCCCAGCGCCATGTTACGCTTTCTTACTTAACAACTCTCGGACCGAGTCCTGGATGATCCCGGTTTCATCGGTAATCTCAAAGGTCATGCGCTCGACATCGATGGGCTCCGCTTTGTATTTTGCCAGAATGTCCCAGGCCGGATCTCCGGCAATTTCAAATACCTTCTTATCCCAGGGAAAACACAACCCCGCCGCCTTGGTAAACGCATTGGAAATCCGAATAACCGCCACATGCAACGGCATGGATTGAAGCACTTTGTGATGATCCCGGATCGATTCGGCGATCTCCTTTTTGAACTTCCATATCTCCGCCATGTAATCGCCGATATCGGTATGGTTGACCCCTAAAACGGATTCTTCGGCGTCATAGTCGGCCATATTCTCATCCACTATTTTTTTAACAATCTTCTTGAACTCCACAGGATAAAATTGATAAACCACCAGCTTTCCGATATCGTGAAGAAGCGCCCCGATATAGTAATTATCGCTGAAAGGTAAATTTAATTTCTTGACGATGACATCCGTGAAATACGCAGCCCCCAGGGAGTGTTCCCAGAACGAATTGATACTGAACTCGGGAATATCGCTGTCCTTGATCTCAAAGAGTCGGACCAGGGAAATCTGCAAAATCAGATTCCGGATACTCTTGGTTCCCAGAAACGTAATGGCATTAGATAAATTCGTAATCTCCTGACGTTTACTGTACATGGCACTGTTGGATAACCGGAGAATCTTGGCAACCAACGATTGATCCTTCATGATGAGTTCCGAAATTTTCTTGTTGGAGGTAAACGGGTTATCCAGCATCTGATTCAACTGATTAAACAACACGGGCAAGGTGGGCAATTGTTTTGCCCCGGCAAACATTTGTTTTAAGATAGTGCTTTTATCTTTCATTATCAGAAAATCTCCAGGTATGTTTCGATTTCCTGCGTCGCCTTCTTCTGGATGTCGTCAAGGTCTTTTTCCGCGATATTGAGTGATTGTAATTCGAGCATTTCTTCGGCTTTTTTATCGAAGGAATAATCGTTCAAGTGACTCCATTTATTGGATACACTGGCAATGGGAACCAAAAGGTTCTCGCCGCTATATTCCTGGAAATTATGATGATAAATCAACGATTCCACGATATTTTCGGAGAATCGCCAGTTACTCATTAACAGAAACCCCAGCTCCACATGGGTGTATCCGAGCACATTGCGTTCCGCTTCCAGCGAGGTCATGTTATCGTTGTAGATCAATTGGATAATTTGTTCGAAATCAGCGGTTTTATTTTTTAACAGGACCCCTTTGCCGATATCGTGAAGCAACGAGGCAATAAACGCTTCTTCCGAATTGACCTTCTTGATATGCTCGGCCAGTTTTTTCCCAAATACCGCCGAAGAAATCGAATGCCGCCATAACATGGTTTGAATGAGCTTATTTCCCTTGCTGCTGTAAATGTTTTTCGATAAATAGGCGGTTAAAATCGACCGGGTGGTATTGTACCCCATCAGGTTAATGGCATAGGAAACGGTGCTGACTTCTTTTCGTAACCCATAAAGCGCCGAATTGGCGACTTTCAGGACAAAGGCGGTTAACGCCTGATCGAGCAGAATCTGTTCCTGGATTCGCCGCACCGTTGACGCCGGATCGTTCAACAGTTTCATGGACTCCAGAATCACCGCAGGGATAGGGGGTAATTCTCCGACTTTGGATACCACATCGCGTGCTTTTTCCATTACTGTAGTCATTTTATTTTCTCCTGTTATAAATGATAGCGGAAGGGAAATGCAGCATTTTAAAATCATTGGAGATCGAAAACAAGGATTCGGAATTTCCCAATATCAAATAACTGTTTTCCGCCATTTTATTATAAAAACTCGTCGTCACTTTTTGCTTGGATTCTTTATCGAAATAAATCAGGACATACCGGCAAAAAATCAGATCAAACGCCGAACCGGCCTGGATATTATCCAGATCCATGAGGTTGTATTTCTGAAACCGGATATTGGCTTTGTGCATGTCCTGGAACTTAAAATTGCCGCTCTCCGAGAGGGAAAAATATTTTTTTAAATACGGTTTGGGGACAAAACGCACCGCATACTCGGTGTATTCGGCTCGAATGGCTTTGGCCACCACCAGATCGGAGATATCGATGCCCATGATATTGTAACTCAATTGGGGAAATTTCTCCTTCAATATAATGGCAATGGTGTATGCTTCTTCGCCGGAAGAACATCCCGCACTCAAGATATTGATGAACTTTTTCCCCGAATGGATCGCTTCGGGAAAGATATGCTTTTCCAGGACTTCGAGTTGCGGGAAATCCCGAAAGAAAAAGGTTTCGTTAACGGTGATTTCATTGAAGAGATTGATAATTTCGGTTCGAATTAATTCGTTTTTCAGGATATTGAGGTAATCCTTGAAATTATCATAACGCAACGCGGCAATCCGTTTGGATATCTTTTGCTCGATATAATTTTTTCGCGATAAGGGAAAAAACATCCCGGACTTTTGATAAATAAAGTCCTGAAGCTCCTTAAATTCCACATTTGAAAGCTGTTTATTCGCTGTTTCTGTCACGATCGATTCCTCTTCATACGAGTGATTTGATGCGCTCGGCCCGGCTTTCGACTTCGGTAATCCGGACCGCGAAGTTACTATCGCACACCACGACTTCGCCTTTGGCCACCAGTTTATCGTTGACCAGTACTTCGACCGGGTCATCGACCATTTTTTCCAATTCGATGATGCTGCCCAGGCCCAGACGCATGATATCGATCAACCGCATTTCCGTGGAACCGATGCGAACGGTGATGGGAAGTTCCACGTCGAGCAGCAGGCCGATGTTGGACGCCCCATACGCTAATTCGGGTTGGGCCATGGGAGCCGCCATGGGCGGACCGGGGATAAAGGCATGCGTGTGAGGCTTCTCTTCCGGAACATCGACCCGGATCTCTTCGACATGCTCTTCTTCGGTTTCCCCAAAATCGCCGGGCGTGATCAACACGTAACGCTCCACCGCCACATCCTGGAGATCCATGGTGCAGTTCCAGAGCCGGATCTTTCCGTCGCCGATGAGCGTCAGGGCATCCCCGAGCTCGATAAACGAAATATCCCTGAACTTCATTTCCAGGCCGAGGGTTTCTTTCAACGGCACCTGACAGGCTGAAAACATCTGATTCACGGCTTCTTCAAAGGCATCCTTGTCATCGGCGGTGATTTCATCCTTAAAGGTGTCCAACCCGATCATCATGTTGGAAATGATGGAGACCAGTTTATTGCGAAGCGCCAACACAATATTTTGAGACGCCTCGTCGCCATAGGACAGGCTGACAAACGACTGGAAATCATCCACGGCCGATTCGACGACTTGTTTTTCTTTTTTATCGACCGAATCGATCGTGATCTTTACTTCTCGTCCCAGTATCGTGTTATAGACCGATGTCCAGTTTTCGACAAATACATTGATTAACTGTTCCTGATTACTCATTTTTAAACTCCCTTGTGAGTAGTCGCATCACCTGAATGGCTCGTTTTTTATCCTTTTGAACCTGATAGGCGGTAAATTTTTTCACCCCGTTCAAGCGGAGGTGATTTTCATCCGTGACGCGGGTTTCCAGTTGAATCACATCGTCGACTTTGAGATTCAACAGATCCCGAACGGTAATCGAATTATCGTAAATGCCGGCTTCGATGCCGATATTGGTGCGAAGCAGATTCAATTTTATTTTTTTGACTTCTTCCACACTGGTTTTGGCCCGATCGGCGTACCAGTCCTGAGAGAAACGCTTGGCAATGGGTTCCAAAACGATCGACGGAATGCAGAAGTTCATAAATCCCTTGGCTTCACCGACCTTTAACTCGAAAACAATGAGAACAACGATTTCATTGGGGGCCACCACCTGGATCAATTGGGGAGACGTTTCCGTGGCCACGATGTTCATTTTGAGTTTCACGATTTGCTTCCAGGCCTCTTCGAGGTCGCGGAGGATGAGTTTGACGACCCCTTCGATCAGGGTACGCTCGATATCGGTAATGGTTCGCATGCCGCCGCCGAAATCCTCCCCTTTTCCGCCCAGAATCTTATCGATCATGGGAAAGAGAATCTTGGGGTTGATTTCCAGGACCGCACTACCTTCCAGCGGATCCATGGAAATGGCATTAAAATAAGTGGGGTCGGGAAGCGAGAGGATAAATTCCGCGTACGTGAATTGTTCCACCGAATAGAGATTGACGTCGATGAGTGCGCGCAGGTAAGCGGATAAAGAGGAGGAGAAGTTTCTGGAAAAGCGGTCATGCAAATAGTGCAGCGACCGCAGTTGTTCCTTGGAGACGCGGTCCGGCCGTCGGAAGTTGTAGATGGAGACCTTGTGCTCTTTTTCCTTATCCTTCTTTTTCCGGGTCTGGGTCGGGGCAGCCACCACTTCTTTCTTGGGTGCGGCAGCGGCCGAGACTGCGGCCGCGGCCGGAGCTGCGGCCGGACTCTCTTCCTCGGAAAACTCGCTTAACAGGGCATCGACTTCTTCTTGAGTTAATATCTTTGCCATCGTACGTGTCCTTTAGTTTGTCCTAGATCAGATCCCGCGAAACCACCTGATTCTGTTCGGCCACTTTGGCCAATTTGCTCCTTAACCTCAAAATAGCCGTGGTGCGAATCTGCGAGATGCGGGATTCGGTTAAATCCAAAATTTTTCCCACTTCTTTTAAATTCAGATCTTCCAGGTAATACAAATTCAATACCAGTTGTTCTTTTTCCGGCAGTTCTTTGATAAACGAGGTCAACAGCGTTTTCATCTCGTCCTTTTCCATGATCAGGGACGGAGACGGCGTCTCGTCATCGGTAAAGTATTTCAATGTTTTTTCATCGACGATATTGGCCTCGTCATCCATTTCGATGCGAAACACGCCGACGCCGACGCCTTTGGATTCGCTGAGGAGTTTTTGAAAGTCCTCCAGGGAAAGGCCCAGGCTTTCGGCCACTTCTTCTTCTCGGGGCGGTCGGCCCAACCGAACCTCGAGACTGTTGAAGGCACTCTCCACGTCTTTGATCTTTTGCCGGAGGCTTCGCGACGCCCAGTCCATGTTTCGCAATTCATCCAGGATTGCGCCCTTTATCCGCAGCGAGGCGTAGGTGGCAAAACGGGTTCCCCGAGTCGGATCGTACTTTTTGACCGCATCGATGAGTCCCAGGATTCCCGTGTGGATCAAATCATCCAATTCGATGCCGCCGGGCAGACGGGCGTGCAGCTTGCATGCAATGATCTTCACGATATGCAAATTGTCAAGCACGGTTTGTTCAAACTCTTCTTGTTTCATGGTTCGTTAACTCGATGGTTCAAAAATCCAACCGGTTTTTTTTATCTTTGGCGATTTCCATTTTGTCGATCCGGTCCGAGACAGCCTTGGCCAGCGCCTGGTAATCCATGCTGCTGGGGCTTTCCGGAAACTTCTTGATGACCGGCTCCTGGTAGCGCATGGCTTCGACCAAATATTCATCTTTGCGAATGTAACCGAGGTAATCCATTTCCCGATTGAGGAACTTCTTGACGGCGCGGGATATCTTCAAAAACACTTCGGATCCTTCCTCGTCGTCTTCCACCATATTGGCGATAATGGAAATCTTTTTAAAGGCGTCCAATTCGGTCATCACCTTGACCACGGCGTACGCATCGACGATGGAGGTGTTTTCGGGCGTGACCACGAGGAAGACCTCATCGGCGGCCAACAGGAGCGAGATGACATTATCGGAGATTCCGGCCGAGGTATCGATGATCAGCAGATCGGCGAGGTTCTCCAGTTTCTTGAGTTCTTTGAAAAGCAGGATTTCCTGGTATTCGGTCAAATGGGTCAGCGATTGAACCCCGGAACCGGCCGGGATAATCAACAGATCGTTTTTGGAGATGAGGATTTGCTCGAGCGTCGCCGTATCTTTCAATAAATCGGAGATATCCAATTCCGGTTCGATCCCCAGCAGGATATCGATGTTGCCCAGTCCGTAGTCCGCGTCCAGAATCGCCACTTTCATGCGTTTGGACAGGGCCGTTCCCAGGTTGACGACGACATTGGTTTTACCGACGCCGCCCTTACCCGAGGTGATTGCAATCTTTTTTAATTTTGAAATATTGCCAACGATATTTTCGTTTAATTTATATAATGTCGATGCTTGATTCATACGTCCTCTCCTTTATTATTATAATCCAAAAAGATTTTTCTCGCAAACTTTCGCGGATACGCAATCTCGATATCTTCCGGTACGCGTTGTCCGGTCGTAAAATAAGCAGCCGGGATGTCGATTCTCATTTTTAAATTCAACAGATTCCCCAGTGAAAGCGACTCGTCGATTTTACTGAAGATGACTTTGTGGGGATTTAACACACTGTATTTTTGATAGATCATATATAAATCGTCGGACTTGGTGGAGGCACTCAGGATCAGATAGACTTCCTTTTCCTCTTCGGGGATCGTCGACAGATGCTTTTCCATAATCAACAACCCCTGCTTGTCGCTGGGACTCCGCCCGGTAGTATCCAGAAATACCACATCAAAATCGCTCAGCCGGTCGAGCCGAAACCGCAGTTCCCGCTCGTTGTACACCGAATAAAACGGGACATCCAGGATATCGGCATACGTTCGAAGATGCGCCTCGGCCCCGATGCGATAGCTGTCGATCGTCATGAGCGCCACCCGCTTGCCTTCCATGAGTTTAAAATACGAACTCAATTTGGCAATGGTCGTTGTCTTTCCCGAACCCGTGGGACCCACCATGACCACGATCCGCCGTTTTCCCTTTTCCAGTTTCAGGGGCGCCGGCGTGGAGATGTAGGAGGTCAGCAGATTGAAGAGTCGCTTTCGGATGGCTTCGGTGTCGCTGATGTGTTCCGAATCGATTTGGGTCTGGAGCGTGGCAATGAGCTTGGCGGACAGTTTGCGCTCCACGCCGTTTTGGACCAGGTCCATGAACAGGTCGAGAAAAATGCCTTTGAATTCCTTGTACCCATCGGTACTCGCACCCGACGTCGAGGCCCGGAGCAGTTTTTTGATCTCGGCCATCTCCTGAGTCAGGGGCAGCAGTTCGTTCTTGATCCCGGCCAGGTCCACGGACGATTCTTTTCCCACGAGTTCGTCCTGGAGGATCCCGGAGCCCGGTTGAGGGCGAAGTTTTCCAAAAATTTCTTCCTTGTTTTTCTTTAATTTATCCGGGTCCGAATAGCTGTAGGTTTTGGACAGCAGGGAGGAGGAGATGTCGCTCGGATCCGATTTGACATGATCGATGGCTGCCGTGACCTCGATCATTTCGACATTGGACAGGTTTAATTTTCCCCGTTTGACGACCTTTTTCTGGGATAAAATATAGGCGTCTTTACCGAGATCTTTCTTGATCTGCGAAATCGCTTCTTCGATGCTTTTAACCAGGTACTTTTTAATTTTCATGGTTAATGCCCATCCTTATCCTCTACTCCACCACACCGAGAGAGACGATTTTAATATTCTTCGGCACTTCCGAAGCCGAGAGTACGACCAGCTCGGGCAGGAACCGTTCGGTCAACTGCCGGATATGGTGGCGCACCACGGAGGAACACAGCAGAATCGGCTGGACCTTAATGCCGCTGCGCTGAATGGCGTCTTTGATCTTATTGATCACAATCTGGGCGTCATCCGGTTGAATGACCAGTTGTTCGATATTGTTGATCCGCTGAACCATGGAACTCAGGATATTTTCCAATTCCCCGCCCAGGACCATCACCGGCAAATCGTTTTTCGCGGTCACGTACGGTTTGATCAGGGAGCGCGAGAGCGACTGACGGGTCAACTCGGTGAGCAGGGTCAAATCTTTGACACCCGGCGCATAATCGGCCAGGGTTTCCAGAATCGTTCGCAGATCAAAAACCGATACCCGTTCTTTCAACAGGTTTTGGAGCACCTTTTGCACGTTGCCGATGCTCATCATATGAGGAATCAATTCTTCGACCACTTTGGGGTAGGTTTCGGCCAGGTTATCGATCAGATGCTGGGTTTCCTGGCGGCCCAGGAGTTCGTGGGCGTGGCTCTTGATCACTTCGGTCAAATGCGTGGTAATGACCGTTGCCGGATCCACGATCGTGTAACCGAGAAATTGCGCGTGTTCCCGCTCTTCTTCGGTGACCCAGAACGCCTGTAACCCAAACGCGGGTTCCCGGGTTTCGATGCCTTTGAGTTTCTCTTTGACGTTGCCCGGATTAATGGCCATGAGGTGAGCGGTCATGATTTCGCCGTTGACAATCGGAACCCCTTTGATGAGAACGGAGTATTCCCGCGATCCCAGTTGCAGGTTATCCCGGATGCGCACCGGCGGCACAATGATGCCGAGATCCATGGCCAGTTGTTTGCGCATGGATTTGATCCGCTGAAGGAGGGTTCCGCCCTGCCCCGCGTCCACGAGCTGAATCAGCGAATAACCGATTTCAAGCCCCAGCATATCCACTTTGAGGAGGGATTCGATCTTTTCCGGCGGCGGCGGCAACTCTTTCTTTTCTTCCACAATCTTTTGTTCGGCTTCGACGCGCTTGCCTTTTTTGACCTCTCTGGCCAGGTAATAGAAGAGACCGCCGATCAGGAAGAACGGAATCTTGGGTAACCCGGGAATGAGCGCCAAAACCCCGATCCCGACGCCGGCCAGCATCAGGGGATTGTGGTCGAACAACGCCTGAGTCGTCATGTCTTCGCCGAGTGTTTTATCCGAAACCGAGCGGGTCGCAATGATACCGCCCGACACCGTGATCAAGAGCGAGGGAATGGCGGCCATCAACCCATCGCCGATCGTCAGGATGGTGTAGTTTTGAAGGGCCGTTGCAAAATCCATGTTCTTTTGAAACACACCCACGGCCAATCCGCCGATGATATTGATCATGGTGATGATAATACCGATCGTGGCTTCCTTGGTGGTAAATTTAATGGCACCGTCCATGGTACCGAAAAACTCGGCTTCCTGCTCGATGCGTTTGCGTCGGGCAATGGCTTCGGTCTGGGTAATCAAACCGGCGTTTAGATCCGCATCGATACTCATCTGTTTACCGGGCATCTTGTCCAGGGTAAAGCGCGCGGCCACTTCCGCGGCTCTTCCGGCACCGGACGCCACCACGATTTTCTGAATGGCGATGATGATCACAAACACCACAATTCCGATAATGAAACTTCCTGCCACCACGAAACTTCCGAACGAACCGATGACTCGCCCGGCCGCATAAATGCCTTCGTCGCCGTGAATCAGGATCAAACGGGTCGAGGAGATATTCAACCCCAACCGGTACAGGGTGGACAACAGCAGCACGGTCGGGTAAACGGAAAACTCCACCGGGTCTTTGATGTACGTGGACATCAACAGGATCGTGATCGACAGAATAATATTGAGGGTATAAAAAATATCGAGAATAAACGGGGGCAGCGGCACCAGGATCAGGAAGACAACGGTCATCACCGAAATCGGCGCTAACAGGTGTCCCTGGCTTTTGATTTTTAAGAGAATGGAATCCGCTGCCATCAGACGGCCTTCTTTCCTTTCAGCTTATAGATATAAGCCAATATTTCCGCAACGGGTTTGAAGAGACTCTCGGGAATAAACCCATCGATTTCCACCGAATCGAAAATCGCCCGGGCCACCGGGGGATTTTCAACCACGGGCACGTGGTGTTCTTTGGCCAGATCCCGGATGCGAAACGCCACCAGGTCCTGGCCCTTGGCCACGAGCCGGGGCGATTTCATCTTTTTGGCCTCATACATGAGCGCCACCGCATAGTGGGTCGGGTTGGTGATCACCACATCCGCCTGCGGTACCTGGGCCATCATGCGGCGCATGGCCCATTGAAACTGAATCTTCTTCTGCCTCCCCTTGACCACCGGATCGCCTTCCGATTGCTTGAATTCATCTTTCAAGTCCTGTTTGGACATCTTCAATTTCTTCGTGTACTGATACCGTTGCCAGAAGTAATCCAGCACGGCCATGGCCAATAAAAACAACACGATGTTGATGGCTAATTTAAAAAACAACGCCCCCATTAATCGCAGGATATCCCCGATCGTCCGGTTGGACAAATCCAGGACTGCCGGAATTTTATCTTTAATGGAACTATACGCGATAATCCCAATAATAATAATCTTGACAAAGGATTTCAACAGTTCGAAGAGGGCTTCGACCGAGCCGATGATCTTTTTCAGACCCGAGAGAATCTGGTTCCAGAAGAAGACCTTTTCCCATTTAATTTTAATGTTGGAGGGAATAAACTTCAACCCCTTGGCCTGAATGACCTCCATGATAAATACAATGGCGATCAGGAGCGTAAAGAGCGGCATCAGGAGTTTGAGATAGGTAAAAAAGATGTTTTTCCCCATCATCGTCATGGTGGACGACGTCAGGGTCAACTCGCCGGCCCGGCCGATATAGAGTCGGATGCTTTCGAGGAGGGTCCGGGACAGATAGGGAATAAAAAGGGCAAAGAAGAGGACTGAGAACAGGAGGCTGAGCGACAGGACCATATCTTTGGAGCGTGGGATATCGCCCTTTTCGGCGGCTTCGGACAAACGCCGCTCTGAGGGCTTCTCAGTCTTGTTGTCTTTATCCGATGCCATTTATTTCCTCTTTATTTCATGAGTCGATCGTTCATGAGTCGATTCATATTCGCATCAATTTGAAAAAATGGATGAAGTAATCGGGAAGCTTGGCGGCTTCCTTTCCCCATATACTCACGATAAATTGCAGCATCAGGGTCATGCTGAACAATCCCACGGCGATTTTCAACGGAAGGCCGACGAAAAAAATCTGGATTTTGGCCGCGGCTTTTCCGATGAACGACAGCGTCACGTCGATCGCCAACAGCAGGATCACGGCCGGTGCGGCCAGTCGGAATCCCAGCTCAAAGGATCTTAACGTTAATTGCGAGAGGTTTTTGATCAGCGCCTGCGTGGACGCGATCGAACCCGGGGGTAAGAGATCGAAACTCTTTCCCAGCGAAAAAAGCAGGTAATGATCGCCGCCCAGGGCCAGGAAGATCATGGTACCGATCAGAACGATAAACGATGTTAACACATCGGAGGTGTCGCCGAAGGTCATGTCCACGGAGCTCGCCATGGTAAAGGCCATTTGAAACCCCAGCAGGTTACCGGCGACCTGGAGGGCCGAGAGAAGGATCATGAAGATCAATCCCATGAGGATGCCCACAAGGATTTCGCCGGTAACCAGCAAGATGTAGCTGAGCAGGTGGTTCGGGATAACCCAGCCGGAGGTCGATAAGGTCGGAAAGATCAGCAGGGCAATGAAGAACGCCAATCCTTCCTTGGCCAGGGTGATAAAATTGGGGTTGTCAAAGAAGGGGACAAAGGTGATAAACGCACCCAGCCGGATAAACACGATCAAAAAATAAGGGGCTTGGGCGATAATCGTATCCATTCGTCTTTCCCTTTAGCGCACCAGGTTGGGGATATTGGAGATGAGGTAGGTCAGGAGTCCGACCAGCTTGTTCATCATCCAGGGCCCCAGAAAGAGGATCGCCAGGCCCGCAACGATGACTTTGGGAGCAAATCCCAAAACCGAATCGGAAATGGAGGTAGCGGCCTGGAAAACCGATATGATGATACCGACGATGAGAGCGATTCCCAGAATGGGGGCAGCCACGAGGAAGGCGGTCATGATCGCCTCCCGGGAGATGGATAGGATCATTCCCGTGTCCATCAGAATCCCCCCATGTTAAAGCTTCGGACCAGGGAACTGATGAGTAATCCCCAGCCGTCGGCAATGATAAATAGGACAATTTTAAAGGGTAGCGAGACCATCACCGGCGGGAGAAAGATCATTCCCAGTGCCACCAGGATGGAAGCCACCACAATATCGATAATCAAAAACGGAATATACAGTAAGAAACCGATTTGAAACGCGGTTTTGAGTTCCGAAAGGATGAAGGCCGGAATGAGGTTGACCATGTTCACATCGTTTCGGTTTTTGGGGAGTTTGGTTTTGCTTAATTGGTAAAACAGGGCCAGGTCTTTTTCGCGGGTTTGCTTGAGCATGAAGGTTTTCAGCGGGTCGGCGCCGCGTTTGAGCGCCTCCATCTCCGTGATTTTCCCCTCGTTGTAGGGTTGGATGGCGACTGTGTTGATCGCGATTCCGACCGGACTCATGATGTACAGCGTTAAAAACAGACATAACCCGACAATGACCTGGTTGGGGGGAATCCCCTGAACGCCCATGGCCTGTCTTAGAAAATGAAACGATATGAGCAAGCGGGTAAACGAGGTCATCAGCATGAGGATGCTCGGGGCCAGGGTGAGGAGGGTCAGGAGGAGGACGATTTTGACCGTGGATGCCAATTCGCCCTTGGTTTCCGGCGACGGTTTAATGTTGAGACTAACCGACGGAAGGGCCTGGGCATACGAGGCCGTGGTCAGGCAAGCAAAGAGTGCCAGGAACATTAGTAAAATCACGATATTCTTTTTCATTTGTTCACTTCTTTAATCGGTTTTGCAGAAGCAGTCGCGCTTTGGCAAATACGCTTTCAAAATCGCGACCGTTGTCTTCGGGGGCCGATGGGGACAAATCGAGTTGGAGTTTATCCAGTAATCCGATGGCGTTTGCGGTAATGCCGAGAAAGTAACAGTGGCCTTCGACTTCAACCACCGTGAGAAATTTTTTATCTCCCAGAGGTTGTGTCCCGATGATGTGAATCGGAACCCGGTTCACCCGGAGTCCGGAGGCTTTGATTCCGGCCAATTTTTTATACAGGTAAGCCGCCAGAAAGATGAGTCCCAGGACAAAGGTCAGGGCCATCAGGGAATTGATGAAGGAGACCGAATCGTTCATGGTTACACCTTTCGCGGATCGTTGATTTCCGTGATACGCACGCCGAACGTGTCTTCGATAATCGTGACTTCGCCTTTGGCAAAGAACGTATCCCCCAGGTAAATGAGTAAGCTTTCGCCTGCGGATCGACTCAAGACCACCAGAGAACCCGATTCGAATTCGAGGAGTTCCCGGATAGTGACCATTTTTTTTCCGATCAGGACATTCATGCGTATGGGCACTTCGAGGAAGTCGTCCAGTTCTTTGATCGCAGCATTGAAGCTCTCCTCATAGTCTTTGAGTCGGCTGCGCTCTTGAATCGATTTGAAATCTTGATCCTGGCTTAAATCTTTCATTTTATTCCCGGGCTTACTGCATCAAAAATTTTGTTTGTAATACTTCGCTTATGGGCTCCGATGGCAATTTCATCGTTTGTTTGATGATCTCATTGAGCCGCATCTTGATTTCTTCCATCAGGGTAATCTTCCCTTCCACGGTTTTTAAATCGTTAAAGGTCTTGGCGGATAACGTCATGATGATCTCGTTTTTGATTTTGGACATCACGTACACGTTGTTTTGGATCTGATCGATCAGCTCTTTTTTATCCAATACCAGGGCGAGTTCCAATTCGGCGTATCGTCGGCCGAAGGGGTCGTTGAGGTTGACGGTAAACACGCCCAGAGACATGATACTGGGGCCTGCGGCAGTGGCGGTTTGGGTATTCGCGCCTGCGGCGCCCTGGGTTTCGGTGCCTTTCTTTTCCGCACCGTCTTCTTTGGTGGCGGTTTCAGCAGACGGGGTCTGCTCTTTTTTGGCTTTGTCTTCGACCTTGGTCTCCTGGGTTTTGCTGCTTTTCCCCATAAAGGTTTTGATGGCAAAAAAGCCACCGCCGCCCAGGACAATTCCCAGTCCGACCACAATCAGGATGACCTTAAGGTTGAATTTTCCTTTGGGAGCGTCTCCCAAACCACCCAGATCATCGGTTGCAAAATCGTCATCTGCCATTTGTTACCTCCTGAATCGTTTACACATTATTCATAATAATACTGATTTCAACCCTTCGGTTGAGTTGGCGACCTTCGGCCGTGTCATTGGTGGCGACCGGTCGGTAGGGCCCATAACCTGAAACAGAAATGCGTTCTTTTTTGATCCCGTCCCGAATGAGCGCGCGGGCCGTAGTCAGGGCGCGCTGAAGGGATAAATTCATGTTGTCGATTCCCGGGGACATTTGGGAATCCGTGTGACCTTCCACCGTGACATCGAACGGCGACCGTTGAATCGATGCCGCAAATTTTTTCAATAACGGTTGGACCGTTTCCGTTAATTCGACGCTTCCCCCTTCAAATCCCAGATCTTCCGAAATTGACAGGGTGATTTTGTTTTCTTCGCTGTAAATATTCACGCCGTCCAAGGCATTGCGGGCGAAGGTTTGTTCCATATCGGACAGCAGGGATTCGGTTTCTCTGGACACAAACGGGGCTTTCAAGCCGTTGATCAGGTGAATGGAGGAAGAGGCCGTGCGTGGATGCGAATGCCGTTGATTTAATTCGTATCTGCGCCAGAACTCTTTGTATTCCGGAGTTTTAAACACCGATACACCGATGATAAAGACGAAGAATGTGAGCAGGAGCGTGAGCATATCGGAGAAAGTAATCGTCCAGGATCCGCCTTTATTCATCTGATCACTCCATTATAACTCCGGGGATTTGAAGATAATTTCCACTTTATCTTGAGGCGCGCTGCTTCCTTGAAACGCGTCCCCGCATCCGGCAAACCGTAATTTCAACGGGGATATGCCTTTATCGATAAAGAACCGGTAGATCTCGTAGGCCCGTTTGGCTGAAAATTCCAGGGCGTCGGCGCTTCCGGGTGCCAATTTTCCCGATGTATACCCTTTAATCTCCACCCCGTACGGCAGTTCGGAGACCAGATAGGAGAGGTTGTAGAGGGAATGCACCGCGTTTGGGGTTAACCGGTTTTGTCCCGGTTCGAACAGGGTCACTTCCGGAAGGGTAACGGCGATTCCCTGTTGGGCGTCTCGGATCGCAAGTCCGTTGATGCCGTTGAGTGTCAAAAAATCGTCCATTCTTTTCTTATTGATGCCGTTGGACTTGATTTGGGCGATGAGGGTGTTGAGTCGATCGGCCCGGTTGGTATGGTTGGCGGTGGATCCGGTTCCTGCGCCCGTGGGATGGGTGGCGTTGGATGCCATCACCCGTTGGTATTGGGATTTAAACGTCTTGATTTTGGCGTTATCCGTTTCGATAAACGTCGTTAAAAAAATAAATATCGTGAGAAACACCAGCATGATCGATATATACATCGGCATCCAGGACGGAGGATCGTACGGGTCGTCGATTATATCGATTATATAGGTATCGGTGGGTATCATGGTGTGACCTTTTGATGGATATAGGTTTTTCGGCTTTGGGTGGGAAGAAACGCGATCATGCGTTGTTCCACCATGGCCGGGAATTCGCCGGCCTGGATGGAGAGGATGCCGGCGAGAATCATTTCTTTGCGTTTGATTTCGGCGTTGGATAATTCGCGGAGTTTTCCGGCAATGGGCAAAAAGAGTACATTGGAGAGGATGGCGCCGTAAAAGGTGGTAATCAGGGCCAGGGCCATGGCCGAGGTAATCTGCCCGGGGTCTTTCATCGATTGCAGCATGAAGATGAGACCGATCAGCGTACCGATTAATCCGAAGGCCGGGGAATATTGTCCCATGGTCCGGAAAATGGAGATCCCGATATTATGTCGGGCGGCCTGAAACCCGATTTCGCTTTTCATAATGTGGGTGAGCACATCCGGTTTCACGCCATCGACCATCATTTTCAAGCCTTCGTAGTAGAAAGGGTCTTCCACTTCGGGAAGGATTTTATCCAGGGCTAAGATACCGTCTTTTCGGGCAATCCGGGCATATCGGACCATCTCCGGGATCAGGGACATCTCGTCGATATCGTTATGGAAGAACGCATTTTTCACGACGCCGAATACTCGGATCATGTCTTTCATCGGGTAGTTGATGAGGGTCGCGCCGAGGGTGCCACCCAGGACGATCAGGGCAGAGCCCGCATCGAAAAAGATCCCGAAATTACCGCGGGAGACAATGGCAACACCCAATAAGCCGAACGCGCTCAGTATTCCCAAAAACGTTGCGATATCCAAAGTTTGAAACCTCCAGCCAAAGGATTAGCAAATTTTGTACCAACGCACGTTTCACCGGGATAGGGTTTTATATTCTATCTTTTCGGTGCATTGGCGGGAAGAGATGAATTGTCATTTATTTGACAGGATCATCGACCGATTGGGGATTTGACCGGGTCCGGTCGGATATGTTGGTCTCCTTATTCTTGATTGCTTCCTGACTCAAGCGACACGCTATGAATTCACAATTCTCTTTCGATCCAGAGAATAAATTCCTTTAATACT
Source organism: Candidatus Omnitrophota bacterium (assembly GCA_050258455.1). Taxonomy (GTDB): domain Bacteria; phylum Acidobacteriota; class Aminicenantia; order UBA2199; family UBA2199; genus JAKAGC01. Next base: position 93,968 of record JBLMYT010000055.1, on the reverse strand, counting down.
GGTAAACTCATGGGTGATTTTATTTAATTGATCGATATCCTTCACTTCAAAAACAATTTTTACCTTACTCATCGTTTGACTGACTTTCTCGTTTTCCACTTTAATGATGTTGGAGTCATACTTGGCCGTTACCCCGGAGATCGCGGTTAACAGACCGGGCTTATCATGAACCAGCAAGTCGTACTTGACCGAGTACCCGCTGTCCCAGTTGCTGTTCCAATTGACATGCTTGATCCGGGACGCAATGACGTTGCGGATACTGGGGCAATCCTCACGGTGGATGACCAGCCCGCGCTTCTGGGTAATGTATCCGGCGATGCGTTCGCCCTTGATGGGGTTGCAGCACCGGGCAAAGAGGACCTCCACGTCCTTATACCCGTCGACATTGACCAATTTGTGCAATTGGGCACTTTTGGTCCGGACCTTTTTGGTGGGAACGAAATCCGGGGTTTCGATTTCCGGAAACAGATTCTTCAGCGCGTGGCGATCGAGGACCTTCTCGTTTCCCCCCATGTTGCGCAGGAAGGATTCCATATCCAGGTTATAAATATTCCGGATACGCCGGCTGATTTCTTCCTCGGATAAGCGCAGGTTGTGCTTCTTTTTGTATTCCCTTAACAATCGGGCCCATAACCGTTTGCCCTTTTCGTAATTCTCGGCGTGTTCTTTCTTTTGAATAAAGGCCAGAATCTTTTTTCGGGCCTTGTTGGTCACCGCATACTTGAGCCAATCCATACTGGGCCGGGCGGTCTTGGAGGTCAGGATCTCGATCACATCGCCGGAATTTAACGTGGTTTTCAACGCAACCAGGTGCTCGTTGACGATCGCCCCCTGACAGTGCTCCCCCACTTCGGTGTGGATGGCATAAGCAAAATCGACCGGGGTCGAACCGGCTTTCAAATTGATGACCTTCCCTTTGGGCGTAAACACAAAGATTTCATTCTGCGTCAGGTCCCCCTTGACCAGAGAAATGAAATCTTTCGGGTTTTGATTCTCATTGTGCGTATCGATCAGGTCCCGGAACCACTGGAGCCGCTGATCGTCTTCGATAAACGAAATGCCTTCCTTGTATCGCCAATGGGCGGCAATGCCTTCTTCGGCGATTTTATGCATTTCCCGGGTTCGGATTTGAATCTCGAATTTGATCCCCTCAGGGGTGATGATCGTGGTGTGAATGGATTGATACCCATTGCTCTTCTGATTGGCAATAAAGTCCCTGAACCGGGCGGGAATGTGCGGCCATCGCTGATGAATTTCCCCCATCAGGGCATAACAGTTCTCGATCGTATCGGTAATGACCCGCAGCGCCAGAAGGTCGTACACCTGTTCGATGCCGATACTCTGGCGCATCAGTTTGCGGTAGATCGATATTTCCCGTTTTATCCGATAATTGATATCGCCGGGAATGTTGTAATGGTTCAATATCTGCTCCAGTTCACCCTTGAGTTCCGCCAGTTTTTCTTCGGCCCATTCTTTTTTGTCGGAAATGCTTTTTTCGATCCGCCGGTAGTCCTCCGGATAGGCATAGCGAAAGGCCATGTCTTCCAGGTCGGTTTTCATCTTTCCCATCCCGAGCCGGTAGGCAATGGGGGCATAGATCTCGAGGGTTTCGCGCGCAATGCGCTTCTGCTTTTCCAGGCTCAATGCATCCAGCGTACACATGTTGTGATACCGGTCGGCCAGCTTGATCAGGATGACCCGGACATCGTTGGTCATGGCAATGATCATTTTTTTTAAGGTTTCGGCCATGGCGTTTTCGGCGTCCATGGTCGTAATCTTTGAAATTTTGGTGACCCCCCAGACGATATCGGCAATCTCTTTTCCAAAGAGGTCTTGAATGCGCTCGATCGAATAGTCGTCGGAATCCTCCACCACATCGTGAAGCAAGGCGGCCGCAATCGAAATCTCGTCCAGTCTCATCTCGGCCAGCATGCCGGCCACTTCCAGGGGATGAATGATGTACGGCTCATTGGAGGCCCGCTTCTGATTCATGTGGGCATCCGCGGCCACCGAATAGGCTTTCTTTAACAGCTCGGCGTTGGCATCCGAGTAATAACTGAGCACTTTTTCTTGTAATTCAAAAAATCGCTTAATCATTTTATATTATTTTATATTCTATTCTATTATCTTGTCTTATTTCTCTCATAGATATTAATACAATTTTTCGTTAATTACAACATATTCAGGGCTTTTGGTTCCCCTTTTTTCAAAAAAAAATCAAAAAAAAATCGAAAAAAATGAGGCGTTTACTAAACAAAACATTTATGATAAAATTCCTTAATGCGAGTCAAGATTGCAATTTTATTCATGGTTCTACTGGGATTTTTCGCAGGATTTTCATCCGATACCGAACAATCATTTTATCTCCTCCGAAAAAAGATGGTCGAAGAGCAAATCAATTCCCGGGGAATTACGGATAAACGCATCCTCAATGCCTTTATGAAGGTCCGACGCCACCTGTTCATCAAACCCGAACTGCGAAGAATGGCCTACGACGATTACCTGCTCGATATCGGCGAAGGCCAGGCCATCAGTCAGCCTTACATCGTGGCGGTCATGACCTATGCCGCCGCTCCGGAAACCAATAAAAAGGTGCTGGAGATCGGTACGGGCTCCGGTTACCATTCGGCCATTCTGGCCGAACTGGTGCATTCGGTGTATACGATCGAATTGATCGGTTCCCTGGCCCAAAAAGCCAAACATCTGTTGGATGGCATGGGATACAAAAACATCAAATTTAAAATCGGCGACGGTCATGAAGGTTGGGCAAAGTACGCGCCCTATGACAGCATTATTGTGACATGCAACGAAGACCACATTCCTCCGGCGTTGATCGATCAACTCCGGGTGGGGGGCCGCATGATCATCCCGGTGAGCTATTCCTCCAACGTTCAGGAACTCATTGTTCTGGAAAAAAGGAATAACAAAGGGGATTTAAAGAAAACAAATTTGATACCGGTACAATTGATGCCGATGATAAAAGGAAATAAACGAAAATGACAGATACCCACCCATTATTGGAACAACTCAACCCCGATCAGCGCAAAGCGGTCTTGTACTTTGATTCGCCGCTCCTGATTATTGCCGGTGCCGGATCCGGAAAGACCAAAGTGATTACCAACAAAATTGCCTATCTGGTAAAACACAAAGGGTTGGCCCCGCACAACATCCTGGGGGTCACCTTTACCAACAAGGCGGCCGAAGAAATGCGGCATCGCATTGAATTGATCACCGGGATCAATGCCCGGTCGTTTCATATCTCGACCTTTCATTCCCTGGGACTGCGCATCTTGCGCGAATCGGGGGCGCCGGCCGGCTTTGATTCGGAATGGATGGTCATGGATGATCAGGACCAAAAAAAAATCATCGAAAAGATCATCAAAGAAAATTTCAACTATTTTACCAACGACATGCGCGACGCGGTCCGGCGAAAGATCGGCCTGGCCAAAATGGAACTGAATTACCCCAACAACAAGGAGTTTCTCTACCAAAAGGGCTTCAACGACGATGAGGTCAAAATTTTTTCCCTTTACTACACCTATCAAAAAGAAAACAAAGTGTGGGATTACGAAGACATGGTGTCGTTTCCCGTTAAATTGCTCCAAAACGACGAGGCGCTCCGGGCCAAATACGCCGAGCGGTTTCAATACGTGGTCGTGGACGAATTCCAGGATACCAACCCCAACCAGTACGAATTGCTGACATTGATTGCTTCCCGGCACAAAAATATTACGGTCGTGGGAGACGATGACCAGGCCGTCTATTCCTGGCGAGGCGCCAGCATTCGCTTCCTGATGGATTTTGAAGAGGATTTTTCCGGCGCCCATATCATCAAGCTGGAGCAAAACTACCGTTCGACCCCTCAGGTATTGGATTTTGCCAATAACCTGATTTCCCAAAACTCGCTTCGCCGCTCCAAATCCATGTGGACCGAGGGAAAATCCGGAAACCCCGTGTTTATCCTGGAAACCCGCTCCAAAGAGGACGAAGCCTCGCAAGCCGCCGAGCTGATCCTCCGCCTCAAAGAAACGGCCCCGGAGATGTTCCCGCTGGCCATCCTGTACCGGATCAACTCCCAGTCGCTCGCCTTTGAAACCGAATTTGCCCGCCGTCAGATCGATTTTAAAATCCTCAAAGGCCTTCGGTTCTTCGAACGCAAAGAAATCAAAGACAGCCTGGCCTTATTAAAACTGACCATTAATTTGAACGACGACCTCTCGTTCCTGCGCGTGGTGGATTTTCTCCCCCTGGGGATCGGCCCCAAGTCGCTGGAGTCGTTGTCCGAACTGGCCAAAACCCACCGCCTGTCCCTGTTTCATACCCTCAAGGAACACGCCAAAGACAAATACAACGGACGAGAGATCTTTCCCGCTATTTTCAGTCTGAATCACAAGGTCACCGAAAACCGAGGCGAGACTGCCTTGTCCGATGTGCTCAAACGGCTGCTTCACGTGTCCGGGTATCTCGAACTGCTGGAATCCAAAGAGGACCAAAGCCGGCGACTCAATGTGGACGAATTGATGGCGTTTATCCAAAGCTGGGAAAATGCCAACCCCGAGGGTTCGATCACCCAGTTGATGGATTACATTACCCTGGAGACCGGAGATAAAAAAGAAACCGAAAACACCTCGGTGTTTTTGTTAACGATGCACAATGCCAAAGGATTGGAGTTTCCGACGGTTATCGCGGCCGGGGTGAATACCTCCTATTTGCCGTTTTTCATGCGAAAAGACCGAATCGAAGTGGAAGAGGAACGGCGCCTGTTTTATGTGGCCTCGACCCGGGCCATTAAACAATTGGTGGTTTCCATCGGTTCGGACCGCCGGTCCCCGTTTCTATCCGGGATCAACCGGTCCCTGTTCTCCACCGCTTATTCGGTGGATGACATCATCGCCCAGGTTTCGCCGTCGTTACGGGAACGCCATGCCCGAAGCCTGGGGAATTTTTCTCCGGACAATGCCGAGGAACGCTACATCGAACACCCGATCTTCGGACGGGGAAAGATTGTTCAGGCTATTGATAACGATAAGTATATCATTCTTTTCGAAAAGAAGGGAAAAAAGGTGATCGACACATCGATCGTTCCGGTGACGTTTTTATAGATGTTGAAACAATAGAAGTTGAAACAATAGAAATATAATTGAAAATAATTGAAATTTGGGAATCCGATAAGCGTTGAATCGCGGACGATCGGATGAGGATTAAATAAAATAATCCACGTTGCTGTCGAGGAATTTCTGATCCATCGATTTTCGGGTGTCTTTCCAGAAATTGAGGGGAACCGAGTGAAACGCATCCACCACCCGTTTATCGAATTGAATATGGGTGCATCGGATTAACTCCTGGGAGGCGATCTCGAAACTGAGTGCTTTTCGGTAAGGCCGTTCGGAGGTCATGGCATCCAGGGTGTCGGCCACGGTGAATATCCGGGCCCCCAGCGGGATATCGTCTCCCTTTAAACCGGCCGGGTATCCGGAACCATCGAATTGTTCATGATGGTGAAGGACGATTTGGGACGCTTCTTCCAGGAATTCGATGCGGTGTAAAATCTTGTATCCGACCTGGGGATGGGTCTTCATGACCTCCCATTCGTCGGGGGTGAGTTTTCCCGGTTTTTTCAAAATCGCATCCGGAATCCCGATTTTCCCGATATCATGGAGCAGGGCTCCGTATTCCAGGACCTTGATCTGTTTCTCCTGCCGGATGCCCATAAACTCTGCCAGCTTGAGGGTATACTTGACCACGCGAAGCGAATGTCCCTGCGTTTCTTCATCCCGGGTGTCCAGGGCGGTCACCAGGGCCCGGAGCGTAAAGATGTAGGTTTGATCCAGTTTTTGCAACGCGTGGTTCAGCTCTTTGGTGCGTTCTTCGACCTTGAGTTCCAGGGTCTTTTGATATTCCCTGTTTTCCAGGATAAGCCGGCGCTTCTCAATGGCTTTTTTGGCGATAAGTCCCACCTCGTTGAGTTTGAACGGTTTGGCGACATAGTCGTAAGCGCCCCGGGACATGGCCGTAATTGCCGATTCGATATCTTTAACCGCCGAAATCATGATGACCATGACGTCATCATCCAGCGCTTTGATTTCCTGAAGCAGATCCAATCCGGTTTTTCCCGGCATCCGGATATCCGACATGACCAGGTCGATATCCGAGGTGGTTTTAAAGAGCTCCAGGGCGTTAAAGGCGTCGGCGGCCAGCAGACACTCATACCCTTCCCCTTGCAGGAAATCTCCCAGCAATTCCCTGATATCGGCTTCATCATCGGCAATTATAATTTTACCTTTTGTCATATCCAGCAGAAAAAAATAAGGGCACGTCACGGACTGCCTGACGACTCCTCACCGGATGGCCTGTCCGCGAATCTGTGCCCATATATTCTTTTATATAATTTTTTGTATAATTATAATACGATCCCGTCTTATTGAAAAGCCAATCGTTTTAATTCGTCGACTTTTTCTAATTTTTCCCAGGGGAAGCAATCCCTTCCGAAATGACCGTAGCAAGCCGTTTGAGCATATATCGGCCGTTTCAGTTGAAGCTGTCTCAGAATCTCTGCGGGTTTGAGCGGGAATACGCGTCGGATTAATTCGACAATGCGTTCTTCCGGGAGTTTGCCCGTATTAAACGTGAACACATTGACGGAAACCGGTTCAGCCACACCGATGGCATAAGCGATTTGAACTTCGCATTTTTCGGCGATTCCTGCGGCAACCAGGTTTTTCGCAATGTATCGGGCCACATAGGCTCCGGAGCGATCGACTTTGGAGGGGTCTTTACCTGAAAACGCACCGCCGCCGTGTCTTCCCATTCCGCCATACGTATCCACGATAATTTTCCGTCCGGTCAGTCCGGCGTCCGCCTGGGGACCGCCCACCACAAATTTACCGGTCGGATTGACATAGTACCGGGTTTCGGAGGTCAGCCAGTGACCGCAAACCGGGTTAATAACATGCGTAATAATGTCCTTCTCGATTTGATCATGAGAATAACCATCTTCATGCTGATTGGATACAACGACCGTGGTCACATGCATGGGTTTCCCGGAATCATATTCCACCGTTACCTGAGCTTTTCCATCCGGGGCAAGGTAAGGAATGACACCGTTTCGTCTGACTTCGGCCAATTTCATGGTTAATCGGTGGGCCAGATGAATCGGAAGCGGCATGTAATCGGCGGTTTCATTGGTGGCATACCCAAACATCATGCCCTGATCCCCCGCACCCTGTTCCGTGTAATAGCCTTCGCCTTCGGTAACGCCCACGGAAATATCGGGCGACTGTTCTTCCAGGTGAACAAATACCGCGCAGGTTTCCCATTCGATTCCAAAACTCGATTTGATATAACCGATCTGTTTTAGCTTTTGCCTGACAATCACCGGGATATTGACGTAACCTTTGGTCGTGAGTTCTCCGGCCACAACGACAACGCCGGTCTTGGTCAGACATTCGACGGCAACACGGGATTCGGGATCTTGCTCCAGACATGCATCGAGAATCGCATCGGAGATTTGATCGCATACTTTATCCGGATGTCCTTCACTAACGGATTCCGAGGTGAAAAGATATTTTCCTTTTATCATTATAGTACCTCCAAAACTTACGTCTTACATAGTATCAGAAATTACAATCAGTGTCAAATTGCTTCCATGTCTCATGTCAACTTCCAAAGCGTTTGATAATCCACCAATATTAAATGTTTTGGGGGATGCCGGCACCCCTGTTCAAAAAGGGGGGCCGTCAAATTTTCTTATGTTTGCGCTCCCGTCATTTACCGTCGTAAATGCGAACCGCCTCTTCCAGGGATTTCCCGTGAATCGTAATCGCAGAGATGGCATTGCACATCCGGACCGCGTCTTCAAAGGATTTTTGATGAATATTTCGACCCGTCGCGTTTCCGCTTACGCCGCCGATGCGAATCTGCTCATCGAGGCTCTTTAAGAAGTCCTTGCCCTCCATGCTGGAACCGCCGGCGCAAATGACTTTGGTTTTACCTGCGGCTTTCACGGCCGGGATCAGGAGATCGCCGGATGATTTGCCGTTTTTCTTGGGCGCGTTCACTTTGACAAAATCCGAACCCAGACACGCGGCGACGCCGGCGGCACCGGCAATTAAATCCGGGTCTTTCTCGTCTTTCACCGCTTTTCCCCGGGGATAAATCCAGAGGACCGTAATCAATCCCGCCTGATGCGCTTTGTAAACCACCTGGGCGGCTTCCCGAAGCATCTGGTACTCGAATTCGCTACCCAGATAAATCGTATACCCGACGCCGGCCACATCCAGACCGGTATTTCGCTTGAATTCGACCACCTGTTCCACATCCACCAATTGAAGGGATACGGGATCTTTCTGTTCGGTTTTGACCAGGTGTGTTTTGGAGTTTAATTTCACCAGATAGGGAACATCCGGGTAATCCGTGCCATACATGGAAATCAATCCCAATTGGGCAGCAAATACGCCGATTTCCGATGCATCGGCAACTTTAAACAGGTGTTCCGGATTGTTATCGTCCGGGTGGATCCCGTCGCCATTAAAATCTTCATTAAGATGCTCAATTTTTTGATCGCCGGCAAAAAGCATTAAACGGCCCGTACCCTGAGTAATCAAATCATAATTGGTAAAATATTCATTCATACTTCCATTGGGTACATCCGCCGGTATGTAAACGTTTTCTTCCATTAATTCACCTCCAGAAGAACAAATATATAATTCTATATAATTACATATAATAATATATGTTAACGTATTTAAAGAAAAATTTCAAGAGTCATAAAAAAATCGCGCGGTGTAAATCCATTTCAATGAATTCCTTTGCATTTATCCCGTTACTCGATTACAAAACCGAATTCATCGTCGGTCAAAAATTCGCCCATTATCGTTTTCCCGGATTCGTCGATGAATGCGTTGATGATTCGCCGTTCCCGTCCTTCGATGGGCTGGTGCCGGGTCATGGAAACCCGCGAACCCGTGATCACCCACCGGCGGGCCGGGACCTGAAGCAAGATGTGGATCAACTCCCGTTCGATCCGGGACACGACCGGAACCAATTTCATCAAAAATGCGGTATCAAAACGCTCGATATTCACGGATTCCAATATGCAGCCCCACTTTTGTTTGATGTTCCAGTGCAGGGGGCGGAGGATGCCCGGAAACGCCAGGCGCGAATACTCGCACAGCGCTTCGATACATAACGGTTCTTTATCCAATGCCGCATAACAGTGAATACTCTTTCCATGCGTTTCAAACGGGAATACCAGCGGATGCATGCCGCAGCCGACATCGATGATGGACCCCGGTTCACCGATGAATTCAAAGATTCGGGTATAAAGAGCCTCAGGACTATTGCATCGTTCTCTCACACTCACGTGCGTTTGCGCCAATTGCGCGATCATGGACCGGTAAGCCGATAACGGCGAACTGGAGGATACGTTTTTTAATGCCTCGATTAAGGATTTTTGGACCTCGCTGTCTGTCGTGTAATGGCGCAACGCGTAGTAGATTCGATGGCGGGATTCCCGATACACCTCCTGATAGAGGCGTGACCCCATGATCTTTTTCAACGATTGTTCGGCTTGGAGCAATTGGAGGAATTTGGGGTATTTCCCAATGGTTTGAGTAACGATTGCTTCGGCCCGACCGGCATCGATTTTGTATTTTTTTAATGCGCCGGCCACGATCAACGAGACAATTTCCCGGAGGTGATGGGTCGGACTCTCCATCAGGTTTCTTCCCAGGAAGATTTGAGCAAACTCTGAGGAAACCAATTCGTATGGGTATCCAGGATGCGGGCCAGTAACGCATCGAGCGTATGCGAATCCAGGGCTCTGCGGATTTGGTCCAGGGTATCGAGAATCGTATGGATGTTATGAGTGGCCAGTTGTTGGGGATCGGAAAACAACCGGGACATCCCGTCCGTTTCTCGGGCATACGTGCAGGTCTGGCAGGGGCAGTTGTAAGCCGAGAGTTGATCTTCCTGGTTTTGGGTAAGGGCACCGAACGCGGTCATGTACCATCCGCTGGAGGCGTAATGCCCGTAAGAGGACGAGTCGAAGATATCGGCGCCCAGGGCAGCGAGAAAGGGGAGTTCGACGGGGTCTCCGGCCCCGTACACATGAATGGGGAGTTCCGGGCCGGCAATGGATCGGGCATCGGTCAGGATTTTTTTGATGGTCGACATGCTGTGATTTTTATTGAAGAACGGGACCAGGCTTCCAATGGCAATGTAGTCGACGCCGATTTCCAGTAAGGCGTGCATGCTTCGTCGCCGCAGTTCGAGAAAGCGCCCGCCCTGTTGAACGCCTGCCAAAATGCCGTTCTGCACCAGGGGCTTGGCTTCCCGAATGCGTTTGATCGTGGAATTTAATTTTTTCTCCGCGGTCGTGAAATTATCCCCGGGCGGGGAAATGAGATCCAGGGGAGAGACGATGTCGGCTTTGATGAGGTCCTGAAATTTGACGATTTTTTTATTGTCCAGGTACAGAGGGCGCTTCAATCCCTGAAATGCGCCCGAATCCGTCATGAGCAGACCATCAAACCCGATATATTCATGAAGCGTCAAACCGGATTCGAAGCCCTTTTTAACGTCCGCGTCTTTATACAAAAAAAATCCATTGACGATCAGGCCGTCAATGGGGAAACGGTTCTTCAGCGCATCGATCGGTACCAGATTGGAGCGGGGCTGATACACGGGCAAAAAGAGGGGCAAGCGATATGATTTTCCATTACGGGTGTTTAAGTATCGTGTCGTCATTCATTTCCTTTTTTGATTTTAATGTCACTCATTTAATTTACCATATTATACTATATATTATTATCTATTATTATCTATAATTATCTATCATCCATTATCGTTTTTTCGGTAAGGAGTCGGGAAAACAAATCTTGATCACATCTTCGAAGGTTTCGACAAAATGGGGGGTGACCTTTTTGCGAATCTCGTCGTCGAGGCGTTCGAAATCTTCCTGGTTTTCGGCGGGAAGGATCACATGGGAGACTTTGGCCCGGGTGGTGGCAATGACTTTTTCCTTGACGCCCCCGATCGGCATCACCTGGCCGCTCAGGGTGAGTTCCCCGGTCATGGCCATGTCTTCGATAATGGGGCGATTCAATACCAGAGAATAAATCGAGCACGCCATGGTAATACCTGCCGAGGGCCCATCCTTGGGGGTTGCGCCGGCCGGCACATGGAGATGGATCAGGTTCTTTTTAAAGAATTCTTTGACCTCTTCGTTTTCCCGGAATAGGGAGCGGACATAGGTATAAGCAATTTCCGACGATTCGATCATGACCTGGCCGAGCTGCCCGGTATGTTTGAATCCGGGGCTATCCGAAGGCACGGGCGTGGCTTCGACAAATAACGTTGCGCCGCCCAGGGTGGTGTAAGCCAATCCCATGACCACTCCGACCTTGGGTTTTCGGAATACCTTATCTTCGGTAAACATCCGGCGTCCCAACAGTTTGGGGAGGTCTTTGCTTTTAATTTTAATCGAAGGGATTTTATCTTCGACAATGGTTTTCACGGATTTGCGAAGAATTTTCTTAATATTGTTTTCGAGGCCGCGGACACCGGCTTCGCGCGAATACCCATCGATCATCTCATGCAGCACATTGTCCGGGATGATCACCTGTTTGGGCTCCAGTCCATGCGCTTTCAACTGTTTGGGAATCAGATAGTGAAGGGCAATTTCCATTTTTTCTTCCAGGATATAACCGGAGAGGCGAATCAATTCCATCCGGTCCAGGAGTGGGGCCGGGATGGTTTCCACCTGGTTGGCCGTGCAGATAAAGAGCACTTTGGACAGATCGAATCGGACATCCAGGTAATGGTCGAGGAAATCCTTGTTCTGTTCAGGGTCCAGGACTTCCAGGAGGGCTGAAGCGGGGTCGCCGTGAAAACTGGCGCCGATTTTATCGATTTCATCGAGCATGATGACGGGGTTGGCGGTGTTGCAGGTTTTGATCGCCTGGAGAAACTTTCCGGGCAAGGCTCCGATATAGGTCCGGCGATGGCCTTTGATTTCGGCTTCGTCGCGCATGCCGCCCAGAGAAAACCGGTAGAATTGCCTGCCCAGGCTGCGGGCAACCGATTGACCAATGGAGGTTTTGCCCACACCCGGCGGGCCCACCAGCAGAATAATCGATCCGGCGAGGTTTCCCTTGATGATTCCCACGGAAATAAATTCCAGAATCCGGTCTTTCACATCCGAAAGACCGTAATGGTCCTCGTCCAGGACGTTAGCGGCATGTTTTAAATCGTAATTGTCTTTGGTATACACGCCCCAGGGAAGCACCGTGAGCCATTCGAGGTAGTTTCGGGACACGTTAAACTCCGGGGACGAAGGCTCCAGGAGCCTCATTTTGTCCATTTCCTCATCGATTCGTTTTTTGGCTTCGTCCGACAGCGTGAGTTTGGCAATTCGTTTCTGAAATTTTTCCAGTTCGGTTTCGGCATCGTCTTTGGCGAGTCCGAGTTCCTTTTTAATTTCCTTGAGTTGTTGTTTGAGGAAAAACTCGCGTTGTTGTTTGGAGAGGCGTTCTTCAATTCGTTTGGAAATTTGGATTTTTAAGGTCGAAATTTCCACTTCCCGTTTCAGGATAATCAGCACTTCTTCAATGCGGGTTCGAATGTTTTTGATTTCGAGGATTTTTTGCAATTCTTCGCCGGAGGCCGTGGTCATGGACGCGGCAAAATCGCATAGGGCACCCGGATCATTGACATTGATCCGTTCGATGACCAGGGTTAGGCCTTCTTTGAACAGGGGGTTGAGTTTGACCAATTCCTTAATGTTTTCAATGATGGCCACCGAATAAGCCTTTAATTCTTCATTGTTTTCAAAGACGGTTTCGGGCCAATACTTGACCCGGATATGGAGTACGGGTTCTTCTTTAACGATGTCGACGATGTCGAATCGTTCCATCACCTGAATCAATACCTGGAGGGACTCCATATCGCGGGGGGGCGAGATTTGCACGACTTTGGCGGTCACGCCCACGCCATAAAGGTTTTGTTTTTGGATGTGTTTCGGAGAAATCGTTCCTTCCGGTTCCGGGGGGTGGATATAGACCAGGGCCAGGTATAACGGGAGTTCCTTTTCCAGGGTATCGATAATGATTTTGATCATCTCCGGATTATCGACGGTCAGCGGTTTCATCATTCGCGGAAATGCCGGGCGATCGAAAAGGGGAACCACGGGTAACACATCCGGTAATAGATCTTTGATCAGTGCCATGGAGGGCATTTCTTTTTTATCGGAGGGATCATTTTTTTCGGATTTCATGTCTTTATTGTCGTCCATCTTATCACCTCGGGTATAAATTCAGATCTATTTATAACATGTTTATAAAAAGAATTCAAGGCTGGCTCTTTCAGATTTTCAGCAATTCTTCTTTTGAATTTTTTCATCAATTTACATATTTTCGCTGGATACTACTACTTTCTGCAGAATCTCTTTGTGTTTTTATAGTTGGTAATTCCCTGCGCATTGTTGGGGGGTTCCGATCAAAAGTCGGAGGGTTGAATCGGGTCTATAAAAAAATCTGTGGGTAATTTTAAAATTTCCGTAAGCGCTCGAAATTGCACACCTTGAATGAATTGGGGAAGATGAGATAATTTTGAAAAAAATTCAGGAGAAATATTTAATCAATGGCCTCGATTAACTGTTTATCTCAATGATCCGCGATTGCGAATGGATAACAATTTAGCGGAGAACGCCGTTCGCCCGTTTGTTGTGGGGCGAAAGAATCGGCTATTTTCAAATAGGAGAGCCAATCGATCAGATCGATTGGCTCTCTATAGTATTTTGTTAATAATGTTATAATGCAAGACTTAACCCCATTTCATCCTGAGACGCGACCCCCATACCTTGTCCGGAGTGATCTTAGTCAAATTCTGGCTTCTCGGTGAGGCGATCGGAGTAAAGTTAGTCAATTTTCTCTGGTCGACCGATTGATATCGAGTGATCTTAGTCAATTTCCGACAAATCTTAGTCAAATTACACTGGAAGACACAAAAGTTGTCGTTGCAATGTTGTGATTTTGTGCTGAATTTAGTCAATATATCCTTTTTGGTTCGAAAGAATGTCTTGAAATTAGTCAAAAACGTAACCCCGGGAGAGTCAAATGACTAAATGTTAGCTAAAACATCCCTTCGCAAGGTGAAGGAAGTGTTGATATTAGTCAAAACAATGTTGACATTAGACAAAATTGCGTCGCTGCACCATTTGAACCCATAACTTTTGGGTTTGAATGTCAAGATATTAGTCAAGTAATTAAAAATGTTAGGCACGATGACGAAAATTCCGGACAATTACACCTGGTAATAGCGGAAGCAATCGATCGTGTGGTCGTTGACCATGCCCACGGCTTGCAACTCATTCGATGAGTTGACAAGGGTTGTCATTTTATGAAATAAAATGGTGTCAAGTCTTATCAGCCTGTCGGTGGGTCATTTAAATTTTTTCGTCTCTTTTATCCTGGAAAAGAAAAATGGGGACGGTGCTTGACAATTTGACAGTTTACCTGTCATTCCCCGCTAATCTTATTTTCGTACGCTTATAGAGTTGGCCCATTGAACTCTATTTTAAATCTTCAAAAATCGGATAACATTTGATCTCGAAGTATTTTAGCCCACAAGCATCTTTCAGGCGAACAACAACTCGCCTCTCAACCTCTTGAATTCCAGGCTTTCAATGGCGAGCCGGTATCGCATATTTTCTCTGGGATACTTCATAAAAAAGTTCATGGATACTTGACCAATAATAGGAGAATGGACTGGTTGTTATTGTTATTCCGGCTCTTACCGGATTAAGATAAAGGTAGAGGAGCGACATATGAGGTAGGACTTTATACTGTCACACTATCAAGCACCGTCCCCACCCACTCTCAATGGGGCTTCGCGATTTGATGACCCGGGAAAAATCGGTTCAGGCATTTCTCAATATTCTTTTCGGTTTATCCGATCTATATCTGGTTCATTCGGAAAAAGAATTGAACAAAGGATTTGCCGATCTGGTTCTGGAGCCGTTACTCGCTCAATATCCGGCAATTAAATATTCTTATTTGATTGAAATCAAATACATTCCCCTTTCAAAGTCCAAAAAGAAATCGGTTTCTCAAAAACAGATTCAGGAACTTGCCGTGGAAGCAGGGGCGCAATTGGATCAATACAGTCGAGATGAGACATTCAGAAAGAGTATCGGTCAAACGACCTTGAAAAAATTAGTACTCATTTTTTGCGGAAGCCGGTTGGTTTATTATCACGAAGAATAAACGGAGTCACGCTCAATATTGAGCGTAACTCCATCGTTTTCTGCCGGTTTTAAAACATACACCGGTACATTATTTACTTATGATATTACATTGCGTATAATGCGAAGTTAACACTGGGACGGCCCTGAACTGGCTGAGCCGAAGTGTTTTGAACGTAAACCCAATTACCATTCATCTGCTGAATCGTGAAAGTGACCGCTCTGCCCGGCTCTACCGGATTACCGGAGGTAAGCCATCCCTGCTGATCAACGTATATATCTATAGTAGCAGAATAGTCAGGGTCTATATTTGTTGCCATAACCATATACCCTCTGCCGGGCAGAGCGGTCAAATATGAATATTGACTCGGATTTAAAATAGCACTGGGCATTGTCAAAATTTCATTTTCCTTTTTTAAACCTAATTCCTTCGGGTGTTTCTTTTGATTAGTCATTAGTAATCTCCTAAGTACTCTTCGTACTTCCTTATTATGAATCTTCATTTATCGAAAGCCTTTCTTGGGATAAACTTTCAAAACCCATCCGATACACCAACGGCACATTATCCTTGCAAGGTTGTATTCAATTGACTTTTATTGTCACTTGATACGCCGATATTATCCTATTATTCGATTTATGTGTATATCAACCACGGGTCAATCTTCTATGAAAATCGTACAGTTGATCCCCCAGGTAATATCAACCACGTGTCATTTTATGAAAATCGTACAAAATGACGATTTAAGATGGAAAAATAACCGATTGGTATTTTTTATGCTTTCCGCATTGATGATTCAATTGGGTGATGATTTAGTGAATGTTGAAAATTATCAGACAACTATTTATCAACGTTTAATGCTCTTCCAAATACTCGGAGGGGAGTTTGTGAAACTTTTCCTTGAAACACTGCGTAAAATACGAGGAACTCGAAAAACCGACCTCCAGGGCGATATCCAATACCGACCCGGCTTTCCGCTTCAAGAGCTGAGCGGCCCGCTTCAACCGGTAGGAGCGGATAAACTCCGATGGCGTCTCTCCGCTTAACGCCAATATCTTCCGGTATAAGGTCGAACGCCCCATATAGAGCTCCTTACTGAGATCATCGACGCTAAACTCGACTTCATCGAGATGTTTTTCGATGGCTTTTTGCAAATCCTCAAAAAAACTATCATCGATGACCGAAGACTGCGGCAATTCCGAAACGGTCGCTGACCCTCCCTTCTTCGATTGCGGATGACGGCGTAAATTCAACAGATTCTTGATTCGGACACGCAAGATATCGCGGTTAAACGGCTTGGTGATGTAATCATCCGCGCCGGTTTCAAAACCGGAAATCATACTCTCGTCCGAAACCCGGGCGGTCAACAACACAATCGGGATTCGACCGGTTCGCGGATCGGTTTTTAAGGTCCGGCACAACTCAAACCCATCCGCCCCGGACATCATGACATCGCTCACAATCAAATCCGGGATGATCTCAAACGCCTTTTGAATGCCCTCGTCACCATTCTCAGCTTCCTCGATGCCGAACTCGGGTTCCAATGTCTCCCGAATATAGCGGCGCGCATCCGGATCATCTTCAATGATCAGGATAATGCCATTCTCCGGCGCTGAACCCGCTTCGCTTTCCCCGATTTCAATCCCTGAGACCTGTTCAGAACGTTCATGACGTTCCATTGTTTCGAGACTCTCCATCTCATGGGGACCTTTTTCCCGGTACATGTCCCGGAAATGGGTGGGGTTTTGACCAAATCGTTTTTTGAAACACTGCGAAAAGTGAGAGAAATCCGTAAAGCCGACCCCGCTTGCCACGTCGGCAATACTGGAATCCGGAGGCATGGTCTTTAACAATTGGGCTGCCCGCTGAAGCCGGTAATTTCGGATCAATTGGTTGGGCGATTTACCGGTAACGGATTGAATCTTCTTAAATAGAGAGGTTCGCCCCATCCCCATTTTATTGCCCAATACCTGAACATTAAAATTCACATCATCGATATGCGCGTCAATAATACCGGTTAACTCTCGGAAAAAATCTTCATCGGCCGGTACGACCCACAGCGCCTCCATGTCCTGAGCCAGTTGGCGTTGACGCTTCAACTGCAATTGCCGCCGCAAATCGATCAGATTCTGAACCCGGGCCGCTAAGAGTAAGGTATTAAACGGTTTGGTAATGTAATCGTCCGCCCCAAAACTGAGCCCTTTTAAGACATTGGCCTCATCGGTTTTGGCCGTCAACAGGATAATGGGAATGTGACTGGTGGCAATGTCGGTTTTGAGGATCTTACACAACTCATACCCATCGGTTTTCGGCATCATGATATCGCTGATAATCAGGTCGGGAATCAGGGCCCGCGCCTGATTGATTCCCTCTTCGCCATCGCCTGCCTGTTCGATTTGAAAATGACTCGCCAGGGCATTTTGGATATAGGCGCGAACATCGGCATTGTCTTCAACGATCAAAAGGATCGGGCGTGTCTCTTGTTCATCGGAAACACGTTGGGATTCCGGACCGGACGATCCACTCTCTCGAATATCGATTTCATTCACACTCATCCGGGCCAATGCCAGGGATGGGAGACCTTCGGTACTATCAGCCTTCTCATTCTCGGTCAAATGATCGGAACCCAGAGGAAGTTGAACGGTAAAACACGTTCCCCGATCTTCACCTTCGTTGCAGTTGCTGGACACATGGATGCGGCCATGATGAAGCTCGACCAGATCTTTGGTTAACGCGAGACCGATACCCGTGCCTTTGCGCAAATACCCGGAGTTTTCGCCTCCCCGGTAAAACCGATCGAAGATATGCGGAAGATGCTCGTCCCGAATACCGGTCCCGGTGTCTTGGACCGAGATGGAGAGACTCCCGGAAGGAAAATGATCGCTCGCCGGTTCGGTTTTCACCGAGACCGAAATGGAACCGCCCTTTTGTGTATAGTTAAAGGCATTGGATAAGAGATTGGTAATGATCCGTTCCAATTGCTCCCGGTCGTAATACGCAAAAATTTCATCCTGTTCACAATGAAAGGTAAAGGCGATTTCCCGCTGCTGGGCTAATGATTGAAAACAGAAAAAAATGCTTTTAATAAAAGCGGCAATATTTTGATTGACGAACTTTAATTTTAATTTCCCGCTGTCCGATCGTGCCAGTTCCAATAATTGATCCACGAGATTGAGGAGGCGTTTGGAGTTTCGGAGCATTAATTCGGTCATTGCTTTGGATTCGATGTCGGGACTTTTCGAAAGCGCTTGTTCCAGAGGTCCGATGATTAAGGTTAACGGTGTTCGGAACTCATGGGAAATATTGGCAAAAAATCGTGATTTGGCTTTGTCCAGTTCTTTGAGTTGTTCGGATTGATCTTCCAGTTGCCGGTTTTTAAATTCGATCAGTTCCTGGTTGTGTTGAAGCGCACGGTGGGCGTCTTCGAGTTCGAGTTTTTGTTTTTCCAGGGCGCTGGTGCGCTGGTTCACCAATTCGGCCAACTCCCTGGCTTTATGTTTCAATTGACCCACGCGCCAGCGGTACCCGCCGTATCCGATCAGCGTAATGACAATGACCATCAGAATATAAAATCCGGTTGTCTGATAGAAATAAGGTTTCAAATCAAAACGCAGGGAAACCGCTTGCTGGTTCCAGATTCCGGCCGCGTTGCGGCCGAGGATTTTAAAGGTATAGGTTCCGGGCGAAAGCTCGGTATAGGTACTGGTTCGAAAGTTCTCGCGGTCGACCCATCGGGTATCGTAACCCTCGAGTTTGGTTCTAAAGGCAATTTTTTGAGCGTGGATGAAGCTTGCGGCCGTATAGTAAAACTCCAATTTTTTCTTGCCGGGGGATAGGGTAATGGGATCGTTATTTTGTCCGGCGATATCGATGGCGTTTCCGTCCACTCGAAATTCTTCGATGATGACCGGAACCGTCCGGGTTTCGGGATCCGTGCGATGGGGAAGGGTCATGGCGATGCCCACGCCGGTGGGAAACCAGGCGCGGCCGTCTCGGGTCATGAGGCCTGCACCCGTGCACCACCGGGATTTCATGCCGTCGTCCTCATTGTAGGTTTGGGGTTGCACATGCGTGATCTTTCCCTGGAAAAAATCATTCAATTCGGACTTTCGGATTTTGGAAACGCCGTTTCTTCCGGCAAGCCACAGGTACCCGAAGGCATCTTCCGTGATGGTGACGATATTATTTTCATTCAATCCATGATCGACCGTCATCCATTGCGATTGCTTTCCCCGGCAGCGCACCAGTCCGCTATCGGTTCCCAGCCAAAGTGTGTCCTGGGTGTCTTCATAGGCGCAGCGAACAATGAATTTATCGAGTTTCGGATGGGCGAATTCAACCGGTGTACAGAACGGAGCGCCTCCATTCATTCGATCGATCGGATCGATTCGATTGGTGAAAGCATCGGCTCCTACCAGAAGATGACCGCGACGATTTTGAAAAATAAAGCACACGGCCTTCCCTTTAAAACCATTCGATTCGGTTATGGAGACAAAGCGATTGCTGCCGGCATCGAAACGGTTTAACCCGTTGGGCGTACCGACCCACAGCGTGCCTTGCCGATCCGTGGTAATGGCCGTAATGCGATGATCGGATAAACCGTTTTTCTCCGTAAAGGTTTGAAGCGATCCACCACCATTGAAGCGTTGAAGCCCCGCCCATGTTCCGATCCAGAGGTTTCCGGATCGGTCTTTGTTCAGTGCCATGACATGGGGGTCTGCCAGGCCGTTGGCAGGGGTGAGGACCGTTTTCCAGATTCCGTTTTTCAGTTGGCACAACCCGCCGTTGGTTCCTGCCCAGAGGTTTCCGGACCGGTCTTCATGCACACATAAGGCGTAATCATGGGCCAGCCCTTCGCCCTTCGTATGCGTAATGAACCGGCTATCCGACAATTGGAACAACCCGCCATCCAGTGTGCCGATCCACAAGTTATTTTCGTTGTCTTGATAAATTGTTGAAACAAAGCCGGTATTGAGCTCGTTTCGGTGGGGAAGGACACCGAATGTGTCGCGGGTCATGCGGACCAAACCGCCGCCATCCGTACCGATCCAGAGGTTCTTTTCCCGGTCTTCGGCCAGGGCGGTGATCGTGGAATTGGGCAACCCCTCCATGATTCCATAAGAGGTAAGCGATTGATGGGTAACGTGGATGAGACCGTTTCGACCGGTGCCGATCCATAAATCCTTGCCATTGTTTTTGGCAATGCAGGTGGTATGAAAATAATTGAGCGTATGGAGTGGTTTTGACGGCTCAAAGGTTCCCGGGGCCTGGATACCGACGATCCCGGATGCGGTCACAACCCACAGATGATTGTGACGATCTCGATAAAAATGCGTTATCGTATTGGAAGGTAAGCCGTTTGTCCTATTATAATTGGTAAACCGGTTATGTTGAACGCAGGTGAGACCGGAATCGAGGCTTCCGATCCATAGGTTTCCGTAGTGATCTTCGTTGATTGCGGTGATTTTACTTAAGGATTGATATTTCCGTGAGGAATAGGTCGTAAACCGGCCGTCTTTCAAGCAGGTCAGACCGCCGGATAGCGAACCGATCCACAGCGTGCCTGTGCGGTCCTGGAACAAGGCTCGGATCACGTTATCGGTCAATTGGGGAACATTGGTGCGATTGTATCGCGTGAATTTCAAACCGTCGAAACGCACCAGGCCGTCTTCGGTACCGATCCAGAGGTAGCCGTCCCGGGTTTGGCAAACGGTGTAGATGGTGTTGCAGGGGAGGCCGCTTTTCATATCCCAGAGATGAAAACCGTATTGACTGAGGGCGCGGTTGGGATCCAGTGCCCGAAGCGGTGAATTTCCCCATAAAAGTAAAATTAGGAAGCAGACAATCAGAGAAATGCGAGAGGGATTCATCCCATAAATATTACCCAAAAAAGAGTAAAAAATCAATGATTATTGAATTCTTTTTATCTCGATAAACAAAGCGAATGGGGTCGCATCTCAACATTTGACATTCAGTATGCTATGTGACCATTTAAATAAGAATATAGGCAGATACCCAAACGTTTTATGGACGATGAATCAATGGTTTTGTCAAATGTTGAGACGCGCCCCCCAAATGGTATTAGCTGTAAATTCGGGGCGTTTCGATACATCCCACATCCTCGAGGATCCCGCCTGCCATGACCCGGTGCAATTGTTCGAGGCTCAGGGCGGCGATGCTCTTTTTATCGGTACCGGCATGAGCGCCATCGATAAACGCTTTTAACACTGACACACATTTCTCTACCTTTTGTTTTTTTAAATAGTTCATGTTCGCTCCTATATATAATCAGTTTAATTTGGTTTTAATGTTGGACAGTGTCACTGTCCCTCATCGGAATCATTTTACTTGAATCCGATTGGCAGCGAAATAACAATTCCCTCAAACTCCATTAAAATTCATTCAAACTCCTTGAAAAAAAGCGTTGACCTCGGAAACATGGGAACGGTTTTTATGATGGGGATTTTGAGAAATTCGGCCGTTTACGGGATCAAACCCGATTACCGTTTCAATAAAAAATCGGTCAAAACCGATAAGATTTCATTCAGAGCCTTGCAGCCAATTTCAAAAAAAGCTCTCCTTCTGATTCCCGGAAAAATTTACTTGAAATTTTATCTGATTTATATTATAACTTAACCATAATGTAAGAAGGAGGCGGGATGGTTTCGAAAAAATGGGTAATACCAGCGGTGAGTTTCTTCAGTCGGGTGTTGATGCGCCGGTTTCTCAGCGCCACAGCCTCCCCCCGAAAAACCCAGGAACAAACGCTACGCCATCTCCTCCACGCCCACCGCGATTCCCAATGGGGAAACGAACACCGTTTCTCCTCCATCCAAAGCATCCACACCTTTCGGGAACGCCTTCCCCTGACCACCTATGAAACCTTCCGACCCTATATCGAAAAACTCAAACAAGGCGACCCATCGGCCCTGATCGGACGAGGTGAAACACTCCTCGGCCTCGGTTTAACCAGCGGCACCACGGGCGAACCGAAATTCGTTCCCTTTACCCGCCGCTTTGTCCGCGACTATAAACGAAGCACCATGCTCTTTGCCTACACGATGGTTGAGGACAATCCCAAAACCCTGGAGGGAAAAATTCTGGCCGTGTTTTCGCCCGCCCGAGAATACCGAACCCCGGGCGGGATCTGGTGCGGGTCCATTTCGGGCTGGATTGCGGAAAACCAGATCCCGATTATCCGGGATTTTTACGCGCTTCCCAACCCGGTCCTGGAAATCAAAGATGTCCACGCCCGCTATTACACCTTGATGCGCATGGCCATCCCTCAATCCATCGGAACCCTGATTACGGCCAATCCCAGCACCGTTCTCACCCTCGCCCGCCTGGCCGACGACCATAAACAGGCCCTCATCCGAGATATTCATGACGGGACCCTTCAGGTCCGGGATCGGGTGGAACCATCCATTTTCGCATCCATCGCTCCTTACCTGAAAATGGACACCGAAAAAGCACGGCAATTGGAACAACTGGCCGGGAAACACGACATTTTGGCCCCCCGTCACTACTGGCCCGATCTTCAACTGGTGGCCTGCTGGAAAGGCGGTACACTCTCCAATTACCTGGACCAATTCCCCAAGCTGCTTCCGGCGTCGACCCGCATCCGCGATATCGGTCTCCTGGCAACCGAAGGCCGCCTCTCTATTCCGCTCGCGTCCGGAAACGATTCGGGATGCCCCACCATCGACAGCGTTTTCTTCGAATTTATCCCGGAAGACGAGGAAGATCAGGCCTCTCCCCGGACGTTACTCATCGACGAACTGGAGCAAGACAAAAACTACTTTCTCGTGATCACCACGGCCTCGGGCTTTACCCGCTACATGATCAACGACCTGGTCCGCGTCACGGGCTTTGTCAACCGCACCCCTTTCATCTACTTTCTCAACAAGGGAAAACATTTCTCCTCGCTGACCGGAGAAAAACTATCCGAATACCAGGTGGTCAACGCCGTCAAGCAGGTGACCAACGAACTTAACCTGTTTCTCTCCTATTTTACGTTGTGTCCCTGTTGGGGCGAACCACCTTATTATGCCTTACTTGCGGAAAAAAACGAACTGGGAAGCCGCGCATTATGGCCCAAACTTATGGTCAAACTCGATGAAAAACTGCGCGAGCTAAACATCGAATACAATTGCAAACGGGAATCGGGACGGCTCGGTTCCATCCGGCTCAAGATCCTGGAACCGGGCTATTACGCGTCCCATCAAAAAAATGGGAAACCCCTCCGGGAACGCATCGAACAACACAAACACGTGTACCTCTCGTCGACGATCCTCGACGACCGGCATTTCCCCATACTGGAGGAAATGTCATGAATCGAAAGATTCAATCGTTCCAATGGGGCAAACGGTTGATTACCGATTATGCCGCCCGGCATCACCATCCGATGAATATCCTTTTTCATGTCATTGGAATTCCCGAAGTGTTCTGGGGAATATATCGTCTGATCACCGGCGTCCGGACGTGGGGACTCGTTCATGGGGTTCTCGGCTATATGTTTCAATGGGTGGGGCACCGGGTTTTCGAGAAGAACACGGTCGGTGAAGTGATCCTACTCCAAACACTGTATCGGACAATTTTCAGGGGGAGTTCGCCAAATGCCCGCACTCCCGAAACGGAGGACGAATGAAAATATTGGTTACCGGTGCCACCGGACTGGTGGGCCGAAACATGGTGGAGCATCTTGCCAAGAATAAGCATGATGTTCGGGCCTTTGTCAGAGAAACCAGCCATAAAAATTTTTTACGACGCATGGGGGTCGATGTGTTTGTGGGGAATTTTTTTGATCCCCAATCGCTCAAAGACGCCGTGAAAGACATCGATATTGTCTTTCATTGCGCGGCCATGGTCAGCGATTGGGCCAGTCGCGAGGACATGATCCGCGAGAATGTCACGGCCCTGCGCAACCTGTTGGAGGCGTGTGTGGGGTTGCCCCTCAAACGGTTCGTTCATCTCTCATCACTGGCGGTATTGGGCATGAATCCTCAGGCCGATACCAATGAACGAGCCCCTTTCGTTTACACCGGCGACAATTACAATTATGCCAAGATCGAAGCCGAGAAAGTAGCCCGGGATTACGTGATCAAACACGGGGTTCCGGTGGTGGTCCTCCGTCCCCCTTACATCTACGGGAAATACGACCGCCATTTCCTGCCCCCGATCGTCGACTCGCTCCGCCGGGGGGTGTTCACCTACATCGATCATGGAAAAAATCCGATCAGCCTCGTGTCGGTCGATAATCTCGTGGAGGCCATGATTCAAGCGGCCAAAATTCCGCATGCCGTCGGCCAGGTCTATCACATTACCGATGGGGTCAATACCATTACCCGAAAAGAGTTGATCGAACTCATTTGCAATGACCTGTATATCGAAAAACCCAAACGATCGATTCCCGCATCCCTGGCATTTGCACTCATCAACCTGTTGGAATTGATCTATCTGATCTTCCGATTGAAGAAAAAACCGATTTTGAACCGGTTTCGCATGAAGTTCCTGCACACCCCCTTAACCTTTGATATCACCAAGGCCCGTAAACAACTGGGGTACTCCCCGTCGCATCCCTTCAAGGAATCCTTCCAGAACGCGGTCACGTACTTCAAAACGAATGAACGATGCTAAACCTCGCTGAAATCGCGTTCAGGGAAATCCGGGTCTATCACTATTGTCAACCCTTTCGCTTTGCGTTTGCTCATGCGCGGGCCACCCACACGCACAGCCATAATATCATCGTTGCCGCCTGTCTGGACGATGGCACCTGGGGATACGGGGAATCCATTCCCCGCGAATTTGTCACGGGCGAAAGCATCGATTCGGTGTTTACAGCCATGGAAACGCTGAACCCGTCCCGCATTCGCCTGGAAACCTGCCCGCCTGCGGTCCGCTGTGCCCTGGAACTGGCTTACCTGGATGCGTATGGAAAATCGCAGCGTTTATCCGTCCCCCAACTGATCCGCCCCATGTTGGGGAAAGTCGAGGCACCCGTTTGCAAACGGGTGCCTGATGCGAGTCCCGCCGTCAGCGGTGTCATCGGACAAAGCCCGGCCCTCAAGCAACAACTCCGCGCCTGGGTAATGAAACGCTTCGGTCTTCCGTCCCTAAAACTGAAAGTCGGAGCCGATCCATCCGACACCTTACACTCGGTAAAACAGGTCCGACGCGTCGTGGGAAAAAACTACCCGCTTCGCCTCGATGCCAATGGGGCCTGGTCGTACGAGCAGGCCGCAGACCTCCTGCAGGCACTCGAACCGTTTGCGATTTGCGCGGTCGAAGAACCCCTTCGGAAAAGCGATAAACACCGGCTTCGCGATTTAAAACAGGCAGTTTCTCCAACGATCATTCTCGATGAATCCGTTGGCACCCGGGAGGATCTGGAATGGGCATTGCGGGAGCAATGCGCCCATGGCGTCAACCTCCGGATCTCCAAATGCGGCGGTCTGGTGCCTGGCCTTCAAATGGCCAAAAGATTAAAGGAAAACGGGTGGCTCGTTCAATTGGGGTCCCATGTCGGCGAAACCGGGATCCTGGATGCAGCGGCCCGCCATTTTCTTCGCCTGTTTCCCGGGGTGGACCTTCTGGAAACCGGTTATGGTTCCTTTCTGTTTCATCGTTCGCTGGTGGCCGACCCCTTACGCTTCGGTTATCGAGGGAAATTAACCGGGGAACCGGGGCCTTACGGACTGGGCCTCGCGGTCAACCCGGACATCCTGGACCGGTATACCCGACGCTGCCGGGTCATTCATGCGTAATTGATGGATTCATCATGGAAGAGATTCACCATCTCATGGCTTCGGATGGCACGGTTCTCGCCTATCGCCGGTGGTTTCGAGCCGAAGCGCGGGCGGCATGCCTCTGCCTGGCCGGTGTGGAAAGCCACGGTGGATGGTATGAGGCCGGCTCCTCCTTCTTGCATGAACACGGGTTTAATGTGTATTTCCTGGACCGGCGAGGGTCCGGGTTAAGCGGCGGAAAACGCGGGCATTTGTCGCATATCGGGGAGATCTATCGGGATATCGACCTGATGATTCGGCGCATGCGCCGCGACCTTCCCGAACGCACGCCATACCCCATATTTCTTCTCACCCTTTCTTGGGGCGCCAAAGTCGGACTCGGCTTTTGCCTCCGCTACCCCCGGGCGGTGGATGCCCTGCTTTGCATCACTCCCGGATGGGTGTCGCGCGTGGATGTGACGTTCAGCGAAAAACTTCGTATGTTTATTTCCAACCTCATCAAACCCGATGCCTTGTTTCGCGTCCCGATTCCCGACGCTTCTTTTTTTACCTCAGACCCGGCTTATCGATCCTTTATCGAAAACGATCCGCTCCGGGTCACCGCGATTACCGCGCGTTTCGCCATGGAAACCCATTTCCTGGACCGCGCCAATGCCGGAAGTCAGCATCACCGGCATCAACGGTTGGCGCACCTGCCCCTCGGCGTGTTTCTCTCCGGCAAAGACCCGATCATCGATAACGAAGGGGTGACCCGCATGATCCGGGGGTTGAAAACGGCCAATACCCGTATCTACTATTACGGAGACGCGTGTCATACATTGGAATTTGACCGGGAAAGAGAGCGTTATTTCAAGGATCTGGTCTCATTTCCGAATCTGGTCCTTCGGGAAAGAACCGGGGAACTGCCCCCCCTCGATTACGACGTGCTGGCACCGCACACCCGATGGCTTCGAAACGTCCTGATTTCTCCCCTGATCAATTACCTCATTCCCGTGCCGCTGATCGTCGGCGCCCTGAAACGATCCGGGAGCGAACTGGCGCATGAGAATCTCACCTGCGCCGGCGGATGGCGGGCCATGATGATCATATATGCCAACCGGGCGCCCCGAGACCGGATCGATCGCCTGGTCTTAACCGATGGCGTCATTCCCATGGCGGTCCGCAACCGGAGACGGTTGGCGGTCCGAAAATTGGTGGAACTCTTCGATCGGTTCGATCGGTTCGATCATTATCAGGGAACCGGTTCGATCCATCTCCTGGGGATTGGGGCCGGAACCGGAATCGCGACCATCCAGGCGATTTCCTACCGGAAAGAGCGCGCCATCACCGCCCAACTCCTGGACCGGGACGAGGCGGCATTTGCCGCAGGGGAGGAATTGAAAAAGGCATACGAGGTGGAAAAACAGGTCCAATTTTTAAAAGCCGACCTGGCCCAACTTCAGGATGTTATTCTCGTCCGTCCAGGGATTGTCAAGCTCATCGGAATTATCGAACACTGTTCCGATGACGTCCTCCATCATCTCTTGCGTACATTATCTCCCTTTCTTTCGGCAGGTAGCGTGATTATTGTCAATACGACGGAAGATACCCATAACCTTAATCCCTTTTTAAAAAGAGTCTTCAAACTCACGCTGCATTATCGAAGCCCCTCTTCGTTAATCAAGATATTAAACCAATATGGCTATCGAAACTTCACCTATGAATACGAACCTTTAAAAATGTATAGCATTCTCATCGGTTACAAAGGGGATTAAAAGGGTGAAGTGTTACTTTTGGAGCCGCCTGGCTCTTTCCTGGATGCCTTTTGAGATCGATTCGCGTATGGCTTGCTGATCGCCGCCATAAAATAATTCGAGCATGTCGGCCGCCTGACCGGATCCCAGTCTAATGGCCCTTTCCAAATCGTTACGTACCTCGTCTTCCGAGAACTTCAGGACATATTTGTTTTTTCCCCGATTTAAATACGCTCGCTCATCATTGGGGTCCAGTTCAATGGATTTGTCATAATCCGGCATCGCGTCTTCGAATTTTAACAGATGGCACTTGACGATTCCGCGATGTAGATAAGCGAGAGCCGAATCCGAATTAAACGTAATGATTTGAGTAAAATCCATTAATGCATCGTCGTACTTTTTTAAGATCTTGTAACGGAGCGTCCCTCTCCGAAGGTACGCGTCGGTAAAAAAAGGTGAACACTCAATTGCCTTTGAATAGTCGGCAATCGCTTCATCGTATTGGCTAAGAAGGTTATTTTTCAACCCGCTTCGATAATACTGTTCGGCATTATTCATGGTTCCTCTAATCTGTTGAGTCTGAATCAAACCTCTTCGCTTTCTCTACAACGGGTTGAAAAACAGAAGGTGAAGACAATGTACACCGCATCATTCTTATTTAAAGATATGATTTAAATTGACCGCAAATGCTGCATTATTGCTGCCGAGCTGAGTCTCTTGACGATCGCCCGTGTACATGACGCTGCAATAGTAAGCGGTCCACGCATTTTCCCAGCAGGGATCATACATACCGGCTTTTACATCGCTCAATTCGTCCCGGTTTAAACTTGCAATCGTAATTTTGTTAACGCTCAACATGTTTCTTTTTTGTTTCATGTTCGTTCTCCTATGGATTGATTTTGGGTGGTTCCTAAAAAGTAACCAAAATATAATAGTATAACATCCCTATTTTTTCAACTAAAAAATTTTTTTTGATTATTTTTTTTATTGTTCATGAAAGGGATGGGAAGGGACCCAATCGGGGAGCAAAAAAAAACCCGACCCCTGACGGGATCGGGTTTTAAAAAACGATAAACGATATGCGAATGAAACTCGTTTAAAACACGTTTATAACACGTTACGCTCTATGATTCAAAGATTCAAACTTACTAAAACTTATAATGGATGCCAAGCAGCATTCTCCATCGGGAGAGGAGCTGGTTAATCGTGTAACGGGCATCGGTGGAAAGGGTTTTTCCCCAGAATTCGATTTTGGCTTTTCCCGTTGCGCTGTCGATACCGGCATAGGTGAGCGGGGTATCGTCAAAACTCAGGTAGCGGTAGACGCCCCAATCCTTGTTCAGCATGTTGAGGATGTTATTGACGGTCAGGGAGATTTCCAGTTTGTTTCCGCGTAAGAACGGAACCGGGATCCCCTGAGCCACTTTGATATCGAGCTCATTGTACCACTTGTCACGGCTGGCATTTCGGGGGAGGATCTGGCCGCGGTATTTCCGCAAGCCGGGATCGGCTTCGATATAAGCGTTGAGCTGTTCCCAGGTGCCGCGGGTTAAGATCTGGTCATCGGCATTGGCCGGAATGTAAATCAGATCGTTCTGGACACCGTCTCCGTTTACATCGTTGGAGTACCGGGTGGAATAGGGATGGCCCGAACGCCCGTTGTAAACGACCGAAAAGATGGTCGGTGCATTGGGGATGATATTGACTATCTTGGAAAAGACAAACATGATGCGGTGACGCGTATCATAATCGGAATAGGCCAATGCCGGACTATTGGGGTCACCGGAGATGAGGTTATACTGCCAGTTGGACACGGCTCGCGAAGAGCTTCCGCTGTTGATGTCCTTGGCCACCCCGTAGGTGTAGGACATATTGATCATGCTGCCGTCTTTCCATTCCTTCTGGAGCTGACCGGAAACGGTGTATTGATACCCTTTATTGGTATTGGTCAACAGGATGACATTGAGGAACTCTTTGTTTTTCCAGGACGGTGCTCCGTAAGGGGAAGACCCCGAGGCACTGGGAGTGCCGTAGAGGGGACGGCCACCCAGCAGCGCGGTGGTACCGATTTGCTGAAGGTTGATGTTCTGGTAGGCAATCTCTTTGAGGTTTCTGGAATACACAAATTCAAGGGTTCCCGTGAACCCGAAGGGGAGTTTCTGGTCGATGGCCAGATTGCTTTTTAAGACCTGAGGGAACCGGTAATTCTGGTCGATGAGGTTGATATCCCCGCTGTAAACGGTCGGGGTCGAGCTCACCGGCTGGTCGTAAGGATCGGTGTTGAAGAACGGGACATTGGACGTAATGTAGTTCCGTCCCAGATCCATACCGGTATTGGAATATTGGTTGGAAATCCAGACATAGGGGGTACGGCCGGTGAACACGCCGATGCCGCCACGGAACTGGGTATTCTTTTTATCGTTGGGGTAGACGTTGAACCCGATGCGCGGAGACAAGAGCATATGGCCACCGGCATTCTGATCGGTGTGAATCCCGAACTTTTCAAACACCTTGGGGTTGGCCAGGGGTTTGCCCGGCATCAGGGGAAGATCGGCCCGAACACCGTAGGTCAGGGTAAAGTTTTTGGAAACGGTCCACTCGTCACCGGCAAAGAGTCCGAGTTGATAGACCCAAAATTCGGCAGGAGCATTAGGGTCATCGGTTAAGGAATAGTAACGGTCGTAGCGGGAGGGTTTGCCGGCTTCCAAATTATCCAGACTCGAGAATTCGTACTTTCCAAAACTCCGCTGCACGTACACGTTGTAAAATTTGAAGAACTCGTTGTGGGTTCCAAAAATAAAGGTATGTCCCTTGCTGTACAGGGTGAGGTTATCGGTAAATTCGATCAGATCCTGGTTCAGGATGTTGCGGTGCCGGTATTCTTCCGATCCGGCATTGAAGCTGATCCCGCCGCCCAGGTTCACGACGATTCGCGGAAACGCGGCCCCCATATAGGTCGGTTTGTCGCGGATCAAGGTGTAATTGAGGATGAGTTGGTTACTTAAATTCTGGCCGAATGCGCTGTCCACTTGCAGGACCGTGGAGTTACTCTTGCTTTTGTAAATCACTCCGGCATTGCCGAAATTAAAGGTTCTCATGTTATCGCGATATAAACTGTCCTTATTGGCGTCGACATAGTTATTGCGAACGGTTAGCCGGTGTTTATCGCTGAGGTTCCAGTCGAACCGGGCAAATAACTTTTTGCTGGTCTTGTCGTTGACCACCTGACCGTAACCGCCGGCATCATAGCCATAGCCGTTTAAGATACTGATAAACCGGTCGGCTTCGGCTTTATGGCCGAAATCATAGGAAGCGCCGCTGCCATCGATGTAGTAATCTTCCGGAGTACTCTGTTTGAATATCTCTCCGCTGACAAAAAAGAAGAGTTTGTTTTTGACAATGGGGCCGCCGAGGGAGGCGCCATACAACCCTTCGCTGAATTTGCGGTACTTCACGTCATCCGGACCCTTTCCGACGAAATTCTGGTTTCTGCCTTCAAAGTACGCACTGCCATGAAATTCGTTGGTGCCGCTTTTGGTCACGATATTCACGCCGCCGCCGGTAAACATCCCCTGGCGGACGTCATAGGGCGTTAACACCAGTTGGAATTCCTGGACGGTCTCCAGGCTGATCGGCGTGGTTTCGGCTTGACCACCGGGGGTTCCGGAACTACCCAACCCGAACAGGTCGTTGTTCTGAGCTCCGTCGATTTGAATGTTGTTGTAACGGGTGCTTCTTCCGCCGGCGGAAAAGGCGCCTTCGGTTTCGTCGTTCCCCACCATTTGAGGGGATAAACGGACAAAGTCGCTTAATGACCGGGAAATGGTCGGTAAGTTTGCAATGGCCGATTGCACGACGTTTTGGGATGTACCGCTGTGATACGGGTTGATGACTTCATCCGATGCCGTCACAATGACTTCACCCGCTTCGACGGTCGCCAGTTGCATGATGAAACTCACGTACTTGGTTTCGCCTAATTTCACAAATAAATCGCCTTTTTTCTCGGTTCGGAAACCCTGAAAGCCGGCAGTAATCGTATAGGGGCCTCCGACTCGGACAGCGGCCACACTAAAACTTCCATCGACCCGCGTAATCGTGGCGTAACGGGTACCGGTCGGAACATGGACGATGACAATTTCCGCCCCCATCACGGTTTTGCCGTCGATGTCCACGACTTTACCGGCAAACGCACCGGTTGTCACGGCCTGAGCCACTAAAGCGGCGGGTAAGCATAACATAATCATTATGCCAATTAATAAAAACTTTTTCATTCGGCTATTCCTCCTAAATTCAATGTTTTACTCTTTTGAAACGTTTGAAAAAAAGATTATAACACAAAAAGAGAGAGGAATTAATGGAGATTTCAAATTTTGCTTAATTGATATATAATAAATAATAAAGTAATTCATAAAAAATGCGAGGTATTTTGTAACATCTCAAAATATGAAAACCAACATGAGAATTGGCGATATTTTTGGCGTGATTCCGGCAGCGGGTCTTTCCTCCCGCACCGGAAATTTTAAGCCGGCGCTCCTGATCCGCGGCAAACCCCTGATTGCCTGCGCGATCGAAAGCATGGTCGCGTGGTGTCGGGAAATTATCGTGGTGGGGGGGTACAACATCGAAACGATCCGGGAACTGACCCGGCATTACGCCAATGTTCGGGTGGTATGCAATCCCCATTATGCCACGGGCATGTTCGGTTCGGTCAAAGTCGGAATCCGACAGGGCACCGGCCAATGGTTTTTTCTGGTCCCGGGCGATTGCCCGTCGATCGATCCGGCCGTGTATGAAACGCTTCTGGATTCCCGGGACCGTGACCCGACGCAAACCATCTTTATTCCGGTAAAGGACGGCCGCCACGGACATCCGGTCCTGATGCACCGCCGACATATCCCGGACATTTTGAGGGAACCCGAAGAATCGAATTTGAAACTATTTATCAATCGCCACAATTTCTTTTCCGTCGAGGTAAACGATCCCGGTATCCTCTTTGATGTCGATACGATGGCCGATTACGAATTTGCAGTTAAGTAAAAGTTTTCAATTTTTATTTACTTTTGTTTACAATTAATCTCCGCTTCCCTTTTGTTTTTTTTTAAAGTGTAATATAATATAACTCAATGGTGTTTTCGTTGATGAATGAAATTGATGAATTAATGAATGAATTAATAATTTAATGATGAGGTATTTTTCCATGGAAGGAGCAAAAGAAATAGGTAAACGGATGCGGGCATTGAGAAAAAGCCGGCGGTATACGCAGGATTTTCTTTGTGAAAGACTTTCAGTCAAACGGGCGGCTTATTCGAGAGTTGAAACCGGAGACATCTATCCCCGAATCGCACATCTGATTAAGCTTTCGGACATCTACAATGTTTCCATCGACTACCTGGTAAAGGGTAAGGAAACCAAACCCAAGAGCGACAAATCGGAAAATGGCATTGAAATGGATAAACTCCCGGATTTCAAGCGAGGCAAAACCGAAATCAGAACCATGATCCAGGATATGTTTGAGGACCCGCTGCTCTTTCATACGATACTAACGTATTATTATGAAAAGAAATCGGACTTCATGGCACTCCGCGAAAAATTGGAGGAAAAAGAAAATGAAGCCGTGGCTCGGAAACCGATAACGCTGTTGGACTGAGTCTGACCTCCGGTACGCCAAACCGAAGATCAATCGGCTCGCTTCCCCGTTAACAGAAGCGACGAATGGGAGTATACCCGAATGCATAGCATGGACATATTCGGTGAATTGTCAAGAATGAAATCCGAGGGGCAGGACGGTGTGTTAATCACCGTCATCGAGAAAGAAGGACACGGTCCGGCCATCGTGGGTACCAAAATGCTCATAAAATCCGATGGGCGGCGCATCGGAACCGTGGGCGGCGGGGCATTGGAGTTTGCCGCCACCCAACGGGCCGCTGCCATGTTGCAGGATCAGCGCAGCGGAGTGATCCGGTTCCTCCTGAGCCCGGAGAACGACGTCATCAACGACGCCATGGACAACCAATCCCTGAAAACGGAAACCACCCCGATGCGCTGCGGCGGAACCATCACCCTGTTTTTTGACTACATCGGGTCCGGGCCTCGGGTGTATCTCTTCGGTGCCGGGCATATCGGAAAGGCCCTCTTGCATCATTTCGAGGGGTTGACTTATTACATTACCCTGATCGATTCCCGTCCGGGAATGGCCGACGCCCTCGAGGGCGCTCATCGGCGGATAACGGTCGACTACGCGCATGCCCTGGAAAACGAACCGGTCCCTCCCGGAAGTTTTTTCATCATTGCCTCCCATTCTCACGAGCTGGATTACGTCATCCTCAACCACTTGTATCAGACCGTTCAACGTCCGAAGTATATCGGTCTCATTGCCTCCAAACGTAAAATTCCGGCCATGATCGATCGGCTCCGAACGGAGATGCGCCCGGACCTCGACCTGGAAACGCTCTACTCGCCCATTGGGCTGGATATCGGCGGCGCCTCGCCGGAGGAAATCGCGATCGCCATCATTGCCGAACTCCAGGCCGTGCGATACGGAAAACAGGGGCATAAGCACCTGAGGCAGGATTTCGCTCATGGGTGAACCAATGGGGCGCATGATCCGGTGCATCATCAATCGGGAGTCCGTGACGCTCCCGCTTCCTCCCGGAAGCGTGGCCCTGGATGTGATCCGCAAATACCGCCGGCTCTCCGGCACCAAAGAAGGGTGTCGGGAAGGGGAATGCGGGGCGTGTACGGTTCTCTTGGGAGAGTTAACCGGGGTGTCCGTCACCTACCGGGCCGTGGCCTCCTGTCTCCTGCCCCTGGGGGAACTGGACGGGAAACACGTGGTCACGATCGAAGGCGTGAGCGGTTATACCCTGTCGCCGATTCAACAGGCCCTGGTGGATGAAGGCGCGTCTCAATGCGGCTTTTGTACCCCAGGCTTTGTCCTGGGGCTGACCGGGTTCTTTCTCAATTCCCCGACCCTGGATGGTCAAGAGGCCATCCACGCCGTGGACGGGAACCTTTGTCGCTGCACGGGGTATTTCCCGATTCAACGCGCAGCCCAAAAACTGTGCGCCACCTATGCGCCCCAATTGGATCCCCACCACCCCAGAAAGATCGACCGCGTCAAGCAACTCGTCTCCTGGTCCATCCTCCCGGAGTATTTCCTGGACATTCCCGGGCAATTGCGAACCCTTGCTCAACCGCTTCCAAACCCCCCGGTCACCGAGCATACCCTCATTACTGCCGGGGCAACGGATCTTTATATTCAGAAACCGCACGAACTACGCGATAAAGAGTTATTCTTTGTGTCTCATTGCGACACCCTGTCCCAAATCCGGGAATGCGGGTCATGGGTGTTGATCGGGGGCGGTGTCACCGTGACCCAACTCCAGCAGGACCCGGTGATTCGACGCCATTTTCCCCGCATGTCCGACTACCTCTACCTGGTCTCGTCGACCCTGATGCGAAACCGAGCCACGCTGGCCGGAAATATCGTCAATGCCTCGCCGATTGGGGATTTGACGATCCTGTTTCTGGCTCTGGGTGCCCATATCTCGGTACGCAAAGGCGAGACGCGCCGAGAATTTCCGTTGCATGAATTCTTCAAAGGGTATAAACAATTGGATTTGCTGCCCGGAGAAATCGTGGAAACCATCGAGATTCCGCTTCCGCCTCCCGGGGTGGATGTCCGGTTCCATTTTGAAAAGGTATCCCGGCGGCCCTACCTGGATATCGCCTCCTGCAACACGGCCATCTACCTGGAGGTGGAGTCGAGTGAAAGGGGACGCACGATCATTCGCGACGTCCGGGTTTCGGCCGGGGGCGTTGCCCCGATTCCCTTGCTGCTCAACGAAACCAACCACTTTCTCCGAAAGAAAGAGATCGCGAAAGACACGATTCGGGAGGCGTTCAGGCTCATGGAATTTGAAATCACCCCGATTAGCGATGTCCGCGGTTCCGCGGCATACAAAACACGGCTCATTCGCCATTTATTCCTGGCTCATTTCATCACGCTGTTTCCGGAAAAAGAGTTTGAGGATTTGGTTGGGGGTGAACAATGAAGCATCCGGAACTGCATTGGCACGTCAAAGGTCAATCCGTATTTTTGGACGATATCCGGCAACCGGAAGACCTTCTGTATGCGGCAGTATTTTCATCGCCCAAAGCTCACGGTAAAATCCTCAGGCTCGATGTGGAAAACGCAAAGGCCGAACCCGGGGTTGTCGAGGTCCTGACCTGGCAGTCCATTCCGGGGGAAAATCAAATTGGGGGCATTATTCCCGATGAACCCTTGCTGGCGGAAGGGCATGTGCACTTTGTCGGGCAGCCGCTGGCCCTGGTGGTGGCCGAATCCAAAGCCATGGCCCGTCAGGCCTTTGGGGCAATCGACCTGGACATCGAATTCTTACCGGTGATCACCGATCCCCGAGAAGCGTTTCGGCGGGGAAAGCTGATGGTACCGCCTCGGACTTTTGTACTGGGCGATGTGGAACGCGCCTGGGACCGGTGTGCGACCATCGTGGAAGGCCGCGTGGATTCCGGGAGCCAGGAGCATTTTTATATGGAAACTCAGGGGGCCATGGCGATTCCGACCGAAGGCGGGGGCATTAAGATCCACTCCTCCACCCAATCGCCCACGGCCGTGCAGCGCACGGCCGCCCGGATATTGAAACTCCCCATGCGCATGGTCGAGGTGGAGGTGCAGCGGTTGGGCGGCGGTTTTGGCGGCAAGGAAGATCAGGCCACGGGCTGGGCGTGCCTGGCGGCCCTGGCTGCGTTTAAATTGAAACGGGCCGTCAAACTGGTGCTGGATCGCCACGAAGACATCCGTCTGACCGGCAAACGCCACCCGTACTCCTCGGATTTTAAACTGGGACTGGCCGCGGATGGCTCGATTCTGGCCTATGAGGTCATGTTCTATCAGAATGCGGGCGCTGCCGCCGATCTGTCCACGGCCATACTCGAGCGTACCCTGTTTCACTGCACCAATACGTATTTCATCCCCAACGTGAAAGCCACCGCGGCCTGTTGCCGGACGAATCTGCCGCCATTTACCGCGTTTCGGGGGTTCGGGGGCCCGCAGGCGATGGTGGTGATCGAAGCCGCGATTCATCAAGCCGCTCGGGCGATGCATCTTCAGCCATCGTTTATTCAACGGAAAAACCTCTTGAAAGACGGCGATACCTTTCCCTATGGGCAGGTCGTGGAAAACAGCCGGGCGGTCGCTTGCTGGATCGAAGCCGAGCAATACTTTCAATTTAAAAAAGTGTTTGCGACCATTGACGCGTTTAATGCGGAGAGCAAACTCAAAAAAAAAGGCGCGGCCGTGATGCCCATTTGTTTCGGCATTTCCTTTACCAATACCGCTTTGAATCAGGCCGGAGCGCTGGTTCATGTCTATTCGGACGGCAGCGTGGGAATCAGCACCGCAGCCGTGGAAATGGGGCAGGGCGTCAACATGAAAATGGCCGTGGTTGCCGCCCAAACCTTTGGGATCTCTTCCTCTCGGATTAAGATTGAAAGCACCAACACGACCCGGGTCGCGAATACCTCGCCTACGGCCGCCAGTTCTGCCGCGGATTTGAATGGCAAAGCCGTGGAAATCGCGTGCCTGCAAATTCAGGAACGTTTAATCGCGGTTGCTGCCGCTCAATTGAATCAGGCGCCGATCGAACATATCACCATCGGCAATGAGGCGTTTTTGCTCAAGGGTCATCCAACCGGATTGACCTGGGAAAAGGTCGTCAACGATGCTCTGGGGATGCGGATCAACCTGTCGGCTCAGGGCTTTTACGCCACCCCGGATATCTACTTTGATCGGACCCGGGAAAAGGGGCATCCGTTTGCTTACCATGTGTTTGGAACGGCCTTGGTCGAAGTGACTCTGGATTGTCTGCGGGGGACTTACACGGTCGATGCGGTTCATGTGGCGCACGACGGGGGAAAAAGCATCGATCCCTTAATCGACCGGGGACAGGTCGAAGGCGGCATCGTTCAGGGGATCGGGTGGGTCACCATGGAAGAAATCCTCTACGGCAAAGACGGTCGGTTGATGACCGACAGCGCCGGTAAATACAAAATCCCGGATATCAAATCCGTGCCCGGAACCGTGGATATCCGGTTTCTCGGGAATGCGGAAAACCCCAGAGCCGTGATGCGTTCCAAGGCGGTCGGGGAACCGCCGCTCATGTACGGCCTGGGCGCCTATTTTGCACTGATTCAGGCGATGAACGCCTTTCGGCCCGACAAAGAGGCGGTGTTTGATTCCCCGTTAACCCCGGAAAAAGTATTGGGTTACCTCTACGATGTAAAATAGGCGAGCCGGTGAAGTCGATGAAGTCGGTGAAGTAGGTAAGATCGAAATATGTCCCTGATTTTAAAACATGCAACCGTTGTGGATTGGGAAACCCTGGCGTTTCGGTCCGGTCATCTGAAGGTTGAGGAAGGGCTCAATGGCGGGGTGACGTTTTTACCCGAGAACACTGACCCGTTGGAAGCGGAAATCGGTTCGTCGTCTCATCCCTCTCAACCGGTGATCGATTGCACGCACAAACTGGTGACCAAATCCTTTGCGTGCGGTCATCATCATGCGTATTCCGCGCTTTCCCGCGGCATGGGGGCTCCGAAAATTGCACCGACCTGTTTTGAAGACATTCTGAAATCCATCTGGTGGAAGCTGGATAAATGCCTGGACACCGAGATGATCCGGGCCAGTGCCCTGGTGACGGCGCTCTTTTGTGCCAAAAACGGGGTCACTTTTGTCATCGATCACCATGCTTCCCCCCTTGCCGTGGAACACTCGTTGGAAACCATTGCCCATGCGTTCGATCAGGTGGGAATCTCCCATTTGCTGTGTGTCGAATGTTCCGACCGGGACGGAGAAGCCGCGAGGCAAAAGGGACTGGACGAGACCGAGCGCTTTTTGCTCCGGGGCGGTCAGGGACTCGTCGGGCTTCATGCGTCGTTTACCGTGGGCCGCGAGCTATTGGCGGCGGCCGTGGCATTGGCCCGCACCTATAAAACGGGCCTCCATGTTCATGTGGCGGAAGACCGGGTGGACCAGGACCATTGCCTCCGGGATTATGGCCGGCGGGTCATCGAGCGGTTTCGCGACGCCGGGGGGTTGGACTCGGAAAAAACCATCCTGGCCCATTGCCTGCATCTGGATGCGAAGGAACGCGAAATTTTGGGGCGTTCTCCGGTTTATATCGCGCAAAACACCGAAAGTAACCTGAACAACCGGGTCGGAAATTTTAATTCCCGGTCATTGGATGAAGCTCATATTCTCTTGGGCACCGACGGCATGCACAGCGATATGCTCCGCAGTGCCAAAGCCGCCTTTCTGGCGGGTCAATGCCGGGAGAACCTCTCGGCCGAACAAATGTATCGCCGGTTTCGCAATGTGCATCATTATATCCGGGAGAGCGGATGGACGGGCGACGGCGACAATAACCTCGTGATCCTGGATTACGATTCCCCGACCGAGATTCGGAGCGATAATTTCTTCGGACATTTTATCTACGGAATCGAATCCTCGGATGTGGAAAGTGTGATTTCAAACGGACGGTTAATCGTTCATGAACGAAAGGTGCAGACCGTCGATGAAGCGGAAATATTCAAATTTTCAAAAGAGATGGCAAACAAACTCCATCGCTGTTTTCGGTAAGGAAACGGCGTAACGTCGTCGGGGCGGTTCGCGAACCGCCCCCACAGAATCCGCATTGCTGTTTTATTGACGTCATTGACCCTGTCGGTTGACGATCGCTTCCATCTCCGAAACAATTTGATCGAATTTTCGGATCGTAATGAGAATCGGAGTCGGAGACGTCAGGTCCACGCCGGCTTCCTTGAGGGTATCCAGGGGATACAGCGAGCCCCCGCGTTTAAGGAAACGAAGGTAGCGTTGGGCATCGGCTTCGCTGCCGTTGAGAACCGTTTCGGCCAGGGCGGATGAGGCGGCAATTCCGGTGCTGTACTGGTACACATAAAAGTAATAATAAAAGTGAGGAATCCCGCTCCATTCATTTTTAATCGGATCCGGCACATCCATGATTCCGTCCCCGTGTCCATAGTAATAACGGGTTAACTCCAGGTAGCGGTTATCCAGCCAATCGGCGGTCAGGGTTCGCCCGGCTTCGACTTCACGGTGCATGTCGA
This sequence comes from Candidatus Omnitrophota bacterium, assembly GCA_050258455.1. GTDB lineage: Bacteria > Acidobacteriota > Aminicenantia > UBA2199 > UBA2199 > JAKAGC01. The sequence continues at coordinate 54,101 of JBLMYT010000055.1, read as the reverse complement.
GTTCGAATTCGGAAAACAGGGTTTGCCGGAACAGCGTGCCGCGAATTTCTTCCAGATACCGGTCCAGAATATACAACTTGAAGAGGTCGTCGGTTTCGTTTCTCAGCATGTATTGGGTCAGCAGGTTTTCATTGAACGTGCTGGCAATCTCTGCGAGAAAAATCGGGTACTGGGCCAGTTTATACGGTTGAGAGGTATCGGAGAACCACGAATGTAACGCATGGCCGAATTCATGGGCCAGGGTCGAGACGTGGCTAAAGGTGCCGTTGTAATTCATCAACACAAACGGATGAACGTTGTAAACCCCCATCGAGTAAGCACCCGAACGTTTGGCTTTGTTGGCGTAAATATCCATCCATCCGCTTTCAAACGCCTGTTTCAACAGATCCGTGTAGGAATCGCCCAGGGGATGAAGGGACTCGCATACCATGGTTTTGGCATCCGCGATGGGATAGGTTTTATCGATCGAAGGCACCGAAGACGCATAAATATCGTTGTAGGATAATTTATCGATATTCAATATCCGGGCTTTTAATTGAAGGTAGCGGTGCAGCGGTTTGAGGTTTTCTCGGACCGTTTGAATCAGATTATCGTACACATCGGGCTTAATATTATGGGGATAGAGCGCGGCTTGCAGGCAGCTTTTGTAGCCGCGCACCTTCATGAAGAACCAATGACTTTTGATCGCGCCGTCCAGCAGCGCCGCGTGTGTGTTTCTGAATTTGGCATGGTTCTTCCAAAAGGTTTCCATCACGTTGTGCCGGTCGCTCCGGACATTGGATTCCCGATGGCGGACATAAGCGGGGATATTTAACCGGACTTTTTTCCCATCCGAAAGCGTCAGGCGGGGGGCCGGCATTTCGACGTCATTGAGCATGTCCGCGCCTTTTTTGGAGGCACCGGAAAAAAGCGCGGTCTGGCTTAAGATGCGTTCCTTATCGGTCGAAAGGATATAATCTTTCATCCGCAACATCGAATCGAAATACATCGCATACTCGTCCAGGCGAGGCTCGGCGCGCCGGTAGCGCTCGATGGTCTCCTTCCCCAATTCCAGAAGGTCGGGCTCCATAAACGCCAACTTGCTTTCCATCTGGATACTGATGCACTGGATTTCCCCTTTGATGGCCTGCCATTTCGAGTTTCCCATATCGGTATCTGCCAACAACCGCGGGTAACAGTAAATCTTTTCTTCCAGCTTTTGAATTTGAGTCACATGATCCAGAAGCGCGAACAGGCGTTGATGGGAATGGGTCCAATCCACGGCCAGTTCATCGATCCGATCGATCATCCTCACATACAAAGCCTTGTCTCTCTCCCACGCGTCCAGGTCGGGATAGACATCCTCGATTTTCCATAAGAATTCCCCGGGCACCCGATCGCGTTCGGTATTGGAAAAATCGGGAATCCTCTCGGGTTCGTCTTGTCTAACGTTATCATCCATGTTTTCCCCCTTTTATTTAGTATTATATAGATTATTTATATTATCTAGTTATAAATGAATTCGTGTTCCGTCTTTTTCTTCCAGGGCGTCGGCGATTTTATCGGTATTGGTAATGATGGCCGTTCCGGACGTACCCTCGGCAAAACGAATGGCAGCCTCGATTTTCGGCCCCATGGAACCGGCCGGAAATTGACCGTCGGCGTAATGCCGTTTGACCTCTTCCACGGTCACATCGTGCAACGGCCGTTGGGTGGGTTTTCCGAAGTCCAGACTGACGTGGGGAACCCCGGTTAAGAGTAAGAAGTGGCTGGCCCGGATTTGGCGAGCAATCAAAAAGGCCGTGCGGTCTTTATCGATCACGCTGTCAACCAGGTGGAAGGTATTGGTTTTGGGGTCTCGGACCACGGGAATTCCGCCCCCGCCGCCCGCGATAATCACGTCCGCAGTATTGAAGGTATCGGAGATACCGATCGATGAAAATACACTGATGGGTTCCGGAGAGGGCACCACGCGTCGGTATCCGCGGCCGCTGTCTTCAATGATCGTCCAGTCGGGAAACAATTGGTTCATGGCGGCTGCTTCGCTCTCGGTCATGAACGGGCCGATCGGTTTGGTCGGTTTTTGAAACGCCGGATCATCGGCGTTGACCTCGACCTGGCTGACCAGCGTCAGGACATTCACATCCGGTTTGTCACGGTTGATGGTATTGATAATGGACAGTTCCAGCAGCGTCCCGATTTCGGCCTGAGTCAGCGCATTGCACATGGCCAGGCTGACCGGCGGGATATCTTCCTTTTGCCCGGCCAATTGCCTCAGATAGGCCATCCCCACTTGAGGACCGTTGCCGTGAACAACGACCACTTTAAAACCCTTCATAACCATAATTTTAATCAGTTCAGCGGCCTTATAGGCGCGCGCCATTTGCTCTTCGGTGGTGCTTCGTCCGTCCGAAAGAAAGTTTCCCCCTATAGCAATTACTGCGGTTTTTCGATCGCGCATGTTCAGTCTCCTCTTTTCGTCAGCATCGTAAATTCATTGCTTTTGAAAAAAAATAGAATTATATCAATAAAAAAAATTTTAGGCAATAGGTCGGAAACCCCTTTGTCTTAAATTTCCTATAAAAAGGCGGGGGTCCCCCATGTAACGGGGGACCTGTACGGTAAAGGTGGGAGATATGTATTTATATTAAGGGGGGAGAGATGGAAAGGCTATTTAATTGTAGCGTCATGGTCAATCCTCAGTTAATACCAACATCGCTTTTAATATTCGAAGCCACGCTGCTGGTGGCTTTGGTGCTGTCTGTCTTATCGGAGGTACTTCGCTTGTAATCCGTGACGTACCATCCGCTCCCTTTCAATTGAAAGGAAGAGGCCGATATTAACTTTTCCACTTGACCGTTGCAGTATAGGCATTTTTGTATTGGTTCATCATTGAACTTTTGTAAAACCTCGAATGTCTTGTGACAATGATTACATTTATATTCATATAACGGCATCGTTAACTCCATACTGCACTGATATTTATATCATAATTTTTTACCTGTGTCAACTTTTTTTTATAATTTATTAAACTATTTCAAAACCTGTGTAGAAGTCCGAAGAGGACAGTTCTTCTTTGACGACTGCTTCCACGCGGCCGGCCGGTGGGCCGGAGTGCAGGAAGCCCTCGAATTGGCGTAAGTTCTCTTCGTTGCCCTGGGCGTGGACTTCAACATCCCCATTGTAGAGGTTTTGGACCGTTCCGCTGATATGGTATTTGGTGGCGTTTTTAACGGTATAGTAACGGAAGGCAACCCCTTGCACGCGTCCTTTCACAGTGTAACGGTATGTTTTCATGAATCTATTATACGCTATTTCATCCAAAAAGTCACGTTATTTTTCTCCCTGATAGAGGGTGACCAGGCCCAGGGTGAGGGGCGTGAAGGCAATGTGTCGGTAGTCGGCTTGTTGCAGCCACTGACAGAATTTTTCTCCGTAAGGAAAGGTTTCGATGGTTTGGTTCAGGTAGCGGTAGGCGGTGGGTTCTCCGGACACGAGGCGTCCGATGAGGGGAATGAGGTGTCTCAGGTAGAACAGAAAAAAGCCGCGAAAGGGTTGGGTTGGGGGAAGGGAGAATTCCAGGATGGTCACCTTTCCGCCTTTTTTGAGGATCCGCCGTATTTCGGAAAGAACAATCGGTGGGTCCGGCATGTTTCGGATACCGAAGGCCATGGTAATGGCGTCGAAGGTATGATCCGGGAAGGGTAGGTTTTCCGCGTCGGCTTGGACGAACACCAGGCGGGAGGCGAATTTCTTTTTCATGGCTTTTTGGCGTCCCCGGACCATCATGTTCCGCGATTTATCGCAGGCGTAGATGCGGGGGAGATCCGGATTGTCTTTCAGGAGGCGAAGCGCCACGTCGCCGGTTCCGGATGCCAGGTCCAGGATTTTTGGGTGGTCTTTTTTGCCCAGTTGGGCGGATAACCGGGATCGCCACCCCTCGTCCATGCCCAGGGAGAACACGTGGTTGAGCAGGTCGTAGTGTTTATAAATTCGGTCGAAAAGTTTGAAGCTGACTTTTTTTTCGTTGAGGGGGTTATCGGGGGTTTTATCTTTTCTCATGGTTCAATTCTCTTTAACGTTGATTACCATTGACGATTATCGTATCATAAATGGGGGGACATTTCATTAACTAAAAAAAAAATTTTTTTTAAAAAAATAACTTGACATGTTTAGTTCACTTTGTTATGATTCGTAGGTTTCTCTGTTGAGGGTTTTTCAACAGGAAAGCCACTTAAAAAATCTAAAAAATCTTAAAATAGGAGAACAAGATGAAACATTTAACATTTGATGAAATGAAAAGTATTTTCGCCGGTATGAACAAAACGGATTTGATCAAAGGTAAAGCCTACAATGATGGGAATCATTATGGCGATGACAATAATGTGTTAAAGTCTATTCTTGACCCGAATGATCCCCAAAAGAATGACAATTAGTGATTATTTTCGGTATAAAAGGGGCAGAACACCGTTTCTGCCCCTTTATATCTTCATATCTTCTAACGGCAACCCTCCAAAACAAAATCAACATGGTTAATTTTCGGAGACGTTGCACGCACCGTCTCTACGATACGCGATACTCACATATTTTTTGGATTCCTTTTCCGCCAGCGAGAACACGCACCCGCAGTAATCCTGGTATTGAATTCCCAGTTCCATTGCCATTTTCTTGGCCGTATTAAAACCGTTCTGTTTTTTGAAATTTTCGGCCAGGAATCGAACCCCAAATTCTCGACTCAAGGCTTCGCCTTGCGCGTTGATCTGGCGGGTGACCTTATAGGGGCTGACGGAAAGGGTCGTGGTCACGGCGTCAATCGCGTTGGACCGGGCATACTCGAACGTTTTTTTCAACCGCATGTGAAAGCAGATCGAGCAGCGTTCGCCGCGTTCCGGGTCTGCTTCATGGCCCCGAACCAGCCGGAACCATTCGGCCACGTCCTGGCCGGAAGGGTCGCCGTAAACGACCTTCCAGTTTTTGATCCGGGCGATGCGTTCCATTTCGGTTTCCCTGAATCGGTATTCGTCGACCGGATGAATATTGGGGTTATAAAAAAAGCAGGTGACCGCGTAATCGCGCATCAACCACTCGTTGACATACGTCGAGCAGGGGGCACAACAGGCGTGGAGCAGAACGGTCTTAATCGCGGTCATCAGGCGTCAATTCAACTGTCTTATTGGGAAACCGTTCCGCGTTAACCATGATATTGAGTGCCCGGGGGATCGTATAGACTTCGATTTCGCATTCGGATCGGACGATTTCTCCGTCAATCTGGAATTCGAACGGTTGGTTGGAGAAAATTTTAAAATAATTATCCCTGAAAATCTCGACCTTCCCGTCTTCCAGATGTTTGGCGCTTTTGATTTGCAGGGCTGTACGAACCATATGGCCGAATGAAGAGGATTTGAAGACGCAGCAATCGAGTTGCCCGTCCAGGGGGGTTGCTGTGGGACTCGGTTTGAAAATACCGGCAAAACAAGCGGTGTTATTAAAAACCAGCAGAGACGTATCGATATGGTGAAGCTTGCCGGCACTTTGCAATTGGAGGTTCACCGGCACGGTCTTTGTTTTAAACGCGCTATACATGGCCGACAACCCGGCCGTGGTCTGGGCCAGCTTGTGGAAGCGCCGGGCAAAGGTATGGTGTTTCATCCAGTCGTCCACGTAGCGGCTGACCACCACCCCCAATCCCAGACTCGCCTGAGCCAAAAACAGGTAAGGCTCCTGGTCTCCGCACCGAATGGCCCCCACATCCATGGCCCGGTACGTCCGGTTGGCGATGGCATGGAGCGAATCACTGAGTTTGTGAACCCCAATTCCCTTGGCCAGGTCGTTGATGGAACCCTGACTGATAATCCCCAATACGTTTCCCTTCCTGGCCTTAAGTATTTCCCGGGCAATGATATTGATGGTGGTATCGCCGCCGGCACCAATAATGGTCGGGTAATCGTGGACCACGCGGGCCGCAAGCTCGATCATATGCGCTTCGCTTTCGGTTAAAAACAGATCGTAACCAATGTTTTTCGTCGTTAAGCCGGCTTCGACTCTCTTGATCTTACCGAGCGCTCTACCGACCTGGGCACCGGGGTTATAGATAACGGCAACTTGTTTCACGATAATAAATGGCTCCTTTAATACTTATATATAAAATTATATATATAAAATTATATTTTAAAGATTATTCTCTTAATTTGCAATCCCTTGAAAAAAATTAAAAAAGAAAGTTGCAATTTTTTTTTTTAGGATTTAAAATACCCTCATAGGAGGAAATATGATTAACGTAGGGGAAAAGATTCAGGATTTTACATTAAAAGATCAAGATAACAAAAATTTTAGCAGTCAGGATGTGAGAGGAAAAAAAATGGTTCTCTCGTTTCATCCGCTCGCGTTTACACCCGTATGTACGCAGCAAATGATCGATCTGGACACCAACATGGATGTCTTTGATTCGTTAAACACCGTGCCCCTGGGCATGGGGGTAGATCAGCAGTTTTGCAAGGCGGCCTGGGCCAAAGAGATGAACATCAAACGGTTACGGATTCTGGCGGATTTTTGGCCCCACTGCGGGGTGGCCCATAGCCTGGGAATCTTCCGAGAGAAGGACGGATTTTCCGAGCGGGCCAACATCCTCGTGAATGAAGCAGGGGAAGTCATTTGGACCAAATTGTACCCCATGGGTGAACAACCCGACGTCAATGAAGTGATCGAGGCAATCAGAAACCATCAACCGGAATGAATGGATGGGGTGATATCCCACCAATAATTGCGTCTATTTTTCGGTAGGGGCAGACCCGCGGGTCTGCCCCATATCCAAATGCGCTCAACATGGTTGCATGAAGGATTGAATATTGCTAAAATAAGACTTAAAAAATAAAATAAAAAACAATGGACACACCAGAGGTTACAAAACTCCTATCGGCCGCGAAACAATTGGGGAAAGAGGCGGGAAAACTCACGTTTTCCCTTCCGGTTGCCGTGGTTTACAACACGCTGGACTACGCCTGGGAAGGACATGCGCTTTATCTAAAAAAATACGGGGCTCCCCGAAAGAAAGTCATCTTCCTGGGGATGAACCCCGGCCCGTGGGGCATGGTTCAAACCGGGGTTCCCTTCGGCGAAGTGGATGCGGTCCAACACTGGCTGGGAATCGAAGCGCCGATTGGCAAACCGCGCATCGAACACCCCAAACGCCCGGTTACCGGGTTTAACTGCAAACGCTCCGAGGTGAGCGGCAAACGGCTGTGGGGACTCTTTCGCGAACGGTTCGGAACCGCCGACGCGTTTTTTAACGATTATTTTGTGGCCAACTACTGCCCCCTGGCGTTCATGGAAACCGAAGGCCGAAACCGAACCCCGGACAAATTAACGCCGGCCGAAGCCCTTCCCCTCTTTGCACTCTGCGATCGTCATCTGGCTCAAACCGTGGCGATCCTGGAACCCGAATGGCTCATTGGCGTCGGACGGTTTACGGAAATGTCCGCCCGCCGGGCCCTTCAGGGCACTCCCGTTAAAATCGGCCACATCCTGCACCCCAGTCCCCTCAACCCCACGGCCAATCGGCGCTGGGCCGAAACCGTCACCACCCAACTCGAAGCGCTTGGAATTTGGTAACGCTGTCGCTGCTCCATTTCAAAAAAAAAAAATTTATATTTAAACGGGTTGAAACTAGCACAAATTCTGATATTATCTTTATTTGGAAATATTAATATTAGGAGAATTTTCGGGTTAATGTTGATGATAAGAAGATCAGAACGATCAACAAAACAATCCAATAACTCAACGTCCGTCTTTTTGAGGTGAATAAATGGAAAAATTTGAAATTCAAGCCAATCAAGAGGCTCTTGCCCGAAGGGCAAAAAAGAAACCCTCTGCGAAAAAAAATGAGATAACCATCGTATCCGTCTATTGCAAAGGGTGTGGGCTCTGTGTCGATGCGTGTCCGACGGGAACCTTGCAGTTGGAAGATAACATCGAGAGTAAATTTGGCGTATCGGTAAAGGCAGATGCGCCGGACTATTGCATCGGGTGTAAAATGTGTGAGCAGCGGTGTCCCGATTTTGCAATATTCATCAATTACGAAGAGGAAGAAAAGGGAAAAAAATGAGTAAGCGAGAAGTATTACAAGGAAACATGATTGCAGCCAAGGCGGCGATCGCTGCGGGATGTAATTTCTTTGCCGGATATCCCATTACGCCGTCATCGGAAGTGGCCCAGTATATGTCCCGGGAATTACCCAAATTGGGTTACGACTTTATTCAGATGGAAGATGAGATTGCCTCTCTGGGAGCATGCATCGGTGCCTCATTGGCCGGGAAGAAAGTGTTGACTGCAACCAGCGGCCCCGGTTTTTCATTGATGCAGGAACATATCGGCATGGCGGTCATGGCCGAAATTCCCCTGGTCATCATCAATGTCATGCGGGGCGGTCCATCGACCGGGTTACCGACCAAACCCTCCCAATCGGACATGATGCAGGCCCGATGGGGAACCCATGGCGATCATCCGAGTATTGCCGTTTATCCCGCATTTTCCGATGAGATTTATTCCGAAACGGTTCGGGCCTTTAACCTGTCGGAAAAATTCTGGACACCGGTCGTCATCCTGATGGATGAAGTGATGGCCAAAGCCCATGAAGACATTGAGATTCCCGATCCCAAAGATATTTCCGTTATCTCCGGTGCCGAGCATGCGCTGGACGCCGATTTGAATATTTACGACCGGCAGATCGGTGATATTCCGCCCCGGGTCGATTTCTTCAAAGGCTACCCGATCCACATCGATGGCCTGGAACACGACCGCCACGGCTGGCCGACGACCGAACCCGATGTGGTCCACAAGATGCAGACCCTGCGGCTCCAGAAAATCCATACCCGGTTGGATGAAATTATCAAATTTAAAGAATACTATATGGAAGACGCCGAAATCATGGTATTCAGTTTCGGAGTCTCGGCCCGTTCGGCCCTGGCAGGGGTAAAAGTCGCGCGGGAACAGGGAATCAAGGTCGGCCTCTTCCAGGCCTTAACGGTCTGGCCCTTTCCCGAACAGGCGATGAAAGATCGGTTTAAGAAAATAAAAAAAGTATTGACCATTGAGATGAATATGGGGCAGATGATGTACGAAATCGAGCGTCTGGCCACCGATGATGTGGAGACGAAAGCCTTGCTGCGGGCAAACGGCATTCCGTTTACCCCCAATGAAGTGGTTGCGTCGATAAAGGAGTTTGTAAGATGAGAGATTATGAGAAATACATACGCTATAGAACCTTTCCGACACCCTGGTGTCCCGGGTGCGGGGATGGGATTGTATTGAAAGCCATTGCCATGGCTTTTTCCGAATTGAACCTCCCACCGGATGATATCGTCGTGGTTTCGGGGATCGGATGTTCGGGGCGAATGCCCACCTTTTTCAATACCAATACGCTGCACACGACCCATGGCCGCGCGCTCACCTTTGCGACCGGGATCAAACTGGCCCGGCCCGAAAAGACCGTGGTCGTGATCTCCGGAGACGGAGACGCCACGGCCATTGGCGGAAACCACCTCATTCATGCCGCCCGACGCAACATCGGCATCAAGATGATTCTCATCAACAACGGGATCTACGGCATGACCGGCGGACAGGTTTCCCCCTTGACCCCTCAGAAATTCATCACGGAAACCACCCCTTACGGCAACATCGAACCCAACTTCAATGCCAGCGAACTGTTGATCGCCGCCAAAGCGTCGTTCGTGGCCCGGGAGACGGTTGTGCGCATGCTCCCCTTAAAACAGGTCATCAAAAAATCCTTTCAACATCAGGGATTTTCCGTGGTCGAAGTCATCAGCAACTGCCACATCAACCTGGGGCGTCGCAACAAGATGAAAGACCCGCTCGCCATGTGCCGCTGGATCTCCGACCGAACCGTATCGATCGCGGAGTATGAAACATTATCTCCCGAAGAAAAGGAACAGAAGTTTTCGGTGGGCGTCCTGTTCGAGGACAAAAACCGCCTGGAATACTCGGACCTCTACTACAATCACCTTGTTCCCACCGCAAGGCAAACCTTAGAGAAGAAAAACAAGGAGGCAAAATGAGCAGGTATGAAATCAGATACGCAGCCGTCGGCGGCCAGGGCATCATTACGGCCGGAGCCTTGTTGGTAGATATTGCGGTTGAAATGGAGAAGAAGTACGCACTGGAAAGCCCGACCTACACGGCCACGGTTCGAGGCGGCCCGACCAAGGTCGATGTGATCATCGATACGGAAAAGATCATCTTTCCCCAGGCCAGTGCCATCGATTGTTTTATCTGCACCTATCAGAAACCGTTCGATCTTTACAAGGGGCGATTGAAAGACGACGCCATTGTCGTGGTGGATACGCACCTGGTCAAAGAACTGGGCGATACCAAAAATTGGAAGCTTTACAAAACCCCCATCATCAATGAGACCAAAAAGCAATTGGGCAATATCGTGCTCACCTCGGTCGTGACCCTGGCCATGACCCAGAAGCTGACCAACGTCATCCAATTTGAAAATATGGTCGAATACATCAAACATTGGGCGCCGAAAGATTTGGTGGACTTGAATTTAAAAGCCATTGAAGTCGGACGGATGCTGGTATGAACTTTATCGACGAGCTGAACTGGCGCGGCATGATTCACGATATCATGCCCGGAACCGACGCGCAAATGGCCAAAGAGATGACCGCCGCTTACGTGGGCATCGATCCTACGGCCGATTCGCTTCACATCGGGCACCTGGTCTCCATCATGATGCTCAAGCATCTCCAGGCTGCCGGCCACAAGCCCATCGCGTTAATCGGAGGGGCCACCGGAATGATCGGTGACCCTTCCGGTAAATCCGAAGAACGGAATTTACTCGACGAAGAAACCCTCCGGCGCAATCAGGAATGCATCAAGGCGCAACTCACCAAATTTCTCGATTTTGACAGCGACCGGGAAAACCGGGCCGAGCTGGTCAACAACTACGATTGGACCAAAGACTTCAGCTTTCTCGGTTTCTTACGGGAAGTGGGAAAGCACCTGACCGTCAATTACATGATGGCCAAAGATTCGGTAAAGAAGCGAATGGAAACCGGACTTTCGTTTACCGAATTTTCCTACCAACTCCTCCAGGCGTATGATTTTTACTACCTCTACACGCACAAGAACTGCAAGCTCCAGATGGGAGGCTCCGATCAGTGGGGCAATATCACGGCCGGCACGGAACTCATTCGTCGCAAAAGCGGCGGCGAAGCCTTTGCCCTGACCTGTCCCCTGATTACCAAGGCCGATGGCGGGAAGTTCGGGAAAACCGAAACCGGAAATATCTGGTTGGATGCTCGGTACACCTCTCCCTACCGTTTCTATCAATTCTGGTTGAATACCTCGGATGAAGACGCCGAAAAGTATATTAAAATATTCACGTTAATTTCGGAACCGGAAATCAACGCGTTGATCGAGGAACATCGATTGGCACCCCACAACCGCCTCCTTCAGAAACGGCTGGGCAAGGAACTGACCGTAATGGTGCACGCCGAAGCCGATTACGAGGCTGCCGTGGAAGCGAGCCAGATCCTCTTCGGTCAGGGCACCGAAGCTTCGCTCAAGAAATTGTCCGAATCGGATTTCATGGCGATCTTTGAAGGGGTCCCGCAATTTGAGATTTCCCGGGAGACGCTTGCGGCCGGGATCAATGTCGTGGAACTCCTGGCGGTTCATGCCCCGGTGTTTCCCTCCAAAGGTGAGGCTCGAAAGATGATTCTCGGGGGCGGCGTCAGTATCAACAAAGCTCGGATCTCCGGTGTGGACATGGCGGTTTTTCCGGATGCCCTGTTAAATAACGCCTATATCCTCATTCAGAAGGGAAAAAAGAATTATTTTCTTTTGAAGGCCATCTAGCATTAAGCCTTGAAGGCGTTTTTTATTCCTTCTTTAAAAAAGCGAATCTGCTTTTTTCCATTTTCCGACGTTCACATACCGCGTCTTTTAATATTCCCTCGCGGTTCGGGGGGCAATTTGTTACACGCACCCATTAAAATTTCCTCCGTGTTTTTATCTTAATGTTAACCGAATCTTCATGGTTGCCCATCGATCCTTCGCTGGCGCACCGCGACACTTCCTTACGATACACTCTCCGGCTAAAAAGAGAGTGTCAGGAATTTTGTGTAGATCGTACAGACGTAGCGCGCTACGTCTGTACAATATGGCTATCTACACAATATCCCTGACACTCTCGCTAAATAGAGGGGCGAGAATTTTGGCACGGAACCGCCAACCTTGGGTACAAAGAGACTTACTTTTGCAATCGATAGACTTACTTCGGGCACAAAGAGACTTACTTTTGCAATCAAGAGACTTACTTTTAGTACAAAGAGACTTACTTTTGCAATCAAGAGACTCACTTCGAGCACAAGGAGACCAACTTTTGTAGATATTAAAACTTTTCCCTTTACTTTACGCTATTTTTATGGTAATTCATACCATATGAAGCACAAACATCGCATATTATCGATGCCCGCCCCTGTGACGGCATTGCTGGGGTATAGCCTGTCGGTCTTAATCGTCATTTTAAGCCTCAAGTATCTGACCCTGGTGGCAGCGCCCATTTTTTTTGCCTTTGTCATCGCCTACCTGCTCAGTCCGGTGGTGGATTTCATGGAAAAAAAATGGTCGATCCGGCGCTCGATTTCCGCCGCCCTTCTCTTGCTGATGATCGTTTGTGTCTTTTCTTTGCTATTGACGATCCTCCTGCCTTACCTGGTCGATGAAGTTAAATTGGCAGCCAATAAGTTTCCCGAATTTATCTCTCAATTCAATGAAAAATTAAAGGTGGTCAGTAATTACATCAAAAACAGCTTTTCGGGGTATGGCGGACGGTTCGACCTGGTGAAAAAAATCGAGAGCATGATCGCCAATGTGTTGAATCATCTTTCCGGTTTGTTGATGGATGTGTTTTCAAACATTTACAGTATATTTGTTACCGTACTTTACATTGTGTTCATTCCCCTGATCGCGTATTATTTCCTCAAAGATGCCCGGGAAATCCAGCGCTCGTTTTTTGGCCTGATTCCCCCCCGCCACATCGACCATGTGATTCGGAAGGTGGAAAAAATGAACGTGATTTTCTCGGCGTTCATTCGGGGGCAATCCATCGTGGTTCTTATTTTAATTACCCTTTATTGCATCGGTCTGAGTCTCATCAAGCTCCCGTTTGCGCTGCTCATCGGCGTGATGTCCGGGATCGGCGATTTCATTCCCTACATGGGAACGGTGGTGGGGTTTATTGTGTCGATCATCATCGGCATTGCTCACTTTGATTCTCCCAAAAGCCTCCTGCTGATCGTTCTGGTATTTTCCCTGGTCAAAGGGAGTGAAAATTGGTTCTATTATCCGAAAATCGTGGGGAAAAAGGTCGGACTTCATTTTTTGTGGATCCTCCTGGCCATTGTGGCCTTCGGCCACATCTTCGGATTTTGGGGATTGCTGGTCGCAATTCCTTCGGCAGCCGGATTAAAAATGCATATCTTGGATGTCGTCAAATACTATAAACATTCGCATTTCTTTCGAAAAGAATAAATGAAAAAAAACACACAGATAGAACAATGAAAACCCAATCGATTCCATGTTTAGTCCTAGGATGTTTCGTCCTATGTTTCGTCTTCCTTTTCACGGCCCGGATCAGCGGAGCCCCGGCTCTCCCCAATACCCTGGAAAAACGGGTCCTCTGCGTGGATCGGCCGACCCTGGATCCGATCACCCAAAAGCAGTTGGATGTTCTGTTAAAGATCCCGGCCTACGCCGAAGCACTGACCCCGGAAAATGTTTCGTCTCCGGGTGGTCGGGAGATCAGGAGAAAAATCGGTTCGCTTCTTCGGGATGCCGCGCAAATCGAACCGGATGCGTGTCACAAACAGTATTTAACCGCATTGGCCGGCCACGTGTCGGAGGGGCGCTTTCACGTCCGTGAGCCCGAGTGGCTCAGCCTCAAAACCAACACGGTCGAAATCCTTTTTATTCCCGCTTCCGGCACCAACCGAGTCGTCGACGTTTATATCTATGTCAATGACCGGGAAGAGACCCTGCGAGTGGAAGAATACGCGCGGCAGTTCAACCGGCTCCAGGAAAAGTTACCGGGAAAACGCGTCTCGTATGTATCGGTCACCAACCGGGCGCCATCGGTAAAAATTGCCCGGTTGATCTATGCGTCCCTCCCCCATGGCTTCGGTGTGGTTTATCCCGGACCGGATATCGCCATGACCGCTGGTTATGCCTATAAAATCATTGTGTTTAAAAACCTCATCGATACCTACGCTGAAAATATCTTAACGCAGGTTGGCGAGCGCGCGATCGATAACTACAATAGTTTCTTATTGGCCGGCCAAAACCTCGTGGATCCGGAATCCGTTCTTTCGACCCTGGTCATGCACAAGATCGCCCACCATTATGGGAATTTTTTCAAGCTTATCCCCAAAAAGGGGCAACCCAATGCCAGTGAACTCAAATTGATCTCCGATGCCTTCGGAGAATCATTTCCGAAGATCGAAGAATTAAAAGCCGATGTGGTTTCGATTTTCTGTGTCCCTGCTTTAAAAGAGATGGGCCTGATCGCACCGGATCAAGACATTTCAATATACACGACCTATGTGGTCTCGCTCCTGGACCGGCTGAGAAAAAACGCGGGCAAATCATCCGCCGATACCTTCCAATTCAATTACCTGTTCAAAAAAAGGGCGATTGCGTTTAATGCCAATACCAAAAAATTGGTGATTCAATTCCCCTATTTGGTTTCGGCCATCGAAGAGTTAACCAAACTGAGTCTTGAGGACTGGGAGCCGCTCGCGCAATCGATCAACCGGAACCCCACCCTTGAACCCGAACTAGCCGGGATACTGGATGGTTTAAGCGATATCCCGTCAGGGGTTTATTTCCAGTTTTCAGCCAGCGCGCGCGCCCGCTGAACCGTTTCCATCCGGGCCCCACTTTATCCATCCGAAAAAAGAGAGGTGAAAGTCTACAGTCGCGGATATGTTTGAAAAATCCGCAGACTTTTTATCTTGACAATTTTTTTTCGCTGTGTTATATCAAAGGGATTTGCATAAAAACCCATACACAACCTTTTATGGAGGGTTACCATGAAAATTTCCGTGATACTGCCAAAGCGAGAAATCTTCGATGAAAACCGAATGGAGTTTTGGGAATCGAGCATCGGGAAGGGGAGCGAGTCGACCATCCGTAGAGTCGGCGAAACCCCGCTGGTGCTTTCACTCATCCGGACATTGATTCCGGGGGATATTGCGGTGGATCTGATCGATGAAAACGTGCAGGATATCGATTTTGATTCCACTCCGGATGCCGTGATCTTAACCGTTGCGACTCCGGCGGCCACCCGGGGGTATCAAATCGCGGACCGGTTTCGCTCTCGGGGGATCAAGGTGATCATTGGCGGTTATCATGCCTCCATGGTTCCGGGCGAAGCCATCACCCATTCGGATTCGGTGGCCATCGGTGAAGCGGAAGCCTTAATACCCAAAATTATCGACGATCTTCGGAAAGGACGCCTTGAGAAATTCTATAAAGTGGATGATTCGATTCAGCCGGTGGATAACCTCCCGATTCCCTCATGGGATCAATTACAATTGGATGATTATCCCCATCCGATCCTTCAAACGATGCGGGGGTGTCCGTTTCTGTGTGAGTTTTGCAACGTGCGCGTGCATTGGGGAACGAATTACCGGTACAAGACCCTGGACCGGCTGCAGGAGGAAGTCGACTTTTTAAAGCAGCATTATGAAAATGACGCCGTTTTTATCATCGTCGATGACGACATTGCCTCCGACCGAAAACGCGCCAAGGAACTCTTTAAGGCATTGATTCCCCTGAAGATTCGGTGGATGAGCCATGGTTCAGCCGGCATTGCCCGAGACAGCGAATACCTGAGCCTCATGTCCGCATCCGGCGGTATCCGGGTGGTCCTGGAGTTCGCATCGAAACGGTGGAACGATTCGGCCAAGTATCTCCAAAAAATTCAATCGTACGGTATCGGCATTATCGGGAACTTCATTCTGGGCTTTGATGAGGATGATGCCACGTGCTTTGACCAGGCCGTGGATTTCATGGTCGACACCCACATTGCCCTGCCGCAATTCTCCCTTTTAACGCCGTTTCCCGGTACGCCCTGTGCCGCCCGGCTGGAGGAAGAAGGCCGCCTGCTCTCGAAAGATTGGAAACGGTACACGGGTTCGACCGTGGTATTTAAACCCAAACGGATGTCGCCCGGCGACTTGCAGGACGGGTACTATTATGCCAGTCAAAAGATATACTCCTACAAATCCATTTTTCAACGCCTGTCAGGGCTATGGGAAATCGTTGCTCAAAATACTCAGCGGCTCCCGTCGGAGATATTGCGGGAGAAAATCGATATGGTACACCTCAACGAGGCCTATCGTACCGTCGCGTACCGATTCCCGAGCGTTTACCAAAATCATCCGGAAGAAGAACGGTATTACCAAAACGAAATTCAAACCATGCTCAAGGCGTTGGAATCAGGAAAAGAGTGAGCGTTTTTCGAATGCGTCTTTCAATCGTCGGATCAGGAGCGTTTTTCGCTCGGATGGGGTGGAATTGAGAACCGCGCGCCGGATGGTTTCCGGATCGGAGAGCAAAAAAATCTTTTTCTTGGCCCGGGTTACGGCCGTATAGAGTAGTTCGCGATTTAACATGATGGCATGGCCCGGCATGAGTAAGAGGATCAGCATGCTGTACTCCGAACCCTGGGCCTTATGGACCGACACGGCATAGGAAAGGGTGAGTTCATCCATTTCGGCTGGGGTGTATTCGACAAACGTCCCGTCGAAATCTACCATCATGATCTTCTTATCGGAATTGAAGTCCGTGACAATCCCTTGTTCCCCGTTAAAGATTTCCTTCTCGTAGTTGTTCTTTAATTGCATCACCTTATCCCATCGTTTAAAGGCGAATTTCTCGCGTTTGATCAGGTCCGGTTCGGCATTGAACTTCTCCTGGATGCGGAGATTGAGCTGATCGATCCCGGAATCGCCGCGGTACATGGGGGCCAGAACCTGGTAATCCGGGGAATTGAAATTGTAATCGTTTTTATGGTAGTCGATGATCCGCAAGACTTTTTCCAGGGCCTGGCGTTCGCTCGTGACATGGAGAAAAACAAAATCCAGGTGATCGGAGTAAGGTTTAACGATCAGGTCTTCCCCGTTGTTGATGCGGTAAGCGTTTTCGATAATCAGGCTGTCCTGGTTTTGGCGGAAATTCCGGTTCAGATAGATGATATGGAAATACCCGCTGTGGATCATGTCGCGCAGGACGTTTCCCGGTCCGACGGACGGGAGCTGATCCTTGTCTCCGATGATGATGAGTCGGGTATGCTGAGAGATGGCTTTGAGTAAGGAGTAAAAGATAAAGAAGTCGACCATGGAGAATTCATCGACGATAATGGCATCGGCTTTGAGCGGATTTTGGTCGTTGTGAACAAAGCGTCCACTGTCCGGGCTGATCTTGAGCAGGCGGTGAATGGTGGAACCCTGATACAGGGTGGCTTCCTCGATGCGTTTGGCGGCGCGGCCGGTGGGTGCGGCAATGAGTACCTGTTTCCCGTCCTTTTCCAGCGACTCGATGATGGCCCTGATAATGGTGGTTTTCCCGGTTCCGGGTCCGCCGGTAATAATGGACATGCGGTTGTTGACCGCCGAAACCACGGCCTGGCGTTGTTCATCGGTTAAATTGACGGCCGTGCGTTTGAAGATATAGTCGAAATCAATGGCCACGGGTTCGAGACCGGAAGCGCTCCGGCTTAAATGGTTCAGCGAATGGGCAATCGCTTTTTCGATACTGAAGTTTTTAACACTCATGAGCACCGGCTCGGGGATCTCCTCTCTTATCAATTGCCGGTCTTGCACCATGCGGCGAATGCAGACCGTCACGTCCTCGGTTCCCACGTTCAGGAGGCGGGCCGCCCGGGTGATCAGGGACTCTTCGGGTGCATACAGGTCCCCGTTTCGCTGCTCGTCAAACGCGAGCAAGAATTCGATCCCTGCCTGAATCCGGAAGATATCGTTGGCAGCAAGCCCGAATCCCCGGGCAATGGTGTCGGCGATTTTAAATCCCACGCCCTTGATGCGATCGATCAGGATAAAGGGGTTCTCCTGGAGCACCGTCAGGCTATTTTCCTTAAATTCCTTATAGATTTTAAAGATGGTTTCGGGTCCGACCCCGTAGGGAGCCATTTTAACGGTCAATTCGCGGATCGTCTTATTTTCGGCAATATTTTGTTTGATGTCTTCGGCAGCCGATTTCTTAATCCCTCGCACCTCGCGGAGCCGTTCCGGTTTCTTTTCCAGGATCTCAAAGGTATTTTCCCCAAACCGATCCACGATTCGCTCGGCGGTCCGTTTCCCGATGCCCTCGATGTGATCGGAAAGGTACTTGATGATACCGTCTCTATCCTGCGGAAGAAGGGGCTTGGCGGATGTGATCTTGATTTGTTCACCGAATTTGGGATGGGTGATTCGGTCGCCCTCGATTTCGAGGGAATCGCCTTCATTGGAATGAAACAGATTACCCACGATGACCACGCTTTCGCGGTGACCATGCACCAGGGCTTTACATACGGAATAACCATTTTCTTCATTGAAGAAAATTTTTTTTTGAATTTTTACTTTAAACGATGCCAATCGGATTCACCTAATATTCGGATTATCATTCATGTTTCTATCAATTTACAATTATACACAATTTGGATGGAAATGAAAAGTAAAAAAAGAACCCGTTGACAAAATAAAAGCGCTATTGTAGAATGTTTTATAAATTTTGCTGATAAATAAAATTATAAAATATTATTTATCGGTATTTATTTTTGGAGGATAAGAATGACCAAAGGAATAGTGAAATGGTTCAATGCCAAAAAGGGATACGGTTTTATTTCCACTGAAGATGGAACGGATGTGTTCGTACATCACAGCGATATCCAGGAAGAAGGTTTCCGATCGTTGAATGAGGGCCAGAAAGTCGAATTTGAAGTCGCAGACGGGGCGAAAGGCGTTCATGCCCGAAACGTCAAAAAAATATAAGCGCCATTTATCTGCCTAAACTTGGTTTAAATTTTTTTTCTTTTTTTCTTTGTTTCTTTATTGTGCATCGCCGGTTTGGTTAAGTGTTTTTGTTTTTTGCCTTTAAAAGGCAAAAAAATGACTTCCCTTATTTGTCGGTATAGGGTATAATTGTATAAATAATATATATATATACATCTATATACATGAATCGGTTTCGACTGAGCGAAGGTAAAAATGGACAATTGCACCGGCCAGGATAAAAAAGCGGAAATTTGGGCTGTCGGCGGCGGTAAAGGCGGAACGGGAAAAACGTTCGTCATCTGTCAATTGGCCGCAAGCCTTGCCTCCATGGGGAGAAGGGTCATTTTAATCGATACCGATTTTGGCGGAGCCAATGTCCACACCTTCTTCGGAATTCGGATCGGGGATAAATCCATTTCCGACTTTTTTAACAAGAAAGAACCCCTGGAGAACCTGATCACGGAGACCCAGATCAAAAATCTCTCGATTATTTGCGGAAATAGCGCCGCCATCTCCCCCGCGAATGTCAATTATGCGCAGAAAATCAAGTTGATGAACCATATCCGGAATTTACCCGCCGACTATATCCTCCTGGATCTGGGAGGGGGAACCAGCATGGATACGATCGATGTGTTTTTACTGGCGGATAAACCCATTGTGGTCGCTCTTCCGGAGATTACCGCGATTGAGAATTTGTACCAATTCATCAAAAGCGTTTACTTCCGGAAATTGAAGTCCATCATGGCCCGTCATGGTTTGAAAGATATCCCTCAAGACCTATGGGAAGACCGTCGTCGCCATGATATTTCCGGAATGGCCGATCTCGTTGCCCATCTTAAAAGCCTGCCGGATGGAATGGGACCCCGGGTTGAAAAAGAGATTGCGGATTTTTCGATCGACATTGTCTTAAATAAAGTTCGAAATGTGAGAGAATTGCAAGAAGGGTTTTCGATCCGGAGTGTGTGCATCAAATATATCGGGGTGAATGCCCGGTATTCGGGATACATTGAATATGATTTTCATTTCTGGCGGAACCTGAGTCTGATCCATTCCACGCCGCGATTTGTGGTGGCCCACAGCACGGAAAATGAGGTCCAAAAGATTGCGGGAAACATCATCAAGGGCGGACAAATGAAAATCGACAGCCTTAAACTCTAAAATTAGACAAATGTAAATTAGACAATGATGACCATCGACCGAAAAAAGAAAAAAGAAACATACCTCGAAATCCTCGAATTGAATGCCAATGCCTCGTTTTCGGAGATCAAGAGTGCGTACCTGCATCTAAAAAAACTGTACTCGGCTTATTCGGCGGTTTTTTCTTCCATATCCGACGACATGAGCGATGAGAAGCGCCTCGCGTTGCTGGAACGGATCGAGGACGCCTACCTCAATTTAAAGGAACTCTATTCGGCGTCGGATATCGATCAACAGAAAAAAACATGCGAGCGGTCGACATATAAAAATATTCCGGAGTTTGAAACATTCAGCGGCAATGCGTTGAAATTAACCCGGGAAGTCGTGGGCGTGGAGCTCCAGGAAGTGTACCTGGCGACCGGAATACCGTTGCGGTATTTGCAGCATATCGAAAACGAGCGATACGATCTGCTTCCCCCGCCGGGATACGTCCGGATTTATGTCGGAAAATACGCCGAATATTTATCGCTGGATACCCAAAAGGTAACCGATGATTACGTGAGAGCGATGGAAAAGAAACAACCGAAGGATCATCGCCATAAATTTTGATACCCCTTTTTCCATTGGAACCCCCCAATCCTTTTATTCATTTTATCCAACGCCGGGTAAAGCGATACGGCCTCCCCTCCGATGACGCCTTTAAGGCGCCGGTCGAGGCGGTCTCCCTGGAGTTGGCACGACTCCACCGCACGGCCCGCGCCGAAGCCAGACCCCTCAGGCTCGTGCTTCTGGGTAAATCCGGCAGTGGGAAGACCACCCTGCTTCGCTGGCTTGCCCGCGAATGCGCCCCGGATTCGTCCTGCGGTTTTGCCGGTTTCATCCCGGTATGGCTGTCGCTCAAGCGGTTCGAAGACCCGTCGGACTCGGCGTTCCCGCTCAGCGATATCCGTCAGCTCATTCCATTCGAATGCCGCGGCGCCTTTGACGATAACACCATCCTCTTCCTCCTCGACGACTGGGAGGCGGTGACCGACGCCAGCCTCCGGCGCGACCTGCTCCGCTGGGTCATTTGCCAGGATATCCGTCAAAATGCCCTCATCCTCACGTCCCGGCTCATGGACATGATGGACATGGCCGAATTCATTCAAAGCAAGATCCCCCTTTATGCCCTCCAGGACTTTGATCCGGTGGATATCCGATTGGTTCTCGACTCGTTCCCGAAATCCCTCCGGGAAGGCATCCTGGAATCGGCCCATGGGTTTAAGCTGTTGACATTGGCCTCCAATCCGCTGTTACTGACCCTGATGGTGGCGCTCTACGGCCAACAGGTTCCCATTCCCGATCAGCGCCATCGCCTGGTTTCCCTGTACCTCGCCCGGGCCAACGCCCCCCAGGAGCATGCGATGTTTCAGGATTTTCACCGTGCCCGGGAATTGGCAACAACCGAGAATCCTTATGCCATCCTCGCCCCCCCATACCTGGAAAACGCGTATTGGAATGAGACCTTTGGCTTCTTTACCAACCTGACCGATACCCGGCGCTTCGTTCACCATATCACCGAAAACCTTTTGACAAGGGGTTACTGGAAATCCATGACCCTCTGGGAGGATTGCCTGATCGCAATCGACGATGACGAGCTCCGAACCGAAATGGAATTAATGTTTGCTCGGGCCGTGTTAAACCTTCTGGGGGCAATCGACGATAAACCGGAAAATGAGGCCTTAGTGACCGAGTTATACGCCCATTATCCGTTGTACAAACACGCCGAGCATGTCGTTTCGGAGGCATGGGCCTTGTTTCACCATGCCCGACATCCGTTTGTTCGGTCCGTCGGAAGCTCCATTCTTAATAAATCCGATGCCCCAACCCAGGAGAAATTCATCGATGAATTAAAGAACCGGTTGAAGGATCTGGATGCCATGACCGACCGGACACCCGAGTGCTGGCTCCATCGGCTTTATCGGCACAACAACAGTTTTTTAATTCTGATTACGGGGAGAAAGGATATGGAGGATTTTCGTTTTGTGTTGGAAAGATTGAAATCCCGCGACGGATTGACTGCTTATTTGGCGCTGGAGAGTCTTGTGTCGTTGGACCGGGAGCACCCGGAGCAGCTTTTCACCCTTTCCGCGCTGCCCTTTCCCCATGAGGTCCAGTATCCGCGCCATACCCGGGAAATTCGCGATACCCGGTATATCCCCGACATTCGGGACATGCGGTATTTACGCCTGATTGGCGAATTCGCCTGGTTGAGAACTCTCGGGGATGCTTATGCGTCCCGATATCGGGATTTTTTTACCGAGCATCGGGTGGAACTGGATGCTCTGGTCGACCGGACCGCGGCTGAGCTTCAGGCGTTAAAAACGAATACCGAGACCTTGTTAACGTATTTTCCCGCTACCGGGCTGGTTCCGGAGCCTCCGGATATCGCATCCGATCAAATACCTCGCGGATAACCCGCGCGATCTCCTTTTTAATAATCGGTTTCATCACAAAAGCATGAACCCCAAGGGCTTTGAAATTTTCCTTGCTGACGGTTTCGCTGAACCCCGTACACAAAATGACCGGTATTTCCGGACGGATACGGAGTAATTCCTCCGATAATTGAATGCCTGTCAGGTTGGGCATGGTTTGATCGGTAATGATCAGGTCGAATTGATCGGGGATCATCCGGAAGGTTTCCAGGGCATCGATGCTGCTTGTTCGGACCGTCACCCGATACCCCAATTTTTCCAGTAAATGTTTTCCCATTTCGGCCAGGCTCATCTCGTCGTCCACGAATAAAATCCGCTCGGTACCCCCGATCACGTGTCCGGCGGACTCGGAGGGGGCTTCGATCAAGGCTTCGGTAATGGGAAAATAAACTCTAAATGTGGTCCCATTGCCGGGTTCTGAGGAAACATCGATTTCGCCGCCATGGCTTTTGACGATGCCATGCACCACCGACAGGCCGAGGCCGGTGCCTTCCCCGGTGCGCTTGGTTGTAAAATAGGGCTCAAAGATTCGGGCCATCACGTCCGGAGACATGCCGTGTCCCGTATCCCGAACCATCATGAGGACATACCGACCGGGCTTCATAATGATCGGGCCGCCATTGTGCTTGCCCACGACGCCTTCTCGGATCGAGACGTGGAGCGTGCCGCCTGTTTTTCGCATGGCGTGAGCCGCATTGGTGCCCAAATTCATGAGGACCTGATGCACCTGGGTGGGATTGGCCATGACGGCCCCGATTGGATCCTCGATCTCCGACCGAATATCGATGGTGGACGGAAGCGTGGAGCGGAGCATTTTGAGGGCATCCTTAATGGTATGATTGATGAATATGGGACGGCGTTCCTGTTCGTTTTTACGGCTAAAGGCCAGGATTTGCTTGACCAGTTCACCGGCCCGGTAAGCGGCGCCCAGGACTTGCTTTAGATTTTGCCAATGAATGGAATTTTCCGATAATTCTTCGACCGTTAATTCGGTATACCCGATGATGATTCCAAGAATATTGTTGAAATCATGGGCAATCCCTCCGGCCAGCGTGCCGATGGCCTCCATTTTCTGGGCCTGGCGGAGTTGCTCTTCCAATTTTTTTCGCTCCGTGATATCGTGCGACACCCCGATGACGCTTTCGACCGCCCCGGAAAGATCGAATTCGGGTTTTAACCGAAGGCTGACGAATATGGGCCCATGGGGGGACGGGTATTCGTATTCCAGTTCCCCCTGTTGGGCGGTGGTAAAGATCCGGGTAATCGCTTCTTCCAATCGCCGGCAAAGATCGATCGGGTAGCCGATTTCACAGTGCGTTTTCCCGATGTACGCATCCGCGGTTCGCCCGGAAAGGCTCAGGATATTGGGACTAATGTAGAGATGACGAAGGTCCCTGTCGAAGCGCATGATCACATCCGGGGAATTCTCGGTAATGGTTCGGTATTTTTCTTCACTGTCTTTCAATTCTTTGGACCTTTCCTGTTCACGCTCTTTAAGGTCTTCTTTTTCGGCCAACAGTTTACCCTGAGAGCGGCGGATCCGAAGCATGACATTAATCTGAGCCGCCAATTCTTCTTCGGCGATGGGCTTGGCAATAAAGGCATCGGCCCCCAATTCCATCCCCTTGATCCGGCTTTGGGTATCGGTTTCGATGGCCGTCACCATGATAATCGGGATATGCTTGGTCCGTTCATCGTTTTTGAGACGCTGGCATACCTCATAACCGTTCATCACCGGCATTTGGACATCGAGCAAAATCGTGTCCGGTAATTCGTCTTTGGTTTTTTCCAGTGCTTCAAAGCCCGATTGGGCCTTGATGACGTTGCAGGTCGGGAGTAGGTGCTGAACCAAGGCTTCGATGGCCAGCAAGTTTGCAGGTTTATCGTCTACCACTAATATTCGTGACATAGGGCACCCCTCTTTTTATTTGTGGTAATATTTTTTTTTATGCGGGAACCTGAAAAAACAATTAATAAATTATATAGTGCCATTGTTTTCGTAACAAATTTTAAAGGAAACATTTTTTTATTGCAATAGGTCAATAAAAAAATAAAATCGATGTTACACCGAACGCATGTTTATTTATTATTTTTTTATTCGTTTATTCGTTTATTTAGTTATCGCTCGTAAATAAATGTTTCCAGTATTTTTTCAGCCGCATGAAGATCAGAGGTATAGGTGATTTTCATGTTCGAGGGGTCACCGTCCAGGACGTAAACCGGGGAAAGGTTAAAGCGGCAGATCAGCGTGCAATCGTCGGAGGAATCGGTCAGGTGATGGTCGATGGCCAGTTGATGGGCCTGACGGATCAGCGGCAATTTGAAGGATTGGGGCGTTTGGGCGCAACGGAGGGATGTTCGATCCGGTATGCGCCGGATGGTGTGGTCCGCATCGATTTCAAAAATCGTATCGGTCGAAGGCGTGGCCGTGTTGACGGCCGAGTAATGGACCAATGTTTCCAGGATACGTGTGATTAAGGGTCTGGAAATAAAGGGGCGGGCGGCATCATGGATGAGGATGTTCTCGTACACGTCGGGATCGGCGGCGAAGACACCGATTCGCGACGATTCCTGCCGGGTGGCACCCCCGGGAAGAATCTTTTCCATTTTTTGATATCCGCTGTCCCGAACGAGGGGGAGGGTTTGAGGGATGTAGGCCGGGTTCATCACTAAAAAGATCGCATCGATTGCCGGATGGGCTTCGAATTTATCGATGGTGTGTTGAAGAATCGTTTTCCCCCCCAGTTCCAGGAACTGTTTGGGTAAACGATGACTGATTCGATGACTGATTCGACTGCCGTTGCCGCCGGCTAAAATTAGTGCGAGGTTTTTTTTCATGATTTTTTTTTCATGATTCGTACGAAATTTCATTTTATACAAAAACGCGTTAAATTTCAACTCTTAGGGTGGATTTATTTTTGTGGATTTGTTTTCGTGGATTTGTTTTTACAGGCAGTCGGAGAGTATCGGAACGTTACAATTCAGGGTTTACCAAAAGATAAGGTTTTCGCCCCTTTTGTGGGCAACCGAAAAAGCGTATCGATTGATTACACTTTTGGGCCGGGGCGTTTTTCTGCTGAAACGCGGCGCGGTTTAATTTTCACGCCTCAGGGATATGCAATGGGTTGTTACATCATGATCCATTTTCGATCGCGAATCGGATGGGTCGAGAATCTCTTAAAATAACGCTTGAACGGCCGCCTTGTCTTTTTTGCAAACATGGCACGAAAGTTGCTTTTTAATGTTCTAAAACTTTTTAAAGTTACCATGTAACACTTGCGTTACGGTCTTGCGTTAACCAAAAAAACAGTTGAAGTTAGGAGAATAACGAATTTGAAAAACGACCAAGATATAAGAATATCTTCAATATCTTGCCCATCTCGGACGCTCCATAAAGTCTCGGGCACCATTCCCATCAGCCATACGCTTCCTGGTACTCGAGCAACTAAACATATAACAACTTTCTGACTCTTAAGCATAAAGGGGCGGAGAGAAGGAAAGGCATCGTTTTAAAACTGAACCACGGTGACCCGAATCGCGGCGTCACTACCTTCGAAATTGAGGATAAACGCTGTGATACTGTGCATCGGAAATATACCCCTGTCCCCTCAATCGAACGAGAAGCAGCCGGCCCCGCCGCTTCACGTACCGGGAAAACACCGTTGGCTTTTCTTTCAAGGGTTTGGGAATAATGGCCGTGAGCCGGACGATTTCCGAGAGATTCAAGCGACTCGCCGATTTTCCGAAATAGTATTGGGACGCGGCCTCAACGCCAAAAATTCCCCTCCCGAACTCGATGACATTGAGGTATAGAGCCAGAATGCGGTCTTTGGTGAGATGGCGTTCCAATTGTTTGGCGATAAAAAATTCCTTCATTTTTCGAAAAACCGAGCGTTCCGTGGAAAGGTACAGATTTTTGGCCAATTGCTGCGTAATGGTACTCGCGCCCCGCATGCTCGTTTTTTTCCCCTTTTGCATGTTTTTGATGTTTAACTTAATCGATTCTTTCAACTCGTAATAATCGATGCCTTCGTGCTGGTAAAAGGCGCTGTCTTCAGCCGTAAGAACCGTGTTTTTAAGCATTTGGGGAACGGCGCTCTCGCTGACCCATTTCTGCCGGATCGTTAAGGTTTTCCCCTCTTCCCTGGCTTCATTCTTTCGCTGCTCGATCAGGGCTGTGGTTTTGGGATTTTCATGTTTCAAGGGTTCCACCTCCGGCATGGTCAGAAAAATATAGCCCACGCCCACGCCACCCAAAAGGATGACGATCAAAATAAACCAACATAATTTTTTTAAAAATCCGCTTTTTTTCTTTTTTTGTCCCATGCTTTATTTTACAGGCATCGGTCGGCTAAGGCAAGTAATTATTCGAATAATTCTAAATATATACAAAAATATATCTTCCTGATTTACAAAAAATTTTCGCTCCTGCAATCGGCTATTGAACTGAAGTCCGAATTCATCTAAAATGGAGAGGAGGTAAACATATAAGGAAATGACAACTGGAATCAGAGGCGCCTTGTTGGATTTCGTGGCCGATCCCGTCGCGGTACCGGACGATCGGAGCGTCCGCTTCTACCCGGACGGGCTCCTGGTCATCCGGGACGGGCAAATAAAGGCCCTGGGAACCTATTCGGACCTGATCGGTCAATACCCCGGATGTCCCGTCACCCATTATCCGGGTCGGATGATCTTACCCGGTTTTATCGACACCCATGTCCATTATTCTCAGTTGAGCGTGATGGCGTCCTATGGCGAGCATTTACTGAAATGGCTGGAATCGTACGTATTCCCGGCAGAAGCCCGGTTCGAAGAGGAAGCCTATGCCCGTACCGTCGCCTCCCTGTTTCTGGACGAGTTGCTGCGAAACGGCACCACCACGGCTGCGGTTTTTGCCACGATTCATGCGCAGGCCGTGGACATACTGTTTGAAGAATGCCGGTCTCGGAATATGCGGATGATTGCGGGAAAGGTGATGATGGACCGCCATGCCCCCCCTTATCTATTGGACACGCCGATTCAATCCTACGATGAATCCAAACGCCTGATTCGAAAATGGCACGGCAACGCCCGCCTGCGTGTTGCGGTCACGCCCCGGTTTGCCATTACCAGCAGTCGCGAGCAGTTGGACGCTGCCGGACAATTGATCCGGGAATTCCCGGACGTGCATGTCCAGACCCATCTCTCGGAAACCACCGATGAGACGCGACAGACCCTGGCACTCTTTCCGGAGTGCCGGGATTACCTTCAGGTTTACGAACAATCCGGGCTGGTCACCGATCGGTCGATCTTTGCCCACGCGATTCATCTATCCGACAGCGAATGGGATCGGTTATCCCAAGCAGGCGCCGCCGTGGCCTTTTGTCCCAGTTCCAATCTCTTTCTCGGAAGCGGCCTCTTTAATCTGGAAAAATCCCGGTTGCCGATTCCACCGGTCAAAATCGGAATGGCAACCGACATCGGAGCAGGGACCAGCCTCTCACTCCCGCACACGCTGGGCGAAGCCTATAAGGTCTTAAAACTTCAGGGTCAACCCCTATCGGCGCTTCAAGGCTTTTATCTTCTCACGCTGGGCGGGGCCCGCGCCCTGGCACTCGACGACCGGATCGGAAATTTCGAACCCGGGAAGGAAGCCGATATCGTGGTCCTGAATCCCACGGCCACTCCCCTTCTTTCGTTTCGAAATGCCGGCCGCTCGCTGGATTCTATTCGGGATCTAACCGATCAATTATTTACGATCATGTGCATGGGAGACGACCGGGTCATTACCGCCACCTACGTCAATGGAACCTGTTCTTACTCAACCCTTTAGCAACACGATTATTCAACCAACAAAAAACGCAAAAATTTAGTAATTTTATCCTGTAAGGGGCTTAAAATATAGTAAAAAATATGATAGGATGTAAAGTAAAATTTTTGATTAATGATTGGACAAAAATGAGTAATACGAATAACCCGACCAGCCCGAATTGTACGTTGGTGGAAACCGAAGAGCAGCTCGAATTTTTTTTCGTTGAAAATAAAAGTGTCGAATGGATGGCATTTGACACGGAATTTATTCCCGAGAAGTATTACAAGAATAAGTTGTGTCTGATTTCAGTGACGTCCCCCAAGGGGAATTACGTGATCGATGCCTTAAAATTAAAGCGAATGGATGGGTTCCTCCGACTGCTGGAAAACACCCGGATATTAAAGATTACCCATGCCGGGGACAATGATTATCAGATTCTGGTCAGTGCCTACGGGGCAAAGATTCGGAATATTTTTGATACCCAGTTGGCTTATGGTTTTTTGAATTCCGATTATCCGTTGGGGCTCCAATTTTTAGTGGAAAAAGAATTAAAGATTCGAATAAAAAAAGAGGAATTAAAATCCGATTGGGAAAATCGCCCGCTTCGCGATGAGCAGTTACAATACGCCATCGAGGATGTCGTTTCCCTTTACCCCTTGATGAAAGCCTTAAAGGCAAAATTGAAAAAAACCGGAAAGCTCTTGTGGGCAATGGAAGAAAACAATCGGTGGGAAAATACGGATTATTTCAATTCGGGTTCGTTCGATCTGGCCGATACGGTGAACGGGATGCTGGGACGCCATTTGAATTACCGACAGAAGGTGTTCCTGTTGCGCCTTTACCGGTGGCGGACGATCGAGGCCCAGAAACGGAATTGCCCGTTAAACCAGGTCTTAAAAACCCAATTTATCAACAGCATTGCCAAGAATATGGAAGCCGGAAAAACCGTCCTGCTCAAGGATCGCACGATTCCCCATGCCGTGGTCAATCAACTGTGGCCCATGCTGGAACGGTTGTACAACAACAAGATTACCTATTCCGAGCGCGAAATGCTCAAACATGTGCCCAAAGAGGAGAATGGGGATGCCGAGGTTTCGATTGCCATGGACATGCTGTACCAGGTCATCAAGCTAAAGGCGGTGGAGCGCGGGATTTCGCCGTATATGGTGATTTCCCGCCGGGAAATGTCCAAAATGAAAAACGATCGCGACTATTATCCTGCGGCTCTGGATTGCGGATGGCGCCGGGAACTCCTGGGCGATGACCTGCTGGAGTGGTTAAAAAAGCGAAACCCCATCGATATCCGCTTTAAAAACGATACCTGCACGCTAACCATGCAGGACTGGAAGAAGATCAAGACTCGACTGGATTCCTCTTCCCCGAAAACCTCGATGTGGCAGACCGTGCTTCAGGCCACGCGGCGACTGTCCAATATTTTTTCGCAAATGGGGACCAAAACGGGATATATGTAAGACACGCGGCATTGGGCTGCCCGGTAATGAATTTAGGTTTCCTTCCTATTGCGTTTTTCGATAAAAGTCCGTATAATTAGATTTCATAAAGGAGAATCAAGATGAAAAAAATCAACCTTTTGCTTTTAATTTCGCTTTTGATTTTAACCCTACTCACCGTCTCATGCCTGTCATCGGGATATGCCGTTGAAAAAGACCCCTTTGAAGCCGAGTTCGAAGGCATTTTGAATGGGTTTAAAGACCGATTAAAAACGGTGAAAGATCAGAAAACCTATAACGTCGTCCTTTTAGAAAAAGACAAAGAAATGACAGACCTTCAAAAGAAGATCGAGACGGCGAAAGCCAAAAAACCGTTGTCCGAGAATCAGATCATGGTTTATGGAAAAGTGTTGTCTCAGCTCCGACTCTTTGATCAAGCCTATAAACAATTTGAACTGTTGATTAGTAAGAAATCCCCCTTAACCAATCTGGTCAAATTCGAACTGGCCAAGATCATGCTCCAGCAGGCCCGGGTGAATGAGGCGGCCGGTTACTTCGGAGAAATCGAGAACAAATTGGAAAAGAACGATGACTACATGATGGTGTTATTTGCGGTGGCGGCTTCATCGAGTAATCCCGCGAAAAAAATAGATTATTCCCAAAAATTCATCGATCTGACGGCCAAAAAACCCGAGATGTTACCGTATCGGATCCAATGCTACGACAATATGGCCAATGCGGAAAAAGAAAGAGGAAATCTCCCCAAAAGTATCCAACTGTTGGAGAAAGCCATTACCTTATCCAAGGTCCCTCAGGAAAAGAAACAATTGGAAAACACGCTGAAACAATTCAAGCTGTTGAATCAGCCTGCGCCGGAAATCAGTGCCGAAACCTGGTTCAATTCTTCCCCGATCAAGTTGTCCGCGCTCAAGGGGAAAGCGGTGATCATCGATTTCTGGGCCACGTGGTGTACCCCGTGCCGGATCCTGATGCCGACCCTCCAGGAATGCTACCACCTGTTCAAGGATAAGGGACTCGTGGTCATCGGGTTTACCCGCATTCAGGGATTTTATACGGATGATAAAGAGGATAAAGGAAAGGTTTCTGCCGATGAAGAGAAGCGGCTGACCAAAGATTACGTCACCCGACTGGACGTCAAGTATCCGATCGCCATAGCCAATGGACGCAATGCGTTTGATACCTACGGGGTGGGCGCCCTGCCGACCATGGTCCTGATCGATCGAAAGGGCAATATTCGCGATTTCCGAATCGGATGGGAAAAGAAGGAAGCCCTGGAAGAACGGATTCGTAAACTCATCGATTTAAATTAAGCGTGATTCTTCAAAAGGAATAAAAAAACCCATACATACATCCGGTGGCGCGTGGAACGGTGTTCGACGCGCCACCGTGCCCTTTAAGTTTTAAAGGCGATTCATCACATCGACGGTGTCAATATTAAAAAAATTCTTTAAGATCTCATAGAGCGCCGGATTGTGGCGCACCATCAGGCGGGGATTCTCAAAAAAACATTCGACAGCCACGGCAAAAAGCTCGGCTTCATTCGACGCGGCATAAGCCCTTAAAAAGGAAAGCCCCTGCGTGGCCCGGATCCATTCCTCACGAATCACGGCTCGCCACGGGTCCACCTGGTCGGAACGAAGACGCGCCGTGGGGATGCCTTTGGCCATGCCGTCTTCCATGTCAAAGTAATGGGCCAACTCATGGTAGACCACGTTGTAGCCGTCATCGGCTCGATCGAAACTCTCCTTGAGGCTCTCCTCCGTCACGATCAGGGGGCTGTTCACCGATGCCTGACCGGCGCGAATGCCTTTACCGATATTGAAATTCCGGTCGAATCGGTCCCCCGGATAAACCAGGACACCGTCTTTTATCGGGGGTTCCCAGTCGGGCTGCCCATGGAGCGCCGTGGCAAAACCCGAGGCGATCAAGAGTTTGGTTTCGATATTGACTGGCCGCCCCTTGATCCCTCGAATCGGGAAATCACTCAGAAAAATCCGGAGATCCCATTCGAAGTGCGCCTGGTGGTCCGGGTCGCTGTTTCGATAAAAGACACAATATTCGTAGAGAAACCGTTTCCATTCCAGGGGAACCGGTTCTTTCAACGCCCGGTACCGCTTGTACGGCCGCCTTAACATCAAAAAAAGATACCATCCCTCAATCCCCAGGGCAACGGGCATCCATATCCACTTTCCCAGAATGGCAAATACGCTCCCGATGGATAAAATCAATATGGAGTAGATGACCAAAAAAACAACATCAACCTTATATATAATTTGCATCGCGGCACTCCCGAAGGAGGATGAAGTTGAACGAATCAGTTCAGGTTTAAATCCACTCCGGAGATATCGAAAAACCTCGAAAGTCGATTTTTTAGTAAATTGATATTTTCGGCATGTCGGGCATATTCTTCCTTGATCGCATTGACCCGGGTGGTGATTTTTTTCTCAATGGCGGTCTCAACTTCGACCTTCAACGTCTTGACATTGGTTTCCATGGTTTTTTTGTACTCTTCAATCAGCCCATTCAATTTTCGCAAACCTTTTTCCAATTCGTTTCTCAGGCTGACGGTATTCTTCTCGACAACGCACACGTATTCCTCTTTTAACTCGTCGAAGATTTCCTTCACGGAAACAATTTTATCGATCCGGGGGACATTGGCTCCGGCAAAGGCATAGCCATCGTTTAGAATCCCTTGCCTGGCGTTGTTTAATGCCTCGGAGATACAGTATTTGGCGTCGTGGGCCTTGCAACTGGCCAGGCAGCGCCAGGGGCACCGGAATTTTTTCGCCTCTCCCGAATGTACCCCTTCAAGAAAAGAATTCTTTATCGCTCTTCCGGGCAAACCCACCGGACTGGCAATGATCATGATATCTTCTTCCCTGCAATTGACGTAAGCTTCCTTGAATTTGATATCCACATCGCAATCGTGGGTGGCCACAAACCGGGAGGCCATCTGGACCCCGCTGGCTCCCATTTCAAGGTATTTGTAGATGTCTTCGCCGGTAAAGATGCCTCCGGCCGCAATGACCGGGACGGCTTTGTCAAAACTTTTGGCAAAAGGGGACACGGCATCGATGACCTGGGGCACGAGCTTTTCAAGGGCGTACTCCGGATCGTGAATCTCGTGTATTTTGAAGCCCAAATGCCCGCCCGCTTTTGGGCCTTCCACCACCACGCCGTCCGGAACCGTGGCGTAATTCTTTTGCCAATACGTAAAAATCAACCTTGCGGCGCGAGCCGAGCTGACGATCGGGACCACCTTAATTCCGGCGTCTCGAAGCTCTCGAACCGGGATTCCGGAGAGGGGAAGTCCTGCCCCCAGAAAGACCATGTCCACCCGTTCGTCGATGGAGACCTGCAGCATGTTATCGAAATCATTTACCGCAAGCATGATATTGACGCCAATCAGACCCTGACTCATTTGCCTGGCTTTTCGGATCTCATTCCGAAGCGCCCGTTTATTTGCTTCTTTACCGTTTTGATAATAATCCGGCTCAATCATTCCAATGGCATTGGCCGCAATCACTCCGATCCCGCCTTGATTGGCAACCGCGGACGCCAAACGGGATAACGAAACTCCCACTCCCATTCCTCCTTGAACGATCGGCACTTTCGATATGGAATCTCCGATTTGAAGAAGGGGGAATTTGATCTCAGACAACTGGAACCGGGGAATTTGCCCTTTCGAGATATCATTTCTGGGAAAGGGAAATGTTGTCGTATACTGCATTGAACCTCCTTATGGTTCTGGGGTTTCACGGGTAGAAAATGAGGATGGCATCTTCTCCCGACGAATACGATGATTAAGTATAGCACAGATTCTCATAGATCACAATCTTGGTTCTTTCTTTACTTTTTCTTTACTTTTTCTTTTACTTTTTTAGAGAGTGTCAGGGATCTTGTGTAGATAGCCATATTGTAGAGGCGTAGCGAGCTACGTCTGTACGATCTACACAAAATTCCTGACACTCTCTTTTTTTTTTACTTTCTTTGGGGCAACTCGAAAACGGAGATGAAAATAAGAGCCGTAATAATAAACAGTAATTCCAATGACACAAAACCGATGAAGGGAACCGCAATTCCGGGGGTAAATCCGTATGAATGCAGCCCGATCCCCAATAAATTCACCCCAAACCAACCCATGGCCACAGCAATGATGCCCCCGATGGTTCCCAATGCAAACCCGGTGTCTTTGATCCATCCGGCGCGCCTGGAATGGAAGAGGAGGACGGACCATAACAGAACCAGGAGCGCGCCGTTTTCTTTGGGGTCCCATCCCCAAAACCGCCCCCAGCTCTGGTCTGCCCAGATGCCGCCCAACACCGTGCCCAGAAAGGTAAACAGAAGCCCGAACGCCTGAACCCCATACACGGACCGAAAGGTATGGTGCAAGCGCCGGTCGTTTCCGGGAGCGATGAGGCGCTGAAGAATATACACATGGCCAATGAGGCCGGAAAAGATCATGCCGGCATACCCGAGGGTAATGCTGATGACATGGGACGCCAGCCAGAAATTGGAATCCAATACCGCGGTCAGCATGCCCATGGTGTCGGTTTCTCCGGCGTACTTTCCGGCAATCAGTAATAACAACATGCCGGACAGGCTGCCGGCCAAAATACCCAGGCCGTTTTTTCTGAGATATTCCAGAATAATGCCCAGAATCACGGTCATTAATGCGGTAAACACAAAGGTCTCGTACAAATTGGTCACCGGCGGACGCTGCATGATGATGAGACGCGCCGCTTCTCCGAAAACATGGACGGCTGCCCCCATTGAGAGGAGAATCAGCGATCCGCGGTAAAACCATTGCGGGGCGAGGAGGAGCGAAAGAAGAAGGGAAATAAAGGCGAAGCCGTAAAAAAATGGGGCCATGACAAAGGGATCGACCCGGTTGACCCACACTTCAAGGGCAATGGCATGCGGGCGAACCCGATTCGGGACATGGTCCCTCACGGCCCGATTGAATCGACGCACGGCTGCATCGAAATCCGCTTGACTGCCCCCCGCATAGGCATCTCTCATGCGCTGAACCCATTTGACCAGGTGAACCCGGGTGGGGTCCGGATGCGTGATCCATTCGCGGGCGACATCCCAGGGATTCTGCCACCCGTCATCCGGGTCTGCGGAGGTTTTCGGCGGCGGCAGGATGGTTAAGGGGGAACCTTCATCAAAGGCTGAGCTCAATCCCCGGTACAGGTATAAATTATGGTATAAGGTTAGCATTTCCTCTTCGACGGGTGAGCGCTCGGATTTGTTTTTTTTGGAGGCGTCCACCGAACACGCCACCAACAGGGGTAATCCGGCTTGCAGTTGGGTATACGTGAATCGGTCCCGGGCCTTTCCGCGATGGGAAACGGTAATGGCGTCAAGCACCTCGAGGTTAGTGACCAAAAAAATTCGGTCATTGTCTGCGGCTCTGGGGGTGAAGACGACCCGGGCCAGCCAGTCGATGGCGGGTTTACCGTCGTAAGCGGATCGCCCGGAAATTTGTTTGAGCGCATTTCGGGCAAAAGTATCCAGGGGTTTTAAGCGGCCGTTTTCCATGATCGCCAGTTTGGCGAATTCATCCAGGGAAGCGACCCGCCCCCAAAGCGGGGAATCGGCCATGAAAACCAAAAGGCTGAGCCCCGGAACCAACAAAAAGAGAAGTAAACGAATGGATAAACGGATGGAAGGGGTTTGGCGATTCATTGGTCACCTCGCGTTTGATAATACCGAAATCCCATGATGAGAAAATGAATCAATAAACCGATAAATATGGTAATACTCGAAACATAGGGGATGAGACGCCCGGAATTTTTAACCACGGCCAGGATGGTGTAAGGCGTGCCGTCCGAGGTCGTAAAGTAAGAGGCCTGAAAAAAGGTGTAGGCCTGAACACGCAGGGGTCGATTCATGGAAATGATCGCCTCCCGTTCCATGACCGACGGGTCGATGCCTTTTATCCTGACTCTACTTTCAAACCGTTTCGGTATCGAGGAATTGGGGTGCATGTTCATGTGGAAATCGAGGAGGGTCATACTCAGCGGCAGGGGGATTTCTTTTCGCCTCAGGGAAAAGTAAACGGTCCGACCATTGAGGGTCACGGGCGTGGGCTGTCTGTCTTCGCCATAAAGCAGGAGAGTTTGCCGATTGTTGTCGGGTGATAGCGTTGTAATCTCAAACACACCGCCGGGGATATTGGCTTCGATTTCGGAAGCGGCGGGTTTTGCTTCCAGCAGTTGAATCCCGGACGCGTTGCACACGCCGGTATCTGCGGCTTTGGGCTCATTGCTCACAAATGCCGTGCAATTGGTATGATACTGATTGATGGTGAATTGGATGTTTAAATCGGGAAAGAGGCTGATTCCTCCCGGTTGGAAGGGACCGGTATCCACCACGTATACCTTGCACTCCTCGCTCCGGTTTTTTGGCTGGAGCTCCCAGACGGCGGTTTCCCATGCGTGACGGGAGAACGACCGGGTGGTGGATTCTCCTTTTTTGAGCATAATGGCCGACTCTTCGGAAAAGTAAAATGTAAAAAAACTTCCGATCAGAAGAATCAGGATACCGCCATGAGCGATCATCATCCCGGTATTGGCGAGTCGAAAGCCGATGCGGGTAACCAGGGACGCCAGCAGATTCAGAAAGAGGGCAAACAGGACCGGAACCGTTCCGGGAAATGGAATAAAGCCCAGGAGCCAGACGCCCCAGGATGAGAAATATTTCTGCTGCGCGTGGTAAAGGCCGTGCCCGGCCTGGTCCCATGTTCCCCCCACGATCAGTATGACCAGAATAAGGAGAAAAATAACCGTTAATTTAAGAGATGCGATCCCTTTCACGATGCGTGTCAACTCCATGCCATCCCTCCTT
This sequence comes from Candidatus Omnitrophota bacterium, assembly GCA_050258455.1. Classification (GTDB taxonomy): domain Bacteria; phylum Acidobacteriota; class Aminicenantia; order UBA2199; family UBA2199; genus JAKAGC01. The sequence continues at coordinate 17,317 of JBLMYT010000055.1, read as the reverse complement.
TCGGTATTAATGTACGATATGACAGGTGTGACTCAGTTATAGTCGATTCGGAAAAAAAAGTCAACTTTTTTGACTACAGAATTGATGAATGGTTTTTTAATTTTGATTTCTGAATCGTAGAGACGTTGCGTGCAACGTCTCCGTTTAATGAGGTTATAATAAAAGAGACGTAGCACGCTACGTCTCTACATGCCAATAATCCATTATAACATTTAAGTCTTACATGATAACAATGTTGGAATGCAAGACTTGACCCCCATTTAGCATTTATTCGATCACCAGACCGTTAATGATCAACCGGTGAGAGATCTCAACCGAGCACCGAAGCGTGGCCAAAACCCCACAATATTTATCGATCGATAACTCGATCGCATGCTGCAATTTATCGATCGGTAAATCCTTTCCTTTAAACACATAATCGATGACCACGCGTTTGATCGCTCGCGGCAGTTCCTCTTCAATGACCGCATCGGTAATGACTTCAAAATAGTCGACCCTTGACATCAGATGCATTTTTCCCAAAATCGAAACCACGTCCATTCCCGTGCACCCACCCAATGAAATCAAGGTCAATGCTTTGGGCCTGGGGCCCCGATTTGTCCCTCCAAACGCTTCTTCCGAATCGATAACAAACGTGTGACCATTTGCACTGGCTTCAAATGCCAACCCCTCCGTCCATTTTACACTGGCTATCATGATACTTTCTCCCGTTTATAATATTTTTAAATCAGTTAAATCAGTTTAAATCAGTTAAGGGCGGTTCCCGAACCGCCCTTACATTCGCCCGTTTAAAACCGAAGCGATAAACAACTCAATCCGCCATCCAATTTCCTGTATTCGGAAACATCCACGTCAAGGACGCGATACCCGGCCTGTTCAATCGCTGCTTTTGTTTTCGGAAATCCCAACGGAACCAGAACCGTTCCATTGATCCATACGCTGTTGGCCGCATACGCTTCCGAATCGTCGACGATGATTCGGTTGAAATTCGCAAACGCCGCACAATCCATGAATTCGCCGGCAACCAGCAGCGTGTTGGTTTCAAGGTACGACACCCCGGTTTTCAGATGAAGCACCCGCTCCAACCGCACCGGGGAAGCGGTATACCCGTATTTTTTTAAACACCCTTTGAATTGACGAAACCCTTCTTCATTGGTTCGCGCCGAAAGACCGACATAGAAATGATCCCCGACCCGCATGACGTCGCCGCCTTCCAGGGTTCCGGGATACCGGATCGATTCCATCGAATCGGAAGCATAAAACCGTTGAAGCGCGGCTTCAACGGAAACCTCTTCCCCTTGTCTCGGTTTGGCACCCGGATGGGTGATCACGGCACAGCGTTCGGTAACGACTGCCGTATCTTCGACAAAAACCGAATCCGGGAATGTTTCCTCTGCCTCCAATATCGTCACGTTCACATCGCAGCGTTCGAGTGCCTGAACATAACGATCATGCTGCACCAACGCGTCGTTATGCACCGGTTTCCCCAAATTGGCGGATGTGATTCCCTGAATCAATGAGCGGCCGGGCCGCCGAACAATCGCATTCTTAAACATCGAACCCTCCGTAATGATGTGAGTATGAATTAATGCTTTTCACCGTGAAGCATTTGAATCCCATGTTCCATCAGCGGAATAAAAAGCGTGGTACACAGGGTCACGGCTTTGACCGATCCGGGAAAATTCACCATAATCGTGTTTCCCCGTATCCCGCAATACCCCCGGGAAAAGGCCGCAAATCGCGTTTCTTTGAACGATTCGAATCGCAGCATTTCGGAAACGCCCGGCAATTCCTTTTCACAGAGTTCCTCGGTGACCTCCGGGGTAATGTCGCGCGGCGAAATTCCGGTTCCGCCGGTTGTGAGGATGTAATCTTTGTCTGAATGTTGCAAAATCGCCGTGCGAATCATTTTTTCATCATCCGGAACCACGTCCCGGGTGACATGAACGTCCAACGGACTTTTCTCCAGCAGATCCATGATGATGGGACCGGAACGGTCCTCGTATTCTCCGCTGTATGCCCTATCCGATATCGTAATAACCGCTACTTCCAGCATGAATTTTCCCTCCTTTGATCACCCGGGTAAAAATTCCCTGTTTGGGCATGATGCATTCGCCCACGGCATTGTAGATTGCACACCCGGTATGGCATTCTTTGCCGATTTGAGTGACTTCCAGGATGACCTCATCGATGACGATCTTTCCTCCGATTTGGGCCACGGTCCAATCGATGCCTCGCGTGACGATGTTTTCGGCAAAGTCACCGTGTTTGATCTCGAAATCCTTTGCTTTGGCTCGCATGCGATCGATGGATTCTCCGCCCAAAAGGGAAATCTGGCGGTGCCATTTTCCGGCGTGGGCATCGCCTCGGATGCCATAGTCTGCCACACATTCGATCGCTTCGACCGGATGTTTTTGCACCCCTTTGATTTCGGATATATTGACCGATTCCACACTAAATGTCATGCTTTGTTTTCTCCAGAAGTTTGATCTCTGAAATCACCATGTGTTTGTCAACGGCCTTGCACATATCGTAAATGGTCAAGGCTGCGATTGAAACCGCTGTCAATGCTTCCATTTCAATTCCGGTTTTGGCATCGCAAACAGCCCGGGAACGGATTTCGATCCGATCGTCTTTCATTTCAAACGACACATCGATTTTATTAATAGGAATATTATGACATAACGGGATCAGATCAAACGTTTTCTTTGCGCCGCTAATGGCCGCAATACGCGCCGTAGACAGTACGTCGCCTTTTTTTACCTGATTGTTTCGGACCAACGCAATGGTGGACGGGTGCAAATGGATGACCCCGGAAGCAACGGCTTCTCGATGGACGATGGTTTTGCCGCTGACATCTACCATGTTGGCTTCACCTTGTTGATTGACGTGTGTTAGTTCCATTGATTTAGATTTTAACACAATAACAGCGAAAATTAAATAAACGTTTTGCTTACTCTGCCGGAAGTTGAGCGTTCCCTTGCAGCGGATGGTCCGACTGCGTCCAAAGATTCGTCTCTTTATGTCCGAAGTTGGGGATTATCGACGCGAAGATTTGGTTTCTCGCCTGCCGGTGGGTGGTTCACGGCGCGGAGATTGAGATTTCATGTGTCTGGTTAGTGATTCGTTGTCCGGAGTTGGGCTCGTTCTCGCTTAAGTGGGTGCCGTTATTGCAAAAGTTGGACTCTTTGACAGTGAAAAAACTCTGTCCGGCTGAAAGGATTGCTTGTACGCGCTCGACGATTGGTTGTACGCGTTAAAAGTTTGCTTGTACGCGCTCGACGATTGGTTGTACGCGTTAAAAGTTTGCTTGTACGCGCTCGACGATTGGTTGTACGCGTTAAAAGTTTGCTTGTACGCGGTCGGCGATTGGTTGTACGCGATAAAAGTTTACTTGTACGCGGTCGGCGATTGGTTGTACGCGATAAAAGTTTGCTTGTACGCGGTCGGCGATTGGTTGTACGCGGGAAAAGTTTGCTTGTACGCGGTCGGCGATTGGTTGTACGCGGGAAAAGTTTGCTTGTACGCGGGCATTTTTTACCTATTCAGAGGCCTTTACAAATACCTTTTTGCCTAAAAATCATTGACAATGAAAGATACCCTGGCACAGCTATTCGCATCTTATCCCCAACAGGAAAACCACATCGAACACACAAGCAGACACGCGGGATAAGATACCCGTTGACGGAAGGGTGTATGGTGTGTTAAATTCTGTTTTGATCAACTCGTAAAATAACGACTCGTAAATTTACGAGTTGAAATACACCAAACACTGGAGGTAACGTCATGGTCAATCCGTTTCGTTTCGGGCAAACGGTTGAAGGCGACGATTTCTGCAACCGGGGTCGGGAGCTCGAGGAAGTCAAAAAATCGATATCTAATCATTATTCGATTTGGATTGTTTCGCCGCGAGGGTTTGGCAAGACCTCTCTGATTTTCAAAGCGTTTCATGAGTTAAAAGGGATAAAAACCATTTATATCAATTTATATAGTGTTCAATCCTTAAGTGATTTTACAGAGAAATACTTCCAGGTGATATTTAAAAATTTTTTTGAATTGAAGAAAGGAATCAAGAGCATAACCGAAAAATCGGGCATTGAGAATATTCTCGAAATTCCGGAGAAAATAGCGTCCGAAAAGGATATCAACATTTGTATTGCGTTTGATGAATTTCAGGAAGTCAATCGCATCGACCCTTTTTTGATCAACCGGATGCGCTCGGCTTTTCAGAATCATCGTCATATATCTTACGTGTTTTTGGGGAGCAAGCAATCGTTGATGGAAACGATTTTTGCGGACTCGAATTCGCCGTTTTATGAATTCGGCCGAAAAATCTCTATTGACAAAATCGAACGCTCGGACTGGGAGCAATTTTTAAAAGAGAAATTTAAACGGACCGGATTGAACATCGCTGAAAGCACCATTGAGGCAATAATCGACAAATCAGGAGGGCATCCTCATTTTACGCAATATTTTGCTTCGATGGCATGGGAGTTATTATTGGAAGGCATCGATGACAAGGAGCCTCAGTTTACCGAAACCTGGATGAATCGAATTGTTGCCGGACAATCGATCCTATTTCAGAATATGTTTGATCAATTCAATCAAAACCAGCGAAAGGTTTTAACGGCGATTGCATCGTTAAAACCGGGGGAACAATTGTTTTCGGAAGAAAGTCGAAAACAATTCCAATTGCCAACCACGTCTACGGTATCGGTGACCATTCATTCTCTGTTGAAGAAGGAACTGATTTATAAACAAAATGGGAATTATTTCATTGCCAATCCGGTGTTAAAAGAGTGGCTGATCCAGTACAGCAAAGGTAAGATGATATAAAATTTCTTACAGTTCTGAGCATTGGATGGAACTCAACGTTTTAATAATTCTCCTTTTTATTTTCTATAGGCTCTATAAAAGAATCAATATTTCTTTGCATTTTTTTTGAAGGATTTTTTAAGAAAGTTTTGAGAATTTCTTCATTCTTAATTCCAATGGAATTAGATAATTTCAAGAAAACACTAAAATTATTTATACATAGTGATGGGACTGAATATTTAAAAACTAACCCCATAATAGAAATAGCAAGAGTAATAATTACATAAACAGGAAGTCTAGTGTAGATCCCAATTACAGCCACAGGAGGAAACAATATTATCAGGAGGGGTAAAATTAAATTTAGAGCTTCATGTTTACTACGACTTAAACTAACAATTTTGAGGAATAAAAATTTACCGCTAAAAGCTCTTCTGCTAAAAACGAATATTTTATAAAGGCATTTAATAAATTCTTCGGAATCGTTTAATCGTAAGCCGGATTTTGAACTTCGATTAAGTATTAATTCGGCTAAGAACGATATAGACTCTTGATATTTTAGAATATTTGAAGTAAGAACATTTATTATTTTTGAAATGGCACCAGCGGATTCCACTCTATAATCATCTATGTTCTTATTTTTGAACAATCTATAACTCATTATATCCGCGAACAGGTATTCCATGAAAGATTTATGGGCAAATTTAAAAGCACCAGATTTGGTTGGATCTACGACGAGTAGGCCACAGGCGCGAACATCTGTTTTTATATGCTCTAACGCATTTTCATCATCTTTGATTCGTTTTCGAAGAGGAATGGATTTCTCACGAGTGATTGCTTTAACTGACGAAACACTGTCTGGTATTACTTCGGTCAACTTTGATACGATTTCATGAAATTGCTCTTTCGTAATTTGATTGGGTAGCGATTTTGAGGCCATGTAATAAGCTATACCACTCATGAAGAACTCTCTTTCTTGCGAATTCAATGCCATAAAATCAGGTTTATCTCCAATTTTTGCCCCCTGACGTCTATAACTATTTCGAATGAATAATTCCATTAAGTAGGCGGAGTTCAATTTGTTTTTGATATCGGACAATTGCTCTTTCTTCCAAAGTAAACCAACCATATATAAGAGAGACGGCCGAGATACGATTTCCATAAATTTAGGGTCCTTTAAAGCAAAATTACAAATTTCATTCCTGGTTTCTTCATCCAAAAAACGTAAAGCTTTCTTAATTCTCTTAATATCGAAGGGGAGAAGGTGAAGCGCCTGGCAATATGCAGCGTTTCCACGAGGCTCTTGAATTCCAAGAGCGGCCTTCATCTCAGAATCATCGAGGAAAAAGTTAGGCCTTCCAGTAATCAGAATTTTGGATTTGGGAAAACAGAGCTGCCATAGTGTTCGGAAATGGTTAATGCGCATTTCCGCGTCGCCTATTAGGGCCATTTCATCGAATCCTTCGAGAATTAAAATTAAACGGCCTGCCACCAATAATTTCATTAATGCCTTTGGGTTAATATTATAGCGCAAAGCCCAGGTGGCAAGAAGTTCATCCGTTGTCATGTTTCGGGGACTCTTACCCCTGAGTTCCATTAAAATCGGAATTCTCGATTGGTTATCACTATCTGAAATTAAGTGATAAGTGAACAGGAGAGAACAAGTGCTTTTACCTTGTCCGTATTCACCAAGGAGTGCTAGCTGCCTTCTACCAGGATCTATTGACCATGATTTCAAAAAAGATTCTATATTTTTTTGATTTTTATCATCATCTACAATTTTAAAATTAGAAGGAGTATAAACATCATTTAATGTTAAATTTGAATCTGCAAGGTGATCCTTCCCAACTCTTTTCTTTATATCATCGAAATAATATTGGAAATCCACCAAGTCGTTTAGTAGAGATTCCTCGGATTCTACTCTGCACTTCGAACCATTAAATTCAATAGGGCAAATAGGCCAATCATTTTTTACTGCAAAAATTAATTCAATATTTGATAAATTTATATGTTTTTTGCGAGCCACGTCTGTCGCGTACTTACAAAATCTGGATATTTGTTCGGGATTTGGTGGATCGATTGTGCAATAAAGAAAAACCATTTTTTCAGACTTCTTATTCTTTCCGCCCCAACAGTACTCTTGCTCATGCCATTCATCGCTACTAAAATAGTAGCTAGGGTTACGGAGCACAAATAATTCACTGGCTTGAATATGCCATGCCAGTGAACCTGTAGGCTCTTCCAAAGCTGTTGGTAGGTCATTGGATTTTAATGGTTCATAAATTTCAAGAGGAGGATTTTTTAATACCAATCTTTTAATTTCAAAAAAACCATCCCTTGTCATGGATATCGGCTCATTTCCTCTTTCATCATTAAATTGCTGAACACTAATAGCCCCATTATATTTTTTCCAGTCCGAATATATTTTATATATTGCGAAAGTCCCTATTCCAAAAATCACCAAAATAAATGAATAATGTACAAAATCGGGAGAAGTGGGTTGATAATCTATTTTAAATAATTTTGCACCAATAATCATTATGGCACCCCAGGGGGATACCTTACCAATAATGCAGGTCATTGCTGTAATTGCCATAGTCGATATGGCAGTAACTCCGGCGCCAGCAAAACTTTCCCTTGGATATCGTTTTCTTTTTATCCAAATATATAGTCCCAATATACCGAACGCAAATAATATTACTAAGAAAAAACCAACAAGAGTCACAATTACCATATTGCCTCCAATATTCTTAAGATGGAATGCCGGGATGTTTTAACTTATAGCCAAATTCCTTCTTTGATTATAGTTTTTAAATTATAATTATATCCAAAAAAAATGTCAATAATTAAAAAAACAGAGATTAATTATTATTGTCAAGGATTTTCAAAAACTATAATGATTTAGGGAAAGGTATGACGCAAATGAATTGCTGTTTTTGCCTACTTTTTTCAAAAAAGTAGGCCGCCCGGAGGCAAGCGTTCATCCCCCGATCTGCCAGTTCTTTCCGTCGGGGTTCGACGCACCGGCTTCGGGTTTGGATTGAATGGCGCGGATGATTGACTCTCGAAGGTTCGTGAAGTCTAACGGAATCTCCAGCCCGGAAAACAAACAAGGTTTGAGTTTTCCATCTGCGGTTAACCGAATCCGGTTACAAAACCGACACGCCAACGGTCGCTCCGCCGCATAATGACGATCAATACTGGAGATATTCTCCAACACATAATGATGGATGCGTTGAAGAGTGAGTCCGTTTTGATGACAAAATTCCTGCATGCGTTCCACTTCATCGTCATTGAACCCCGGAATCAATACCATATTGATTTTGGTACCTTTTTCAAGGTATTGGCTGGTATCTTTCAAACCCGCGCCAAGGAAATTATCCTTTTCCTTGATATTCTCGAATGATAAAAAGAATAACCGGATGTTTCCCAAGATACAAATTGACAACCGGCAAAAAATGCGTTATATTTATTTTCGAGGAGGAGTAGTCGAATGTATTTGGCACCGCTTAATTATGACCGCTTTTTCAAGAGAATCTTTTCAGACCTTAATATCGCCAAAGCTTTTTTAGAAGACTTCCTGGATGTCCCGATCGAGGAGATCAAAAAACTCGAGAATGAAAACCGAGTAACTGACGATGCCACCTCCGTCGAGTTTGATTTCCGCTGTAAAATAAAGGGAACCTATGTTATTATCGATATGCAGCAGTGGTATAAGCGAGACATTGGCAAAAGGTTTTATCTTTACCATACGGTAAATACCAGCTTACAATTGGAAAAACTCCCCAAAGAAAAAAAACCCATATCCACACTCACGGGGCGAAAGGTAAAAGACTATTCTCCTTTAGAGCCTGTAATCACATTGGTCTGGATGTCCACCGATAATTTTGGATTCGATGAAAACTATATCGCCTATGTCATGACCCCGGAAATTGTTGGCGAATTCATAAGAAATGAAAAACTATGGAGTAATTCCGATATTCTCGAAATAATGAAAGAACGAACCGCGGTATTGAAGGCGTTAAACAATAAGAAAAAAGACCTGGATTTTTTACCGCAGAATCGTTTGATATTTGCATTCCAGGGGAATATTGTCAGGAATAAAACGCATGCACGGTATAAACGCTGGTTTACGTTTGCGGAGAAGTCCAGAAATGAAGACAATGCTCAATCGGATTTTGATGAATATAAGGATGATTTGCTGTTTAAAGAAATCATTCGACGATTGGAGAAACGTAAATTAAAAAAGAATGACCTCGAATATATTGAACAAGAAAGAAAATACTGGTTTGAAGTGGTTCAGTTTGATCGTAGTTCATATGAAGAAGGGATAGAAGAAGGGATAGAAAAAGGGATAGAAAAAGGAAGAGAAGAAGGCAAACTGGAAGAAAAACGCAATATTGCACGTAATCTCAAACTCCAAAATTTAAGTAATGATAAGATTTCTCAAGCCACCGGACTTCCAATCGAGGATATTGAGACGCTCTGATTGCGATTGAGTCTTCCAGTCCCATTTCTCTCCATATCCAGTTAGTCATCATTACCGCATACGCCTCTGACCCACCGTCCCCGCCTTCCCTTCCACTTGTTCCCAACAGGAAAACCACATCGAACACACAAGCAGACACGCGGGGAAAATGGGGACGGTGCTTGACAGTGTGACAGTTTACCTGTCATTCCCGCTAATCTTATTTTCGTACGCTCATAGAGTTGGCCCCTTCAACTGTATTTTTAAATCGTTCCGTCTTTTAGCAAACTCGCTCAAGGAGATCGGTAAAGCAGCATTCTTTGTCAGCAGGCGATTCAAACATGGTTTCACCATTGATGCCTTATTTGTTAGAACGAGCCCGTATAAGTAAAAAGCGCCCTTCTCACTCCCATCTACTGTCACACTGTCAAGCACCGTCCCCATCTTGTCTAATTGGCGCGTTTCATCATCTGATGAAATAAGGCATCAATGGTCAACCCATATTCAATGCGGCCGCTGACAAATAAGGCTTTACCAAAAAAATTTGGGCTCAAGTCTTACTTTTCAACAAACATTGGACCGACAGCCGAAAACTTACAAAGCCGAAGAATTTAACGCTCGTTGACAAAATCCGCTAACAATTGTAAAATTGTTTTGTTAGCGGATTTTTTATAGGAGTGATTATTATGTTTATTGGCCGCAAGAAAGAGTTGAAATTATTAGAAGATGCTTATCACTCAACTAAAAGTGAATTAGTTGTGATTTACGGCCGACGCCGTATCGGAAAAAGCAGTTTGGTTAATCATTTCGGCCAGGGAAAATCTTATTTTTTCCCTTTTGAAGCCATAGAAGGCGAAACAACACAAAACCAGATTCGCCATTTTACTTCGACCCTACGAAAACATACCGGCGATCAATTACTGGACAATGTTAAATTTAAAGACTGGGAACAAGTATTTTCTTATATTACCAACCGAGTGATCACCGTAAAAAATGGGACTGAAAAAACGATTATTTTTTTCGATGAATTACAATGGATGGCTGCGGGCCGGACAAAACTGGTTAGCCTTCTGAAATATTATTGGGATAACCAATGGAAAGATAAACAGGTCATGTTGATTCTATGCGGCTCTGTGGCTTCTTTTATGACCCGCAAAGTGCTCAAATCCAATGCCCTTTACGGGCGAATAAACCTGGAAATTCTTTTAAAAAGTCTCCCGGCTGATGAGGCAGCCCTGTTATTTCATGGGAAACGAAGTAAAGAAGAAATCCTCAAATACCTGATGGTATTCGGCGGAGTACCTAAATACCTCGAAGAAATCAACCTGGACCGTTCATTTAATCAAAATGTAAACCGTTTATGCTTTTCACCACATGGTACCCTGGTAAATGAAGTGGAACGTTTATTTTATAGCCAATTCCGGGAAACTCAAATCTATAAAAAAATCGTTGAACTTTTGAAAACCGGGATTTTTTCATTGGAAGAGATCAGCCGCAAAGTCGGCCTATCTTCCGGGGGCGGCTTGAAATTTTATTTAAACAACCTCGAACAAGCCGAGATTATCCGTTCCTTTATCCCATTCGGTAGAGGTTTTAAATCCAAATTCAGGAAATATGTGTTGTTCGATGAGTTTATGTCTTTTTATTTTAAGTACATTGAACCCCACCGGGTGACCATCGCTGAAGGTGACTCGGATCGTCTATTCGAGACCCTGGTTGGGGATAGTTTCGATATATGGATGGGAGTTGCATTTGAACGGTTTTGCCTGCGACATTCCGGGCTGTTGGCCCAACGGATGGGTTTCCGGGATATCGTTTTGTCGGCTGCCCCACATTTTGGAAAAGACGATCAAAAGTTCCAGGTAGACCTATTATATCAACGGGCCGACCGAGTCATCACCGTTTGTGAAATCAAATACCGGGATAAACCCATTACGCGTGAAATCATCCCGGAAATGGAGCGCAAATGCCGTTTACTTGACATCCCTCCGGGTTATACGATGGAGAAAGCCTTGATTAGTCTTTATGGACCGGATGAAGGTTTAAAAAAAACCGCTTATTTCCATCACAGCATCACGTTGGCCGATATAATTTAGAAAAAAAGCTTAGGTTATAACAACAAACGAGAAGGGAAATGTCGCAAAACAAGACTTGATAATCATATTGGGAAAGATGGGGGACGCCCATTAGAAGTTATTTGCCTACTTTTTTTCAAAAAAGTAGGCCGCCAGAGGCAAGCATTCATCCTCCGATCTGCCAATTCTTTCCTCCGGGATTGGAAACCCCGGCTTCGGGTTTGGATTGAATGGCGCGGATGATTGACTCTCGAAGGTTCGTGAAGTCTAACGGAATCTCCAGCCCGGAAAACAAACAGGGTTTGAGCTTTCCATCTGCGGTTAACCGAATTCGGTTACAAAACCGACACGCCAACGGTCGCTCCGCCGCATAATGACGATCGATACTGGAGATATTTTCCAACACATAATGATTGATGCGTTGAAGAGTGAGTCCGTCTTGATGACAAAATTCCTGCATGCGTTCCACTTCATCATCATTGAACCCCGGAATCAATACCATATTGATTTTGGTGTTTTTGAAACCCGCGCGAATGGCTGCCGCGATTCCTTGAAGAACATCGTCGATGTTTCCGATCCGGGTCAGTTGGTGATATTTATGCGGGATCAGGGTATCCAAAGAAATATTGATCCGATCGATACCCGCATCCTTTAACGATTGAGCCATTTTTCCCAGAAGAACACCATTGGTGGTCAGGGTTAATTCTTCAAGGCCGGAAAGTTGTTTCAATTGTTCCACCAGACTCAGGATCCCTTTTCTTACCAATGGTTCACCACCGGTTAGGCGGATTTTTTTAATCCCCAATGATACGGCTTCCCGTCCAACATCAACGATTTTTTCATACGGAAGGATATCGCTGTGGCCTTTCGAAATCACCCCTTCCTCCGGCATGCAATACGTACACCGAAGGTTACAACGGTCGGTGACAGAGATTCGAAGATAGGTAATCGCTCGGTCAAACCTGTCGAACATACACCGTACTACCTTTGGAGATATGATAAACGCCGGTGGGGACTTTTAACAGGGCATTGGCAGGCGAGAGCGCATTCAAATGCGCCGAGCCATGATACTCCAATGTATCGACAACGCCTTCATTGTCGTATGTCACCGGAATATAAGCGGTCCGCTCCGCCCGTTTTCGATGGAAATCCTTTTTCATGATTCCTTTCAGAATCATCGGGGTATAGTCTACCCCCATCAGTTTACAGAGCAGGCGCTTCACAAACACTTCAAACACAATAAACGTGGAAACAGGGTTTCCCGGCATACCAAAAACAAACGTCTCACCGCGGGTCCCGAATACAGTGGGTTTTCCGGGTTGAATGGCGACCTTATCGAAGTAGAGTTGAACCCCGAGTTCCTTGAGAATGCGGGGGACAAAGTCATAGTCCCCCATGGACACGCCGCCGGAAATCAGGACCATCTGATTTTGAGAGAGAAGGTCATCCAGGGTGCGACGAATCATTTCCGGATCATCGCCCACAATGCCGGCATACGTAATCGAAGCTCCGGCCTGAAGCACCTGAGCGCCAATCGAATACGCATTGGAGTTATAGATCTGACCGGTTTGAAGCTCCGAACCCGGTTCAACGATTTCCGAACCGGTGGTGACAAGTCCCACCCGTGGCTTTTGGTAAACCGTCACCTGCGTCAATCCCATGGACGCGATGATACCGACTTCCTGAGGGCGAATGCGATGCCCTTTGGACAGGATGAGGTCGCCGGGTTTGATATCTTCGCCGAGGTAACAGATATTGGAATGGGGATCCTTGCCGGTAATCGTCATCACCCCATCCGTCTCTTCGGTCACTTCGACTTTAACGACCCTGTCTGCGCCGTGGGGAAGCATGGCGCCGGTCATAATTTTGGCGCATTGACCGGTCTCGATCGTTTGCGTGGGAACCGATCCGGCAGCAATGACTTCCACCACGTTGAAGGCAGGAGACGGATCGTCGGAGCGAATCGCGTAACCATCCATCGCGGATTTATCGAAAGGGGGCATACTGATGCGGGAAACAATATCTTGCGCCAGTATGCGCCCCAGGGACTCCATCAATGGAATCGCTTCGACCTCAGGATGACAGGAGATTGTATTTAGAATATTTTCCGCTGTTTCAATGGGAATCATTCCGTTTATAACACTTCCTTAATTGCGGTGGCGAGCATTTCGATTCCTTTTTCAATATCCGGAATGGAAGGGAATGAATAATTCAAACGCAGGGTATTTCCACCCGAATTATCGCAGTGGAACGGGCGGCCGATCACATAGGCCACATTGTGTTCGATGGCTTTCATTAAAATATTGAAGGTATCGATATGTTCCGGGAGTTTGACCCAGAGGAACATCCCGCCGGAGGGTTTGGACCAGGTCACTTCTTTGGGCATAAACTTATCCAATGCGTGGAGCATGGCCGCGGATTTGGGTTTGTAACATTCGACGGCCTTGAGGATCGTTTCCTTCATTTTTCCTCTTTTGATATAAGAGGCCAAAATATATTGGTTGAATGACGGCGTACACAGGTCAACGGATTGTTTGAGCATTTCGATTTTTTCGATCAGGCATTTATCGGCAACGACCCATCCCATTCGCATACCGGGGAACAGGACTTTGGAGAAGGTTTTGAGCATTAACACGCCCTGGCCTTCGGAAAGCATCCAGAGGCTGGGGAGATATTCGCCGGTAAAGGTCAGTTCGCGGTAGGGAGAATCTTCGATAATCAGGATCCCTCTTTCTCGAGCGATACTTAAGAGTTTTTTTCGGCGTTCCAGGCTCATGGTCACTCCGGACGGGTTCTGGAAATCGGGGATCGTGTAGATAAAGCGGGGTTTTTGACCTTTTTTCTCCAGATCGTTCAAGGTGGCTTCGAGTTTATCGATTTCCATGCCTTCGTCGTCCATGGGAACACCGATCATTTCGGCTCCGCAGCGGCGAAAGGCCTGGATCCCGCCCAGGTAAGACGGTAATTCCATAATCACCGGGGATTCTTCATCGATAAACAGGAGTGAAACCAAATCAAGGCCTTGTTGAGAAGAAGACGTCATACATAATTGTTCACTTGAGACGGTTTCACCAAAGCTGGCCATATGTTCGGTGATCGCTTCCAGCATTTCGGCCTCGCCCTGAGTCGGGCCGTATTGGAGTGCCAGGTAACTTTTCTTTTCCAGGACCTCTTTTGTAATTTCGGTAATATCCGCGATCGGGAAGAGGGACGCGTCGGGTAATCCGCCGCCGAAGGAAATGATGCCCGGCTTTCGGGTCAGTTTTAAAATTTCACGAATTTCGGATTTGACGATACGGTTGGAAACTTTGGAAAACGCATAGTTACAACTCATGTTTTAATATCTCCTTAAATTAAACTATAGACTTAATGATACAGGAAAATCGAGTGATAATCAACAATGAATAATGTTTTTTTGGGTTGTCGCCCCCGATTCCTCTAAGTCGTTTTAATTCAACTCCCCTCCCCGATTCTCCAGCAATTCTCATTTTGGAAAAGGCAGAGGTACATGAACAGAATGCGGGCGCACACATGGGTGCGCCCCTACGGAAAAGTTCCGAACGATCCCGTGCGATATAAAGCCAATAATTGGGTTTAATTTCTGTAGGGGCAGACCCGCGTGTCTGCCCGCGTGTTCGATGTGGTTTTTCGTGTTGGGGACAAAATGCGAATTGCTTCCGATTCTCAGAAACATTTGAATTCCTTTATCTTTCCTGGTATAATAGGAAAGAAATGGGTAATTTTGGTCGGGTATACCATGAAAGATAACATAAAAAAAATCATTCTCGAAGACTCTTCGACTCGGATTTTGGTAATTCCTTATTGGAAATGGATGTTATAAGACAGTGGGAGGTATGACCTTTCCGTTTGGGGCTGCATCAGCGACATACTCCTTTTTTTGATCGATCATTGATTTGGAATTGATCAATATCTTTCCCTTATTTTGAGGGTTGTAATTCCCACGTGAGAATTGTATAATTAACAGTCGCATGTTTGAAAATGCCCGGTTCAAATAAGATATTTGGGATTTATGAGTAATTTGGAGTAAAATCGAATGTATAACGGCCCTTTTGCCTGTGTCGAAGATATTAATGAAATTTCCAATCAGGGGGAACGGTACGTGCCCCTGGTCGACCCCTACAATGCCGCCATGCACCTGGGACACATGGCCTCCTACAAACATGCCCTGCGTTGCGCCTACGGGAAAAAAATCCTGGACCTGGGCTGCGGCGTGGGCTACGGTTCCCATTTTCTGGCCAGCTTCGGTGCTTCGGAAGTGGTCGCCGCCGATTGCGATTCCCTGGTGGTGGATTACGCCCGCCGAAATTACTCCCACCCCAATCTCCGCTACGTTCAAATGGATTGCAATGCCCCATTCCCCTTCGACGACCAATCGTTCGACCTGGTGTTCAGCTCCCAGGCGATCGAACATATCCGCAACCCCCTTGAATTTATGAAAGAAATCCGCCGAGTACTCCGATACGGAAACTTTTGCATCATTACCACCCCCAACCAGGAACTGTTCTCCCCGGATCCATCCAAAAACGAAAATCAACACCATATCAACGAGATGAATTTTTCCCAACTCGAATCCCTGGGACGAAAGATATTTAAAAAATCCAAAATGGCAGGGATTCCCCAAAATTGCCTCATTGCAACCGCCAATGGTTCCATTTCCGTCAAATCCAACGAAGATATCGTCCCGGACGACTACCGGATGCGGGTCGATAATGTGTCGGAATGCGAAAATCTGTTATTGTTTGCCCATACCCGGGAAGCCGGAAAATTTGTCGAAACCCTACCCCCGGAACTCTCCGAAATCTCGCGAAGCCTGGACCCTCTGTTTTGGGACCCATCGGTGAGTAAATGGATCGTTTTGGGGAAATTTCCCAAAAGCCCGCAACCCGGTAAGGACGCGATCGATTATGCCTACGGGAGTACGCAAACCACGGTGTTTTCACCGTTTGATAACCTGTACCGCATCGATGTCGGACTTCAGAACGGGGGAGACCACAACATCAATATTACGTTGCGGCGCGGCTCATCACCCGGCGACCCGGTTGCCCTGAACATGGTCATCTCCCGGGCAGGAAAAAAATTATCGCTGCTCTTTCCCCCGATCCCCGAATCCCAGGGCCAAACCTATTTACTGGAACTGCGATGCCAGACGAATGGCTGGAAACGACGGTTCCGCAAAAAAACACTCCCCCGCTTTGAAACCCGGAATGGCGAACTGCCCCTATGGACCTTTCACCAAATCGTTGAGCCGAAAGAGTTGGGCTAACCTATTGAATTTAAATTCCATTTGGATTAAAATCGTACTTTAATTTTCTTTCTTACATAGAAAAAGGAGATATCATGTCAGATCAAAAAAAGTTTATTCCGTTTGTTTCAGCCGAAACCAATATGTTGGAATTCACATTCCGGGCGCTGATTATCGGACTATTCATGTCGGTCTTGCTCGGCGCAGCCAATGCATATCTGGGTTTACGCGCAGGCATGACAATCGCAGCTACCTATCCCGCCGCCGTTATCGGCATGGCCATCTTGAAATCGATGAAAGGGACGATTCTTGAAGAAAACTTTGCCCGAACAGTCGGTTCGATGGGTGAATCATTGGCCGCAGGCGCTATCTTTACCCTGCCTGCTTTCTTTATTGGCGGTATCTGG
Source organism: Candidatus Omnitrophota bacterium (assembly GCA_050258455.1). Taxonomy (GTDB): domain Bacteria; phylum Acidobacteriota; class Aminicenantia; order UBA2199; family UBA2199; genus JAKAGC01. The sequence continues at coordinate 292 of JBLMYT010000055.1, read as the reverse complement.
AAACCGTTCTTCACGGTCGGTCATTATGTGACCTCCACGATTATTCTGTGGGCCGGCGGCACCATGGGTATTTTATTCGTCGCCCTCCTGCGTCGAGTATTGGTGGAAGACCAGGAACTGAAGTTTCCCGAATCGGTGGCAGCCGCTCAGATTCACAAAGCGGCCCGCACAGCCAAAGCCAATTCCAAATACCTCTTCGGCGCCATGGGCGTTGCAGCCGTGTTCCAGGCCCTGGCCGAATTAAAACTCTTTGCAGCCGAAAACGTGCGAAAATTCTTCGACGTTTTCTCCG
>JBLMYT010000054.1:0-43995 GCA_050258455.1 Candidatus Omnitrophota bacterium | reverse complement strand
TTACCGTATGGTAAAGATAAAACCGTTTGCCAATGTCTCGCTTATACCACTGCTGCATATCGATAATGACATAAGATCCTTTTATTTTACAGCGGAAATCAAACTCGACGGAGGTTGCATCGTCCGTCAGTCGGTTTTCATTCTCGAGTTTTTTTATTTCCTCGATCGGGACATCCAGGAAATCTTCCAAGAACGCTTTGGCGATATTAAGGTCTGAAAAGACTCTCTTGAAAAACCGGTCATAATTAAGCGGTGCCAAATACATTCGACTACTCCTTCTCAGATAAATATAACGTATTTTTTACCGGATGTCAATTGACAATAGCTCGTTGAGAAAGGAAAAAAAAGAACAAATGTTCTCTCATTCGTGCTTTAAACCAAAGTACTGTACTTGAACGTTTGAATGCACCGAGCCTGGTTCCCCGATCCGGCCAAAACCACCGGGGTGGAATGCATTCAGGTTCGGGATATTGAAGAGACCAAGCGGGTGATTGAAGCCGTCATTGCCATGGCGGATTGATTGGCTCTTCTTTTGCTATCCTATCGCTTGGGCTCCGGCATCAATTAAATTCCCATTTACGGGGTGATTAAAAGTGTGCACCGGTTTTCCCCAGGTCAGGACTTGCCGAAACAGGTCCCTGGTTTTACTGCCGTTTGCGGCATGAAAAATGTATATCTCTTTTGCCAGGGCCGCAACAAAAAGGTTACGGTATTGGGCGCGTTCGCTGGTGATGTGCTTTTGCCGGGGAACAAAAGGGGAAAGAATGAGGAGTCTGCCGTTGTCGATCAGGGGCGCCCAGTTGCCGGGGATGCGCATTTTGTCGATGCTTTTTGCGGGGCAAATGACAATGGGTTGGCAGCCGCGCAGGAGAATTTCGAGGCAATCTTTTTCAATGGGCGAATGGAATCCGCCGATGAAGATCACGCCGGAATCGCGAAGGTCCCGTATGAGGTCGTAGGTCTTGAGGATTATTTCGGCGGGGCAGCGGACAGAGCAAAAAAGGGCAGACAGGGGGTTCCTGAGAATAGAGATGTCTCCGATGGCATGAAGGGTTTGGAGGGATTCTTTGCCGGTTAGTATGGAAAGGTTGGCGGGATAAGAGGGATCGTTTTTATCAATCCTCTTCATCAACCACTCCGGCCCCTTCTAACGAATCTGTTCCCATTCGATATTTGATATCATAGTTAATGATGAAATCCAACTCCTCAGCGGTGAAACCAAAGTATAAAGAAAGCAATTTATCTATTTTATCAATTATATGTTTTGATTTATTAACAGAAAAAGATAAACATTCAACATGTTTTTTCGCTTTATAAATTCTTACTGTTTTTTCAGCATTGCATTTCAAATCGAGTACATACTCTTTTCCTAATTCTGAAAGTAAGTTTTGTTTCTCAATGTCCATTTCGCGCGGATCGAAGGTGAAGGTTCTAATATCACGATTTCCCAAATGGCGACAATCTGAGGTAATTGTATAATACCACCACCAGAGATTACTGCTCAGAGCGGCTATTATCGAATATTTGTCTATTTCTGGAAACAATTTAATAATCTTTTCTTCGCTTGATTTGGTCTCAAAATCAACAAATACTTTCCAATAAAGGCCACCCCTTCTGTAGAAAACAAGGTTGCTAGAAATACTTTGGAAACATGTACCAATTTCTTTATTTTTTAATCTAAGTTTTTGCAAAATTGAATTAGCGATAATGGAGCCAATCTTTGGTATGCATCCTTGATTCCTATTATCTGTAACATTTGCATATTCTAAATTTTGAAATACGTAAGGTCGTAACTCAGATGACCATAAGATATATCGACTCGATTTAATATGAGTTACTTCACTGCCTTTGCTTGAAAGCATTATTGATAATTGCAAGTTAACCCCATCAAATAATTTACCTGGCCGCCAACTAAAATTTGATATATACAAACTTGATGAATTTTTTTTTATGGATTTTATCAAAGGAATCATCCTGTCTGTACTAAAAGTGCTCAATGGAACAATCATTCCAATCAATGTAGATACATGCCTGAGTTTAAAACATCTTTCAATGACAAATGCATATAAATTACTACAAGATAATGTTTCAAAATCTTTAATTTGATATTCCTGCTTTATTTCTGTAAATTCGATATAAGGCGGGTTACCTATTATTATATCAAATCCTCCGTTTTTCAAAATTCCATAAAACTCTACAAACCAATGGAATGGCCGGTTAGATGAACGCCATTTTTCAAATATTCCGGGTTTACCCACATCCACACCATAATCTCCGGCCAGATAAAGATCAAGCTCATCATGCAACTTTTCAAGCCGATTCCTGAGATCGGCCTTGGCGCCGGTGACGGTCATGCCATGCCGGGTCTGCGCCTCCCGGAAACGCTGGAACGCACGGTCTGACATTTGCGCATTCTCTTCGATTCGCTCAAAAGCGTTATCGTATTTCAATTTATTTTTTATGGTATTTTCTGTTTCTTCATAACTCGCAAACCCCACGAGCGTATTCCCCGCCCTGATATTGAAATCAATATCCGGGAGCGGCTCAATATGCTCCACGCTGTCCACCTGCGCTACCAGCTTGAGAAAAAGCCGCAGTTTACATATTTCCACGGCTTCGGGCATGATGTCCACGCCATAGAGATTGTTGATAATGATCGACTTGAGAACAAAATACCGCTCATTGGGATGCCCATCGATTTGCGCCAGGATGGCACCGAAATCCTGGTATTTTTTACTGTCCGGCTCCAGTTTGAAAACCACTTGGCGCATCTGCTCCAGGCACGCTTCGTAAAGCGGTTCAAGAATGTTTAACGCGGCAAACAAAAACGCGCCGGAACCGCAGGTGGGGTCCAGTATGGATATCCCATGACGGAATTCCTGGTTGGATTTCTCGGGTATCCTCCCGGCGATGGCGACCCAAAACGCACGCAGTAATTCCGGACTTTCACAGTTTTCGATGACATCTTGCGCAAATTGGGAGATATCAAGATTATATGTAATAAGGTCGTTAATATTCGTAACTTTACCGGATTTCAACCGGTCTCTTAATTCGAGACAGCGCTTCCGCCGGGCCACATGCTCGCGCCAGGTTTCTGTCGGCAACGCATAGTTTTCGGCCGCGGGTTTATTCCAATCGCCGCGCAGGGATACGTCATCCAGCCCCCGTGCGATATCAGCGGGCAGTTCCTCATCAACGCCTTTGCGTACTGCTTCATAGATATAACGATCCGGGTCTTCTTTCAACAACCCCCACACCGGGCCTCCCGGTTCGAATGCGGCCTTGCATTCCCTTTCGGCCGCATTGAAAAGATATGGTATAATGGTATTGCGGCTGATGTAACCGGTGATATCCTCCTTTGTGTAATACGCGCCCATCTCTTTCTGGTTGATATACTTTTCAAATATATACCCCAACACATCGGGATTTATTTCATTATCCAACCTCAGCGGACGCTCATCCAGATGCCAGGTGTAATCGTCGAAAAACTTAAAAACACTCTCGAACGCCTCATCCGGGATTTTTATATCCGGGTACTGACGCTCCAATGAATGGACGTCGAATAACCCGCCATTGAGGTAAGGGACCTTACCCAGGAGTTCCGCCAGTTCCGGTTTCCGTTCGGATTCCGGTTGGCCCAGCCCTTCATGGAAAAGCCTCAAGAGGAAAAGCCGGTAAAATTCATGGAACCTGCCGTTGTCATTTCTCTCCCGCATCATGCGCAACCGGTTTTTCAGGTAATCGGCATCCCCATCGAGAAACCTCTTTTTCTGGATAAAATAAATAAACATCATGCGGTTCAACATCAATGACGCATACCACTCACGGTCGCTTTTATGGATAATGGGGTCAATGCCGTCGATAAACTCAAGGAAAGCGCTGTGCTCCTTTTTAAACCGGTCATAGAAGCGTTTGGTGACACTTTCCACGTCAAATGCTTTCCTGGCCCGGTTGGTAACGGTAATGATATCCAGGGAGGGCTCTTCCTTTAAATCGAAATCGATTTTCAGCAATTTTTGGATCAATGCTTCCCCGGTTTGGCCGACCTGGAAACGGCTTTCCCGGCATACAGGGGTTTGATGCGGTTCCCTCTTTACCCACTGCCATACCTGGGTGGTTTTCCCGGCGTCCACGAAAATAATCATATGCTCGTGATAGGTTGCGGTCACCTGGTGTTCCATCTTTCGACGAATGGAATTATCCGGGATGCGGCTATCGGGGCCGGGTCCGCAAATCAACAGCACGAGCCCGCGTTTTTCAGCGACGGCCTCCAAACGGTAGTCATTCCCGTTTACCGGGATCACCAGGGGCCTGATATCACAATAATCCCACCCCAGTTTAATCATTAAGTTTTTAAAATCGAAGGCTTCCAGGTACAGACGAATCGTATTGGTATCGATGCTCATATTTATTTTTCTCCGTCGAAAAGCCCAATTGAGCAGATGATGCGCGGTTCCTGTAAGGCCGAATCGGTTTCACCCATACATAAACGGTCTTCTTCAAATAAGGCGATGACCAGTTCAGCCAAGCGCCGGTCATCCACGCCGCTTTTTAATTGAATATTCAGCATATCTATGGCCGCCTGTTTGAGGGGATAACGATAAATCCGGTCAAGGGCTTTGGGTAATTCCGCCTGTTCGAATAAAGACCCCTTCATTGCCTCTTCATATTTTTTCAAGCGGGTGTAAACCCTGTAGCGCGGCCCACTCTTACGCCCCAGGTGGCCGCCGATTCTTTTTTCTTCACGGGCCACATGTTTTAGCGCCTCTTGTACCAATTCATGGTGTTTCTCGTGATGCGGTTGGGCCGGGGTGTCCAGGGAACAGGCAGCGGCCTTTAATATATCAAACTGGGACTCGGTAAAACTGGCACCGTTTTTATCGATATAAGCCAATGCATCATTGCCCTCGGAAGTCCGCAAGAAAACCAATACCCCTTCGGGATTGGCCGGGCCGGGAACATGATGCCGGGAAGAGAAAACCACATCCGGGTAGGCGGGAATGAGCTCCTTTAATTTTGGATTCGCTTCGGTTGAAACTTTCCATATCTCATAAGCCTGCGACGCCAGGTCCACTTCCTTATCGTCTTCATCGTCCAGAATACCCGCTTTCTCATGATAGAGATCGAGAACCTTTTGCTTATCCATGCCTTCTTCAAAAAAGGATTCGTCCGCGCCTACCACTTCGGCGTTTTCCCGTAATCGGCGCAGCACCCTTTCACGTAATTTAATAATACGCTCCACCCCTTCGGCCGGCAGAAACGAATAGCACGTGATGACTTCGGACTTCTGCCCGATACGGTCCACGCGGCCGGCCCGTTGAATCAGCCGAATAATGGCCCAGGGAAGATCGTAATTGACTACAATGGCGCAGTCCTGCAAGTTCTGCCCCTCGCTCAGTACATCGGTGGAAATAAGCACGCGCAGTTCTTGTTCCGGAGGAACAGTTCCGCGTTTGTGGTTACTTACCGGGCTAAGCCGCCAGGCAAACTCGGTGGGATTATCCACATCGCCGGTAACCCCGGCGATATTTTCCAGGCCCAATTCCAGCAAACGACGTTCAATATAACGAACCGTATCCGCAAATTGAGAAAAAACAATGACTTTTTCCCCGTTATGCCGTTGTGCCACCAACTCATATAACGCGTTTAATTTGGAATCTGCCGCTGGGTCCCACTCCCCACAAAACTGTAACACATGTAATAAGGCGTTGGAATCATCTTCCAGGTCTTTTTGCAAACCCGGTTTAAAAAGGCGGGGCGAGAGCCATTTGAAACGTTTATGAAACTTTTTGGCATAGAGTTGATAAACTTCGGCGGCGAGAGCCTTGAACTCGGCTTCGGTACGAAGCGCGGATGATGAAGGCCGGGCGTCGGTTATATCCCCCGCGTTATCGGGGGCGTCATTATCGGAAATCGTACCGGCGGTGTTTTCCAGGTCGCCGTCGAAGTTATGGGTATCGAAATACGCCGGGTCTTGTGTTCCCAGTGGCAACTTTTGAGACGTTTGCAGGGCATGCAAAAAAACATGGTTGCGGAGAATATGACGTTCGACCGATTGCAGAAACGCCGAACCGCTGCTTTCAAGTCTTTTAAAAAGTCCAACGCGGCAAAACCCCATCAAGCGCTTCCCGGCCCGGGAAAGATTTTGCAGCAATTTGGCTTCGTCGGCCGTGGGCGGCTCCGGCGGAGCAGACGAAATATAATTGCCGAATCCGTAGCGCGGCAGTTTCAGGTTATTAATGGTATCCACCACGGCTTCGGAAAAGAGTTTTGCATAGGGGGCGTCCGGGTTATTTTCATCCATAGGAAAGGTGAGCGTTTTGGGTGTCCTGTCAGGGAAAAAGGCTTTGGTGCCGTCATCGAAAGCCAGGTATTTACGGCCGCTTTTGGAATCGCTCTTGGCGTAATTGGTTTTAATAAAACCGCGGGTGCGGCGTACCAGGAAAAGGCGCATTAAATCGCGCCAATCATCGGGTTCTTCGCTTTGTTCAAAAGCCGCCAGTGAACGGGTAAGGCATTGATGCCGCTGCTCGAATTCCTGGACGCCGATGCTTTTGATTAATTTTTCAGGGCGAATCCCCAGGTCGCGGTCCTCCTCGATGAATAAACCTAATTGGTTGGATAGATCGCGGTAATTTTTATTATAGGGCGTTGCCGAAAGTAAGATCACTTTGCAATCGTTGGCTTTGATATATTCCTGGATGGCCCGGTACCGTTTACCTTCCCGGTTTCGCAGATTATGACTCTCATCGATAATGACCAGGCGGTAACGCCGCAGCTTCGGCAATTCCCGGATCGCACGGCTCACCGGCAGCACTCTGCCGCGTAAACCATACTCTTCCCAGTAATCCAGCCACATGGGTTCCAGGTTCTTGGGGCATAAGATAAGGGATTCCAGGCCAAAATTTTCATCGAAAATACGCGCCAGGGCAGTGGCCATGAGGGTTTTCCCCAGGCCCACCACATCACCGATCAGAACGCCGTTTCTCTTATTCAGATGATGGGCGGCGATCTTAACCGCCGCCGTTTGAAAGTCGAAGAGTTTATTCTCGAAGATTTCGGGAATAGTAAATTCGGATATCCCGGAACGGGCCTCTTGCGATAAATGGTAAACCATTTTCAGGTAAATATAATACGGGGGAATCAATTCAGCCCTGGCCCAACTATCATTAATAATATCAACCAGTTCGGCCGAGATATCCAGGCATAAATCATCGTTCCAGCGGGCATTAAACCATTGTTCCAGTTTTTGGCAGGCGTCCTGTTCCAGGATATCGACATTGAGCTCGCCCTGGTTGGAGAGCCCGGAGAAAGTGAGATTGCTGCTGCCCAGGAAAGCCACGGATTTTAGATTGGGATCATCCTTGCGGAATAATAAGTACAATTTGGCATGCAAGGGATGGCGTAAATATAGTTTTACCTTTACTTTTTTCGCCATAAGCTGAGCGGCCAACTTTCGGAGGCCGGCTTCGTCTTCGTTTGACGGCGAACCCATAATCAACTGTTGGCGGAATTGTTCCGCCAATTGTGTTTTAATACGCATGGCCGTTTCGTTGTCTTGGTTCTCCGGGTGATGTCTCTCGGCCTGGCGACCAAGGTCTTCACGCAATATATCGTGTGGGAGTTTTTGCATTCCCACCAGGAGGCGGCAGCATTCGGAATCCGAGCCGGGCCATTCTTCAATATAGGAATCCAAAAGCCTCCAGCCCCGCAAATTAAAATAACCGACGCAGAAGTCGGCCCTTTTGGAGGACTGTAATGTAATTTCCAGGCCTTTAAAAAGATGAGCATCGATATTGTCAAAAATGGTCGGCATGAATGCATCCTGGTGACGGTACTTCCAACGGCAACGCGACTTCAATCATTTTTTTCTTGTAGGCCATTTACCTTCTTTTGTGACCGGAATTTACCTTTGCTAAATCTGGTGGCATCTGCAATTGACCAATTAAAAATATTCGATCGATTCTTGTACTCAATATCTCTGTCATTCTTTTCCTGATTTCAAGTCATCATTCTATCATAATACACAGAGATTAGCACTAGGTAAGCATCTCTCACAAAAATTTTTATAGGCTCCCATGAAATTGACCGGAAACCGTCCCCCTCCTCCCGCAGGAAGTTGCCGGTAACCGGTTTAAAGCAGAAGATTGAGAAGGTAAGAAGTTGAGAAACGACGCTTTGCGCCGTGATTTGGAAAATTCCGTAGGGCGCATCTATGTATGCGCCCCAATCATCAAAAACCGCATACCGAACACCTGGGCAGATACGCAGATCTGCCCCTACGAAATAAAACTTTTGACCTGTAACCACCAATCCTGTGACCTTGAACCGTCAACGAGTGATCTGTAACCATCAACCCTGTGACCTTGAACCGTCAACGAGTGATCTGAAACCACCAATCCTGTAACCTTGAACCGTCAACGAGTGACCTGTAACCACCAATCCTGTGACCTTGAACCGTCAACGAGTGATCTGAAATCATCAATCCTGTGACCTTGAACCGTCAACGAGTGACCTGTAATCATCAACCCTGTGACCTTTTACCGCTAACGCGTGACCTGTAACCATCAATCATGTGACCGGAAACCGCTAACGCGTGATCTGAAACCACCAATCATGTGACCGGAAACCGCTAACGCGTGACCTGAAATCATCAATCATGTGACCGGAAACCGCTAACGAGTGACCTGTAACCACCAATCCTGTGACCTTGAACCGTCAACGAGTGACCTGTAATCATCAACCCTGTGACCTTTTACCGCTAACGAGTGACCTGAAACCAACAATCATGTGACCTGAAACCGTCAACGAGTGATCTGAAACCATCAACCCTGTGACCGGAAACTGCTAACGCGTGAGATGGAACGACCAACCAGTGGGAGAGCACGCACCACCAATGCCAGAGGAATGACCAACTTCGGAAAGGGAGAGCCCAACATGGGGCATCGTCTCGTGTACTTTTTTTTTTTTCGGAGTTAATGTATAATGATACATTAACGAATGAATAACGAAATTGTGAAACCAAACCAAAAGGCTATATACCTGCTGATGGGTGCCGCCATCCTGATCACTCTTCTCGCTATTCTTCCCAAATATATCGGAACCATTGTGCTCCCCCTCTTCAAAGCGCTCCTTCTGATAACGGTTATCTTCTCATACGGCTTCCTTTTTCTTTACCGGTTCATCCCCCAAATACATAAAAAAAAAATCGAATTTCCGACCGCCATTGGGATCGGTTTGATCATTACCACCTTTTTCTTTTTTATGGCATGCTTTTTTAAACTTCTCACCCCAACCCTGATCACACTCTTCGTCCTCCTGCCGCTCCCGCTACTTCTGTTCATCCTGAAACGAAACAGAGACGCGTCGCACCATATGCTAAAAACAGTCCGGAAGTTCTTTCACCGACCCATCATTGAATACCCGGCATTTTTTCTGCCATTTATCTACGCCGTGCTGCCTTCCACCTTTTACGATTCACTGGTCTACCATCTGGGCATCCCCAACCTCTACCTGCTACACGGGGGATTTACCGCTACCCCGAACTTTCTTTACGCGAATACATCCATCTATTACGAAATCGCGCTGATCCCCGCTGTATCGGCCGGAGACCTCGTTCCCCGCCTCTTTCATTTTCTACTGGGAGCTATCTTTATCCTGGCTGCCGTGGATTTTGCCGAAGATACCTTCGGAATCCAAAAACGTGGCGTGTACCTGCTGCTTCTCCTATCCATGCCCATGAGCATCTTCCTGCTGTCTACCGAGAAAAATGACCTGATCGGCGCATTCTTCATCCTCCTGGGCTGCTGCTTCTTTTTAAAAAAACAGATCCCCCTCGCCGGTCTCTTCTGGGGATTTTCCATCGGCGTGAAATACTTCAACCTCCTTGCCCTGGCCATTTTTATCACCGTATTCCTCTTCAACGAACGAAAACATAAACGGTTTTCATTTAAAATACTCAAACCGTTCCTGATCTTCGCTCTGGCGGCAGGCGCAGTCATGACTCCTCTCCTGATAAAAAATATCGTGTACACAGGCAATCCTCTATTTCCCTTTCTTTCGCATGTCTTCCCATCGGAACACTTCGACGATGCCCGGTTCCAGGTCATGCAAACCGATGTGGGGAAAATTATCCATTCCCCTCCGGAATGGCTGAAACTTCCTTATGCATTATCCTTTCAAAACCATGGCTTTGGCGGCACGACCGGAATCCAATTTCTGGCTTTCCTTCCCTTCTTTCTCCTCGCCGGCGTCCGAACCCGAATCCACAAGAAAGGACCGTTGTTATGGTTTTCACTCCTCACGCTATTGGTGGGCAGTTTCTTTACGGGCAGCACCCGCTTTATGTTCATTGCGTTCGTGTTCCTGTCGATGTACCTGACCCTGGTGTATGAAACCGAATTCAAATCGGTCAATCGCACCCTCGTCCGGTCTCTTTTCTTTATCATCATCGCACTCAATGTGATCACTGCCCTGGGGAACCAGGAACAATTGTACCAATCCCACCGGATCTTCTCCGGAAAAAGCGGGGCCGAACAATACAAAAACGCCATGTTTCCCGCATACGCGGCATTCGATTTTGTCAACTGCAGTACGGTACCGGGGATGAAAGCCGTTATCGAAGGCGAAGCCCGAAATTATTATTTGCACATTCCTTACGTGGCCTCATCGGCCATCGATTACCCGGTATTAAAGAAGTATCTCAACGCGCCCGGAAACATCGATACGATGTTTCAATCGATCGTGGACCGACTGGCCGCCGAAAATATTGCTTACATTATCTTTAATTTAAACGAGTTCAACCGACTCCAACGGGAATACCATCGCTTGAACGAAGAGGAATGGAAACGCATGATTCTATTTTTAAAAAATATGCAGCCCCATATCATCTTTCAACAGGATGGGATATTCGTCTTTAAGTTATTTAATTAGCGAAAGGAATATTGACATGATTGCCAATGAAAACGCCTTCAAAAAATTAAGCATTGTCATCCCGGTATTTAATGAAGATCGTACCCTGAACCAACTGGTGAAAACCGTGCTCGACGTCCCCCTGGAACTGGAAAAGGAGATCATCATCGTGGATGATTGTTCCGGCGATCAAACCCCCGCCATTCTGTTGGAATTGAAGAACCAACACCCCGAACTGCACGTGAGCCGAAACGAAAAAAACATGGGCAAGGGATTCAGCGTGGCCCGAGGCATCGATCACGCTTCCGGGGATATTATCCTCATCCAGGATGCCGACCTCGAATACGACCCGTTCGAATACCCGAAACTGCTGGGTCCCATTCTCAACGGGGATGCGGATGTGGTTTACGGGTCGCGATTTATCACGCCCGCCTCACACCCCGGCTTCCACTTCTGGCATTCGCTCGGCAATAAAATGCTAACGGCGTTTTCCAACATGATGAGTCACCTCAAACTCTCGGACATGGAAACGTGTTACAAGGTGTTCCGGGCGTCCATCATCAAGCCGGTAAAACTGGATGAAAAACGGTTCGGCGTTGAGCCCGAAATCACCTTCAAACTTTCCCGACTCAAGAATCTGCGGCTTCGTGAGGTCGGGATTTCTTATCGCGGCCGAACCTACAAGGAAGGAAAAAAAATCAAATGGAAAGACGGCGTGCGCGTGTTTTACGTGCTTATCAAAAACGTCGTCTTATATCAACTAAAAAAAGAAAAACATATCTTTAAAAACACAGGGGGCAATCCTGCCCGCTGAACATCAAGTGGAGATTTTTTGATGATACCTGAAAATTTTGTGAAAACAATCGAACAAAGTATAAAACGTCACTGGAATTTGGGCGCATTTTCCGATTACAATGAACCGGTGATGACCTATGGCCAGGTGGCCCAAAAGATATTATGGCTCCATTATATCTTTGAAAAAGGCCATGTGAAACGCGGAGACAAAATCGCCCTTCTGGGACGAAACTGCACCAACTGGGGCCTCGTTTACCTGGCAACCGTGAGTTATGGCGCGGTGATTGTCCCCATTATGTCGGATTTCCACCCGGATGATTTTCATCATATCGTCAATCATTCGGATTCCATCTTATTGTTTGTTTCCGATAACTTCTACGAGAAGATGGATGAAGCCAAAATGCCCAACGTCAGCGGAATCTTTTCGCTTAAAAATTTCGAATTGCTTCATTCGTCCAAACGCTATTTTTCGCGCGGTCTCCGAAATGCCGACGAGTTTTTCCTTGAAAATTGTCACGGCTCCCTGAGTCCCGATCAATTTGAATTGCCCCCGATTTCAAACGAGGAAATGGCCGGAATTATTTATACATCCGGAACCTCAGGTTTTTCCAAAGGCGTCATGCTTCCTCACAACAGCCTGATCGCCAATGTCCGCTTTGCCCGGAACAATATCAGAGTAAAAACCGGTGAACGGACCCTTTCCTTTCTTCCGCTGGCCCATGCGTTCGGATGCAGTTTCGACCTGCTGTTTCCGTTCTCAATCGGATGCCATGTCACCTTCCTCGGCCAGATGCCGACCCCCAAAATTTTGATTCAAGCCCTGGGGAAAGTCCGTCCCCGGTTCATTCTCACGGTTCCGCTGATCATGGAAAAAATCTATAAGAAAAACATCAAACCCAAACTCGATAAACCGTCGATCAAATTGCTCACCAAAGTGCCGGGAGTCAGCAACGTGATCTTCAGCAAAATCCGGAAAAGTCTGATCGAGGTGTTTGGCGGGAATTTCATTGAAATCGTCGTCGGCGGTGCGCCGTTGAATGAAGAAGTGGAAATGTTTTTTAAACGCATCGATTTCCCTTTTACCATCGGTTACGGAATGACCGAATGCGGACCGCTGATCAGTTACACGTCTTACCCGCGCCACGAACGGTTTTCGGTCGGTAAAATCATGGATACGCTGGATATCCGGATCGATACCTCCAAAACATCGGCCATGGACGGATCGGGCGAGATTCAGGTGAAGGGTGAAAACGTGATGATGGGATACTATAAAAATCCGGAAGCCACCCGGGAAACCCTCGATAAGGACGGTTGGCTCCATACGGGGGACATGGGGTTAATCGATGCCAATGGATTCATTTACATCAAGGGCAGATACAAGACCATGTTGTTGGGCCCCTCGGGTCAAAATATTTACCCGGAGGAAATCGAGGCCCATCTCAACAACCTGCCCTATGTGGAGGAGTCGTTGGTCCTGGAACGGGATCAGAAAATTGTGGCCCTGGTGTATCCCAGTATCGAAGCCGTGGATGCCGAAAAACTCAACGAGACGGAATTGAAGGAAAAAATGGAAGAAAACCGCAACGTGCTGAACGAGCAATTGCCCGCTTATTGTCGGGTTTCAAAGATCGAACTCTACCCGTCGGAATTTGAAAAAACACCGACGCGAAAGATCAAACGATACCTGTACACAACATAAGGTAATACACCCTCGATTCAAAGCAACTGAGAAATAAATGCTTCGACATCGCGTTCAAGGTGCGTCATCCGGGAGACTGTTTCCGAATTCAGGGTTATCCCCATCTCCAGGCGTTCCTGCTTGAGGAACGTGTAGGCCGTGATCCAGGCAGTCGGAAAATCCTTGCGGCCCAGGGCGTCAAAAAAACCGTCCCGGTTGTCGAGCCGTTCGTTTGCTAATAACCGGTTCAGGTTCCGGTAGGCGGTTTCGACCCGATCGACCAGCGGGAAACGGAAGATACCCGGCGCGTCGAGGATTTTTTTATACCGGATTTGATGCGAATGGTTGGTTTCTCCCCGGGTTAATAACCGGTACAGGGGCGTTGCAAGATAAGGGACGACAAAGGGCGCATGCGCGATAAATCCGAAGGAGGGAAAGCGGGTATGGAGCCGGTATATCAATTGAAGTTCACGGATAAACTCTTCCCAATCGGATCGATGGTCGCTGCTGATCCAGTAGTGATAATGCCGAACCCCATGCGCTTCCAATTCCTCCATTAACCGGATCAACTGATCTTCCGGCGGAATCGTTTTTCCCAGACGTTTTCCCCGGGATGGTAAAAAGGCATCGGTACCAACCCAGACCATCGGTTGATCGTCGACAAACAGGGACGGATCCGCGAGGAGTTCCAGGGTCTGTTCATGTCTCAGGGCATCGATCGAGGTTTGGATTCCCCAGATGCGAAATCCATTGGCTTTGATGGTTTGAAAAACGGCGCTCGCAAACGCCGGGTCTTGCAAAATATCGTCGTCATTGATATTGACTGTTCGGGCATGCGGGGAATCGATGCCGAAGGTTTCGAGTTTTCGGTTAAATTGAGTGAACAGATCATCCAGGGCCGTCAGGGGCAAGGTTCGCAGGGTTTTACCCTGAACGGCCGAACAGAACGTGCAACCCCGTCGGCATCCCCGGGAGATATTTAATTCCAGTCCCATACCGAGCGCTTCGGCTTCCTGAGGGTTTTTGAAAGCAAAATTCAGATTAAAGCGGAAATCGGAAAAATCGGTCGGGCGATTGATCTGATCGAAATCGGAGATGATGACGGTTCCGGGAACATGGACGAGTAATCCTTTAAAGGTCAGCAGTCGGTCCGGGTCATTGGCTTCGATGGCCTGGAGTATCTCGGGTAATACCCGCTCGGCTTCTCCTCGGACCAGCACATGGATGTCTTCCAGGTGAAAGGCGGTTTGCATGGGAGTCAGGGTAACCAGGGGACCGCCGGCTGCCAGGAGTCCGTTCACACTCGGTTTCATCCGGTTTATCAGTTCGCGGGTTGGAAGAAATAGATCTTCAAACAGGGTAAAGCCGAGGACATCGGAGGAGAGGAGTTCCGGTTCCGGAGTTGCGCCGGGCATGGGAATTTTGGCGGTGGTAACAGCGATGCCTGCATTGGCAAGCGATGAACCCAGAAACAGCGAAGAGCCGGTGAGATGAATGGAGTTCCAGCGTTTATCGCCCATTTGGATGGGGTAACAGAGCGCCATTGTTTTGATCGGCCGGGACCATAGCGGATGGTTGAACGACGGTTCGAGTTCGTCATCGTTTTTTTCATCGACTTCTTGATCGACTTCATCGACTTTTTGGAGATGAGACAGGTCACCGTTTTTCAACTCCATCTCGATGGTGTCGGACTTGAGAAAGAAACGATTGTCGGAAATGTTTTTCCTGAACCTTATCGACAGTTTGAAGCGGGTATAATCGGGAAAGCAATGGTTTTCGTTTTTCGTTAACCCGTCTTCGATCGTCACCAGCATGAGCAAGATCTCTTTATAACTGAATTCCTCCGGTTGATACCGGACGATCCATCGACCTTTAAAAATCGAATCATTGGGATTGTTGTTATTCACGCCTACATCCTTGAGCGGCCAGATAACCGGTGGAAAATGCCGCCTGAATATTATACCCGCCGGTATGTCCGTCGATATCCATGATTTCGCCGGCAAAGAACAATCCACTCATGCGTTTGGATTCCATGGTTTGAGCGGAAATCTCATTTAAGGCGATGCCGCCTGCGGTCACCATGGCGATATCAAAACCGCCCGGATGTTCGACCACGAATGGGTATTCGCAAAGCGATTCTCCCAATCCCGTTCTCATGGTCCGGGTGATTCGTGCCAGTTGGGCTCCGGGATCGATCGTCAATGTCTGTAAGAGGATGCTGATCAAACGCGAAGGAATCGCGTACCGTTTTAAAAAGGTTTGAATGGTTGTCTTTCCGTTGTGTTCGGATTCCCGAATCAGTTCATCCGTAAAATCCTGAATCCGTCGATGGATAAAATCGATTTTGAGGGTGTCATTTGTTTCGATATAACGTGAGAAATCCAGGATTCCCGGTCCCGATAGTCCGTTATGGGTGAATCCGATATCGCCGGTGTGTGCATTGATTTTCTTATTCTTTCGGTACAGGGAAACGGTTCGATGGGGGAGGGAGGTGCCGGATATTTCGGCAAACGGATAGTTCTTCACAAATACCGGGGTTAGTGCGGGTTTGAGACGGGTGACCGTATGACCCAGTTTTTCGGCGAAGCGGTATCCGTCTCCGGTTGAACCGGTGGAAGGGTAGGATTTCCCTCCGGTTGCAATGACCAGTTTTCGACATGCGAAATCGCCGCGGGATGTTTTCACCCGGAACCGGTAAGCGTCGGTTTCAATGATTTCCAGGTCCAAAACCGCGTGGTTGCAGCGAATGACAACTCCTTTGGATTGACATTCCCTGATTAAAACATCCAGTATATCGCGGGAGCGATCGGATTGGGGGAATACTTTTCCATTTTTATCCACGGTGGTAGGCAAACCGCGTTTGCGAAAGAAAGCGATGGCATCGGTATTTGAAAAGGTATTGAGTGCGGTTTTCAGAAAGCGGGGATTATCTCCGTAATGAGAGAAAAAATCATCGGTATTTCCGATGTGGGTGAAGTTGCACCGTCCCGAACCGGATATGAGGAGTTTTCGTCCGGGGCTGTCGTTTTTTTCCAGGAGCAGTATTTGTTTCTCCCGGGGTAAGTGGGAGGCGGTCAACAGTCCGGCGGGGCCGGCACCGATGATGATGATATCGAAAGTGATGTCGGATGGATTCAATAAAACCTCGAAACGCGTTTGTATAATTATGATATATTATACATTTTTTTTGAGCACTTGTCTTTGATTAGGGGTGAATTTAAAAATCGTTTAAATTTCTGGTCTTCAGAGGTTCCTTATTGATTTTTACTCTCTTCCCGGGTCAATTGAACCTCATCGATCTTGCGCTTCCCCATCTTTTGCACCACCAAACGCACATTCTTGACCCGAACCGCATTGCCCTCTTTGGGGAATTTACCGAAATGATAAATAAAGAAACCGGAAATCGTCTGATAATCACTCTTAAGGGGTAACTCCAAAATCAATTGCCGGTTGACTTCTTCAACCGATATATTCCCCTGAAGAATGAAGGAATTCCGCCCTGCCTTTTGAATCGGGGTATAACCCCATTTGATATTTCCCAATATCTCCTTGAACATATCGTTGAGAGTCACCAAACCGATGGTCGAACCGTATTCATCCACCACAACGGCAATCTCCAGATCATGTTTGCGGAATTCTTTTAATACATAGTTCAACGATGAATACTCCGATACAAAGACGGGCGGACGCATGATTTTTTGTAAATCCAACTCTTCATAGGGTTTTAACATCATGGCGGCCAATAAATCTTCGTCATGGATGATGCCGATGATGTTATCCAGATTATTTCTAAATACCGGAATATCAGTCATCCTTTTCTCAATAATGAGTCGCCTTAATTCCGCAAATCCGGATTTTTCATCGATAACCACCATATTGAGCCGCGGGGTCATGATGGCCTTAATATCCTTTTCAATGATGTCGATAATCTCATGGACCATCAGTAGGACTTCGGGATTGTACTGAAAATCCTTGACTTCCGTGGCTAAGAAATGTTTGATCTCATCGATAGTGAAATTTTTTTCATCGATGGATTTCTTTTTAGAAATCAAATTGGTTATAGAGGCAGAGACCTTCACCAGAGGATAAAAAAAACGCTTTAAAAATCGTACCGGATAAACATAAATATAAGCCAATTTCTCACTGTGACTGTAGGCATGATACTTGGGTAAAATATCCGTAAAAAATAAAATAACCGTCGAAGTCACAAGCGTGGAAACCAGGAGGCTTAATTCTTCGTTGTTCACGATTAACCGGGTAAAGACAGCGGTTGAAATTGACGCGGCCGCAATATTAATGAAATTACTGCCAATCAGAATCGTGGAAATTAAATCGCTCGGTTTTTCAAGAATTTTCCAAAGTAGAATCGCTTTTTTATCCCTTCTCCTGACCTTCGCGCTTAATTTGATCTTGTTGACACTCAAAAAAGAAGCCTCGGCCGATGAAAAAAAAGCACTAATGAGAAGCAAAAGAATGAACTCGATTATATAAAATATCATTGCAAGGTTTACTCGCAATATTTTTCAAATTTGTCGTTGTGATGAATCTGATATACAATCTTATAAAGCGATGCCCCGATGCAATCATTTACAATCTGAACGTCTTTGTACTTTTCCGGCCGCTTCAGGATCCTCGGGGTAAAGTTGACAATCCCCTTGATGCCATAACTGACCAACTTGTCCACCACAGCCTGAGCCGAGTTCTCCGGGACCGTCAATAACGCAATCTTCAACCGGGGATTCTCATTTAAATATTGTTCCAACGTATCGATATGATAAATCGGAACTTCCTCACCTTTCACATGAACCACATTCCCCACCAGGTCTTCTTTGATATCAAAGAGCGCTTTTACATGAATATTTCGAACTTTAAATAATTTATATTCCGAAAGCGCACGCCCCAATCGCCCGGCGCCGAGTACAATCACCTCGGCACCGGTATCGATGGATAGAATCTTCTTTAATTCCTTAAATAATTTCTTTACCTGGTAACCTTTTTTCTGTTTTCCAATCGATATCCCAAGGTAAAAGAAATCTTGCCTCACCTGGTTACAAGAGACACCGGTTATCTCTTCCAATTGCGTTGAAGATATGTAGTAATCGTCCGGCAAGTTCAACTTGAGCAGGGCTTCATAATAAAATGAAATCCGTCGAATAACCCTGAGGCTGATTTTCTTCTTCATTATGCCCTCATCTTACATGCTATCCATAATATGGCCAATCAAAATCACAAAATATTGTTTGATTTTAAATTATATATTACTGGACAATGGCATAGATGTCAATAGATGCGTCCCATTATTTACGAAGATTGGGGAAATTCCGACTCAACTGGTTGTTCCACTGCTCGAGTTGAGCCTGGACTTTTTCCATGAGCGGGGCCACGTCCCCTTCGATCGTTACGGCGTTGATCTTATCGCCGCGGGCAATGGCATTCACCACTTCCTGGTCGGCCGGTCCCACAATCTGACCAAAAACCGTGTGCTTGCCATCCAACCAGGGCGTCGGCACATGGGTAATGAAGAACTGACTCCCATTGGTCCTGGGACCCGCATTGGCCATGGAGAGAATTCCCGGTCGATCATGACGAAGACCGGAAACAAATTCATCATCAAAATTATAACCCGGTCCGCCGGTTCCGGTTCCCCAGGGACATCCGCCCTGAATCATAAAATTTTCAATGACACGATGAAACGTCAGCCCATCGTAATATCCCCGATTGGCCAGATTGACAAAACTTCCCACAGTCACAGGGGTTTTATCTGCAAAAAGCGTTAAATGGATCTTTCCTTTCGTTGTATCCAGAGTCGCTGTTAACGATGATTCACTCATTTGATCTCCTTTATCTAATTTTTGTTTTTATTTTAGTTCATTAAGGCTTCGATTTCATCGACGGTTTTGGGAATGGATTTACCCAATACCCGATGGCCGTCGGCATCATCCGTCACGAGCACATTGTCTTCAATACGGATACCGCCGAAATCTTTGTATTCCTCGACGCGATCGAAATTAATAAATTCTCTGCCGGTGTTTTCGGCTTTCCACTTGTTGATGAGCGCCGGGATGAAGTAAATGCCGGGCTCCACGGTCAACACATAACCCGGTTGCAAGGTTTTGGCCAGCCGGAGATACGCGAGTCCGAATTGGCGACTGCGTTGAACGGTTGAATCATAACCCACATAATCTTCGCCGATGTCTTCCATATCATGAACATCCAGGCCCATCATGTGACCCAATCCGTGAGGGAGGAACATGGCATGAGCGCCTTCTTTGACGGCCTGCGCCATGTCGCCTTTCATCAGGCCGAGGCCCTTCAACCCTTCGGCAATAATCAGAGCCGTCCGCATGTGAATGTCTTTAAAGGATTGGTCGGGTTTAATCGCATCGATGGCGGCTTGCTGGGCATTGAGCACGATTTCATAAATGGCGCGCTGTTTATCGGTAAACGTCCCGCCAACGGGATAGGTCCGGGTAATGTCCGATGCGTAGTGGCGCAGGGATTCGGCTCCGGTGTCAACCACCAATAAGTCACCTTTCTTGAGGATGTTACCGTGATGATGATTGTGAAGGGTTTCCCCATGAATGGAGAGGATGGCCGGAAATGCCATCCCGCATCCCAATGCATTGGCGATGCCTTCGAGCCGTCCCGCGATTTCGCGTTCACAGGTTCCGGGTAATGCCATTTGCATGGCGGCAGTATACATTTCAAACGAGATATCCAGCGCCTCCTCGATTTCTTTGATTTCAAGATCGGATTTAACGGACCGTAACGCGGCCACGGCCTTGATCAAATCCACGGACGCATATTGCTTTAACATACCGGCTGAGATTCCCAGGAGCGATTCCAATTGGAGGCTATTTTCAGGGCGATACGGGGGTAGGAAATGGATCTTCCGCTGTTGGGCAATGGCCATTTTGATCTTGTCCGCCATCTGGGCCGGCGTGACGGCATTCTCGACCCCGACACCATGCGCCAGGTGCTTGATCGTGGGTTGCGGTCCCATCCAGATGATATCGTCGAGGGTATAATCGTCTCCCACCATATAATCTTTGTTTTCATCCACATCGATAAATCCGAAAAGCCCGGGGTTATCGAGTCCAAAAAAATACAAAAACGTGCTGTCTTGCCGGAAACGAAACGTATTGGCCGGATAGTTCATCGGGCTTTCGATATTGCCCGGAAACAGGATGATACCGGATTGGATCCGATCTTTTAATGCATTTCTCCTTTCGATGTACACATTAGCGTCAAACATGCGCATTCCTCCTTTTTTGATATGATTTGTTATGTCTTATCGTATATCCGTATATCATGGTATACGATTTTCGTTCAAGACTATCTTATGAAAATGATGATAAAAAATCAACTGTTTTCAGGCGAAAAAGTAATTATTCTTCAAAAGGTTCGAGGCTAAGCAAGAATGGACCGGAAGAACCATCAGTGTATCGCCGACCCGTATTTCCCGGATGAACGCATCCGTGGTTTTGATGATGCCATGTTCTTGAGATAACGCGGAAATAAAGGTTTGGTCGACCACGGGTCCCCAGGTCGGAGATATTTTGTCGGGAAGCGCCACGAGGCCGAAGAGGGTGCGGCCCTGACGATCGGTGATCGACTCTTTGGACAGGTGAACCGCCCCGCCGTACACAACGATCTCGTTTCGCCGGGGATAACGGGCAATAACCGGACATGACACCGCAGCGGCAATATCTTCCGGTTGACAGGCACCGATGAGCCATTGCGAGACATCGTAAAACACAAAATTCCCGCACCGGATTTCATCGGTCCCATAAAACCGTTCGATCGCACTGCACGTGGGGGTATCGCCAATGGAAATTTCCACGCCATCAATGGCTTTTTCTTCCAAACAATTCCGAATCCGGTTCATTTTAAACACGGTATCGGCGTAGATTTGCTCGAGTTCGGCGGCGGACCGGGCCTTGTAGGCGTGTCCCGCATGCGTTAACACCCCCTTAAAGGAAAGTTTCAGGGACCGTCGAATCATCCGGGCAGTGGAAAGAATCTCCTCGGTCTGGTCCCATTCGATTCCGGTGCGGTGATAGCCGGTATCGATTTTGATCCAGAGGTTCACGTTATGGGTCAGTTTTCGCTGGAGAAACGTCGCCATTTCCTCCGAATCGATCACCAGGCTGAGATCGACCATACCGGCCAGGCGATCGATCGCCTCAATTTCCAGGGGATTCACCAAAATGGCGATGGTGATATCGTTCCACCCGTTTTGAGCAAAATAAAACGCCATATCAACGGATGAGACCGTAATCGCCGTGATACCCCGTTCCCGGAACCATTGGCCGATGGGCGCGGATTGATGCGTTTTGAAATGAGGGCGAAATCGGATAGGACCTTCCGATTGGTCGATCTTGCGCACCATTCGCTCGATATTGCGCATTGCCTTTTTTTTATCCACGATAAAGGTTGGTTTGGTTATCTTCATAGGAATATCCTGATTTTTGTACCGGATGTCGGCATATTAGGATAACACGTTTTGAAACGAATGTCAAAAGTGGGGAAATGGGGGGAAAGTGGGGGAGGGGCGATTCGCGAATCGCCCCCATTATTAAATGATTATTAAAATGATCCGTTAGAGACGCTGCGCGATGATTTCCGCAATATCTCGAACGGTGCAGTTTTCTTCTTTTTCCAATGTTTTGAGTCCGTCTTCCAACATCGTCAGGCAGAACGGACAAGCCGTGGCAATGGTCGATGCACCGGTACCCAGGGCATCCTTGGTTCGCATTTCATTGACGCGCTGCCCCGAAGATTCTTCGGTCCACATCAAACCGCCGCCCGCCCCACAGCAGAAACTATGGGTGTGGTTATGTTTCATTTCCACAATTTTTGCTCCGGTTTCAGTCAACGCCGTGCGCGGGGGATTAAAGATATCGTTGTGACGTCCCAGGTAACACGGATCATGGTAGGTGAGGGAAGAGGTCGGCGAACCCGTGGACAGTTTCAATTTTCCATCCCGGATCAAATCCGTGATGAATTGGGAATGGTGGACCACTTCGATATTCCAATCGGCCATACCGAGTTTTTTGGCCAGTTCGGGGTAATCGTTTTTAAAGGTATTGTAGCCGTGCGGACAGGTGACCAGAACCTTTTTGACATTGTATTTTGCTAAGGTTTCGATGTTTTGCTGAGCCAGCATTTGGAACAGGTATTCATTGCCCAATCGCCGCGCCTGATCGCCGCAGCAATTTTCTTCCAGCCCCAGGATACCGAAATTCACACCCGCGGCCTGAAGGATTTTAACGACCGATTGGGTGACTTTCTTGGACCGTTCGTCAAAGGAACCCGCACACCCAACCCAGAACAGGAGGTCGACGTTCGGATCCTGGCTCAGGGTTTTAATCGCCAGATCGTCGGCCCATTCGGCCCGGGTACTCGAACCAAACCCCCAGGGGTTACTGTTGGTTTCGATATTGCGGAAAAAGAGGTTCAGTTGTTCGGGAAACTTGGACTCCATGAGAACCTGGCTTTGTCTTAAACCGGTCACTTTCGGGATGTGTTCGTTTTTGACGGGACATACTTCCATGCACGCGCCGCAGGTGGTACAACTCCAGATTTCCTCTTCGGTATACGTGCCATTCATTAAGGGGGGTAATTCCTCGGTCTTCTTTTGGAGGATGGTGTTTTTCTCATCGAACAGGTGCTGTTTCAGTTTGAGCATGAGATTTTTAGGGGTCAGGGATTTACCGCTCTGAGCCGCCGGGCAATAGTCCTCGCATCGACCGCAATCGATACAGGTCAACCCATCCAGGACATCCTTCCAGGTATAGTCGGTGGCTTGCACGACCCCAAACACCTGGGCATTGTCCATATCCAGATCCAGCGGTTTCATCAAACCCGTGGAATGGTAATTTTTAAACGCGATATTGATCGGACCAAATATCATGTGCAGGTATTTGGAGCGGGGAACATACACGATGAACAGAAAGACATTGATGATGTGAAGCCACCAGTTCACTTTCACCCAGCCCCATCCTCCCAAACCGGCAGACTGCATCCAGCCGGCAATGGCTTTCCCGACAAAAGCCGAATAGGCATGGTTGGGCGCGTGCGCAATCGCTGCGCCTTCATACAAAAAGAAGGTCAGGGTCACGGTGATCAACAGACCATAGATCACCGCCGATTCGTGGGTATTGTAGCTGTAAGATTTGGGTCTCACCACGTAACGGCGAATGATAAAGTACAGGGTGGCCAGCAAGACCATGATACCGAAAAAATCGGTCCACGCGGAATAAAAATGACGGATTCCGCCATGACCGAAAAAGTTCCATTCGGGGTTGAACCCTTCCAGGATATGATTGACCGTTACCGTATCAAAGGTCAGTGAACCGTACAGGATAAAGATATGAATCAATCCGGTAAATAACCGTTCCTTTTTCACGGAACACCGCAAAAAAAACATGGATGTTACCGCGTCGATGAACCGTTTCACCGGTTTATCGAACCGGTTTTCCGGTTTGGCGGCAATAACCAGTTTATATCTCAGGTAAAGCGGTTGAAAAAAACCATAAAACGTACATGCCAGCATGATAAAAAATACGAGAGCTTCAATCCAGGTGAGCATAATGACTCCTTTCGTTATTGATAAAATGAAACGCTAGTTTATCATAAATTTTATCATCCTTCAACCGCTCGACGATCGGGGATTCCTCTTTTTGCAGATTGTGGTTTTATTCTATTGAAATTTTTTTTTATTTGATTTATAGTCAAGACAATTGTATTTTTAATTTTTAAACTAAATGAAGTGGAGGGAACATGGATACAAGTGAAGTCATCAGAGAAGTCGCCGAGCATATCCAAAAAAACACAACGGTGGAAGCCATTTTTGGCAAGCCGGTCGAGCGGGGTCATGTCACCATTATCCCGGTGTCGCAAATTAAGATTTCCGGAGGCGGTGGGGGAGGCTCCACGGATGAGAAAAAGAATCAATCCCCCAAAGGATCGGGCATGGGATTGGGGGTATCGATCAAAGCCATCCCGCTGGGGTATATTGAAATCAAGGAGGATTCGGCGCGATTTGTCGAAATCAGCCGGCGCTCCCGCATCAAGGTCATGGTCATGGCCCTGGGAGCCTTGACAGTCTTTTCATTAACCCGAATGGTGACCAACGTATTGGGAAAAAAGTGTTATTGAGGATTTAATTAACGCATACCGGACGACCGGCGGTTTGGGGGCGTGGGTTGGTTGGCTGTTAAGACCCGGAGCATCTCTGTGAGAATGGCGTCGGCGTCGTCGGCCGATACCGTGCAGGCCCCGGCGCCCCGATGCCCCCCACCCCCGAATTGCGAACAGAGAAGGCCGGCATTGACATTGCAGTTCCGGTTAAAAATACTGTGCCCCACACTGATCCGAATTTTATCGTTATCCTTATTATCGAAACGCACCCGGACATTGACCACGGATGTGGGAAATAAATAAAAAACAAGGAAACGGTTCCCATTGGGCGTTTTCCCCAGAGGTCGAAAATCCGATACGGCCACCTGTTCGTGTAGGGTCGTGTACTGTTTCAAATAAGCGATATACGTATTATTGGCCTCAATGGCTTCGGCGGCCCGTTTCTTGACTTCCGGATCCTCGAGAATTTCTTCGATTTCATGATGCTTGATCAAATCCACCAGCCGGTTCCAATACGACTCATCCTCGTAGTTGTGGCTTAAGATCGTCATCGCCACGGTTAAAAAGGGGTTTAAATCCGGATTGAGGACCTCGTCGAGGGACAGGGTGGCCGAATCGATTCGGTCCGTCTCATGGACCAGACGGGAATAGTTCCGGCTGAAGGTTTTGCGGGGAGCCGAGGGATGAGCGTTCGGATACTCATGATTATAATATTTAAAAATGATTCCGGCAGCAGATGGCGCAATTTCAAATACCCCCTGAAACGGCTGATCCATCCGGTTGGATTCATGATGATCAAACCATAAGGCGCAGTTTTCGTGATAACCCAGGTTGGCGATGATATCACCGGGTTGAACGTCCACCATTCCATGCTGCATGGCATTGGGTTCGACCCACTTGACAGGGGTCGAAATCTCCAGTATATCGCTTAAGAGTGCGGCGCATACGATACCGTCAAAATCGGGCCGGGTCAGTATTCTCATAATTTTCCTCCAGTTTGCATGCCATCGATCGAGTTGGGAAATTCAAACAAATTCGAGCCAACAAATTCTGAAAGTATAGCAATCTTAGAAATCAAAATCAATAGAAAAAATTGCGGTATTCTGATAAAATATATATTTTATTTCGGTTGCACTAAATTTAAGAAACCCCCGTGAGGTGATTCAAATGGAGCCCAAGGTTCATCAAATGGAAAAGATCGCGATTCGTGACGGAATGGTCCAATATTCGTTTATTGAAGCCGACCGCTCAACGTTAAACAGTATATTTGTCTGTGTGGATCATACGGGGCCAACGCCCCGGGCGCTGCTCATCGATGCGGCTTATCCCGGCCATGCCCGCATGGTGAAACACGACCTCGACGCTGCCGGAATCAAACCGGAAGTGATTCTGATTTCCCACTACCATCCGGACCATGCCGGCGGGTGTTCGGTTTTTCCCGGATGCGCCGTTTATGCCCCGTTTCATTACGAGACGAATTTCTCCAATTGTCAGCGGTGGCACCCGGAATTGACGTTTATTCGCCCTTCCCGAACCTTCAAAAACGGGGACACGTTCACCTTTGGTCCCCACCGTTTCGAATTTAGCGAAGCGCCCGGGCACAGCCGATGCAGCATGTTCATCACGATCAATCAGGATGTGTTGCACATTGGCGATTTACTCATGCTGGACTGCGGCGATAAACTCAATCTTCCGTATATCAGTCTGGGCGGAAATTACAAACAATATATCGATACCCTGGAACGGCTGAAAACCATGCCCTGCCATGGCGTCATTATCCCGCATGGCACAGGCATCTATGCACCGGAACGGATCATCCGGGCTGCCGATGACTATCTCTTCTATTTACGAAAGGTATTGAGTTCCGCCGGAAACCTTCCCCTGTCGGCGTGTCTTCGAGACGGGATGAACGCGTATGCGCATCCGGAGTTTCACGACAACAACCTGATGCAGTTGATGCTCGAGCAGTAATCCGGCTTGACGCGGTTACATGCGGAAGAGTTCCATTGTCCGGTATTGAAGGGCTTCGTGAATGTGCTTGACTTGAATCGATTCGGAGTCTTCCAGGTCCGCGATTGTTCGGGATATTTTCAATACCCTGAAGTAACTTCGGGCACTGAGATCCAGCCGAAGCGCTGCGGCGCGGAGCGTTTGTTCCCCTTCCGGATCGAGCGCGCAGTAGAGTTTGATTTCCCGGTTCCCCATTTGCCCATTGGCAAAAATTCTCGTTTTTAAAGGCTTAAACCGTTCCAACTGCCGGTTTCGCGCTTTGACCACCCGTTCTTTGACGCGAGCGGAACTTTCCGCAAGCGTTTCCGTGGTAATTTCATCGATATTCACTTTCTTGACTTCGATTTGAAGGTCGATGCGGTCGAGCAAGGGTCTGGAGATCCGGGAATAATAAGTGCGTCTTCGGGCTTCGGGGCAGACATGGAATTCGGTGACCGGTACCCCGCCGGAATCCACGTAAGGGTTCATGGCCGCAATCAACATAAATTTGGCGGGATACGTATAGGATTTTAACGAACGTGAAATCGTGATTTCGCCGTCTTCCAGAGGTTGGCGCAGGACTTCCAGGGACGATTTTTTGAAATACGGCAGCTCATCGAGAAACAACACGCCATTGTGCGCCAGCGAAATCTCACCGGGTACGGGATAGCGGCCGCCACCGCTGATGCCCACATCCGAGATGGTGTGGTGGGGCGAACGAAAGGGGCGGGTCGCGACCAGGCTGTTCTTGTTGGTCAGCATTCCCGCCGCACTGTAAATCAACGAGGTTTCCAGGATTTCATCGTCCGTCATGTCAGGGAGAATCGACGGCAACGCTTTGGAGATCATGGATTTTCCCGAACCCGGAGGGCCGACCATCAACACGTTGTGAAACCCGGCTGCGGCAATTTCCATGACTCGCTTGGCCAAATATTGTCCTTTAATTTCGCTAAAATCAGGGATGGCTTTTCGTTTTCGGTACGCGTGGGATTTATGGATCACCGGATGAACGTCACCCGGCGACACGATAAACGTCATCAATTCGTTGAGAGTTTTAAACGCATACACGGCGATCTCTTTCACAAAAGATGCTTCATTTCCGTTTTCGTAGGGAACAATCACGCCGGCGTACCCATTATCCCGGGCAAAGAGTGCGGCGTTTAAGACGCCCTTGACCGGCTTGAGCTCGCCGTTGAGGTTCAGTTCGCCGCAAAATAGGAACCGATCGAATAGGTCGCTTTGCAACTCGCTGGTGTTTTTGAGGATACCGACCGTGATCGGAAGATCCAACGACGAGCCTTCCTTTCGGACATCGGCCGGCGAGAGGTTCACCACGATTTTGGCACTGATCGGATACTCAAACCCCGAATTTTTGATGGCGAATTTAATCCGTTCTTTACTTTCGTTAACGGCGTTATCCGGGAGTCCCACAATGGTGATTCCCGGGATGCCTCGCGAAAACCCGATCTCCACCTCGGTCAGGATGACGTTAAGGCCGTTCATGACAACTGAATTGATTTTACTTATCATCGTTTTTATCGACCCATTTTATTTTTAATATTTTAATATTTTTAGTTTAATCGCCGAACGTTACAATTCGTGATGATCGTGATCCCTTGTTACCATTTCACACAAAGAGAAGTTATACCAGTTTTATGGGTAAGAATCAACTCCCGGCCGAATATTTTTTATAAAAATAATCATAAAATATAATTATCAAAATAATCATAGAGGACTATCAATTAATTGTAAAATGTTCCGATATAAACGGTATGGAAATCACAGGATCCGTTTCAACATCGTCTCAGGCGGCATCCCAGATGCTTTCGGCAGCGCCGAATGCAAGCGTCGGCATTTCCGTCTTAAAGAAAACGCTGAATATGGCGGTCGTCCAACAAATCGATCTGATGCGAATGATGAAAGAGCTATCCCCTCATCTCGGTCAGAATGTGGATATTCTGGCTTAAAGATTAAACGAGTCGAAATTACCGCGGAATAATCAGCGACTTACCGGGTTTGAGCCGATTGGATTTCAGATGATTGGCGCTGCGTAACCGCTGCAAGGGAATCCGAAACTTTCGGGAAATCGATGACAAATTATCGCCTCGACGGATGATGTACCGCTTGCCCCGGGCCAGGTGCCGTTTCATCTTGGGAACGCGAGTCAATTGAGAGAAGACCGTTTCATCGACGTCTTTGGGAACCCGAAGGTCATACTGTTCCTTTGAAAAGGGGGTGGTGTCTTCAACCAATTCGGGATTCATTTCTTTCAATTTGTCGACCGGGACATTGGCCAATTCGGCCGCTTGTTTCAGACTGCAAGGGGAAATAACCGAGACGGTTTTGGTATTTTCAAACACGTTTCCGTTTTTTTCAATCTTGAATCCATAAGTCTCCGGGTTTTTGGCGATGATGAGGGACGCGAGAAACGCCGGGACATAATTGCGGGTTTCTTTTTTGATATATCGGGATTTGGAAATATCGAAGAAGTTATTGGTTCGGTGCCGGTTCAGGGCATTTTTAACCCGCTTGGTGCCGCCATTGTAACAGGCCATGGCCACATACCAATCACCGAAATCTTCGTACAACCGTTTTAAGTATTTCGCGGCTGCAATCACGGATTTGAACGGATCCCGACGCTCATCCACGTCCGAATCCACTTTGAGGCCATACAGCCGGGCGGTTGCCGCCATAAATTGCCATATCCCGCAGGCTCGGGAGCGCGACGTGGCTTCCACCCGAAACCCACTCTCAATGAGCGGGAGATACGCCAGGTCTTCGGGGACATTGTGATCGCGAAAGATCTGCTTATAGGAATCAATGTATTCGACACAACGGTTGAGCGCATGCTGAATGTTCTTGAACTTGGCGTTTTGAAAGGCTTTGATAAACGCCACCACCGTGGAATCGATCGATACCGGAAGCGAATACTGAACCTCGGTTTTTTGTTTATCCATGGCTTCCTGGATCCGCTGAACGTCGTTGAGCGATGGCTCTGTTAAGGGCGTGGATATGACCTCTTCCAGAAACGAATCCGAGTCGTCGTTTTCCGAAATATCCATTTCGTCGTGGTAGTCGGATTCGAGGTTCGTAATTTTGGTGATGTATTGATTCAATAAATCTTTGTACTTTCCGTCTTTGGTATTGGCTTGAAATAGGATATCGATGGCTTTATTAAAACATTGCTTGGCTTCATCGAATTTCCCATCTTTGATGAGTGTCTCTCCTGCTTGAAAACTGGCCTCCGCACGTTGCTGAACCTGCGACGCCTCGGGGTGAGACGGAGATCCGGTTACCGGTTTTAACTCCGGGCTCTTTTCCGTCAGTCCGGGAGGTTCCGGACTAACGTTTGGCATAGGTACCGATGTACAGCCACTCCATATGACTACAAAAAAAACAGCAATGACACAGTATGTATATATGATTTTATTCTTTAACATCAAGGACAAGTGTGACTTTTTTGGTTTCCGGGTTCAGAGAGATGGGCACGGATTGCAACACCTTGGAATCTTTATCTTTGATATCGATAATCAATTCGGAATCCGATATGGGAATTTTTTTTATGACAGTCACACGGGTTTTGTCTTTCAAACGCTCCAGCGCGTCAAGGATATCGGGTAACTCCGAATCCCTTTCCTGCGGGGATTCGAGCGTCAAGTCTTCTTCTTCGATTCGGATGTCGTTCAAACCTTCAAACGATTGTTGGATGTTTTCCATTTCCGGCGTGACGGAAAAAACGGTTTCCATTGCTTTCACGGTGTCGGTAACCGGCGGAACCGGCGACGACGGGATGTCTTGAAGGTTGGCCGGCGGATATTCGAGCATGCGTCTGATTTTGGTTAAAACCGCAGCCGATACTCCCCGAAGCGTTTCCAGGACCCCTTTCCCTTTGGTCGCTACAGCCAAAAAATAAGGGTAGTCGAATGGGTTCATCACCCTGTTTAATTCTTCCAGTGGAACGACCTGGGAAAGGTCTCGTTTGTTGTATTGAAATACCAGGGGAATATCCCGGATGTCCATGTTGTATTCGGCCAGGGAAGTTTCCAATCGCTTGAAACTTTCGATATTTCCCTGGGTTTTTAATTCCTGGGAGTCGGCAACAAAGACAATCCCATCCGCGCCTTTTAAGACCAATTTGGTGGTGGAATGATAGAAAACCTGTCCGGGAACCGTATACAATTGA
Source organism: Candidatus Omnitrophota bacterium (assembly GCA_050258455.1). Lineage (GTDB taxonomy): Bacteria > Acidobacteriota > Aminicenantia > UBA2199 > UBA2199 > JAKAGC01. Next base: position 13,294 of record JBLMYT010000054.1, on the reverse strand, counting down.
AATTTGGTCTGATACCCATCGATCACTCCCACTTCCAGGGGAAGCAAATCAAAAAACAGGGTCCGCTCCGAGTCGGTTTGAATGCTGATCAATTCACCCCGCGAACGGGGATTGGTGATGGAAAAAATGTATTGAAGGTTTGTGGTCTTTCCACTCAAGCCAGGGCCATAATAAACAATTTTTGCTGTTACTTCTCTGGTGTTGTGATTAATAAACATTTTTTCCCGAAGTAATTCTCTCATTAATGAGAAAATTTGTCAAGCCTATTCCGATCCGCCAATAGGCCCCACCGCGCTGTTATTTTTTCAATCGATCCGTTTCACCTTTGTTTTTAAGGTGTTGCCTCCGGCGGGTCAGAACCTTTTTATAAAAAGGTTCCGACACCTCCCAAAATTTTTGTTATTTACGAAAAATTTGGGGTGAGTATCAGTAGTTTTGGGTGAATTACGATATCGTATAAACCAAAAGGTTTTTGGCTCCACCTTGGGGATGCAATCCCCTTTTTTCAAAAAGTGGAAAAAAAGTTAATGATATAATGAATGATGATCCGGGAAGTGATGGGCTAACCACTGCAAGTAATCGTTGACTTGCGTTTCATTGCTAACCCATCCGTCGACCACAATGCCGGCTTTCCGCAAGTGGTAGAGATTCTCTTTTTCGCTGGGTGAAAGAAAGGACGGCAGTCGAAATTCGTACGGACTCCCGGACAGGGGAATGAAATAATGCAGATGCGTCCGCGCCCGGTATTTTTTATTGATGGTTTTGATGTAATCGATCGTCACCCGACGCTCGTCCGGCGTTTCATCCGGATAACCGATGATGAAATCCAGGTGCGCAGAGAAACCCGCCGCATTCGCAATCTCAATCGCCCGATCGATATCTTCCACCGTATGCCCCCGGCGAAGCTCTTTTAACCGTTCGTTCGAACCGCTCTGCGCCCCCATGGTCACATACCGGTTGGAAACGTATTTCTTTAACACGGCCATGCCTTCCGGGGTCACGGTATCGGGTCGCACCTCGGAGGGGAAAATCCCATACTCCACGAATCGGAACGGGTACGATCGAGCCAGCGCCAGCAAATTCTCAATCGCCGGGATGTGCACCTGACGGGGCCGGGTTGCCCCATATTCCATCGACGACGGCGAAATGAAATTCACCCGCTTGAACCCCCGCCCATGCACGGCATCCAGATAATCCTTGACGGAGTCGAGTGACCGAGATTGCGCCTCATACCAATGCGTACTGCAATACCGACAATTCCAGTAACACCCCCGCATCACCTCAAGCGGCGGAATGTTTTCAATGTAGGTTGAAACGGGTAAATGACGCTTGAAATCGTTCACCCATTCGGGTGCATCCGGCTGAAGGTACGTGTCCGCAAGCCCCCGGTTTTCCAGCAAATCCTTTCCCAATTGAACAAAACTGCGCTCCCCGGAACCGATCACCAGGGCATCAAAACCGAGTTGACGGGACAATCGCTGCTCACCGGTAATGTGGGGCCCTCCGCCGATCAGGATCACCCCTTTTTTCCCGGATTGTCTGATCGTTAAGACTTCCCGATGCACCTCGGGTAAAAGCGACGTCATAAAGGAAAAGAGAATCACATCGCCGGAACAAACCTCTTCGGCACCAAGAGGGGTTTCACGAATGATGATGTCAAATTCCCGGTCGATGCCTTCCTGCTCCCAGGCATTGAGAAGCACGGGAAAAGATAGACGACTACAGGGGGAAAGTCGGAAAATAATACGTTTGAAATGCTTGAGGATGTTAATCTTATTTACTTGAATTTCCGCCGGCCTGCTCGTTGATCTCGCCATTGAGGAACGCACCTTCTGCAATAATCAATTTCTCGGATTGGATGCTGCCGGTATAGCGACCGGTAGAAAGAATCTCCACTTTTTCGGATGCAATGATTTTCCCCTTCGCTTCACCGATGATGCGGACCGTACCGGCTTTGATATCTGCTTTTACATTACCGTTAAGCCCAATGGTTAACATTTTCTGAACGACGATATTACCCGTTACCGTTCCCTCGATCGTGACATCATCTTCCGAGGTCAGATCTCCCTCCACCGTCATGGTTCGTCCGACATACGACGGAGACGGTTTCTCGATACTGGCATGATGATGGGGCAGGGCAGCAGGGGACTCGTCTTTTCTCTTATCCTCATTCTTCGTTGTAAAAAAAGCCATTGGGTTTTCTCCTCATTTTTTTCACGATATCGCAATGAAATCGAAAAAGTAAAAGATTGCAACTTAAAGCCATATTATGGTTTAAAATAAAAAATTCGTCAAGGTACTCCAATGAAAAAATTTTTTTTTCTCACTCGTTTTTAATGCGTTTCCAATTCGCTGATCGCAGCCGTGAAATCGGGACGCAATACCTTACGTTCCGTAATAATGGCGGTAATCAATTCATGCGGCGTCACATCAAACGCCGGATTGCAAACCTCGGTTTGCGGTCGCGCAATCGGTTGGTTGAAAAAGCAGAGTACCTCGTTTTTATCCCGCTCTTCGATCGGAATGTGAGTACCGTTTTCGATCTGAAAATCGATCGTTGAAACCGGGGCTGCCACGTAAAACGGAATGTCATGATATTTGGCGAGAATCGCCACCGAATATGTTCCGATTTTATTGGCCGTATCACCGTTTCGGGCAATGCGGTCCGCACCCACAATCACGGCATCGATCTTCCCCTGAGACATCAGATACCCGGCCATGTTATCGGTAATGAGAGTGACGGGAATATGATCCTCCTGAAGTTCCCAGACCGTTAAGCGCGCGCCTTGAAGGTAAGGCCGCGTTTCATCCGCAATCACCTGAATTTTTTTACCCTTATCCACAGCCGCCCGGATCACGCCGAGCGCGGTTCCGTATCCGGCCGTGGCCAATGCCCCGGCATTGCAATGGGTTAAAATCGTTTGTCCCGATTCTAACAGCGTCTCGCCATTGGCGCCGATCCGTTTATTGATTTCAAAGTCTTCTTCATCGATTGCAGTGGCTTCCCGAATCATCTGTTCCTTTAAAACCGCGGGATTGCTCTTGTACTGCTCGTAGACTTTTTTCATGCGTTCCACGGCCCAGAAGAGGTTGACGGCCGTGGGTCGGGTGTCGGAGATGGTTTTGACAATCTCGTTAAATTCGGCTTCATCATTGGTTTCGGCATGAAGCACGCCCAGAGCAATGCCCATGGCTGCTGCAATGCCGATCGCCGGTGCGCCGCGAACAACCATATCTTTAATACTTTGCGCCACTTCTTTATAATTCGAATGTTCGATCATCTTCTCTTCCAGGGGAAGGAGCCGCTGATCGATCATGAAGACTTTATTGTTTTTCCATTCAACTACAGGTTTCATGGATCCTCCTTTGCATTGTGATTATGGCTATGATTATGATGATGATATTATGAATCGGGTAATCGTTCCTTTTTTTTCTTTTGTTCATTGATCGTCTGGTATTTCTGTTTTCCGAGTTCGGATTTGTAATACCGGTGGAGGAAATCATACAATACCAATTCGTGAAGGCGTTGCCGGGATTTAAACAGCCGGTTGATCATCATGTGACTGAAACTCGCCAGTAAATCCCTGAGCGGCATCTGTAACGTCCCGGAACCGTTCAACTCCAGGAGCTGCGCCACAATGGGCGTGACACGGATGGATTTTTGGGTCAGGAGGTCAAAGAGCGGAAGCATGTCGCTGACCTCGTCGGTGGCTCGGTCCAACACCTCGTTGATGTGCGGGCGGTCCTGTCGGAATTTAGTCTCCAACTGCTCTTTCAATCCCCGGTTCAACCCGAACTCGTTTCCGAAGTTTTCCCGCAACCCCGTGATCAGGTTCAATTTCTCTTCCATCGTCATTCGGAAATCATCGAGCATCGCATCCACGGCCCGAAGTCCGAACAACCACCGGATGCGTTCGCCCTCGTCTCCGCCGATCAGCGCGAGCATACCCACGATCATGTCGCTGTCATGGTGAAAGTAGGTTTCGGCCAATGCCATCGAATTAAACCCGTACCGTTCCACTTCGCGTTCATACGTATCGAGTTGAACCTTCCAGATGAGTTTCTCGTGAATATACGGCGCCAGCCCGTTTCGAACATCGGCCATGATCGCGCCCAGATGTCGGGCATCCGGCAGGTGAAACCGAACCCGAATATGCTCTTTCGGGTCGGCGTAACGGATGAAAAACCACGAATCGATCCGTTCGTCGGATAACAACCGTTCAAGAAGCGGTTTAACCAGCTCGGTCAGCAGCAGATCCGCCGTGCGAGGTCCGGTATAAAATTTATAATACAACCATTCGTCTCCGGCCACAAACGTGCGTTTGATGTCCGGGTGTTGTTCTTTCGGAAGGAGGCGCTCGCCTTTGCTTTCCCGGTAAAACGAAAGGGCAATTTCATTGGTAAACACCCCATCCGTGCTGTTAACCACCGCCGATTGAGCGTTGAACAGGAATTCTTCCAGTTCGAAACCCGGCCGGTTTTGCGTCACCGAAAACAGGGTTCGGATGCACATCGCATTGTTGAGATGGATATATAATTTATTGTCGCTATCGGCCAGCAGCACCTCGACCGGAATCCGCCGTTTTTCCCGCCATTCCCGGACCGCGTGGTATAATGCCTCATCGTCCGTGATTTTGGTCAGCGGTTCGAACTCCTCTTTGCGGATATGCCAGGTGGCCGGTGAAAGAATCAGATTTTTATAGATGACGCGGGGTAAAAACTCATATTCATTGGCCAGCGTTCCCCAGTTGAACCCCAGACCGCCGCGGATGTGTTGCGTTTGCAGGTCGCATAAGAAATGATACACCGGCAGCGCATTGTAGGAATAATTATGGGCATTGGTCAGATGCGGAATGATTTCTTTGTTCAACCGTTTGGAACGCAGCACCACCCGGTTTCCCTTGACCGATACCATCAGATCGTCCAGCTTGATTTGAAATTCCGGCGGTACTGCTGCTCGGGCCAGATAAGGGATTTCATACGAACGAAGCACCGGCCGAAGTAAGACGTTACCGATGCGCGATTCCGGAAGGTGGATAATTTCTGCCAAAATCACATCCGGATTGAGTTCCTCTTCCTTTCGGGTAATGTGTTTGACATAGGCGTCCGTGCAGGGATCGGCATGGCAGAAGCGCCCAAGTAAGTTTCCGGCGCTGGATCCGCCCAGACCGCTCATATAAATTTTCGGTTTTGGATTCGCCCCGTTACCCGCATCGATCAACTGAATGATGGAGGAGAGTGTATCCGGTAAATCGTCCCAATTCGCAGGAAACGGCTCCACATCCTTGTCCGTGAGTTCGATTTCAATCAACCCGTTGGACAGGGCGTGGCGGTGTTTTTTAGCCAGAAGCGTTTGAATCGCCGTCCATTTGATATCCTGTCCCTGGTTTCCTTGCGGCGGAAGCGCCAGATCATCCACCAGGGGAGACACATCGCCCGAAAGACCCGATTGGCGATAGCCCAAACCGATTTCCGTGTCCAGCACCTGGAGAAGCGGGACTTCTTTGGTTTCATAGCGTTCGGTAAACGCATCCCGGAACTGCGTTAACATCGTGGTGGACGATTTCGGAGACAGTTTGTTTAAGATCACAAACCCGTCCAACACGTCCTGGGCAATCGTCGAATCCAGCGTGCAGTGCAGGAACGGTTTGACCATATCGGTTTGAAACAGATATTTTAATTCAAAGCCTGTGTTTAATGCTTTCACCGCTTCGGCAATTTGTTGATAGGCGTCAACCGTGGAACCGATCGGGTTGGAATCAATGGCACACAGGTCGGTTTTGACCGTGTGAATGACGGAGAGAATGGGATCGATGCCGTTGATTTTTTCCAGAACCGTTAAGATTTGATCCAGGAATTCCGGGCCGGTGATTGCCGGTTCCAGTTCATTGACCAGCACCTGGCTGTCGATCAGTTCCGCGATGTATTCGGCGGACTCTTCCCGCGTGATCTCGTCATCCACCAATAAATCGATCAGGTCGTTTAATTGCGCGCCGCCCGAAGCCGCTTGCAGGACGCGTTGAAGGTAGGGCGTATGGTCCACGGCAACGATATGGTGCGTCCGTTTGGCGTTTTTGTAACGGTATTCCACATACCGGAGCTGGTCTCCGACCGGGTAACAACTGGAATTGGGGTAATAGTTGATCTTCTGTTTAATGATCGGATGGCGGGCCAGGTCCTGGGCCAGAGCGCAGAGGTAATTCATATCCAGGCGCGTATGGCGGGAGTAGGACGCGATTGGCGACAGTTCCATGCGGGTTTCCGACCCCCAGTTTCCCACGCAAAACCCCGCGAATAAACCAAACGGCGTACAGCGCGCGATCATGCGGAGAATGTACCGCATCAACGCATAATGAAGCTTCTTGACTTTCTTCGGATCGGTTAATTTGCCTGCCAGTCGCTCGTGCAATTGGGAATGAAGGTCCGGCGAAGCCAGAAACAGCGCTTCGTCGACCACCGGTTGCCGACAGAATTCCAGAAGTTTATCTTCGGGAATCTCTCGCTCGGATAACATCCCGTCGATCACATTCATCGGGAAAGTCGGCGACCGCAAGACAAAAGACGCAAACTGTTGATACGGAATTTTTTCTCTCATTTAAAGATGATTTTAACATTTTAAAACATAAAAAGTCAAATATTCTTACTTTTTACAGGGAATGATTCGGGCGATTCGCGAATTGCCCCTCCAAAAGGAGAACGAAACGAGCAATCGGGTAGACACGCGGGTCTCCCCCTACGCCCCATTCGTGGCGGTTTTCTTTTTTCGAACCGGTTTGGAGCGTTCCCGGATACCCAGCAGCTCGCGGAGTTGGGGTAGGTCACGCATACTGATCTTGCTCGCCTCGACAAAACCGGAATACGCTCTCATTAATTTTTGATAAAATGCATCGCGTTCGTACGTGGCCCCTTTGGCGTAGCCGCGTGAAGCAATCCTGGCGCTCATGAGATGCTCGAGCGCCTCGATCCCGTTAAGACCGGCTTCCAGCTTCTCCGGTGTTATCTTGAAATACGCCAATTTATCCAGTAGCTCTTTTGTTGTTAAAGCGGTTTTGTAAAAATACTTGGCCTGGGAGACAAATCTTCCCGTTGCTCGTGCCATTCTCACCTCAATTCCCAAAAAAAAGTGGTATTGTTTGTCTGAAGGGGCGGAGAGTGCCTGGGAAGACAGCTTTCGGAAGTCCATGTACCGCGTTTGCTCCTCCTTAAACTTCTTACGGAGTTCTTGTTTAACCTTCATATACTCGGCATATGCTCGTTTCTGGAGTAAGTATCGGTCATTCGTTTCGCTGTAGAGATCGATCAAGTCTTGAAGGCGGCTATTCCCGTACCCGTACGGGAGAAGATACGATTGAATATCCTCTCGCTCCATTGCAATTCTGAATCCCGTGCTCGCTTTCTTCAATAACGCTTCGATTTTTTTGTTTAAGTTATCCATTGTTCTCTCTCCTTTTATTGAAATTTATATGAGTTTGATCTCACGTTTCCGGATTGATATGTCCAAATTGTTGGTACGGACCATTGGTTTCCTTGTGCGCTCCGGGCGATTGTTGGAACGCGACCAAAGTTTTGATGTGCGAGGGAGATGATTGCTGGAACGCGCCAGGGGATTGTTGGTACGCGACAAAAGTTTTGGTTTACGAGGGAGAAGATTGTTGGAACGCGCCAGAGAATTGTTGGAACGCGACAAAAGTTTTGGTATTCGAGGGAGAAAATTGTTGTAACGCGCCGGAGAATTGTTGGAATGCGACCAAAGTTTTGGTATTCGAGGGAGAAAATTGTTGGAACGCGCCGGGCAATTGCTGTAATACAACAAAAGTTTTGGTATTTGAGGGAGAAGATTGTTGGTACGCGCTCGACGATTGCTTGGTCGCGATAAAAGTTTTGGTGTACGCGTGCGAGGATTCCTTGTACGCGTTCGGCGATTGGTTGTACGCGATAAAAGTTTGGTTGTACGCGTTCGGCGATTGGTTGTACGCGTTCGAGGATTGCTTGTACGCGATAAAAGTTTGGTTGTACGCGTAAGAGGATTCCTTGTACGCGTTCGGCGATTGGTTGTACGCGATAAAAATTTGGTTGTACGCGTTCGAGGATTGCTTGTACGCGATAAAAGTTTGGTTGTACGCGTTCGGCGATTGCTTGGTCGCGACAAAAATTTGGTTGTACATGTATGGCGATTCGATGTCTCATTGGGAAACTTTTTCTTTTACTATGTATATATATACATATTTTAAAGGAAAAAGTTTCAAAATTCAAAAAAAATCTTAAAATTTTTTTAGTCGGCGGTGATATTTCCAAACAAAAATTCCCGTCTTGAGTGATGGAAAATTTAAAAGAATTTACAAAAACAATTACATTGCATTGATTTATAATCAAACGTATGAAATAATATCGTTTTTTTTAAATCCAAGTAATCAAGAATCAGCGATCAATTAAAACGTGGACGAATTAGAAAAAGTTATAAATGGTTTTTTGTTTCATTGCCGGGTCGAAAAGAATCTGAGTGGCCATACCTTGAAAGCCTATAAGCTTGATTTGGGTCAGTTTACCGCATATCTTTTCAGGAAGAAAGAAGTGATAAGAATAACATTGGAACTCTCCCTGAATTCATTGGGCTCCTTTGTTTTTTAGAACTATAATCATTAAAATAACATTAATAATAAAAATCAAAGAAGGAACCCAAAAATTTCCACCAGGGTTAAACTGGTCTAAAAACATACATAGAATATAAAGAAACGAAAATAGAAAACCAATCAAAATTATTTTTGTCCCCTTATTCACCTTACGAAATTTTTTTGTATCAAATTGAAAGATCATCAGTCCAAATAAAAACATTCCGACTGCTTCAATAAGGAAGTGAACATATCCACTAATTCCCAAATGTGTTATATTTGGATCGATAAAACCGGGGATCTCGTCCTTGGTCCAGACAAAAAAATGCTGCCATCCCGAAATTATCAGTGATACTATTCCAATTGCTGAAATTATGTATGCTTTAATCTTTTTAAAATATCCATAATTACTCAATTTTAAAAAGAAGTACGCTCCTATGAGTAATAGAATATCTCCAGGAAAAACGCTATAAACATTAAGAAGTCTACGGGGGAGATCAGGCCTGAAGAGGACATTCTCATATGCTGCAGTAAAAAAGAGTAAAATATACAGCGTCATAAATAACCCAAAAAGAATATTTTTTAAATCGTTTTTTTTAGGCTTCTCCCTTTCCCAATTAAATAACCCTGAAGTACAAAAAAAATGGATAGAAGACATATATATCCATAAAACGGGAATTATGAAAGTTATAAAATACCATTTAGGGGTTGCAAAATAAGCAAGCACCATGGAACTAACATTTAACATTATTACAATTAGTACGAGTAAAATAGCTCCAAAGAAATTCGGATGTAATAAAAAAGGATTTTTGTATGGAAAGGCTTTAAATCCATATTCGGGGCTCCAATAACTTTCCCACCGTATTTCAGCTTCTTTTGGCAAATAAGAAGAAATGATAGGCTCATAGCTTTTTAAAACGTGAGCATTTACCAGAATTAAATGGAGATCTGAACTGATTTTTGATGCCAGGTAAAGTGCAGTGAAATGAAAAGAAAAAATAATCCCCAATATTAAGCCCCAATTTTCATTTACAGTTTTATAAAATGTATTTCGGGCATAGTTGCTTTGAAGCAATATATAAAAAAGAGTCGGGAATATAGATAGCATCGCAAGTAAATAATTTGTTTGCCTCCCATATTCTTTCATCTTAAAAATAATTTCATCTCTGTGATTTTTGCAAATTTCCATCATCAATTTTACTTCATCTGCCGCAGAGAGTTTATTTTGATAATTTTTCTCGTGTTCAGCCATTTAATACCTCCGGCAGGCTGTCATTTGGTAGTCCGAAAACTGGCTATTCTTATCACTGGTAATGTTATGGTTTTTAACCATGGCATGATGAAATGAGCCGGGATAAATTACTCTTGCATTTTTCATTGGATTATTTTACCAGAAATACTTTTAATTTTCAGCCTTTTTTAATTTTGAATCTTTTCCTAACTGATAAATTTCGATGACGGAAAGCCGTGCCTGGTGCGTTACTTTGCTACTGATTTCACCTTCATTAAAATGGAATCCACTCTCATCGATGAGCCCGAACTGGCCTGCATCCGATCTCCGCTCTGGTAGGAATGATTCAAAGCTGATCTGAATATTCCCAGATTCTCATTGCCACTCAATCCACCCATTTGGTCGTGGTTGAACGCGACGGAGAATAATTCTCTGTATTCAAAAAGCTTGATGTGACAGAATTAAGAGAATGGCTGGAGCGTTATACGCTTTCAGTACTTTGGGAGAAAAACGTTTTTCGGGGGTAGACCATGACCCCGGTTAATCTCAACTTTACCACTGAAAGTGAACCGAATTAAAATTTCAAAATACATTGGCCGAATATCTGTCGAGATTCAATATTCACACTTTTGCCAGAAGTGTTAAAACAAGTACGGGGTTGCAGGAGTGGAGTAACCACGTATATAAAAGCAAGAATGATATAATGACATGGTTAAAGCAAAATTCTTCCAGGGAATGGAAATTCACAACAATGTTGGATTTATATGGGTTACCCAATGATTTCCCCGGTTATGAGGACTGCCTTAAAAATAAATGATCCTTACGAGAAAGTCAGGGTACTTGAGGAGGCATCCGCGAAAGATATCAATGATTACCGATTTTTTCCTTACATCCAACGCATGAATTCGAAGCACTTATTTTGGAACACTCAATAAGTTTTTTATTTTTAACAATACGATAAGAATCCTAGGTATACCGATTTATTGATTTGAGTCATAATGTGACACGACGGTTTAACCCTCATCCACAGAAAGCGTCCTCTCACAGTTTCTCTTGATTTAATAATTTATCTCTGCTGAGTAATAATGGCCTCTTGGCAATACTTCCTCAGTAAATGTGTCATTGAATATTTTATTAGAATTTACAGCACTTTTTTGAATTAATTAAAAAAAATCCTTTTTTATTAATTTTTCTTATGATACTTGACAAAAGGAAGTTGAAATGTGATTATAGGGGTATGATAAAAAATTTTTTAATTAATTCATTTGACCTTCGGTTAGTCATTTGGAATGTAGTAGGATATTTGATGGCCACAGTTCCTCAATGTATTTTAGATCCCAAACTTCATTCCCATATAAGATATGGGGCAAGGACTTATCCATATGCTTGGTTAATAATTCCTATCAGTTTAATAGTTTTAATATTCTCTTATTTAACAGCAAGATATCTTGAAAGCGCTTCAAGGAATATCCGTATCCTTGGCCTCCCATTATGGTTTGTGCTATCTACTGCAGGAAGCATTTTTCTATTTCCGCCTGAAATCCCACATGGAGTTATAATCATAACTTTAAGCGTTTGGTATATACTCTCAATATTAAATATTTTCATCCACAATAATAGACAATCCGAGGCGGATATCCAGAATTCTGACATCTATAAAGAGGCGCGCATTGAATATTTAAAGCATTTTGTAACTTTATGGAGAGATTTTTCTTTTGGAATGGTTGCTGGTTTTTTTGCTTTATTGATAACCAGCGTGGTTAGCATACATTCCTATAATAATACTTATTTAAAAAATAAAGACGAGATTTTTATAGTAAATAATTTTTCAAATCTCCAGATAGCTGTTTTTTCTTTATATTATATAACAGGGCCAATATATGAATCATTCAAAAACTTGAAATACCATATAGGACTTTTTTTAAAACTAAAATAAGAAAAGGAGGTTCCGGGATCTACCGGGTATAGAGCGCGAGGTGGAATCGTCTGAAAACCATGTCCGGTGCGCCGTCACACTGATGAGTGGGACGGGCCTTCGTCCGATAGCGTCCTCTGTCTTGGGGGACCGCCTCAAGTCAGAGTTACAGGTTATTATTGCCACTCAATTACCTCGTTTTGAATACGGTTGACAAAACAGAACCTTGGGTTATAATCAAGATGTTTTGAATCTTCCTTCTGGAGTTGGTGCGATGAATGTCAACCGTTTGAAATTGAAAACGCTTGAAATCAGTGGTTATAAATCCATAAATGCTTGGGGTACTGAATCTTAAAGAGAAATGCAGGCATTTTTGTGAATGGGTTACGAGATTGGAAAAGGTTGATATGTAATTGGGGTTTTCACCAGTTACTTGAGGTGCGCCAGCGGTTAGGGTTACCCCAAACGGAAGAGGAAGCCTAAAGTCTATAATATAACAGCACGTTGGATAAGGGCTTCATCGGATAGCGATCTCTGCCTTGTGGGCTGCTTCAAATCAGATTTAAACTGAAACTCTCAATTACCTCTATTAATTCGCTTTTAATACCTCATAAGCGTCAAGTATATTTTTCAATGCTTTTTTCTCAGAAACGGTGATTTTCCGATCCTTATAATAATCTTTGCCCTCATATCTTATTATGGGTTCTTTTGAGGATATAATAGCCTTAATCATCTTTACATATTTATCACCTTCAACATCGGAATACCATTCCCAAACCTCGCCAGCAGCATTATCTCTCTTTATCTCACCATAGCGGGGCGTTATTTCAAAATTTTCTTGTTCAGTTTTAATAATATATTTCTCAATAAATAGCCAGTTATCGCCGGCATATTGAATTTGCATAACCAGCCAAGGCAAACTATCTTTTCTTTTTCCAATATAAAAATGAAAGCTATTCGTGTCAATAAAGCCTGGGGTTGATTTATCATAATAAAATATAATATCTTTTATTTTATCAACTTTTGGCCTCATATTTGAGAGCGCATTTGCTAAACTCTTTCTTTCAGCTATTAACATTTTATCAACTTTTTCAAATAGGATTTTCCCCTCTTTTGCTTGATTGGATGATGGGTGTTTTTTTATGAGTTTTTCCAGTGCATTAGCTGCCGCATGATAATCTTTTTTTTCAAAAAAATCTTTGGCTTCAGCAAGAAGCTTTTCTGCCCCGAACCGAACTTCATCCAATTTCAATTCCAGAACGATTACTTTATCTTTTAGGCTTTCGTTTGTCTTTTTCAATTCATCATTCTGTGCCTTTAAATCTGCGTACTCTCCCTCAGATACTCCACAAGAAACCAAAAAGAGAGTAAAAATTATTACAACGCCAATTTTGTTCATAATACCACCTCATTACTTCGGGTCTATAAAAAAATCAGTGGGTAATTTTTAGAAATTCCACCAATTGGGGCCTGCGAATTTTATTTCGCCTCCTCCGAGCAGTCAACAGTAAACAAAAAAAAAATTTTTCAATAAGGAAG
>JBLMYT010000053.1:0-27168 GCA_050258455.1 Candidatus Omnitrophota bacterium | reverse complement strand
TATATCAGTGAAACCTATGAAGAGACCGGTATATTGTCCATGAATGTCGGTCAATATGAGGGCCTGATGTCGGAAATGGCGTTCAATGGAAAATGGAAACCGTTAATTTCTTACCTGGCCGAGGAAATGGAAGCGTCGATGGGTATCCGGGATTTGATGAAAGGTGAGAAATCCATCCAGGCGTTTTTGAATGTATACCTGGGATTATCCAATCTTTATTTGGTTTATTCGGAAAGAGAGTTGAAAAAAGGGTATGCCGATCTGGTATTGGAGCCGTTCCTGGAGCAGTATCCGCGTTTGAAGTATGCGTATGTGATTGAAATCAATTATATCAAACCGTTAGTCAGGAAGAAAGAGCTGGATCCGGATAAATTGGAAGCGATCAAAAAGGAAGCGGAAGTGCAAATCAATCAATATGGGAAGGATGAACGGTTTTTGAAAGTGATCGGTAAAACGACGTTAAAGAAATTGGTGTTGATTTTCTGTGGGCATCGCATGGTGTATCATGGTGAGGTCTCTTAATATAAAACATTAATCGGCGGCCCTTCGGGGAGTCGCTTTTAAAAAAGCTCCGCAAAATTTTTTATTGGGAAAGATGGTTTACAATCCGCACTTAATTATTGGGTTTTCTCAATCAATCGTTTTATTTCTTCAATGGTTATGCCAAAATATTTCGCAGCGATTTGTATTTCAAGGCCATCATTCAACATCCTTTCAACTGTTTTTTTTATTGTCTCATCTCGGCCTTCTTTTAGGCCTTCTTTTAGACCTTCATCTCGGCCTTTTAATTCACCTTCCAATATTCCTTCTAACTTTCCTTCGCTTCTTATATCTCTTGCCCAAATGGGTACGTACTCCATTTTTGTTTCCTCCTCTGATTGCTTGATCACACTTAATATACGATCCTTATATGACTCCGGTAAACGAATGACCCATTCGACAAAGGTAATCAGGGTCCGAATCGTATCTTTTGAATATCCGGCACGGATACATTGCCGAATCAATTCATTGGTTACTTCAAATCTGGATTCACTATCCAACCGCTTCACTTCAAGGCTCTTTAATTGCGCCTTAACCACCATTGCCATGGGATTAGTCGACGTTTCCAACTTTTTTCTCAATTCGTCTTTCAATTTATAATCAAGAATCTTAACGATTGGAATTTTCATTTTGATTTCAAATCCACAAAAGCGGAACTCAAACGTATCCGGCCTGAAGTTTTCATATTCATCCGTTAATATCCCAAGACTAATCACCGGGATTTTCTCTGTTTTTTCATGGTCATAGGAACGATAGTAGTAAATAAACATTTTTTCCATAAAATTCGGAATTTGTTGGGATTGAACTTCCACGTGGATGATTAAACAAATATATTTGATTCCTCCATCTTTAAGATGAACTTTCGCGAGTATATCGGCCTCACGATCTCCCTGATTGCTGTTGGGCTGGATCTGGTTGAGTTCTTTATCCAGGAATAAAACTTCTTTTGTGAAATCGATTGCATTATGGATTTCCGGAAAGAAAAATTCAAGACAATCTTTGAATAGTTTCTTTAGAACCTCTTTCCATGCGGAGTCGTAATTACAATTTTCAACCTTATCGTTACAAGCGGTTTCATTTATTGTCTCAGCCATTATGTTTACACCTTTATATTACATCATATCAAAAACGTGTATGAATTTCAAGCAACAACGGGTTTGGTTTTCATATCTCCGGCGGCCCTTCGGGGAGTCGCTTTAAAAATTTTTTATTATTTCTTTTAAACCGCGTCGGAAGGTCCCCCACCTTGCGGTAATGTTTCCTTTCGCGCCTTCAACCGATGATAATACGCCATGATTTCATAATGCAAAAGCGGCGTCTTTTCCATATCCTCAATCATCTCCCGATGCTCCTTACTGAGTACTTTGGCCTCCGGATTCTCCGCCGAGTCTTCATTAACGCCGATATTCTTGTACGTGTCAATGGCTTCTTTCTTTAATTCCTCTTCATCTTTAAAAAGCATCGATCCTTTTCCACAGATATACCAATCCAATGACACATTAAAGTCATTGGCCACCTTCTGCAAAAATAAATAATTGGGAAAAACCTGCCCCAACTCGTAATTGGAATACGTCGTGCGCCATATGTCAAAATGAAACGCCATGCGCTCCTGCGTTAAACCTTTGGAATTGCGGAATTCCTTCAACCGCAACGCCATCGCTTGCTTTAAATCCATTTTGTGACTCATGAGTGTTACCTCCTTTTAAACGTCTATTGGTTTATTTTATGATAAATAAAATAAAATGTCCAGAATTTTTGTTTTTTTGACTAATATTTAAGAGATTTAATCGGACATATTAACTGACTTGCCTAATATCATGAGTTCGTGACCAATATCCACATTTACTTGTCCCTCATCAGGTCATTCCCATCGCTAAGAAACAACTTTTTGACTAATATTTCAGACACGCACCGGGCATGAAATATATTTTTGACTAACTTTTTCAAACAATTGACTAACTTTAATCGATAATTGTCTGAAATTACTCAAAAATGATCGATCCGGAAGAGAATATTGTCTAATAGTTGTCGGATTTTGTTTAACAACAGTGACCAATTGACTGATTTTACTAAATATAAATCGTTCGGATAGCAAAAATTGACTAACTTCACTGGCAACCTATCCATCCGATAGAGGAAATTGACTAAGATCGGTGACAACGAGACGCTGCGTGCAGCGTCTCGGTTTGGTTTTGCCTCCGGCGGCCCTTCGGGGAGTCGCTTTTAAAAAAGCTCCGCAAAATTTTTTATTAAGAAAGGGAAATGTCTTCCATTACCCGCTTTAAATTTCGCTTCGCAATGTGTTTTAGTAACATGCCCGGTTCCTTGAACCGGCTGTTGACCATCATGGCTGCGATAATATACGGTTTGTAACCCGCTTCCTTATAGGTCTGCACCCGATACTTTTCAAAAACCGAAGCGGAAACCTCTCCCTCTTGACACGAGACGCCCGAAATGTCGGCCGGTAAACAATGCATGTAAAGCGCTTGTCCATTGCGCGTGAGTGCCATCTTCGCTTCGGTACATTCCCAATTTTTGTGAAGCGCATTCTGCGCCAAACACTCTTTCTCCAACGCGTTTAATCCGTCATGATCATTGGCATGAAGCAACTGCGTCCGCCGCTGCATCACCTTAGACGATGCCCAACTCTTGGGATAAACAATGTCGGCATCCTTAAACGCCTCGTCCATGGAATGAACAACCTTGAAACTCCCTTTGGTGGTTTGAACCTGACACTGCGCCTGATAAATCACTTCGGGAATCAAGTCGTATCCCTCGGGATACGCCAACGTGACGTCCATGCCAAACCGGGTGAGTAACCCGATGATTCCCTGAGGAACCGACAAGGGTTTGCCATAACTCGGCGAGTACGCCCAGGTCATGGCAATCTTTTTCCCTTCCAAATTTTTCAAGGATCCGAAATGATTCTTCAAGTGAAGCAAATCCGCCATCGACTGCGTGGGATGATCGATGTCACACTGCAAATTGATGATCACGGGCCGGCGCGACAACACGCCGTTTCGATACCCATCATTCAACGCCGCACCTACTTTTCGCATGTACGCATTGCCTTCACCGAGAAAGATGTCATCCCGAATGCCGATAAAATCGGTTAAAAACGAGATCATGTTGGCGGTTTCCCGAACCGTTTCCCCATGCGAAATCTGCGACCGTCCTTCATCCAGATCCTGAACCGCTAACCCCAAGAGGTTGGCGGCAAAGGCAAAGGAAAAACGGGTGCGCGTGGAATTGTCCCGAAACTGCGAAACGGCCAGCCCGGTATCAAACATCCGAGCCGAGAGCCGATGCTCATATAAATACTTCAACGCTTCGGCCGTATCCAATACGCGCTGCAATTCGCCAATGGTTTTTTCCCAGGTCAATAAAAAATCACTGCCATACAGCGTTGAGGCATGCCGATCAATGGCTTCCACCCATTCGTTGAAACGCTTTTCATTATTCGCAGGCATCACGGGATCTCCTTTTCAATCATCGGGGCAATATTGCAGGCATACAAGGCATAAAACGCCGAGGCTTTGACCAAATGGTCCACCGGAACCTTTTCATTCGGCGCATGCGCCAGAATTTCATTCCCAGGCCCAAACCCAATGACCGGGATTCCGTAAATACCGTTAATCGTCACGGCATTGGTGGAAAACGTCCACTTGTCGACCCGGGGGGGCTTTGAAAATAAGTCGTTAAAGGTCTGAACGCCAGTTCGAATGACCGGATGATCCTCGGGAAGTTGCCAGGTGGGAAAGTATTTTTCCATTTTACAGGGCATTAGCGTGTACGATTTCTCCTCATAGTGGGGAACCTCCACCTCCGCCTTGAAGGGGGCGGCGATTTCTTTGATTTCCGCAACCGCCGATTCCCGCGTTTCACCCCAGGTTAACCGCCGGTCCAGATGAAGATGGGTATAATCGGCCGTGGCACACAACGACGGACTGGAGGAAATAAATTCGGTGACTGTGATACTCCCCTTTCCCAGAAAATCATCGACTCGCAACCGCGCATTCAACGTTTCGATTTGAAGCGCCATCTGCGCCGCCATGTAAATGGCATTCTTCCCCCGCTCCGGCGCCGAACCGTGGGCCGAAATTCCCTCGAAGGTGACTTCGATTTCCATGCGGCCGCGATGCCCGCGATAGATGTTCATGTTTGTGGGTTCGGTGCAAATCACGACATCGGGTCTGAGCCGCTCTTCCTCGATGATGTATTTCCAACACAATCCGTCACAATCCTCTTCCATGATGCTGCCGACAAAATAGACGGTTAAATCCTCGGGAATTCCGATTTCTTTCAATATCCTCCCGGCCGTGACAAACGCAGCCGCCCCACCCTTTTGGTCCACGGTTCCCCGGCCATACACAAACCCTTCGTTGATGGCCCCGGAAAGCGGTTCGAAATCCCAATTGTCCACATTTCCAATGCCCACGGTATCCATGTGGGCATCGATGGCCAGGATTTTGGGTCCGTTTCCGATCCGGCCGATCACATTTCCCAACCCGTCGAGCCGAACCTCATCAAACCCGGCTTCTTCCATTTGCCGTTGCAACTCGATGTTCACGTCTTCTTCTTCCAAACTGAGCGATTGGATCCCGACCAATTTCGAGAGATTTTCCGCTGTATAATCACGGTACCGCTCCGCCAATTCATTGATACGTTTTGAAATATCGGTCATGATTTCATCCCATACGAGCGAATGTCATCCAGGGAACGCCGCTTCTTGTCCCGGGGAGGAACCGATTCGTCGGGGTAGCCCAGACTCATCACAATGTCGATCTTCGTGGATTTGGGCAAACCCAGTATTTTTTTCAATTCTTTTTCATTAAACCATCCGAGCCAGCAGGTCCCCAGGCCCAATTCCGCTGCCTGCAAGGCGATGTGCTCACCGGCAATGCCGATATCGATGAGGTTATATTTCACG
The DNA here is from genome assembly GCA_050258455.1 of Candidatus Omnitrophota bacterium. Classification (GTDB taxonomy): domain Bacteria; phylum Acidobacteriota; class Aminicenantia; order UBA2199; family UBA2199; genus JAKAGC01. Next base: position 21,698 of record JBLMYT010000053.1, on the reverse strand, counting down.
TCCCGAAACATCCCGCCCAGGTGCGCGGAATAGATCGATCGCTCGGTGATAAACACGATGATGACAGGCGCGGTTTTGACAAACGCGTTGGACATGTAAATCCCGGACATGGTTTTTTCCACGATTTTGGTCTTGGTCTCCTCGTCATCGATGACGATAAACGACCAGGGCTGGGAATTACACGCCGACGGCGCCAGGCGCGCGGCTTCCAGACAGCGATCGATCAGGTCTCTGGGGACGGGTTTGGGTGCATACTTTCGGGTACTTTCCCGTTTTTGCGTCAATTCCATAAACAACATTCGTTGCCTCCTTTTTATTCAAGGCATATTATATCAAAAAAAACGTGAAATTGTTATAAATTCCATGATTTCAGACCCGCGCGTCTTGAAAAAAGCACGTATTTCTAATAAAATAGAGACTTATATTTCGATTCATGTTTTTATTTGATGGAGGTCAAAATTGAGTATGAAAAAGATTTTATTGCTGGGTGACGAAGCCATTGCCCAGGCGGGAATCGATGCCGGGATGACCGGTATTTATGCTTACCCCGGAACCCCTTCGACCGAAATTATGGAATACGTTCAAAAATCAAAGGAAGCCGCGGAAAAAAACATTCACCGCAAATGGTCGGCCAATGAAAAAACAGCCGTCGAAGCCGCATTGGGCGTTTCGTACTGCGGCAAACGCACCATGGCCGCGATGAAACACGTGGGCCTCAATGTCGCTGCCGATCCCTTCATAAATTCAGGCGTTACCGGCGCCAATGGCGGCCTCATCATCGTATCGGCCGACGATCCGTCCATGCATTCTTCTCAAAACGAACAGGATTCGCGCTTCTTTGCGAAATTTGCCCTGATTCCGACCCTGGAACCGTGTAACGCGCAGGAAGCGTATGACATGGTGTTCACCGGATACGAGTTATCGGAAAAATACAAAACGCCGGTGATGCTCCGCATTACCACCCGTTTGGCCCACAGTCGGGCCGGGGTTGAGACCCGCGAGAAATTACCGCAAAAGGAATTGAAACTCCCTGAAGATAAACGCCAATACGTGTTACTGCCGGCCCTTGCCCGACGCAGTTACAAACGCCTGTTGGAACGCCAGTCGGATTTTGTCGAGGAATCGGAAACATCCGATTTCAACCGGTATATCGACGGTAAAAACAAAGCCCTCGGGATCATTGCCTGCGGGCTGGGTTACAACTACTTAATGGAAAATTTCGACGCCGAATGTCCTTACCCGGTTGTGAAAATCGGACAGTACCCGATTCCCATCAACATGATCGAAAAGCTGGTGGATGAATGTAAGGAAATCCTGGTTCTGGAAGAGGGAATGCCGCTGGTTGAAGAAACCTTACGCGGCTTATTGAACCGCGGCATGACGGTCAAAGGTCGGATCAGCGGCGAATTGCCCCGAGACGGCGAGCTGAGTCCGAACCTGGTGCGCCTGGCGCTGGGCATGGATGATTTGACCGGGAAATCCGTTCCCTCGATGATGGTTCCCCGTCCCCCTTCTCTGTGCAAGGGGTGCCCGCACATCGACACGTATCATGCGATCAATGGGACGATCAAATCGGTTTACGGCGATGGGCATGTGTTTTCCGATATCGGTTGTTACACCCTGGGAGCACTGCCGCCTTTCGAATCGATCAACAGTTGCGTGGATATGGGCGCGTCCATTACCATGGCCAAAGGCGCGGCCGATGCCGGACTCTTTCCGTCCTGTTGCGTGATCGGCGATTCCACCTTTACCCACAGCGGCATGACCGGACTTCTGGATGCCGTGACCGAAAAATCCAATATCGTGGTTTTTATCGTCGATAATTCCACCACCGGCATGACCGGCGGTCAGGCGTCTCACGCCACGGGGCGGCTCCAGGCGATTTGCCTGGGCCTGGGAGTCGAACCCGAGCACTTTCATATCGTCAATCCCCTTCCCAAAAACCATGACGCATTCATGGCGATCATTAAGAAAGAAATCGAATACAACGGACCGTCTGTGATTGTCCCCACGCGGGAATGCATCCAGATATTGAAGAAAGGATAAGGAGCAGCCAATGAAATGTGATATCGTACTTGCAGGTGTCGGAGGTCAGGGAATTCTTTCCATTGCCACAGTAATCGGGTATGCAGCCGTGGAATCGGGACTTTATCTGAAACAGGCCGAGGTTCACGGCATGTCGCAGCGCGGCGGCGCGGTGTTGTCCCATTTACGCATTTCAAGCAAGGAAATCTTTTCGGACCTCGTTCCCGAAGGACGCGGCGATATGATCATCTCGGCCGAACCCATGGAATCGCTTCGCTACATCCCGTTCCTTTCACCCGGCGGATGGCTGGTAACCAACAGTAACCCGTTCATCAATATTCCCAATTACCCGCCGCTGGAGTCGATCATGACAGAGATTCAAAAACAGCCGCACCATTTGACCATCGATGCGGATGGAATCGCCAAACAGGTGGGAAACGCCCGTGCCGTGAACATGGTCATTGCCGGAGCTGCATCGGTATTTATCGATATTCCGTCCGAAAAAATGGAAGCGGGCATCCGCTTCATCTTTTCCCGAAAAGGCGACGCCATCGTACAGAAGAATCTCGAGGCCTTTAACGCCGGCAAAACCTACGCCAAGCAGAACCGATAAGATTCCACTTAATAGTTAATAAAAGGTTAGCGTCACCGGGTTTCCGATTTTGGCATCCAGGGCTTCGGCAGCGGAGCGCCGATTCAGGGCAATTTCCACATTGCCGTGGCTTCCGAGGAGGAGAAACGGGGTATCGGAGGTTGCCGGGCTGCCGTTGTCGGGCGCGTATGTGTCTCGGTATGGCGTGATGTCGACGCCGTTAATCAATGCCCGGTATTGGGTCAAGCCCAGTTTCTCGCCGGCATCGGCGAGGTATTCGGCTTTCACCGTGGTCATCAGGTTACCGAATTTATCGATATACGCAATTCGGGCGTGAATGGTGTTTCCCGATTGCGTGGGGAAATAATCCGTGTTGATTACATAATCGGCGGTCGGGGTGGCCATCTCGTGGGGATCCACGCCCAATGCCAAAAAAGCGGCCGCAGGTGCCATTTTGTCCCGAGCTTCAAACGTGGACGATCCGTTAACCAAAAAATACTTCTTTCGATCCAGCACGCTGACCCGTTTGTCCTCTTTTCGTAATATCGGAGTCAATACCCCGTTATCCGGACCAATGTAAAACCGCTTGCCGTGCTCCACCAACAGAAGTTTCCGGTCCGTTCCCACCCCTGGGTCCACAACCACCATGAAAATGGTTGACGAAGAAAAAAAAGGATACGATTTTTCCAGAGCAAAGCAGGCAGGTAAAATATCATAAGACGGTAACTCGTGGCAAATGTCGATAAATTCCACGAACGGGGCAATGCGTTTGATGACGCCTTTCATCACCCCGACAAAATAATCCCTGCTTCCAAAATCCGTGATTAATGCACATATTGAATTTCCTTCTCCCTTCATAGTTATCCTCCAATAGTTAGTCGTCCGTATTCTACCAAAAAAAAATACACATTTCAACCGGTGGTCGGAATTTTTCCCTGAAGAAATAACGCCGACTATTATTTGAGCGAATCAGCGATACGGATTGATTATCGATCGCCGTCAGGATTCTTTCCGGTGATTGATTTCAGAAGCTCGGCGATAATCGGTAAAATCCTTTCCAACTGTCCCCGCGCCAGGCGGTTGAGGATCATGGCCGAGACATGGAGTGCCACCGGAACGATCCACCGCAGTGTATAATATTTTCGGTGATAACGGACGAATGCCCGAACTTTCAACCGATCGGAGGCTAAGCTTTGCTTTCCCACCGAAGCCGAACACCGGTGGTAGACGACCGCGTTTTCCGCGACCGAAAGCCGCCAGCCGTTTCCCTTCACCCGGCGGGAAAAGTCTACATCTTCCCAATAGAAGAAAAAGGATTCGTCGAGCAGTCCCACATGCCGAACGACCTCGGCTTTAATAAACAGACTCGCCCCGCAAATGTAAGTGATCCTCTTGGCCTCATCGGCATTAAGCGCCACGCGTTCCGCGCCGGTTATCGGGTGAACCCTTCCGCCGCCGAAGGCTTGAACCTTCGGCGGTTCCTGAGTGTCGTAGATCAACGCGCCCACGATTCCCACGAAGGGATCGGAAGCGGCGTCGATCAGTTCGTTCAATGTGTCCGGAGTAATCTGCGTATCGTTATTGAGAAGCCAGATATAGTCGGCATGCTGGTTCAGGGCATAGCGGATGCCCACGTTATTTCCCGCTGAAAATCCGCGGTTGGACCCATTGTGAATCAAAACCAGGGGAGTTGGATCTTCGTTTTCGGATCGTCCGCCATTTTCGGCTTGCGTTCGATCGTACTCGAGATAAGCCATACCTTTCCCTTCGGCCCAGGTTTGGATGCGTGCGATCGAATCGTCCGTGGATTGGTTATCACAGACAATCACGCGGTACGTCGCGCTTTTCAACCGACTCTGAAACACACTGTCCAGGCAGGGGATTGTGTCTGTCCAGCCATTCCAGTTTAAAATAATAATGTAGACGTCGGGCATCAATTTAAAACCATGAAGTAGCGGCTCCCGATGCCTTCGGTGTTTCCGGCGTTGTCTGTCACCGTCCATTGGATGGTATGGATGCCATTGGTGTAAGCGGTGGTATTGAGGTAAAAATATCCCAGCGCGCCATTGCTGTTGGTCAGGCCGGGAAAGAGCGCGGCAATGTCCGAGCGAAAGATGTTGTAAACCGGGTGTCCCACACTGACGCCATCGACCCAAACCGTGATGGTCGATCCATCCGTTGGGATCGCATTCGGCGCCGGGGTCAATGCCCATCCCCAGACGACAAACTCTTTTCCAGATGCCACGCCGCCGGGAGCCGGCGTTTCGAGAGCCCCGAACGGGTTGACCGCATGGGCATTATCAACCGAAATGGTTTTGGAGCCCAGGGTGGTCACATTCCCGGATCGATCCGTGGCTTTGGCGGTCAAGGTATAGGTTCCGTTTCCCCCGTTGGGCAGCGTCGGGGTCAGGAGCATGTACCCCCATCCGGCGCAATAACTTTTCGGATAATTCGGGTAGGCGGTTTCCACATCCGGGCGGGTATCGTCCACCAGGGTCGCGTCTCCGATATAGGAAAAACCATTGTAAATTTTCACGTTTTCCACTTGAATATCGTCCAGCGCCCAGCCGGTCAGGGCAATGCTTCCCCTCACGGAGGCACCATCCGAGGGTGAGGAAAACTCGCCGATCGGAGGCGCATCGGTTCCCGGAGCGGTGATATTCAAATACACCGTAACCTGCTGGGGAGAATTGACCATTCCCGGAGCGGTGATGGTCACGGTTCCCGAGTAATTCCCGGCATTCAAACCCGCGCCATTCACCGAAACATCGATCGTCGCGTTTCCTGTTCCGGACGAAGGCGTGCAGGTGATCCACGCCGCACTCGGAGAAACCGTCCAATGGAACGCACCGCTCCCACTCCGGTTAATTCGCACGGTTTGCGGTCCGGTCACGGTCTGGGATCCGGATGCCGTAAAATTCAGCCGGGTGCGATTCAGAATGATTTGGGACTGTTCGGTATAGAACGTATACAAATGGGGGCGGTAATTGAGCAGGGCGCACACCAGGCGGTTGGCTTGTTCTCGGGTAAACTCCCACATGCAGTCGTCATCGGTATAGTTCATGTAATTATGGATATTATCCGGGGTATCACACGTAAAGGGGTCCGAGCATCCGTAATGTTCTCCCTCCTCGCTATCCGTATCGGCGATTAAATCCCCGGCCTGATACCCGTCATAGCACCCGTCCCCTTCGAAGGTATGGAGCAGGCCGAGATAGTGTCCGACTTCGTGAACCAAGGTCCGGCCCTGGTTGTACGGGTCATAAGTACCGTTTCGACCGCCGACAATTTCATACAGAAGGACCACGCCGTCGAAAACATCGGCCACCCCGTCTTGCGGCATGTAGGAATATCCCAGGTATCCCCCGGCTTCATTCGTGTACACATTCAAGTAATGATTCGGGTCCCACGCCAAGGCGGATTTGTATTGCATCTCGTCTTCGTCCTTAAACCATTGATCGTTGACGGTTCGGGTGATTCCGGCCAGTTCGAATTGGATTCGGGTATCAAACCCCTGAGCACCCATTGTGCCGCTCAGGGCGCGATAATCTTCGTTAAGCGCCTCGACCTGTTCCTGAATTTGTTGATCCGAAAGATTTCCGGTTCCATCGCTTTTACGAATGACATGAAACACGATGGGAATGAGATAGGTATTGGTCGTCCAATACTGGTTTCGGATCACGGTTTGAGTCAGGGAGCAATCGTTGGCGCTTCCCATGACCAGGCCGCGTCGTTCCTCGGGGGCGTGTCGCCATTTGACCAGGCATCGCTTGCCGGATTTTTGAAAGTATTCGGAAGAAAAGTACGCTGATAAATGTTGGTATTCATGACCGCCGGTTAACACTTTTCCATCGGGCTGGACATGAAAATCCGGTTTGTTTTTTTCAGACCCCTGAAGAAACAAACCGCCCAGGATGATCAGAAATGTCAATAATCCTTTCATTATTGAATTCCCGAACATCGAGAAAAATCGGTCTGAGTCAGATTTCCATTACCGCACCAGTAGGTTTTAAACGTTGACGTATCCATTCCCGGAGAAGCGGTATTTCCTACGTTATAATACTTCATGTACAGATTCTGAAACGCGGTATTGGTGTTTAAGGCATCGTAGGTTGTCAGCATGGTGGCTGCCGTGAGGGTAGGTTGTCCATAAGCGGTGGTGAAGTTGTATTCGGGTTGAAACAGGGCCGATCCCGGAGTCGGCGGCTGCAGCAGGTTTAAGTAATAGACCTCGTAATTGGTGGTTGAAAGGGTGCCGCGATCATAGGAAAACTGTTCAAATGCGGGATTATTGCCGAATTGAGGGCTTAAGGCCGGGCAGGTGTGGAGAAAGGAGACCGCCTGACGGGAGGGCAGCGATTGGGTCAGGATTCGAAATTCATCCATGTGGGTATGACCGGAAAAACCGGCGGTGATGATATCGCCATTGGCTTTTAAAATTTGAATGAAGCGATCATTGTATTCTTTTTTCCACATGGCGGTATATTGGGAGTTTTTTATCGATTTATACACATCGGCACCCGGGGGAATATGAAGTAAAATCCAGGCTTTTCCATTTTGTTGACGTACACGCTTCAGTTGGGCATCCAACCAATCGAGTTCCTGGGCCGCCGGATCGGTCGAACCGGAGTTCACATATTTTTCGGAGAAAAAATTACTGTTCAGACTGATAATAAAAAAGTTACGGGTCCCCGGCGGGGTCACCATGTAGTAACCGCCTTTCGGATAAGTCGTGGCAAAGGCTTGTTGATCTTCGGGGTCTTTGATGAAATTCGCCGATAGAAGGGGAGCCGTGTCGTGGAGGAATTGACCATCGGGAACAATCTCATAATCTCCCGTATCGCAGTCGTTATTGCCCAGGCAAAAGTAAACCCGGGTTCCGGGCAGATACTTATTAAACATCGCGACCACAAACGCGATGTTTTTTTTGACAAACGTGGAATAGCATACCCCGTTTTTGACATAGGGGCCGAATTGGGTATCGAAATTATGGGCGATGAAGTCTCCGGTGAAAATAACAAAATCGGGTTTCCGATCCGCTTGCCCCATGCGTTGAAGGCCGGCGATCAATAAGTTGGCGTTGGTTTCATCCTTTCCCGGGGTACCATAACCGTTCACGCCGGATTTCGAAAACAGAGTTTCCCATTGGGAGACATCCGCCTTTAACAGTTGCGGCATCAGGGATGGATCAGTGTAGGGATTAAAATGGATATCCGAGATCTGTAAAAAATACCCGAATGATGGATCGGCCGATGAGAAATAAAAGAAGAAACTTAAAACCAAAACCGAAAGCATGGTAAAGACTTTGGATTGTTGGGTCGAAAATTTTTTAAACATAACGATATCTCCTGCAATAAAATTCAATGATGGGTTTTATTCTTAGACGTATGATAAAATAAAAAGATCGAATTGTCAAATGGGAAAGTCGACAGGAGGATAACGTTAATATGATTATTTATTGGATATGAAGGGCAAGTTTTAAGTTTCTGGCAATGTAGGCTAAATTATCTGAGCCGCTCAGTCGTTTGAGTTTTCCCAGTATCGATTGTCGACGTTTGGGATCCGGAGTGCCTTCGAGGAGCAGGCGGGTTTCCGGTTCCGTCAATTCGGCCAGTTTTTCGATATTGTTTTTCACCTCTTCATTGGCCGGGCAGCCGATTTGGCACTTTAAACACCCCACCAGAGCGTTATGCACGTTGGGATCGATCCAGGAAGGTATCGGGTCCGGCAATTCATTGTACAACGAGATGCATTTCCCGGCATCGATGGCAAAATTATCCCGCCGGATGCACTGCATGGGGCATTGGTTCATGCAGATATGGCATCCCCGGCAGTAGCGCATCATTTTTAAATTCCCCCAGTGATCTTCCGGGAACACGTAATCCGTATAGAGTGCCGCCAACATGTGGTAGCTCCCATATCCGTCGACGAAGGTAATATTATTTCTCCCGTACTCGGCCAGCCCGGTTCGAACGGCCAGTGATTTTAAGGGTAAATTGGCAACCTCGATTCGTTTCCCCTTTTCCTTCATCACGCGGTTAAGAAAGTAATTCCGGATTTCTTTCAAATTAAACTCAGGGGTGACGTAACCGGTCGGGATCAGGATATCCTGCTTCTTCCCCTTTAGGTTGACGGTAAGGACCGCAATTTTTAAGGGGATGGAGAGGATAATGACCGATTGGGCATTGGGGAATTTCTTGGGCGGTTGATATTCAAACGCGTTGATATATTTGAGATAAATCGGATTATTACTGATCTTTCCTTCTTTTTCCAGTGTATCGATCCATTCCTTTAGTTGCGGAAGATGGGAAACAGACATGGTTCGGTACTTGAAATCGAAACTGCCACTCTCCGAACCGGTCATTGGGGACATCGTTTTGGAAAAAAGGCTACTTGATCCAATCGAGAGTAACGCACCAGCCGAGACCATGGTTTTGATAAATGTTCTGCGGCTTGTCGATTTGTTTTCTTTTTCTTCCATCGCAGAAACCTCTTTTTATCGAGCTTAAGCGCCTGGCTCGCTTCAATTATCGCATAAAATTATTTTTTAATTCTCGTTCCTTAAAGATTTCTTCGATCCGAGCAACCACTTCCGGCGGTTTAAACGGTTTGGTCATGTAATAGGAGGCCCCCAATGAGATTCCCGTGGCTTTACTTTCTTCTTCCTTATCTGCGCTGAGAATTAAAATGGGGGTATTGAAATCCGGGAAATCCTTTAATTTTTCCAATACCTCGCCTCCATTCATGACCGGCATGGCCATATCCAGGATAATCAGGTCAAATTTCTCTTTATCTATGGATTCGAGGCCCACGCGTCCATTGTGGGCCTCATCGACCATGTAACCTTTCTTTTTAAGGTAAAATCGAAGCAATTTACGCAACGTCGGCGAATCATCGATAATTAAGATCTTGGGTTCCATGTTACCTATTTTGCAGATCGAAACAATTCCTCATTTTCTTCTACGATTTCAAAGTTCTGATAGAACGGATAACCTGTTCCGGCCGGAATGAGACGCCCCATGGTCACATTTTCTTTAATACCGGATAAACTGTCTTCCCGACCGGCAATCGCGGCTTCGGTCAAGACACGGGTGGTTTCCTGAAACGCGGCTGCCGAGATAAAACTATCGTAAGCCAACGCAGCCCTGGAAACAGGCAACAGGTGGGGTTTGGCGCGGGCGGGGCGTCCGCCTTCGTTGAGTACTCGGCCATTTTCTTCTTCAAAGACCCATTTTTCAACAATTTGTTCGGGGATAAAACGGGTATCTCCGACTTCTTCGATGCGTCTCCATTTGATCATCTGGCGAATAATGATCTCAATGTGTTTATCGTTGATCGTAACGCCCTGCAACCGGTACACATCTTGAATTTCCTTTAAGAGATATTCGGCTAATTTATTTTCACCCAGAACGGTCAGGATATCCATGGGGTTGAGCGGACCATCCATCAAGGGCGTACCGGCAGTGACCTTGTCGCCATCGCCCACGATGATATACGCCCCACGGGGAATGTTATGTTCATCGAGTTTCCCACTCTTATCAAGCGGCTTAATCACAATCTTGCGAGACCCTTTCATTAATTTTCCATATTCGACGATCCCGTCAATCTGAGCCATACGCGCCGGGTTACGGGGTTTACGGGCTTCAAACAATTCGGTTACCCGCGGCAAACCACCGGTGATGTCTTTGGTCTTTGCAAATTCGGAAGGAATCTTGGCCAATACATCCCCGGCACTGACTTCATCCCCATCTTTAACCGACAGGTGGGCATTGACCGGTAAGTAAAAGCGACGAATAATTTTATGGGTAGTTTTATCACGGATCACAATTTGAGGTTGGAGTTCATCCCTCAATTTTTCACTCTTGATATCGATAATAATGGTCGTTAATTTTCCGGTTGCTTCATCGCGGTCTTGAACGAACGAAACGTTTTCTTCCAGGTCCTTCAATTCAACGATACCGTCATCCCGGGTTAAGATCGAGTTGGCGAAGGGATCCCATTCCAGGAGCAAGTCGCCTTTCTTCACTTTCTGGCCATCGCGGACCACGACTTTCGAACCATACGCGACCGGATAAAACGCTTTTTCACGATCCATGGAATCGAACAACTGGAGGGCACCGGATCGGTTCATGGCAATATAATTACCTTCTTTATCTTCAATGATATCGAGTTCTTTTAAGCGAACGGTGCCTTCGAATCCCGAATGCAACTTCGTCTGACCTTCGGCGCCCGACGCAACCCCTCCGATGTGGAAGGTTCTCATGGTTAACTGAGTACCGGGTTCACCGATCGACTGGGCAGCGATAATTCCCACAGCCTCACCGAGTTCAATCAATCGGCCAGTGGAAAGGTTTCGGCCGTAACACAACCGACACACACCGGCCCGAGTTTCACAGGTGAGAACAGAGCGGATATTGACCTTTAAAATACCGGAATCAATGATCGCCTTCCCCTTGTATTCATCGATTTCTTCACCCGCTTTGACGATGATTTTATCCGGATCCTCAGGATAATAAATATCCTCAAGCGATGTGCGTCCGACGATACGTTCAATCAACGGTTCAATTTCTTTACCATTTTCAACGATGTCGGTGACTTCAATCCCATCAACGGTGCCGCAGTCATACTCTTTGACCACCACTTCGATGGCCGCATCAACCAGTTTACGGGTTAAGTAACCCGCATCTGCGGTTTTTAAGGCGGTATCTGCCAATCCCTTGCGAGCGCCGTGAGTGGAGATAAAATACTGCTGCACCGTCAGCCCTTCTTTGAAGTTGGCGGTAATCGGGGTTTCGAGAATTTCGCCGGAAGGTTTGGCCATTAATCCACGCATACCGGCCAACTGTTTCAACTGGTCTTTACTTCCCCTGGCTCCGGAATCGGACATCACGAAGATGGGGTTAATCGTGGTGCCTTCGTAACTCATCCGTTTCATCCCGGCAAACATGGTTTCCCGGATCTGATCCGTGGAACGGCTCCATTTATCGATAATGGTATTGTGGCGCTCACTGGCAGAGAGATGGCCATCGGTATATTCTTTTTCGACCACTTCGAGTTCACGTTCGGTATCCCTGATAATCTTTTCTTTTTCCGCAGGCACGAGAAGGTCGGAAATACTGATGGTAAAACCCGCGCGCGTGGCATATTCGAATCCGCCTTCTTTGAGCTTATCCAGGGTGGCGACTGTGGCATCAAATCCCAATTCCAGGTAAATATAATAAATCAAGTTCTGGATTCCTTTCTTTTTCAACAATCCATTGATAAACGGGATTCCTTCCGGGAGTAATTCGTTGAATACCACTCGTCCGGGATTGGTGACCAGCAACTGGTTATCCCCTTTTTTTATTTCGGAAACCGGGCAATTGGCAATGTCCTGATTGTCCAGTGTATAATCATCGAGATTTTTGACTGTTCCAAAAAAGCGCACAAAAATACGGGCATTGATGTCCACAATCCCGAGTTCCCAGGCTCGAATCACTTCTCTCCGGGAACTAAAGACCATATTTTCGCCTCTCAACCCCTTTTTACTGAAGGTCAAATAATAGAATCCAAGGATCATATCCTGGGTCGGAACCGCCAGGGGACGACCATTGGCAGGGTTTAAAATATTATTGGTCGAGAGCATCAGGAGTTTGGCTTCTGCCTGAGCTTCCAATGAAAGGGGAATATGAACGGCCATCTGGTCCCCGTCAAAGTCGGCGTTAAACGCGGGGCATACGAGAGGATGCAAGGTAATGGAGTTTCCTTCGACCAATTGGGGTTTGAAGGCCTGAATTCCCAGGCGGTGAAGCGTGGGCGCTCGGTTTAATAAGACGGTATGTTCCTTGATGACTTCATCCAGGGCATCCCAGATTTCATCCCTGTTTTCTTCAACCCATGTTCGGGCAACGCGGAGAGTCGTCACCACACCCTTCTTTTCCAATTTATTGTAAATAAAGGGTTTAAACAATTCCAGTGCCATTTTCTTGGGGAGACCGCATTGGTCCAATTTCAGCTTGGGATCGACGACAATAACCGATCGGCCGGAGTAATCCACGCGTTTTCCCAAAAGGTTCTGACGGAACCGCCCCTGTTTTCCTTTCAATGAATCGGAAAGCGATTTTAACGGGCGTTTCTGAGAGCTCATGTAGCTCTTGTTTCTCTTCTGGTTATCGAAAAGCGCATCGACCGCTTCCTGAAGCATGCGTTTTTCGTTTTTTATGATCAATTCAGGAGCTTTCAAATCCAGGAGCCGTTTCAACCGGTTATTTCGGTTAATAACCCGGCGATAAAGATCATTTAAATCCGAAGAAGCAAAACGGCCGCCATCCAATCGGACAAGGGGACGGAGATCCGGGGGAAGAACCGGGATAATGGTTAACACCATCCATTCCGGACGGTTACCGGATTGTAAGAAATCTTCCATCAACTTTAAACGGCGGGCCATACTTTTTTTCTTCTGGATCGAGCGTTCCCGGTTGAGCCGGGATTTCAGCGAGGTCACTTCCTTTTCCACATCCAGCATTTTCAATAAATCAAAAATGGCTTCGGCTCCCATGCTGGCTTTAAAAGAATCATCGCCATATTTTTCAACGAGATCGATGTAATCATCTTCGGTCAGAATTTGTTTGAATTTAAGGTTGGGCACATTGCCCGGATCCAGAATAATATAATTTTCAAAATAAACGATATGTTCGACTTGTTTTCCGGTCAGTTCAAGTAAAACAGCAATACGAGAAGGAACACCTTTAAAAAACCAGATATGAGCGACTTTGGAGTTAAGTTCAATGTGTCCCATCCGTTCTCTTCGAACCGAGGACATGGTCACTTCCACGCCGCATTTTTCACATACGATCCCTTTATATTTTAATCCTTTATACTTCCCACAAAGGCATCGAAAGTCCTGCGTGGGTCCAAATATTTTCGCACAGAATAAACCGTCCCGCTCCGGTTTGAAGGTTCGATAATTGATGGTTTCGGGTTTGGTGACCTCACCGGAGGACCAACTTTGAATAACCTCGGGAGAAGCGAGGCTTATTCGTATCTTTTTATAATCCATAATATTGACTTCTTTTCCGTGCTTTTTAAATCGCTGCATAATAACTCCTCTTTAATTCCTCTTTAAGATATATTTGCAATGTTTTCCTTCAACAGGGCCTCTTCAGTGACGCGCTCTTTTCGGATCAATTCGACATTCAGGGCAAGGCTCTTCAATTCCTTGATCAATACGTTGAAGGATTCCGGCAGCCCGGGATTAAAGTCCATGGTACCTTTAACAATAGCCGAATATATTTCGTTTCGTCCACTGATGTTATCGGATTTAATGGTCAATATTTCCTGAAGTAAATAGGCTGCCCCATAGGCTTCAAAGGCCCATACTTCCATTTCCCCGACGCGCTGTCCGCCGAACTGGGCTTTTCCCCCAAGCGGCTGCTGGGTGATCAAGGAATACGGACCCGTTGACCGGGCATGAATCTTATCGTCTACCATGTGTTCCAACTTCATCATGTACATGTACCCCACGGTAATTTTGTTGGTAAACGATTCACCTGTTGTGCCATCATAAAGAGTTACTTTTCCATCTTCGGGTAACCCGGCTTTCTTCATGTAATATTTGACTTCATCTTCTATGGCGCCATCAAATACCGGGGTTTCGAAATGCATGCCCAAAATTTTCCCGGCCCGCGCAAGGATCAACTCGTAAATCTGACCGACATTCATACGCGAAGGAACACCCAACGGATTTAAGACAATCTCCAACGACGTCCCGTCTTCCAGGAATGGCATGTCTTCCTGCGGCAAAATCTTTGCGACGACACCTTTATTTCCGTGGCGTCCCGCCATTTTATCACCAACGGAGACTTTCCGGTTTACTGCAATCAATACCTTAATGATTTTGATGATCCCGGGGGCAAATTCGTCCCCTTTTTTCATCTGCTCAATTTTTGCTTGTTTCTCATTCTTTAATGCTTCGATATGAAGGGAGGCTTTGGACTCAATATCGGATATTTTCTTTCGTTGATCATCGGACAGGCTCTTCTTGATCTTTTTCAACACTTCGTCATCCACCAGCCAGCTTTCAATATCCGCACCGCTCATGGTCATTCCCTTGGGAAATTTTTTATCGTCCAGATGGAGATCCTTATCCAAAGGCATTTCTTTTAATAAATTCTTAATCTTTTCATACTTGTCGTGAATTAAAATCTTTCGCTCATCATTGAAGTTTCGTTCCAGCTTGGCGATGACGAAATCATCGATATCCAGAGCGCGTTTATCCTTGTCCAACCCCCTTCGGGTAAAGATCTTCACATCGATGATGGTCCCTTCAACTCCGGGGGGACAATACAACGAGGTATCTTTGATTTCAGAGGCCTGCTCACCAAAAATAGCCCGCAGAAGTTTTTCTTCCGGCGATAGTTGGGTTTCACCTTTGGGTGATACTTTTCCAACCAGAATGTCACCCGGTTTTATTTTGGCTCCGATACGAACGATACCGTTTTCATCGAGATTTCTCAGAATACTCTCTGAAACTCCCGGAATATCGGCTGTAATTTCTTCTTTTCCTAATTTGGTTTCCCTGGCTTCCACCGTCTCTTCAACGATATAAATGGAGTTAAACGCAGAATTGATCACGAGTTTTTCACTGATGATAATGGCGTCTTCATAGTTATATCCGCGCCAGGGCATAAAGGCCGCCAGGATGTTTCGCCCCAGGGCCAACTCGCCCCGATCGGAAGCCGGGCCGTCGCAAAGGACCTGCCCTTCGACCACCTTATCTCCGGGTTTGACCAGAGGCCGCTGGTTAATCAAGGTGTTTTGATTGGAGCGTCTGAATTTCTTGAGTTCATACAAATCCGCGCCGATTTCGGAGAAATCGCCTTTATTGTCACTATCCGCCCTGACAATCACGCGTTCGGCATCGGCATTCACAACGGTACCTGCGCGTTTGGCTCGGATCACAATTCCGGAGTCCTCAACCAATTTGTGCTCCATTCCGGTTCCAACAACGGGGGCTTCGGGGCAAACGAGGGGAACGGACTGACGCTGCATGTTGGATCCCATTAAGGCACGGTTGGCATCGTCATGCGCCAGGAAGGGAATCAACGAGGCCGAAACCGATACGATCTGTTTGGGAGAAATATCGATATAATTGATATCCTTGGGATCGGCCAATAAGGTCTCATTTCCTTTTCGCGCACTGACCCGTTTCTGAACCAACCGCCCGTCTTCATCGAGCTGGGCATTGGCTTGAGCAATGATAAATCCCTCCTCTTCCCAGGCGGTTAAATAGAAGGGATGGTATTCATACAAGGGTAATTCTTTTTTCTCTTGCTGCAATCGGGCCAGTTCTTCGTTTAGCTTATCTTCCCTTACCAGTTCATTGTATTGAAAGGCAGAATCACCGGGAAATTCGATTTTACAATAGTTAAATACTTTACCGTCTTCCACCTTCCGGTACGGGGTTTCGATGAACCCGTAATCGTTGACCCGGGCATAGGTGGTTAATGAGGATATCAGACCGATGTTCGGTCCTTCAGGCGTTTCAATCGGGCAAATCCTTCCGTAATGGGAGGAATGGACGTCTCGCACTTCAAATCCTGCCCGTTCGCGATTCAATCCACCGGGCCCCAGTGCCGAGATTCTTCTTTTGTGCGTGGTCTCGGCCAGGGCATTGGTTTGATCCATAAATTGGGATAATTGCGAGGTTCCGAAGAATTCTTTAATGGCCGCAAATACCGGTTTGGTATTTAACAGTTCCCGCGGTAACATAACGGAGATATCCGCTGCATTGGTGATGCGCTCGCGAATAATTTTTTCAAGCCTCATTAAACCAATACGGAAAGCATTTTCTACCAATTCACCCACGGCCCGGATCCTTCGGTTGGCCAGATGATCGATATCATCGACTTGCATTCTTCCGGTTCGGTCATATTTTAACCGGAGATAGTATTTTAAAATTTCAACCACATCGTCGATCGTGAGGGTATAGATTTCCTCGTGCAAGTCTTTTTTTAATCCCAACTTAATATTTAATTTCAACCGACCAACCGATGAGAGGTCGTAACGGCGGGGATCACAGAGCATGTTCTCAAAAAATTTCTTTGAACCTTCAAGGGTGACCGGTTCGCCGGGTCTTAACTTCTTGAAGATTTCGATAAACGCATCGCCCTGATCCTTAGAAACCCGGTCCTCGCCTTCCCCATCGCTCTGGACGACGACTTTTTCCGTGATTTCAACGTCCTGTTTTTTCTTATCTTTCCTTAATGTATAGGCAATCATGGGACCGAATTCTTCTTCCTCACTTTCGGGGAAAAAGACCGTGAATTCGGTCTTCATTTTTCTTAATTTACGGGCCTGCGTTGCGCTGATGATCTCATTGACCCGTAAAACACCCTCAATATCGGAGGCGGAATACATCTCTTCGAATAATTCAACATCCACGGGTAAATATTGAATATCCAATTTCTCCAAATCTCGGATGTGCTTGATCATCAATTTGGTGCCAACAGGGAGAATTTCATTCCCGTCTTTATCGGTTACCGGAGCCGTTAGCCGGTTGTCTTTCAAAAAACGCGAGGTCTGAAAGTAGAAGACACCGTTTTCGACTTTGGCCGAAATAATGGTGTAGAATTTCTTCAATATCTCAAGATCATCGCAAAGCCCCATGGCTTTTAAAAAGGTGGTGACATTGATCCGTTTGGTTTTTTTGTCCAAACGGACCTGCAGCATATTCAATTTTTCTTCCAACTCGATCCAGGCTCCCCGAGCAGGGATAATTTTAGCGGTATATTCCCCTCTGGATTTCCCCGGTAGGAAATAGACACCCGGTGATCGCTGCAACTGTGATACCACCACCCGTTCCGTTCCATTAATAATAAAAGTGCCTCGTTCTGTAATATAAGGGATTTCACCAAAAAAGATTTCTTGTTCTTTGACGTCTCTAATAACTTTTTGTCCTTTCTTATCTTCTGCATATAAGGCCAAACGCAATACGACCTTTAAAGGAATGGAATAATCGAAACCTTTATCCAGACATTCTTCCGGTGTATATTTAATTTTTAATCTGACTTTATCACCACATTGACTGCAGGTTTTATTCTCGATCGTTCCCTTACTCACGCATTCCGGGCAAACCGAGTCCGAACCGGTCTCGGTATCGGAGCTGAGGAGAGTGCCGCAATGTTTGCAGAAAGGCTTGGCGTTTTCAATTCCCTCAAGAGCGCCGCATTTACAGGACCAATCGCCAAGAGAGTAAGAAACGAAGTCCAGGATGGCTGTTTCTTTAAAATCCGAAATAGGGAAAATCGACTTGAAAGCCGCTTGAATCCCTATGTTCCGTCGCTTCTCAGGTAACTCATCTATCTGGAGAAATGTCCGGTAGGAATGTTTCTGAATCTCCAACAGATGGGGAACCTCAATGGGGGAATGGATTTTTGAGAAACTCATCCTGTCAATATATCTTTTTTTTTTTTGCATACTAATCCCTCATTTTATATAATTAAGGCAAACTTTTATATTTGTTTTGATATGTTTCACGCTTTATATCTATTTAATCTCGATTTCAGCTCCTACTTCTTCGAATTTCTTTTTGATATCGGCTGCTTCTTCTTTCGATACGCCTTTTTTTACAACACTGGGAGCGGCATCGACGACTTCTTTGGCTTCTTTCAATCCGAGGTCTGTGCATTCCCGGACAACCTTAATGACATTAATTTTCTTGGGTCCGACATTCTTTAACAGAATATCAAACTCGGTTTTTTCTTCGGCTGCTTCTTCGGCAGCGACAGGAGCACCGGCACCGGCACCAACTGCAGGCATTGCCGCCATCTCTGCTTTAATTCCATACCTTGATTCGAATTCTTTGATATAATCTGCAAGTTCAAGTACAGTTAAACCATCCAGATGTTTAAAAAAATCTTCCTTTTTGATTTCAGCCATTATTGTTTCTCCTCTTTTTCTTTTTTATCTTTTAAATTTTTCAATAGAATCAATGTTGTTGTCATGGGAGCGGATAACGCCATTCCCATCTTCTTCAAAGGCATTGATATAGAAAGTACGAGCTGAGCCATCAACTGATCCTTACCCGGAAGTTTGGCCACGGCTTTGATTTTCTCTTTGTCTACAAATGTATGTTCAATGAATCCGGCTCGAATTTGAATTTTCGGATTCTCTTTTTCAAATTCCACGATCGCTTTGGCGACTTCCACAAAATTGGAATCGGCATACGCCACCGCCAAAGGCCCGTTAAAAACCTCTCGGCCAAAAGGCTTATTTTCTTTCTGAAAGTATTTAATCGCCAGCCGGTTTTTAAACACTTTGACACTGGCACCATATTCTTTGACCCGCTGTCTTAATTTTCCCATTTCGGCGACAGTCATCCCTCTGTATTCCAACAAATAAATACCGTTGCTCCGAAAAATATTAGCGAGTTCATCGACTTTCTGTTTTTTCACTTCGATTTTTTCTTTACTGGGCACTTGACTCCTCCTTCAGGGTAATTTATTTCTTCTCAAAATCCTGCATGTTTAATTTTACCGACGGGCTCATCGTCGTGCTGACATAAGCGGACAGCATGTATTTGCCTTTTAAGGCGGGAGGTCGGGATTTTAGCACCGCAGACACATATTCCCTGAGGTTGCTGGCCAGCGCATTGGTGTCAAATGAACTCTTACCAATGGTGGAGTTGATGATTCCTGTTTTATCAGCTTTATATTCGATCCTTCCTTTTTTGACTTCGGACACGGATTCTTTTATGTTGAAGGTCACCGAACCGGTTTTGGGGCTCGGCATGAGTCCCTTGGGGCCCAGTTGTTTTCCTAATTTTCCAACATGTTTCATCATATCGGGAGTCGTAATGATCACATCATAATCGAACCAATTTTCATTCTTGATTTTTTCGACCACTTCTTCCCCACCCACGAAATCGGCGCCTGCTTCTTCCGCTTCTTTGATTTTCTCACCGGAAGCAATCACAAGAACCCGTTTGGTTTTGCCCGTTCCATGGGGAAGAACCACGGTTCCTCTCACCATTTGCTCGGGATGCTTGGGATCGATGCCCAAACGAAGGGAGATGTCGACGGATTCATCAAATTTGGAAGCTTTGATTTCCTTGAGCAAAGCAAGGGCTTCGTCCACATTGTACTCGCGTTCTTCGATTTTCTCTTTTGCATTGGCGTAATTTTTCTGTACTTTAGCCATTTTTAATCTCCAGTCCCATGCTTCGCGCTGAACCTGCGATAATTTTAATCGCCTGATTGAGGTCTGTGGTATTTAGATCCGGTAACTTGGTTTTCGCAATTTCTTCGACCTGCTTCTGGGTGATTTTTCCCACTTTATTTTTGTTGGGTTCGCCGGAACCCTTTAAAATACCGGCGGCTTTTCTCAACAGATAAGATGCCGGGGGAGTCTTCAAGTTCAGGGTAAAAGTCTTATCGGGGTGAACCAATATTTCGGCCGGGATAATCATGCCGTCTTCCATTTTTGCGGTGGCTTTGTTGAATTGGTTCACAAATTCCATGATATTTAAGCTGTGCTGGCTCAATGCCGGACCGACCGGCGGCGCCGGGGTGGCTTTGCCGGCAGGCAACTGGAGCTTAAGGGATGTGACAATCGGTTTCTTTTTTTTTGTTGGCCCTGCCATCTGTGTTCTCCTACTCTATTTTCTCTTATTCTCTTTTCTTTTTCGGTAATCGGTTAAATCGTATTACGCTGTGTTCTCCTAAATTTTTTCTACCTGGAAAAAATCCAAATCCACGGGAGTGGGTCTTCCAAAAATAGTTACCGTTACTTTCAATTGATTCTTTTCTTCCATGACACTGTCCACAACTCCGTTAAAATTCATGAAAGGGCCATCGACTATTTTTACTGCCTCTCCGACTTCGAAATGGTATTTGGGTTTGGGGGTGGCTTGGGTGGTTTCAATGTGTTTCAGGATGGTTGAGACCTCACGGTCCGAAAGTGGCTTTGGTCTTTTCCCGGCTCCGACAAACCCCGTTACTTTGGGCGTATTTCGGACGAAATACCAGTTCTTATCGTTCATTTCCATTTTTACCAGTATATAACCGGGGAAAGACCGTTTCTCACTCACCACTTTTTTCCCATCTCGAATTTCAATCACATTCTCTTTGGGAATGACCATTTCAAAAATATGGTCATGCATCTTGTACTTACGAATCTTTTCTTCTAAAGCCTTGACGACAAATTCCTCCGCGCCTGAAAATACATGGATGATGTACCATTTCTTGTCTTTGTCCTTTTCCATATGTAACCTATTTGAAAATGTTTATCACTCGATCGACAATCATCCGAAAGGCATAATCGATGAATTTCAAGTATATTCCAAAAATAATCGACAGTACAATGACCGCCATGGTGGTTTTCTGAAGGTCATCACGGCTGGGCCATGTGACCTTCTTCAACTCACTTTTTACGTCATTTAAGTAACCTTTAATGCGGTTCGCTATATTTTGTTTTTCCATAATTTTCAAAAAAACAGGCCAGGAGGGGCTCGAACCCCCAACACTCGGTTTTGGAGACCGATACTCTACCAATTGAGCTACTGGCCTATTTTACCTCCTTATGGGCGGTATGTTTTTGACACCTCGGACAATACTTATTTAAATTAAGCTTGTCCGACGTGTTGGATTTATTCTTATATGTCGAATAATTTTTTTCGCTGCATTCGCTGCATTTAAGGTGCAGTTTTATTCTCTTCTCACTTTTAGCCATTTTTGTTACTCAATAATCTCGGTAACCGAACCGGCACCGATGGTGCGTCCGCCTTCACGGATAGCGAACTTTAACCCTTTTTCCATGGCAATGGGGGTGATCAATTCGATTCTTAAGTTGGCATTGTCCCCGGGCATGACCATTTCCACACCTTCCGGTAAGTGAACCGAACCGGTCACATCGGTCGTACGGAAAAAGAACTGGGGTCGATAACCGGTAATAAAGGGAGTATGACGTCCGCCTTCATCCTTGCTCAAGACGTACACTTCGGCCATGAATTTGGTGTGGGGTTTGATGCTTCCGACTTTGGCCAATACCATGCCGCGTTCGACCTCATCCCGGTCGGTTCCGCGCAACAGCACACCGATGTTAT
>JBLMYT010000052.1:0-3834 GCA_050258455.1 Candidatus Omnitrophota bacterium | reverse complement strand
TCAAGGAATCCCCACCCAGTTCAAAAAAGTCGTCGATGATTCCTATTTTTCCCACACCGAAAAAATTCTCCCACATCAAAACCAGTTCCTTTTCCGTGAGTGTTGAAGGTTCCACATACGGTGTCACCAATTCCGGACGTTCGGCTTTGTATGACGCTTCGGAAAAGACAGCATTTCCGTACGCTTCGTTTTTACCGAATTTATCCCCCATGACAGCGGTTAAATCCGATACTATTTTACTGATATTTACAGTAGAAGGATACCGAATCTTTTCAAACGGATACGTCGGCAGAGACATGCGATGCTTTTTCTTCTCTCCATAAAATTTCTTCCAATCGATACTCTGACCATAGAGCCACATACGGCCGAGCCTATCCATTAAGTAATACATGTCCGAAACCGTTTCATTCATGTCCCGGACCAGGTTGGCAATCAACATTCCTTCTTTTTTTCCCGGATGCTGGCGGGCAAAATTGCTCAAGGATTTTCCCGGTCCGATTTCGATAAACGTTGAATAATCCTCGCCCATCAACACATTCAACCCTTGGAAAAAACGCACCGGGCTTTGGATATGCTGGGCCCAATAACCGGGATCCGTGGCTTGCGCATCGGTGATCCATTGACCGGTAACCGTCGACACATAACGCTCACTCGGTTTTTGCGGTTTCACTTCTCGAACTGCCGCTTCATAAATCTCAACGATCGGTTCCAGGATACGCGAGTGACCCGCATGGGTAACGTTTAACCGAATGCACAGCCGTTTCTGTGCTTTCATCTCTTTTTCAAATGCGCTGATATCTTCCGGGGTTCCGGAAACCACACACGAAGAGCCGTTATCTACAGCCAGCGAAAGCTCTTCATGGGATTTTAGAATGGGCAGCAATTCGTTTTCGGTTAAAGGAACGCTAAGCATAGCGCCAACCGGAAGGGCTTCCACCAATCGGCCGCGCAGGGCCACCAGTTTTAAGGCGTTTTCCAGAGAGAAAACCCCGGCCAGGCAGGCGGCCGTGTATTCACCGGTGCTGTAACCGATCATGGCGCCGGGTTTGATTCCCCAGGCGATTAACATACTGGCCAGTGCGTACTCAAACATAAATAAAAGCGGTTGAGAGATTGACGTTCGGTTCAGGGCTTCGGGTTCTTCTTTTCCTTTTTCAGGAAAGAGAATCGCTTTAAAATCATTTTCGGATTTGATCAATTCAAAACACCGATCCAGTTCACGTCGAAAAACTGCGACACAAGGGTCCTGAGACTGGTAGAGTTCCAGTCCCATGTTAATATAGTACGTGCCCTGACCGGAGAACATAAACACCGGCGGTTTTCCCTTTTTGGGAATCGAGAAACGTTTGATTTTTCCGGATGCGGGAGCTGAAAGAATCTCTCGGGCGTCGTCGGCATCTTTGCACACAAAGAAAGCACGGTGAGGAAAAGATGAGCGCCCCAGTTGAAGGGTATAAGCGGCATCCTCGATAGCGATTTCTTTGTTCTTCTCAAAAAAATCGTAATAATTTCCAATCATGCGATCCAGGGCCGCCTGACTTTTCGCCGAAAAAATCATCAACCCAAAATCAAACGTTTTTGCGGGGTCCAGGGGCGGTTTTTTCAAAAAGAGCCCCTGGAATTCTTCTAATATTACATGCGCATTGGTGCCGCCAATGCCAAATGAACTCACTCCGGCGCGGCGCGGATGATCCCCGTCGGATATCCAATCTTGCAAAGCGGTATTCACATAAAATGAACTAAAATCGATATTCGGGTTTGGCGTTTGGAAGTGGAGGCTGGGAGGGATCTGGCGGTATTTCAAAGCCAGAACGGTTTTAATCAAACTTGCGGAACCTGCGGCAGCGTCGGTGTGACCGATATTGGTTTTAACCGAACCGATGGGGCAGCGTTTTTCTTTTCCCTTCCCAAACACAAGATTCAGGGCTTCCATTTCGATGATATCCCCAAGAGGCGTTGCCGTGCCGTGCGTTTCAATATAACCGATGGTCTGGGGATCCACGCGTGACATTTTGAGGGCCATGCGAATCACTTCGGCCTGGCCATCGGGACTGGGAGCAGTGAACCCCACCTTTCGAAGCCCATCGTTATTAATCGCGGTTCCTTTAATAATGGCCCAGATATGATCCTGATCGGCCATGGCGTGCTTGAGAAGTTTTAAAACCACCACGCCAGCGCCTTCACCCCCCATAACGCCATTGGCTTTGGCATCAAAGGCGCGGGTATGCCCGTCTCGAGTATAAATCATGCCTTCCTGGTAAATATAACCCGGAAACGAATTAATCTTTAATGCGACGCCTCCGGCTAGGGCAATATGGGTTTCACCGGTGAGTAGTCCTCGGGATGCCAGGTGAACCGCCACCAACCCGGTGGAGCATGCGGTTTGAACAAATACGGCTGGACCTTTGAGATTTAACTTGTAGGATATTCGGGCGCAAAGGTAATCCCGATTTCTCAGTTGATTGGCAGAAAACGAATCGATCGCGTGGCTGGCAAAAGCGGCCGCATAAATTTCCCAACAAAAACCCGGTCCGGCACCGCCATAAAGACCGATTAACCCATCATAGGTATCGGGAGGATAACCGGCATCTTCAAGAGCTTCCCAGACGCACTCGTGAAATAATCGCATCTGAGGGTCCATGACCAGTGCTTCTTCGGGAACGTATCCGAAGAATGACGAATCGAAATACTCTCTGCCGTCCAAATCGCCATAGGCTTTTATAAAGTTGGGATTGTCGATTGTCTCGCGATCCAGGCCGGCTTCCACTAATTCAGCATCCGAAAAGAATTTAACGGATTCAACACCATTTTTCAAGTTTTCCCAGAAATCATCAATATTTCCGGCACCGGGAAAACGACCGGCCATTCCAATAACAGCGATTTCAAGCCCCGAATATTCGGGCTTAATCATTTTTTTATCCATTCCTTCCCTCCAATAAATTAAGCCATCATCGAAGGTTTGGATTTTACCCGATGACGACTATGACGACTATATAATAAATTCCTCTTCATCTTCATTTTGTATCGGGTTCTCCGTTTCGGCAATATCCGTGTCTTCCTGCTTGACCCATTCGACTGATTTTATGGCAGAAGCAATGTCCCGGATCGTTGGATTTTTAAACAATTCCAACAAGGAAAAATCAAGATGGAATGTTTTGCGTATCTTTCCGAACAATACGGCAGCTTTTAACGAATGGCCACCCAGATGGAAAAAGTTATCATCGATTCCAATCGGCGTTTGGATATCCAAAACATCGCGCCACATGTCAGCCAATGTTTCTTCGATCTCATCCCGCGGCGGTACATGCGCGCCGGTCAAACGCGATTGCGGTGCAGGAAGCGCGTTGCGGTCCAGTTTTCCGTTGGGGGTTAATGGGATACGCGCCAATGTCAGGATATAACCGGGAATCATATAATCGGGAAGCTGAGCCGCCAAATAAGACCTCAGCCCGGCAAATGCCTCGTCGCTGTTCTCACCGAATCCATCACCGGGAATCATATAAGCACATAAATACTTTTCCCCATTTGGATCCTGTTTATCGATCACAACAGCGTCCTTGATGCCTTCATAAGACAACAACCGGTTTTCGATTTCCCCTAACTCAATCCGATAACCCCGAATTTTAACCTGATGATCGATTCGTCCTAAAAACTCGATGTTACCATCTTCCATCCATTTGGCCAGATCTCCGGTTTTGTAAAGAATGCCTCCGGCGGCCCCCTTTTTTTAAAAAACCGGGCAAAAAAATATTGGTTGGGTATTTATTGAAGGGGAATTTATAAATATAAATATTTATTTTTTAAGTTGAGGGTTGTTTTAATAAAAGCCCGCTA
>JBLMYT010000051.1:0-5704 GCA_050258455.1 Candidatus Omnitrophota bacterium | reverse complement strand
TAGCGATTGGAAATCCCGTTTCAATCGCGGAATGAATGGAACCGGTCTCGATAATGTGTTGGAGTTTGGAAAAATTCCCATTCGTTTGACGGACATTTTTCTTATCGATGATAATCAGATGGCGGAGTTTATCATAATCAACCCGGACATTCCGATCGATCATCTCCGTTGGAATCCTGCCTTTTGGCAGGTATTGATCAAGAAAATACAAACACTGAACCGTATTAAACACCTCGGTATTCGAATCGGTCGAAAACCGGTAATGATTGTACCACCAGCCCATAATTTCCAAAAGTTCATCCGTGGAATGATGGATTTTTCCCGC
This sequence comes from Candidatus Omnitrophota bacterium, assembly GCA_050258455.1. Classification (GTDB taxonomy): domain Bacteria; phylum Acidobacteriota; class Aminicenantia; order UBA2199; family UBA2199; genus JAKAGC01. Next base: position 5,379 of record JBLMYT010000051.1, on the reverse strand, counting down.
TTCCCTGTAATAATCGATCATGGATGCGACTTCATTCCGGGTAAAACCCAGCAATTCATTTAAATCCGGATCCAGGGAAATATTTTTGGCGATATTAAACCCGGACGTGACATCGTCCAGGGTAATATGAGGTTTTGTCCACAAAATAATAATTCTCTTCTCCGAAAAGGTTATAATCGGCAATCCCATATGGGATTTGTTTTATTTCTCTTGCGTCAATCATGATGGAATGGTAAATCAAAAATCTCGCAATGTCAAGGTGATCCGCCCCGAAGGCCAAATCCTTTCCATATAAAAAATTTTGCGGAGCTTTTTTAAAAGCGACTCCCCGAAGGGCCGCCGGAGGCAACCGATTCCCCATGCGGTTGTATTTAATTTTCATTTGTGTTATCGTTTATCTTAACCAATATTTATGTGGAGAAGGAGGCCTTCCATGTCCGTGACCCTTGATGTTCAAATCAAAACAAAGACCAACGACGCGTTTTCAGTCGAAGTTTACGAACGCAATTCTTCCCAACCGCTGGTCGGTTCAATGTTTCAATTCGACGTGTCGTTTTTGACCGCATACGAGGTATCCAAACTGGATATCGGAAACGAACACCCGGAAAAACGTTTCCAAAAACTTCAAGCTTTTGGCTTGAACCTGTATCACAAACTGTTTACTCCGGAAATTGAAAAAGTCTGGAATGATGTTAAAGCAAACCCAAACCATGACTTTGTGACCTTGTGTCTTCGCATCGAACGCAATGCGGAAAAACTGGAACTCCTTCCCTGGGAAACGCTGTATGACGGTCACGAGTTTATCGCAGCCGGCGTGCGCACCAGCCTCACGCGTCTTCCCCTGGATATTCCGGTGAAGAAGAATTTGCCATTACTTTTGTTTCCATTGAACATGCTGGCCGTGATTTCCAGTCCTTTGGACCTCACAGACGACGAACGTTTAGCCATCGAAAAGGAACAGGAAAACCTGCTTCGCGGCGTCAATGCTCCGGCCGGACAGGGACGATTACGGGTGGATTTCGAAGACGAAGCCCAATTACCCATCATTGAAAATGCCCTGGAAACACCGTATGCGGTGTTTCACTATTCGGGTCACGGCATCGATCCCAAAGACGGCGGCGGTTTACTGCTGGAAGACATGTCGGGTAAAAAACGGTGGGCCTCCGTTGAGGACGTTTTACAAACGCTGGAAAAAGGCATCCGCCATTTTCGGTTGGCCATGATTTCCGGGTGCCAAACCGCACGAACGTTATACGCGTCTCAATTTCAGGATGTGGCACGGGCATTGGCACGAAAAGGCGTACCCGGTGTCATGGCCATGCAGTTTTCGATTACCGATGATGGGGGATTACTTCTTGCCGAACATTTGTACCCCAAACTGGCCGAAGGCGTGCCTGTTGATAAAGCATTGAGTGCCGTTCGCCGTTTCATGCTCCAATCGGATGAACCGTCGATTCGTTCCGATGCCCTGGCCGTGGTTTTGATATTAGCCGGTGAAGATATATTAAAGGCAAAAGAAGAGGAGAAACCCGCGGTTTCTCCGGGTCTAACAATCGCATTCGATAAACTCGTACCGCTACCGACCTTGGGTACCGGGTTTTATGGTCGGCGCAAAGAGTACCGCATGATCCGGGACGGTTTATTGCTTAAGAATGAACGAGCCGTGATTGTTCATGGTTTGGGTGGCATTGGAAAAACAGCATTGATCGAACATGTGGCCTCGCGATTGGAAAAACATTTTGCCGGGATCTGTGTCTTTGATTGTCGAACCGGTGCCCTGTCACCGGATGTGATTTTATTAAAAATCCACCGGTTACTCGAAAGCAAAGGCGAAAAGGTATTGGAGCAATTGATGCACCGAAACTTCCCACCGGATGAATTGGCCGGATATTTGGGACAGGTCTTGTGTCAGGTGCCGCTGCTGATTATTTTCGATAACTTTGAAACGCAATTAAATGCCTTCGGCGACGCACCTTTCTTGAAAGAAAGGTGCGCCAAAGAACTTTTATTAGAGGGTGATTCTGTAGGATGTAATTCTTTAGAACGTAACCTCGGAACAAATGGTTTGGGAAATACGAAAATCGATGGGTACGCAGGTCCCCATGTGATCCGGGATCAGCAGTTGAAACTATTTCTCGACGTGTTGGTCAAGACCACAGCAGAGAAGAGCCGTTTGTTGTTTACATCGCGGTATGTCTTTGATATCGATGACAAACGCGTGGGATCGATTCGATACATGCCCTTAAATGAATTAAGCCGGCCGGAAGCCTTGGGGTTGATGCAGCATTTGCCGTATCTGTCTCTTGCATCATATGGAGATAAGATGAAAGCCCACCGGACTTTCGGTGGGCATCCATATAGCCTGGTCACATTGGACCGGCATTGTAGCATGCGGTCATTGAGTGATGTGTTAAATGATGTGCAGGGTGTGCACCGGGAATTGAGAGGCTTTTTGGCCATTGAATTGAATCATGAACGCTTAACGGATAAAGGCAAAGAATTATTAAACCGCCTGGCCGCGTTTCGGCAACCCGTTGAATGGGATGCCGTTCATTGGGTGATGGGAGAAAAGACCCCGGATGCAATCAACAAGGCAATGGAATTAGTAAAAAAATTAGACCGGGAGAAAATGTCTGAAAAAATCCGGCAATTGGACGACGAAACTTTGGCTCAAATATTTAGAAACCTCTTACCGGAGCAGCGGAAAGCCGAAGGCATCGAAGAGGTAATTCGGGAGTTGGTGGGATGGGGCATGGTCACGCCGGTTCGGGAAGAGGAGGAGGTCTATTTAACGGTTCACAGCCTGGTGCGGGAATATTGCCGGGAGAAAAGCGGAAACGAGTGGGGGCAATGTTTAACCACTGCTGCCGGGTATTATACCAATAGGCACAAGCTGATCAAAAAGGATCAAAAAACGCTTTCCATGGTATTGGAGGAAGTCGAAGCAGCGGAACTGTTGATGGAAGCCGGGGATTTCGAATTCGCGGCAGCTATTGTTATAGGTATTCATCTATTGCTGGAGCGTTGGGGATGGGGCCGGTTATTGGAGTCGTTGTATGAGCGAGTTCTATCGGGAACCGAATTAGAAACAAGGGCCAAGATACTTCATAATCAGGCAATGTTAATGCAGAACCGGGGCGACTATGCCTCGGCGCTAAAACAGTATGAGCAATCGTTGAAGATTAAGGAAGAATTGGAGAACCGGGCTGGCGTGGCGAAGTCTCTGCACCAGATCGGCATGATTTATCAGGATCGGGGCGATTATGCTTCGGCGCTGGAACAGTATGAGCAGTCGTTGAGGATTGAGGAAGAATTGGGGCACCGGGCGGGGGTGGCGAAGTCCCTGCACCAAATCGGCAATATTTATTATCTAAAAGGAGAATATGCCTCGGCGCTCGTGCAGTATGGGCAATCGTTGAAAATAAGAGAAGAGATCGGCGATAAATTAGGTATCGCGCAATCCCTTCATCAAATCGGCGTGATCTATCAGGGCCGAGGGGATTATGCCTCAGCGCTGGAACAGTATGTACGAGCGCAGCAAGTTTTTGAGGATATTGGCGACCGGAAAAGTGTGACGGCGACCCTGCACAATATCGGCAATATTTATTATCTAAAAGGCGATAATGCTTCGGCGCTGGAACAGTATGTGCTGTCCTTGAAGATCAAGGAAGAATTGGATGATAAACTGGGTATTGCGCAATCTCTGCACCAGATAGGCAGTATATTGCACAATCAAAAAAAATATTCCGACGCCTTTGAGAAATACGTGGCCGCTTTTTCAGTACTTGAAGAACTACAATCCCCGGATGCCCAAATCGCATTCAATAATCTTATCCGATTAAGAAATGCCTGGGGCGAAGAACCATTTGATGCGGCATGGCAAGAACAAACCGGTGAACCCTTCCCGGAGGAATGGAAGGATTTACTAAACAAAAATTCAGAAGAAGGTTAAAGCACAGATCGATGCTTCAATGTAAAATGCTATTATTCAAAATTATGTTATTAATGTAAGCCAATACAAATTCGATATCGGTTTCTGTGGATTCCCTTATATCGTCTTCATCTATCACATGTTTATGATGAGGAAACGTACTGATGGTTTTCCAATGCGCCGAATTATCCCACCTTATTTTTAAATTTCCTGCCTTATCCATCCAATGAAAAACATATTTTCTTGAATTATCACTGAATTTATAATCTCTGATAATTAATATCGACTCATCTCTTAATAGAAGCTTTATTTGTATTCTAATCTGATTTTCTTCAATTTCATATTTGATGATTTGGGTTTCAGCAATGATATGCCGAAACTTTTTGAGAATGTTAAACACCGAGAATCCTCTTTTTCTCTTCGATAGTTTTTAATGCGTTTGACGCAAATTCCCAGTCCATTAAATCGTCTTCGATTTCAAAATCTTCCTTTCCTGAGTTTTCTACCTTGATTTTGAATTCGTCGAACTCCGAATTGTATTTTTTCTTAAATTGATTGTATTCTGCCCTATATCTGGATTCTTTGGACAACAGCAACATGATGGCTTCGTTTTCCAATATCGCATTCATGTCGCTGATACCGAAACTCTGAAACACATCTTTAACCTCTTCTTTGATTTGCACGATTTGCATCATTTCCTCCACGGTTACTATATTCCCTTCACTATTTTTTGTCAAGGAAAATTTTCTGCCGGTTAAATGGTGAAAAATACACTCATCCGGTCGCCTTTCCGGTAAGATCGAACACTCGGGCGAGGGTTCGCTGGGGAAAATTTTCGTAGGGGCGAATCTATGTATTCGCCCCCTTTTCATTTAAGCGATTTTTTAAAAGCGACTCCCCGAAGGGCTGCCGATTAATGTTTTATATTAAGAGACCTCACCATGATAGACCATGCGATGCCCACAGAAAATCAGCACCAATTTCTTTAACGTCGTTTTGCCGATGACTTTCAAAAACCGCTCATCCTTCCCATATTGATTGATTTGCACTTCCACTTCCTTTTTGATCGCTTCCAATTTATCCGAATCCAACTCCTTCTTCCTGACCAACGGTTTGATATATTTGATTTCAATGAGATACGCATACTTCAATCCCGGATACTGTTCCATGAACGGCTCCAACACCAGATCGGCATACCCTTTTTTCAACTCTCTTTCCGAATAAACCAAATAAAGATTAGATAATCCCAGGTATACATTCAAAAACGCCTGGATGGATTTCTCACCTTTCATCAAATCCCGGATACCCATCGACGCTTCCATTTGCCCGGCCAGGTAAGAAATTAACGGTTTCCATTTTCCATTGAACGCCATTTCCGACATCAGGCCCTCATATTGACCGACATTCATGGACAATATACCGGTCTCTTCATAGGTTTCACTGATATA
>JBLMYT010000050.1:0-24606 GCA_050258455.1 Candidatus Omnitrophota bacterium | reverse complement strand
TTAAATGAATGAACAAAAAATGAAATTATTAGGAAGATAAGTGAATATAGATCGGAGGTAAGTCATGGGACTGTCAGGATGGGTTGTGATCAATCACGGGCACCCCATGACTTACTTACTTTGGAAAGGAATTAACGTCCGTAAGTAAACACCGAAATCCCATTATTGGGAATTTTCGATATAGGGGAAGTAGATTTGAAACAAAGCACCTTCATTGGGTTTACTATGGACCCGGATCTTTCCCTTGTACTCTTCAACGACTTGCTTCACCACAAATAAACCAAGACCCGTGCCTTTCTCTTCACTCTTGGTTGTAAATAGCGGGTCGAAAATTTTCTCGATGTGTTCGGGACTGATCCCCGGTCCGGTATCGGCCACTTCGATGCATACCTGCTCCGGATTCTCTCCCTCGATCCGGAGTGAAATCCGAAGTTCCCCGTTTTGTCCCATGGCCTGAACCGCATTCAAACACAGGTTCATGATCACCTGTTTAAACTTAACGGCACTGATGGAGAGCAAGATTTTGTCGTCAGGGGCCTCTGACACGAGCTCCACGGTCCGGGGAATGGTGACTTTGAGAATGGCAAGGATTTCATTGAGCAAATCGACCAGATCCACGATCCGGACTTCATCGAAATTTTGCCGGGCAAAGGCGAGAATTTGACTGACGACCTGAAAAGCGGTATCGGCGGTGCATTTGATGATATCAACGGCTTCATTTTTTTCTTCATCGCTGACTTCGATCGACGTGTCATGTACCAGCTCCGAGTATCCGATAATAATCGACAGGAGATTTTTAAGATCATGAACCGCGCCCCCGGCCAGCACCCCCATCAATTTCATGCGCTGGGCCATCATGAGCTGCTTGTTCTTGGCTTCATTGGCCAGTTTCGCTTTCAATCGTTTATTCTGGAATAAAACCCCCCCAAAGACGATAAAGAGAGCAATTACGATGCAAATCGAATAAAACCACCACGTTCTCCAGAAAGGAGGTAAGATTCGAAAATGAAGGGTTGCGGGTATTCCACTTTCCACGCCATCGTTGTTCTTGGCAATGACCTTGAAGGTATAGTTACCGGGCGGAAGCGAACGGTAAGTAATGAACCCTAACTTGGATTCAAACGGTTTGGAGTCTATACCAATGAGTTGACATTTATATTTTACATCTTCGGGAGAGGTGTAACAGAGCCCGATAAAACCGAATTTCACATAATTTTCATCATATTTGAATTGGATTCCCTGCCCCGACCATTTATTTAAATCGGAAAGGCGATCTTTTTCTTTGACAATAAACTGGTTGATGTAAACAGGCGGTTTAACCGTATTTTTCCGGTCAAGATCCAGATCGAAACGGGAAATACCCAATTTGGAGGTAAACCATAAATACCGGTGACCACGATTATCGGGAGCGTAGAGGCATTTGTTACCCTCTTCTGAAATCAGTCCGTTTTTGGATGTATAGGATTTAAATGTTTTTGTTTTCTTATCGAAACGATTCAGGGCGCTTTGGGTGGAAATCCATAAATAATGTCGGTCATCTTCGGCGATGGACGAACACAAATTATCGGAAAGGCCTTGTTCTTTGGTATAGTTTTTAAATTTACCATTCTCCATGCAGCTTAATCCCCCGCGGGTGCCGATCCAGATTTTTCCCTCGCTGTCTTCAAGGATTGAATAAATCGAGTCTTCGATCGCACCGTCTTTTGACGAATAAGATCTCGCGTTTCGACCCGATACTTGCCACAAAATTTTATCTGCCGAACACCACAAGTCGCCGTTCCGGCTGGCCAAAATGGCATGGACCGGTATAGCGCCCAGGGGAATGCCCAGGTTATGGGGCAGGATCTGTCCGTTGCTAAACCGATAGAGTCCTCTGGTGGTTCCAATCCAGATGGTTCCCCGATGATCTTCTTTCAGACAAAGAACGAAACTTTCCGGAAGCCCCTCGTTAACTCCATAATTTTGGAATTTTCCGGTGGAAGGCGAATAGACACTGATCCCGCCGGCTGTGGCGATCCATATATTTCCTTCTCGGTCTTTCATGAGGCTATAAATGCTATCGTTGATCAACCCATCTTTCATACTGAAGTTTCGAAATTTCTCATTGGAGAAGCAACTTAAGCCTTTATCGGTTCCAATCCAGAGTTCCCCGGGGTTTCCCTCCGCGATGGTCCAGACAATGTTATCGGGAAGACCATCCACTGTCGTAAAATTCATTATCTTTAACGATTGTAAACGGCTGGCCCCCATGTCGGTTCCAAACCAGGTGTTGCCTTCCCGGTCTCTATAGATGACAAAAATTTTGTTATGAGGGAATCCGTTTTTCTCATGATAGTTGATAAATTTACCGGAAGAGTACAGGCTAATTCCATCTTCGGTGCCGATCCATATCACATTATCCTTATCGTTGATAATTGTATTAATGCTTTTATTACCTAAACCATTTTTTTCCGAATAAAAAATAAAGGAAGGGTTTTTCTCCTTTGCATGATGGAAAAATAAACCGTATTTGGTCCCGGCCCAAATATTCCCCTGATTATCTTCCCTCAATGCCGTGATTGCATTATCGATATGCTCGCCATCGGATAGTTTAATACGAATAAAATTTTTGGGACCGGGTTTATCGATGTGGGGAAGACAGTCTAACCCTTTGTCCGTCCCAATCCATAAATTCTTTTTTCTGTCCAGAATGATGGTTGTAATGTAATCGGACGTCAATCCGTCATTGATGAAATAATTCCTGAATGTTCGGCCATTAAACACGCATAATCCCGCCTGAGTCCCGATCCAGAGGTTTCCGGACTCGTCCTCAACCACTGATGAAACCCGGTCATGACATAATCCGTCCTTTGTTTTATAAACGGTTAATCCGTTTGCGTGTTTACAGATTAAGCCGGATCCGCGTGTGGCTATCCAGAGATTCTTTTTTCGATCTTCCAATAAGCCCATAATATAATCGTTCTTTAATATCTTATTATCAGAAAAAAGCTGAAATTTATCGCCGATCAACGAGCAAAGACCATACTCTGTTCCAAACCAAAGATACCCCTGGGAATCCTGAAGAATGCAGGTCACCAGAGAACTGGGCAAACCGTCTTTTATCGAATATTGCTTAAGGGGAAGGGATTGGGAAAACAATGCGATGTTTTGGATCAACAGGGCGGCGACAGTTAAGGTGAAATGGAAAATTTTTTTGAAACTCATTCCCATATATTACAAAAAAATTGCCCACTATGCAATACAAAAATATTCTATTTTCGGTAATAAATTTTATGTAATAAAATATATCACTTTGACTTCAGTAAAAAGTTAATACTTATAGTTACTTTTCACCATAATCCCAAAATCATCGACAAAGAATGTCATATTTTATATCAATCGCATTATAACAGCAAGGTTAGCGATATAAATAAATTATTATGTCAAAATGAAAGATAGAGCTCTTCCTCGCTGTAATATAATATTTCAATTGTTTATTTGAGAAGTTTTTATAAAAAAATCAGAACCAATATTATAGGTGTTTTCCGATCTTTTTTTATCCTGGCATTCATCTTGCTTTAATAATACCTGGATAAAGTAAAATAAAACAAAACAAACGAATGGAGGAACCTATGGAGCAAGTGATTTTTGAAAAGTTGACAGTTGAAAATTTGGAAAAAGTCCGCGGTGGTGAAGTACTCCCTCCGCCTCTTCCGTATGCCAGTTGTATCCCTTAAGAGTCGTTAATCCCCTTATTCCATTCCGGAAGAAGTCAACATATGTTTCCGTTTCATTAAGGCATTGATATTTTTCTCAACCGGAATCGGAACATAAGACATGGAAGTACCGGCGTAATACATCGCCGTCGAAAGCGTTCCCGGAGTAGGCGTAAACACTTGGACATCAGTGGTTTTGAGGTTAAGCTTCTTAAATAGAGCTGCCATGGTGTAAACACTTTTTAGGGTTTCACCGGGATGCCCGATAACCACATATGGCGCCAACTCAATTTTTCGGCCTAACTTTCGGTTGATCGCATGAAAGAGTTTGACGAAGGATTCGAAGACCTCGAAATGAGGTTTTCGCATCAACGTCAGGACTTCCCCATCCGTATGTTCCGGCGCAACGCGTAAAAATCTGCCCGAATGAAACCGTAAGATTTCTTCCAAGAGTTCGGGGTTCCGAAGCAATAAATCATAACGAATACCGGAACCCAGAAAAATTTTTTTGACGCCTGTAATAATTCGTGTCTGACGTAAGAGGTCGAGGAAGGGGTTTGTCGTCTTCGATTGAAGAACAGGACATGGATGATCCAGAAGGCAGGATATCCGTTTACACACCGGTTGGGTACAATCCGCTCCGTACAATTCCGCCGATGCCCCTCCAATATCGGAAACGATCCCTTTCCATTCGGGATGCGATTGAAAGCCTTCGATTTCATTTAAGATGGAAGAGACCGAGCGCGAAATCACCCGTTTTCCTTCATGAGCGGAAATCGAACAAAAGGCACACCCTCCCCCACATCCGCGATGCGAGGTCACGGAAAAGAGATTCATGCGAAGGGCGGGCGATACGGTGTGATGAGAGGGATGACGCCGTGTATATGAATAACCGTATATTTTATCAAGATCCTGGGATGTGTACGGTTGAGAGGGATGCTGAACGATAAACCGTCCGTCATGGGGTTGGATGACGCCTTGTCCCGCCATTGCAGCCGATTCGATTTTTAGCGTGGCCTCCATTAATTTGCCGGGTTCCTTGACGATATCTTCCATGGTCGGAATGATCACATAATTGTTATAATGATCGATATCTTTCGCTATGCGTACGGTTCCCGAAATATCGGTTTCTTTTAACGGTGCCCCGGATTTGGCCAGCCGGGCAATGGCAACGATTTGTTTCTCGCCCATCCCGGTAACGAGCAGATCCACGCGGGAATCGAGGAGAATGGAACGCCGAATCTGGTCTTTTTGAAAATCATAATGAGCGAACCGACGAAGCGACGCTTCGATTCCACCGGTAATGATCGGGATGTCTTTGTAAATTTTGCGGATGCAGTTGGCAAACACAATGACCGTTTGATCCGGACGGATTTTATATTTTATGGAAGGCGGGTAACCATTAAAAAACGCGTTTGCGTTTTCCTGGTAAAGGTCTTCGCGCCGGCGTTTTCTCGCAGACGTGTAATTGAGGACTTCCGAATCGACCGGCCCGGGAATAATGGAAAAAAATAAGTTGGGCGCCCCCAGAACGGAAAAGGATGAAGGCTCTTGCCAAAAGGGCGTCTCGATTACTCCCACGGAAAACCCTTCGGCTTCAAGAGACCGTTTTAAAATTCCCTCCGGAAACGACGGATGATCGGAAAATAAGTACGGTAAAACAAAGATGATATCAAATGACCGCATAAGGTATTCTACCTCACTGTTGAGCAAAAGACAAGGGCGATTCGCGAATCGCCCCTGTACTAATTATTTTCTTCTCCGTCGATAATACTTTGTTTAAGTTCGTCGAGCTCCAGCATTGCCGCGTCAAACTCATTGGAGCCCTCTTCCTCCGATTTCCCGCATTCGTCAACCCGCAGCGCCAATTTTTCGATGGTGTTGTTGAGATATAAATCCACGACTTTTAACCGGGTATTCAACGCTTCATTGACGGTATTGATCAACCGGATGGATTTGATCGAGTCGCCGCCGATATTAAAATAATTGTCATGAATACCGATCATATCGAGACCCAACTCTTTTTTCCATATGTCGACCAATGTTTTTTCCAATTGAGTCCGCGGCCCTTCATAATCCACCCCGCTCTTGATATACCCCGACGGCTCAGGCAATCGGTTCCGGTCCACTTTACCATTCGGATTTAACGGCATTGCCTCCAATGGAATAAAATACGACGGGACCATGTATTCCGGTAACCGCTCCATCAAAAAGGTTCTTAATTCACCGACATTGAATTCGCCGGAAGAAACAAAATAAGCACATAAATTCTTCTCACCGATTTTATCTTCTTTTGCCACAACGACCACGTCATCGATATGTTCATGCCTCAATAACTGCCGCTCAATCTCACCCGGCTCGACCCGATACCCCCGAATCTTGACCTGATAATCGATTCGCCCCAAAAATTCAATGTTTCCATCCTCTCGCCATCGCGCCAAATCACTGGTTTTGTATGATTTGTATGATATGCCTTCGGCGACCCACCTTTTTGAAAAAAGGTGGGACCAAAAACTTTTATTATGAGTAATTTTAGAAGGGGGATTTATAATTATAAATTTGTCATGGGTTAGCTCGGGATTGTTTAAATAGCCCCGAGCAACGCCGATACCGGAAACACAGAGTTCACCGGGGACGCCAATGGGAACAAGCCGCCCCCGAATATCCGTGATTACGCACCGGGTATTGGTAATGGGTTTGCCGATGAGGATTTCCCTTTGTCCGGGCTTGAGTTCATAAACGGTGGAACATACGCTGTTTTCAGTGGGACCATATTCGTTGTACAATTTAACGGTTTTTAACGTTTCGAAATGCTCATTGACCAGCGCTTCGGTCACATGATCCCCGGCCAATGTGACGGCTTTCAATTGCAAAAGCGTTTCGGGGATTCGCTCCAAAAAATTCTTGTAAAAATTGGGAATGATCAACATGTGCGTGACATGGTGATCGTTGATCAACCCGGCCAGGTATTCCATATCGAATTGATTCTGAAAATTGATTAAAACCAATTTCGCTCCGCTGATCAAAGGCACAAAGATATCCAATACCGAGCCGTCAAACGAGAACAAAAATATTTGCAATGACGCATCGCCTGAACCGAAGCCATAATACGCCTTTCGCCATTTCATGGTATGGGTGATGGCCCGATGCTCGACCAAAACCCCTTTGGGCTTCCCGGTCGAACCCGAAGTGTAAATAATATACGCGGGATAATTTCCTTCCGGATTCTTTTCTTCAAAAACGCGACATGCTTGTTCATTCCCATTATTCCCATGAACCCCCAGGTGAATCACTGTCCCATTAAAGAGACGGCACCACTCCCAGTTGCCATTCACTACCAGGACCTTCATGGCACTGTCACCGATCATGTAGGCGATGCGATCCGACGGATAACCGGGATCGATGGGCAAATACGCACCACCGGCAGTCAGTATCCCCAATAAACCGATAACCATTTCGACGGACCGGGTGACACTGATTCCGACCGGAACACCCGATGTTACCCCATTGGATTTTAATTCTTGCGCCAATTGCTGAACTCTTTCCTTGATTTCTTTATACGATGCGGTATAACCGTCATAGACGACGGCTGTACTGTCAGGCGTTTTGTCCGCCTGTTCCATAAATAATCCATGGATGGTTTGATGACCGAAAACGTCCTGCTGCGTGTCATTGAAGCGATACAAAAGCGTTTCCTTTTCGATATCTGATAATATCTCCACGTCATCGAGAGAGAGATTGATGTTCGTCAATACCATGCCCATTAACCGCTTCAGATGATCGATGATCCGCTCAACCGTGGATCGTTTATACGCGGTGCCGTCGGTTTCCACCACGCCGCGGATCTGTTTATCGCTGACATTCAGGACGAAATTCATGGCAGTTCGCACATTTCGAAGATAATTCTTATCCTGGATGGTTTCCAAAACCACGGTTGTATCGAATAACGGACAACGCCCGGTTTCATTGAGTCCCAGATCATGAAGTAAAATATCGAACGGATAATTTTGATGTTCAACGGCTTCAACGATGGTTTCCCGAACCTGCAACAGCAATTCTTTATACGTCATGTTCGGATGAATATGGCATCGGATGGCCAGTACCGTGTTGATAAAATCTCCGTCTCTGTTCTGCCTGTCGATCGGTATTCCGACAGTAATACTCTCGCTGTGCCGAACTCCGGAATATTTATATAACAGGGCCACAATGCCTGCGGTTAAAATCATGTGAAGTCTCGAATCCGAGCCGTTGCTCAATTTCATGAATGATTCAAATAAATCGCCCGGAAACTCAAATTCCAAAACATCCATCGATGGCGGGGATAACGTCATTCGTTGATTATGTTGATCATGTTGATCATGTTGATGATGTTGGTCATGTTGATTATCATAAGGGAACCGGCTATCACCGATTTCTCCGGCGAATTTTTCCATCCAGTACTTTTTCTCTTTAAACGATTGTCCGGCTGCAATGGCCGCATCTCCGGCTTTATTCTCATACGCCATATTCATTCTCCTTCATTTTTCGTCTTCATTACTCCAAATTACTCAAAAACCAAAATCTCCGTCGTCTTTCTTTTTATCCTGAACCGCAATAACCGGCTTGATTTTTCTACTTTCATCCGGTTCGCATTGATTGTTGATGATATCGATGATGGAAGGCACGGCATGTTTATGCAGCCTTTTCCAGCGTTCATCGGCTTTATAAATTTCATCGGCCGAATACGGATTGGGAATTCCCAATTTATTGCAATGGCGGGCAAAACGAGATACCCGGCTGTAAATCTCTTCATACGAGGGTTCAAGGTCCAGGGCCCATGTGCGAGACATTAACGCATCGCTGAAATGCTCGGGGTAAACGAGTTTTCGTTTGTCGGCCCATTCATTGGTTTTGGATTGCCCGATATAATAATACGTGAATGGGTTACACTCGGCCTGCCAGATTTCATCTTTTAATTCTTCGACCAGATCCAGGGTCTGTTGAAAATCGTCTTCGGTTTCTCCGGGATGACCGATGACCCAATACGTCGTTGTTTTGATCCCGGCAAATGCGAGACCGGAAACCGCTGCCTTAATTTGAGCCGGGGTAATGTGTTTACCGATCATATCCAGGACGCGTTGGGATCCGCTTTCCACGCCGAGGCGCGCGCGGTAAAACCCACCCCGCCGCCACAGAATCGTATTGCCAATATCTGCGGCCGCGTCATCGGCAATGAAATACCCGTCCATGTACACGCACACTCCTGCACGGATATTTTCCGCCGCTACATCGGTAATCACATAATTCAACAATGAATCGGTCATAAAAAACAACCGATGCCCGTACCGACGACTGAGATCTGCCATTTCCCGGACAGTCTGAGCCGCGCTTTTCTTCTTAAACTTCCCGAAAAAATTCCCCACATTGCAAAAACTGCACTTATTGGGGCAACTGCTGGATCCTCCGGCCGCAAGATAGAAATAATGTTCCAGGTTATAATCGGAAAGATCCGGGATTTCGGTTTGATAAATCTCAGTCTCTTCGTCCGTTACATCGTCCTGAGTCAACAACCGTTTGGTTTCCGGGAACTCGCCTCTTAATAATTTTAAAAACAAGATTTCGCCTTTTCCGATGATGACTTTATCGATGTACGTTTTGGTTTTTTCCAGAAACAGATCCAGATCCGGGTTTCCCACAGCCAGATGATTGAAAAAGATGGAGCCACCCATGATGGTTTGGATGCTCGGGTTATGCTTTCGAGTAAGTTCGAAAACAAACCGCGATGCGGGAAGGTTACCGCTATTCACCGATAACCCAAGAATGGCAGGTTTCTCTTCGTCCACTATTTTTAAGAACTTTTGTTCAAGAACGTTATAAAATCGATCCAATACCCGATTCAATTCCCGGATATGTTCCGTTTCCGCGTGGCAATGGTAGGTATTGAAAATAATCATGTCCACCAATTCATGATAGCGTTCAGGGTTGCTCTCATCGACCGAATTCCCCATCACCGAAGAATTAAAATAATTAACATGGGCCATCATGTGGTTACGCAACACATCGTGCCCGATGTTGTAAAAGTTTCCCCGCTTTTCCTCGGGAACAATTTTCTTTATCACATCAAAATAATGCTGATAATCATCCAATAATTCGCCATCCACGGCTAAGTCGATGGTTTTCACACCATAACCGTATTTCTGTAAAAAACTCTTGATGGCCGCAATGCCCTGCATCGGTATCAGCGGGGACCAAAATGGAAGTGCCATTAACAATATCTTTTTATCTCGCATACACGCCTCTTCGATTTGAAATCACAATTCTTTGGAGATTTCCAATTTTTTCATACCAAAAGTTTTTGGACCCACCTTTTTTCAAAAAGGTGGGCCGCCGGAGGCAACAATGATTTTTCTCTAAGTCGCCAGATCCACTTCCTGAATAAAATTCGCTTCTCCATTTTCTTTCAGATAAATGCCGGTTTCTCTTAACTGCCCGCCGGACAGACCAAATAACGTCTGGGCATTATCCAAATAAATCGCACCGACATTGTATTCTTTCAGCGAGGACAGGACGTCCTCTCCGTTTTCATTCTTCGTCCAGATTCGCAATTGACCGTATACCGCATCATTTTCATCGATCCAATTGTTCTGGTCCTGATCGTACGCTTTTAACTCCAGAAAACCATGATTGCTTTGGGGGCCGAAAAGTTCGCTGCCATTATCGACAGCGCCGTTGTTGTTCTTGTCCAATGCCAGATACCCGGAACCCTGCTGAACGAACGAGACATTTTCCGTTTTTCCATCCGAGTTCAGATCGAACGCCACTTTCTCATCCGTTAACCGAACGCCTCTGCCATCGAAGTTTAACGCCAATGGGTCGATTAACGCATCTCCGGCTTTAAACTCAATTCTGACCTCCTTGACCTGCTCTTTGGACATCTCCAGATTGGCATTAAAGGTAATTTTACGTCCATCTTCGGTGGTAATTTCCCCGCTTGCCGAAAATGAAACCGCTTCTTTATCCACATTCACTTCATGGTACGTGTACCGGATCCCCCATCCTTCACCGGAAACCGGACGCTCGGAAAGTTTGGCATCGGATATCTCCAGCTCCTTTGCCGCTTGCTGAATTTGCTGTTCCTGCGTCATTTGCGCCTGCTCGGTTTGCTGCACCTGCTGTTGTTCTGCGTCGGCCGATTGTGCCTGATCCGACGGCACGGATTCCCCGCTGCTTCCACCATAAGGATTGACCACGTCAATATTGATTCCAAAAAGCTTTTCCAATAATTTCTTCGCCAACCTCAGCGTCAGAGGCAGATCCTCATCTTCATCGTATGTTTTCGACGCCGTTTTGGGAAAATCCACAAACGGCTTCATCTGAGCGGATTTCAAAGCCAAAGACTTCAAACGCGCCCTCATTCCTTCACCGGATATATCCATGTCCGAAGAAGATGAATTGACCGTGACTTGCG
This sequence comes from Candidatus Omnitrophota bacterium, assembly GCA_050258455.1. Taxonomy (GTDB): domain Bacteria; phylum Acidobacteriota; class Aminicenantia; order UBA2199; family UBA2199; genus JAKAGC01. The sequence goes on along the minus strand of JBLMYT010000050.1, from coordinate 13,464 downwards.
TTTTCCCCTCCTCCGCACTGGTGGACATGTGGACCCGGGTGCCGTTCTTCCACGCATCCAGCGTCTCTGTTCGTTCATGATGGTTGACAACAACTTGACTGCTGTCCAACTGGACATTTTGACTTTTTATAATCATTTGGACACCGCCTTAGTTTGGTTTTATATTCATATTATCGACACTTTTTTTGATGAAATGAAATAAAGCGCACGGATAAAAAGTTTTTCTTGAAACCGGTTGAAAAAATCTCTTCAATCTGATAATAATAAAGCATGAAAACGAAAAATTTTACCCCAATTTATCTCACCACCGTCCTGTTCTTTTTTTTGCTTTCTTTCTTCATTCACGCCGAAACACCACCGAATCCGGTATCCCTCCGGTTACAGGCAATCGATCAACGCATCGATATTCAGCCGGTCTGGTCCCTGAATACGGTCGCCAATCCGACGCCTCATACCCTTAAAGCCGGCGAAAGCATCAAAGTTTCCGAGTTCACCCTTCAAACGACGATCAACGGATTGACGAATTTTTGTGCGACGCCGGTCCTCAATACCCCGATGAATCTTCATCTGGAACTCTATTCCGTGGGTTTGTCGGAAGTGAGTGTGCAGGTGGCCGGAAAAACCGTGGATACGTTTGAGATCGATGGGTCCTCGGGAACCGGTGTGGAATTTTCTCGGGACATTGTTATTACACCCGCCACGTCAACAGCGAGTTACCCGGTTGAAATCGCCGTTAAAAATAAAGGGTTTAAACCGTTTCGAACGGCTTTCTGGCCGCCTCGAAAAAAGCCTCTGGAGGAAGATGGAATCGTTTTTTCCGTTTCAGCATCCCATGTCGTTTTCCCTGTTGCGGAGGAAAACCAGCGGCAATTGAAAGCCTGGTTACTTTCCATGAAAATCGGATACGCGCTCCTTCATCCGGATTTTAAACGCTATACGTTCATCGGTGCGCCGTTTGAAATCCCGGATAAACGCCAAACCCCTAAAAAGCGACTGGAAACCTTGAAAAAGATCCTTGAACGCTCGGTGATGACCATCGATCCGGGTTTGTTGGATTCGAATGATCCGGGAAAGGTATCTCCGACGATCAACGCGTCCTATAAAATTTCCGAACCGTTGCAGGCTTTTGCGAAAGAATTCAAGATCTATTTAACCGGTAATGCGCACATCGATATTGCCTGGTTGTGGCGCATGTGCGAGACGGTTATGGTAGTACGAAATACATTTGATACGGTCATCAAAAACATGAGTGAATTTCCGGAGCTGCATTACTCTCAAAGTCAGGCCGTGACCTATGAATGGATGGAAAAAAATTACCCGGAACTGTTTGAAAAGATTAAGGAAAAAGTCAAAAAAGGAACCTGGGAAATCGTGGGCGGGATGTGGGTGGAACCGGACTGCAATCTGATTTCCGGTGAAAGCTGGGTGCGCCAGCTTCTTTACGGGAAGCGGTATTTTAAAGAGAAATTCGGGGTTGATGTGGACACCGGATGGAACCCGGATTCATTCGGTTACAATTGGAACATGCCGCAGCTCTATTCCAAGAGCGGGATTAAGCGGTTTATCACGCAGAAAATCTGGTGGAACGATACGACCGTGTTTCCGCATTTTATTTTCTGGTGGCAGGGTGTGGACGGAACCAAACTTCTGACGTATTTTCCTCCGGCCAGTTACGATACTCGGGTGGAGTTACCCGCGGATATGGTGAATATTACGCGGTATGAAGCCACGACCGGTCATAAAAAGGCCCTTCTTCTTTACGGCATCGGCGATCACGGCGGGGGTCCCAATCGTGAAATATTGAACCGGGTCCGGCTCTATAAAAATTTGAAAATAAGCCCGGAGTTTATTCATTCTCAGTCGATCGACTTTCTCAAAAACCTGGAAACCGATTTAAAGAATAATATTCCGGTTTGGAACGATGAATTGTATCTGGAGTATCACCGCGGCACGTATACGACGCAGGCCAAGGTTAAGAAAAACAATCGAAAATCGGAGTCGCTTCTCTCCTGTGCTGAAAAGTTAGCTTCCATTGCTCACCTGAACGGTATCCCCTACCCTGCCGAAAACCTGGATAAAGCATGGAAAACCGTTCTCACCAATCAATTCCATGATATCCTTCCGGGGTCTTCGATTACGCCGGTTTATCGGGATGCGTTGGAAGATCATGCAAAAGCTCAGGCTAAAATCGGACATGTGATCGATCAATCGTTTTCGGGAATGGCGCAGCGGATCGATACGTCTTCAACGAACGGTGAACCGCTGATTATTTTTAATCCGCTCTCCTGGAAGCGGTCCGATGTGGTGACGCTGACTCTTCCGCTGGCGTCTCAACAAACCGTTACCGTGTGGGATCCGCAGGGACAGGAGGTTCCGGTTCAGGTTGAAGAGAAAGAAGATTCATCCGATGTATCGATTCGTTTTATTGCCAAAGATGTGCCGCCGGTCGGATACGCGGTTTATTCGATTCAAAAATCCGAGGGAAAAGCCAGGGAAACAAAGAGAGAAAAGAGAGAAATTGCATCCGATACGGACAAGGATATGAGTAATATCATTCCACTCGAAAACAAATTTTTCACGTTAAAGATAAATAAGAAAACCGGAAACATTTCAGGGCTTCTGGATAAGCGATTGAATAAAGAGTTTATCGAGGATGGAAAAGAAGCCAATGTGTTGCAGGTTTATGAAGACCGGCCGGAACGTTGGGACGCCTGGGATATTGCCTACACCGGGCGGATGTGGGAAATCGGAAAAGCGGATTCGGTTCGATTGGTCGAAGATTCTCCGGTTCGTAAAGTGGTCAAGATAACGAAAAGTTTTCTCGGGCTGACCAAGAGTCGGGAAATGCCTACCGAGGATTTTCCTTCGTCGTTTTTCACCCAATATGTGATTCTTTACAATGACCTGGACCGGATCGATATCGAGACCGAAGCCGATTGGTGGGAAGATCATATGATTTTAAAGGCTGCCTTTCCCGTGAGTATTCGGAATGATTATGCAACCTACGAGATTCCTTTTGCATCCATTCGGCGAACCACCAAGTCGGACACCTTATGGGAAAAAGCGCGCTTCGAGGTTCCTGCGTTACGGTGGGCGGATTTATCGGATAATACTGCCGGTATTTCCATTCTCAACGATTGCAAATACGGGCATGATATTCATTCCAATGTCATGAAAATTTCGTTGCTTCGTTCTCCCACGTGGCCCGATCCCATGGCGGATCGTGGCAAGCACACGTTTACGTATTCGATTTATACGCATCCGGGAACAGTCACCGATGGGAATACGGTACAGCGGGCGCAGGAATTGAATATCCCGCTTCAACCGCTGATGACCGATCGTCATCCGGGTAACCTTCCCAAAGAATTTAGTTTCTTTCAGGTGAATTCACCGAATGTGATAGTGGATACGATTAAGAAAGCCGAAGATGATGACGGAATTATTTTGCGATTATATGAAGCATCCGGGAAAGAGAGTGAAGCGGAAGTATCTTTTTTCAAGGAACCCAAGGCGATTGTTGGGATTAACCTGATGGAAAAGAAGGAGAAGGAATATAAGGTCACCGGAAAATCGCTCGGGTTACATTTCAAGGCGTTTGAAATTAAGGCATTGAAATTGGTATTTTAATATTTTTAAGCAGAGACGTTGCATGGCAACGTCTCTGCTTATCGCTAATCATTCGGGTGTCTTTTTTTTCTTCTCTTCCTTGTTGACATAATCAGGAATTGGAGCTATATTAAGATAGGGAGTTATCCGATGCAAGTAAATGAGTTGAATTTATTAAAAAAAGCTACAAAAGAAGGCATCAAAGAAGCCCTAAAGGAAGAAAGGTTTAGGCTTTATGAAGCGCTGGTTCCCATTGCTGACTCAAAGGAACAGGCAGAGATAGAATCGCGTTATGGTACCCCCGGTAATTATGATGAAAGAGAATTTGAAGATTTAACTGATTGGGTATTCGTTTGATGTTAGCTTGCAATTGCTATGGAGGAAGGTATTATTCCCTTGGCAATCCTTTCAATTATTCCTCAGAGTTCACGCTGAAGAGAGGAGACATTACATGCCCGGTCTCTGCCATCATCCAAATATAAAAAATCATTGTAACCCTTGATTATTATTTTTTAAAAGGTTATATTTATTTCGTATCTATAAATTTTGGGAGGAACATAAGATGGTAAAGAAAGGAAACAAGCTATTTGTATTAATTTTAAGTATGATTATCACAAATTTTTATCCACTTTTATCACAATCGCAATCGTCCGAATCCGCGGTTATTTCCGATCAGGATCAGGAGTACAAATACGATAACCGAAACCGGATCATCCAGGCGAATGACCATGCGTATCAGCATGATCCCGATGGAAATTTGATAGAGGATAAAAACACAAAGACCGGAGAAACCAAAAAGTATCTTTACAGTTCGGAAAATCGTCTCCTTCGTTATGAACATTACCCAAGTGGTTCTTCGGTTCCAGATATTGTGGCTGAATACAAATATGATTTTGCCGGAAGACGATTACAAAAGAAGGTGAATGATGTTGTGACCAACTTCGGTTGGGAAGGGGATAATTTATCGTACGAGTTGGATGCCAATTTTAATCCCATTCGAAGGTATTTTTATTCTTCGGGAATCGATGAGGTTGAAGGGTATCTGGAATATTCGGAGGCTGCCGATTTTCCACTGGATTCATCCAAGAAGGGATGGTATACTTACATCAAAGATCAGGTGGGAACGCCGTACAAAGTATAAAATAATTTCACCAAACAAATCGTCGATATTCGAGGATATGACAGTTTTGGAAATCTGATTAGCCGAACGGGAAGCTCAACCGGTAATCTGGGATTTCAGGGGAAATATTTCGACAGTGAAAGTGGACTTTATTTTTTTAATCATCGGTATTACAATCCGGAAATTGGGCGATTCACCAGTGAAGACCCGTTTGGGCTCATTGGCGGAATAAACCTTTATCGGTTTGAAAATAATAATCCGATTAATTTCCGTGATCCTTATGGTTTAATAACAGATTTTAATTCTTTTGCGTCGCCAAATCCGAATTGGCCAATTCCAAGACAAAGAATTCCAATTAATACGGCATTTAATTCGGTAATGTCTGAATCATTGACTGAATTAAAACAATTAATTTGTGGCGATAATTTTTGTGATAACCGATCCGGTTGGCAAAAGTTTGCTGATAATTTCATCACCACTAATGCTGCAATACCAGGGATAGTTGCACCATGGGGATCAGGGTTATTGACAGGGAATCTATTTGCATCCTATATGGACAGTATTACCTTGTTTCAGTGGGCATTTAATTATCATTTTAGTGGAGTAGTAATGGGAGGTGCTATGTTTTCCAGTTTGGAGCTGGAATTATTGCCGGAATGACTACTTTTGCAAACGAGGCTTTGGTTTCTATATTTTTTGAAACAGGTGTTGTTATTGGATCGGTTTTAAAAGTCGCTATATGTAATTAAAATGGTTACCAATAAAATCATTTCACCCAGAAAATTTTTCTGGTTTAAGTTTATGTTTTGGATTTATTTAATTATCCTAATTGGCCTTTTTATTATAGCCTATACGAAATGGAATACCCTCACCTGGCTTGAAAAAGCGTTAATGACTCTTCTAGAAATCCTATTTACTTCTTTCTCACTGCAAGATATAAAAAACCAATTTAAAACGTATGAGGAATATAAACGAGAGCAAGAAGAAAAATCCATCAAGACAAAGGATAAATGAAAGCCCGATGCGCTCAAGGATTCAAAACGCGTATGCGGTTTGTATGTTTTATTGGAGAAATATAGCGAGACATGGCATGTAACGTCTCTGCTTATTTTCCCCTGGCGAGCGCGTCTTTCTTATTGTTGATGATCAATACCACTTTTTCGTTTTTCTTCATCAATAATAATTTCTCTCTGGCTTTCTTTTCCAATGTCAACGGGTTCTTCTCCAATTCCTGTATGTCCCTCAATAACGCATCCCGCTGCTTCTCCAAATTGGAAATATCCTTTCGAAGTCCCTCAATTTTCGCATTCGACCGCGAAATTTCTATTATCCCTCCATTCCCATAGAAAAACGACAGGATCAATATGAAAATAAACAAAATGGCCAACATAAAAAAGCCTTTGGATTTGATAAACCCGGTCTTTTCCTTTTCTTCCCTTACTTCACTTATTCTACTCAATGAAGGAACGCCCCATTTTGATTAATTCATGTGTGGTTTCTAATTTCGGAGACTCCGCATAAATACGAATAACATCATTGGTCCCGGATTCCCGAATCAATAACCAGGAATCGTCGAACCGAAACTTAATCCCATCGGTGTAATCAATCGCCTGAAGTTTGAATTTGTTACAATTAAACGTTTGTTGACGCAACAACTCATTGTAACGGATCCCGATCCGCGCATTTTTATTGATCGCAATTTCATGACTGTACAACCGGGGAAACCGTACATAAAAATCCTTAAGGATTTTATCCAACTCCATTTTGTAATACGCGAGCATCTCCGTTACCAATAAACTGAATAAAATTCCATCTTTGATTTTGATGCTCCGGTTCAACGATGCCCCATTGGAACTCTCGACAGCCACAAACGAATCCCGGTTTCCCAGCATATCGGCCAAATATTTAAAACCAACGGGCGTGGTATAAACGGCCCTTAAATAATGCTCGGCCACGCCGCGTACATTATTGGTGGTGGAAATCGATTTGACAATTCCCCCTTCCATCTTACGCACGGTGATCAGATACTCGATTAAAGGCGGCATGATGGTGTTGGAATTGAGAAATCGCCCTTTCGAGTCCACAATCCCAAATCGATCCCCATCGATATCCGTGGCCAGTCCGATATCGGCTTTTTCCTGAACCACCAACCTGGCCAAATCTTTTAAGTTCTCCCGCCCACACGACGAAATCACCCCTCCAAACGCCGAATAAGGAAAATTATGAATACTGAGGGTGTCAATCTCATGCTCATTGAGGATCAGATCCAAATACTCCCGCGACGTACCGTATAAGTTATCCACAATGACTTTCAAACCGGAATTTTTGATTAAATTAAAATCCACAATACTTCGAATATAATCAAAATAATCTGTTTTTACATCGATGATTTCAATCAACCGATTATCCGAGTATTGAGGCTTGTATGTAAACTCATTGGCAATGCGTTCGCTTTCCTGCTCAAAAGCATCGGTTTCCACCTTGAGCGCCGGTACGCCTTTAGGCGTAAACACCTTGATCCCATTGTAAATGGGTTTGTTGAAACTGGCGGTAAAGTTGATCCCGCCATGAAACCGACTCTTGATAATGGATAACGAGATGGGAGCCAGAGGCGCATCCCGCTCCGGCATATAAGTTTTGATGCCATTCAATGAAAATATTTTAGAGGCTTCCCGGGCAAATTCTTCGGATAAAAACCGGGTATCGTAATTGACGATAACACCAATATTTTTGGTATCACCCTGAAAATTCTGCTTCAAGTAATTGGAATACGCCTGAACAAATATCCGCACATTCCGAAAGGAGAAATCATCCCCCATCTTTGCACGCCATCCGTCAGTTCCAAACTTAATCATCGACATATGAACACCATAGCACAAACGTCAGTATTTATCAAGGATTTGCACCTTGATAAATACTGACTGATCCCAACAAAAATAAAGGCATTAAAATTATTTGTTACTGAAGTCGATAGATCAAATCGTCACCGGAAATCGTGACACCGGTCAACGCCTGATCGGTCCGGGTGCTGGCTTGACGATCCGGGCCTGCGGAAAATACCCCGACAAAATTGGTGGTCGTATTATAAGCATAACGAATATTTACCGCATATTGATCTCCCCAGGGATCAGCTTTTAATTCGGCAATGTAAGGCCCGCGCCAATACAATTCGGTACCGGTCGTGGGATAATAATCTGCCACTCCCTTCGGGCTATTACTGATGAGTTGATTTTCCAGGGTATCGCAAACTGCCACGCCCCAGCCCGTACCATCACTCAACCAATATTGAGCATTAACGGCGCCGACCGCAACGGTCGGGGCATTCCCGGGACCGTATAATAAATATAAAGTATCGGTTAAATCGGCTCCATTGGATGTCGGCCAGCGGCCCAAATCTTTATAGAAACTACCAATGGATGCAGCAATGACCTGAATCTCATTGTTGGCCCGCGCCATTTTGGCGTCACTGATATTTTTAGCAATAGTGGGGGTCAAGATCGCCGCAAGTATCGCAACCACTGCCAGAACAACTACCATTTCGATTAAGGTAAAACCTTTACTATTACTCGTTTTCATTCTTTCCTCCATTTTAATTCTTCATTTATTTATATGGTCATCAACTTATACACTTAAAAGGGAAAAAACGATTTCCAACCATTGGGTAGAATTTTGGCAATATCATTCAAGATGACAAATGCCATCAGGGTAATCAAAAGGACAAATCCAATGTTCATGAGGATTTCCTTCACTCGCTGACTGAATTCTCTGCGTACGATCGATTCGATAATGTAAATCAATAAATGCCCGCCATCCAACGCGGGAATGGGGAAAAGATTGACAATACCGAGTTGAAGCGAAATAAACGCAATCAAGAGGACAAAGGTAGAAAAACCGGTTTCCATGGCTCTTCCGGAAAACTTTGCGATTTCGATGGGGCCGGACAGGTTCTTGGCCGATAACTTGCCGACAATCATCTTTCGGAAGGAATAAAACACCATCTGCGTCAACCCCAGCATGTCGGAACCCGCTTTTTTAACGGCAGCCGGAAAGCCGTACTGCTTTTTAACGGTCGGCGAATAGGGATTCATGATGATTCCGAGAATGCCCCGGGTCGATAGATGAAATGGAACGGGAAATCGATTCGCATTTAATGCTTGTTGAGCGTCGCTTTCGGTCTTAAAATCCTTGGATCGGATGATGTACTTTCCATGCCTTAAATAGAGATAAGGATCAAGCGCAGTCGAAACCTTTTTGTCGACCTTCTTTAATTGCTGCTTAACGGTATTGAATACATCCACGGCTTCGCTTTCCAGGACATACACTTTCTCGGGAGTGGCCACAAGGGGATGATCCAATTCTTTCCCGTCTCTTCTAATCGTCAACGATAAGGGTTTTCCGGCTTTGTCCGATATCGCATCCGTGATCTCGTAATAATTAACCGGCCGTTGATCGATACGCTCGATGATATCCCCGGGTTTTAACCCCACCTGAGCAGCGGGCGAATCTTTACTGATTGAGAAAATCCGCGTTTTGAAATCCCAATATATGCCGGCAACCCCAAAATGTTCGATCGGGTCGGCTTTCACATGCAACGACGTCCGGAATGTTTTTCCATTGCGTTCATACTCGACACTTAAGGTGGAATCGGGACTGGACGCGATGATCATCTGCAATTTATGCCAGTCTGAAATCGAGTGACCATCGATTCGGCGAATCAAATCGCCCTTCTGTATCCCCGATACCTGCGCGGGTGACCCTTTTTCAATGAAACCGATCCGGGGAGGCTGGGTTTTGTAAATTTCTTCTTCCACACCGGACATGTTGATGCCGGTAAAGATGGCAGCCGCCAATAAGATATTCATAAAGGCGCCGGCAACCAGGATAAATATTTTCTGCGCCCTGTTTTTCGCCATAAATTCATCGGGCTTGAGATTATCCGGATCCCATTCCTCTTCCCCTGCCATTTTCACGTATCCGCCCAACGGTACCAGGCTGACCCGAAAATCCGTGTCCCCTACTTTCTTTCCAAACAACCGTTTTCCAAAACCAAAGGAAAAGGTCTCGACTCGAACCCCCATTAACCGGGCGGCAATAAAGTGGCCAAATTCATGAATCAATACGATAATTCCCAGAACAATGGTAAAGGCCAAAATACTATACAATACATTCATCTGTTGTCTCCATTATTTTCCGGCACATTCATCTTATTTATAATGTACTGTTCTGTTTTACGTTTTACAACACGAATAGTTTCATTTATATCGTCAACCGAATGCACGGAGTAAAATGTTTCATAATAAAAAATGTGTTCGACAATGGAGAAAATATCATTGAATGAGATTTTCTCTTTTAAAAAATAATCGACCGCGACTTCATTGGCGGCATTTAATACGGCACCGGCGTTTTTTCCCTCTTTCAAGACATCGTAAGCCATTCGAATGGAAGAAAATTTCTCCCGGTCAACCGGGAAGAATTCGAGTTTTTTCAATTCGAGAAAGTTTAATCGGCTCTCGTTAAAAGGGAGTCGCTGCGGGTAACTGAGCGAATAGAGAATGGGCAGGCGCATGTCCGGAACGCCGAGTTGGGCAATGATCGAGGAGTCGATAAATTCCACCATGGAATGGATGATACTCTGAGGATGGATAATGGCATCGATTTGATGGGCGTTGAGGCGGAAGAGGTGAAAGGCTTCGATGATTTCGAGGGCCTTGTTCATCAGCGTGGCCGAGTCGATGGTAATCTTGGTTCCCATGGTCCAGGTGGGATGAGCCAGCGCTTCCTTGATGGTAATGTGGGGGAACTCGCGTTTATCTTTGGTGAAAAAGGGACCGCCCGAAGCGGTTAAAATAATTTTATGAACGAATGCTTTGGACGTGGCACCGAGACTCTGAAAGATGGCGCTCTGCTCGCTATCGATGGGGATCAATTCGGTTTGAGAATGATCCAGGGCCGTATTGATTAATTCGCCTGCGGCCACGAGGGTTTCTTTATTGGCAAGACAGATACGGTGATTTCTGCGGATGGATTCGAGGGTGGCGTCAAGGGCGGTGGTGCCGTCAATGGCCGATACCATGGTATTGACCCGGGAATCGGAAACCAGTTCCATCAATCCGTCCGAACCGCTGACGATTCGTTTATCGGGAAATTGCGCGCGTAATTCCCGGGCATCGCTCTCGCATTGGACGGCGATGAGTTCCGGTGAAAATTGGTGGATTTGGGTTTTGAGGCGTTCGATGTTTTTTCCGGCTGCGATTCCGATCAATTCGAATCGATCCGGATGGCGGGCGATCACGTCCAGGGTATTGGTGCCGATGGAACCGGTCGAACCTAACAGTGCGATGCGTCTCATGAATGTTTTTTTATTTCCAGCAATAGGTAATGATATAAAATAGTGCCGGGGCACAGAAAATGTAACTGTCCACGCGGTCGAGAACGCCGCCGTGACCCGGTAACAGGGCTCCGGAATCTTTTTGATCGGCCGCGCGTTTAAACAGGGACTCGATCGGGTCGGATACCTGGGATAAGAAGCCGATGACGGCACCGGTGATCACGGCTTTGGCCACGCTCACGGGTTCGGCGACCGGAAACAGGAGGAGCGATAACCATCCGCTGACTCCGGCAAAGAGAATCGCGGCAATCAATCCTTCGAGGGATTTTTTGGGGGACGCGACCGGATAGATTTTATGTTTTCCGAACGGACGACCGAGAAAGTAGGCGGCCGAGTCCCCGATGATGATGACAAAGATCAGAAAGAACAGATAATTGGGTGCCAGTTCTTTTAATTTGAACAGGTAATAAAGCGGAATATAAAGGTAAAACACGGCGATAAATTGAATGCCCAGGTCTCGGACAAAGTGGGTTAAATCGCTTCGTTGTTTCATGGAAAATAAAAAATAAATTCCGGTGATCACGACCGTGATCATGACGGCAGCGGCCAGGTCCGGTTTGCCGAAGGTGAACGAGAGCGCGATGGGAATCCCGTTTAGAAACATGAGCCATAAGGGACCTTTTTGGGGTTTGGTCAATTTAAACAATTCAATGGTTCCGGCGCTGATGATGAGGTAAATCAGCACGGAAAAATAAACCGGGGGAACGAATCGAATGAGTAAATAGGAGCCGGTAATGAGAAAAAAGGCAGTGGTGGTTCGGGTCATGAATTCTTTCATACTTTTCCAAATCTCCTTTCGCGTTTTTGAAAGTCTATGATGGCTTTAAAAAATTCTTTTAATCGAAAGTCGGGCCAATGGGTTGGGGTGAAATACAATTCGGAATAAGCGATCTGGTAGAGCAGGAAATTCGATATGCGGTGTTCCCCGGAGGTACGGATCAATAAATCCGGGTCCGGGATATCGTGGGTAAAGAGGTATTTTTGGAAGAGCGATTCATCGATCTCTTTGGCTGGGATTTTGTCTTCGACGATGCGTTTAATGGCCTGGATGATTTCCATCCGGGAACCGTAATTCAAGGCAAGGTTGAGTTGCATGGTTTGATGCGATTTGGAGATTTCGATGGTTTCCATTAATTTTCGTTTCAATTTACCGGGAAGGCGGTCGATATCTCCCACGATCCGCAGCCGGATATCGTTTTGCATCAACAGTTCCTGTTGCTCCACCAGTTTTTGATAGAGCATGTTCATCAACACATTGATTTCATGAAGGGGGCGTTTCCAGTTTTCGCTGGAAAAGGTAAACAGGGTCAGATACTTCACCCCGCATCTTAAGGCATACTCGGTGATTCGTTGCGCCGATTCCGCGCCGATCTTATGGCCTTCTTCCCGTTTTAATCCCTGGCTTTTGGCCCATCGACCGTTTCCGTCCATAATGACGGCAATATGAACCGGCATTTTTAAAGGATTTATTTCCTGGGCCAGGCGATATTCTTCGGTACCTTCTTCGATTAAATCATTGAACTTAATTAGCATTTAGGAATTATAGTTTTTATTATGGTCTTTGTCAACCTGTCTTTTTAAACTGTTAAGTGGACCTCACATATTGTGGCACGTGGGGTAGCTGATGGGGCAGCCCCGCGGGTCTGCCCCCAAATATTATTGGCAATTGTAACAGGGATTACCGGGGAAAATTTGGTAGGGGCGTTTCGCGAAACGCCCATTTTTTCTTTACCGGCCACTGGCCACCGGCAATCTTATTGGGCAGGGTAACTCTTCACAAATCTATTGAAATTTTTGACCTTTCGGTGTATTATTATTACATGGAAAAAGCACAACAGGTCATGAAACAGCAGGAACGAAGGGAATACGATTCTGCGTGGAAAGAAATCCTTGAAGAACATTTTGAAGCGTTTCTGGAATTTTTCTTTGCGGATATTCACCGGGACATTGATTTTTCCAAAGGATACGAATCCTTGAGCAAGGAATTAATCCCGATCGCGCGTGGGCATAAATTGGGAAAACGGCTTGCCGACGTTCTGATAAAAGTTCATTTGAAAGACGGTTCCGATAAATTCTTTTGTGTTTTCATCCATGTTGAAGTTCAGGGAAAAAAAGATCCCGACTTGATGGTACGTATTTATATATATAATTATCGGATTTTCGACAGGTACAGGGATAAAGGGGTGGAAGTCGTCAGTCTGGCGATACTAACCGATGAGGACGAAAATAACCGACCGGATGAATATGCCGTAAAGCATTGGGGATTTGAACACCGGATGAAAATCCCCATTGTAAAGATAATCGATTACAAGAACAAGCAAGAATTGATTGAAAAGTTGGAGAAATCGGC
>JBLMYT010000049.1:0-21716 GCA_050258455.1 Candidatus Omnitrophota bacterium | reverse complement strand
GATAAACAGAGTTTTATCGACATAATAATAATCATTTTCGATCATATCTTTGAAATCGGATATTCCAATCGGCAGCTTTTTCGTTTTCATTCGTTTTCACCTGTTCCCATTATAGCATATGGAAAAACTTTTTGACAATAAATAAAAGAACCGACAAAATTGATAAAAAGTTGACAGCTCATTTTAGATTTGTTATCATAGCCGAACCAACGGAAAATTAGGATTGAATCTCTTCATAAAAGAGAATTCAGGAGTCAATATGCTTAATGAAACCAATATCGACATTCATACCAGTTCGAATGTGGATCGTATGATCCGCGAAAAACAAACACCGACCTGGCCTCCCAATCACCATCGGCGCGAAGAAGGGAATTTTGAAAGTTCCGAAATCCAAAAAGAACCGTCAACATCCCGCACCAAAGCCCTAAAGGAAATGTTCCTCAATGCCCAGGTTTCCATCGATCCTCAATTTGCAACCCTATACACGGAAGGATGGCAAAAATACGATGGCCAGCCGTTTATGATCCGAAAGGCCCGGGCAGTCAAACATGCACTCGAACATCTCACGCCCATGATCAATGATCACGAACTCCTGGTGATGCAAAAAACCCGCTATTTACGGGGCGCGATTCCCTATACCTCGTACAGTCAGAAGTTCTTTAAACACCTGATCGCCGGATCGGATAAAGAAGCCGGCGATGAAAGCACGATCGTACAGGGCGGCGGTTTTGCTTCCCAGGGGAAAACGGATATACGCCAAATCGGAATTTTCGGGATCCACGAGGAGGATATTCCCCGGCTGCTCAACGATTGCGAATACTGGGACAATCGATGCATCGAAGATGTTTCCAATGAATTCATGGAAAAAAATTACCCGGATTACGCCTTTTTACAAGCCTGTTTCGAATCTTTCATTTTCCCGCCGTCAGTGGTCTCCATTATGGAGGGACGATGGATTCCCGCTTACGATATGGTGGTCGAACGGGGTTTGGAAGCGATTGTGCGGGAATGCGAGGAACGCATCCGGAATACGAAACTTCAGGGTTGGGATCCCAGTGAACAGGTCATCTTCTGGCGTTCGGTGATAATCGCCATTGAAGGCGCAATGACCTGGGTTACCAATTATCGGAACCTGGCCCTGAAACTGGCCGCGTCTGATACGGATCCGCAACGGCGGAACGAGCTACAGGAAATTGCAGACATTCTGGCTGTCGTTCCGGCTAAGCCGGCGACGAATTTTCGTGAAGCACTCCAAGCCGCCTGGATCACCCACCTCCTCATTCATATCGAAGCCCCGATCGTGGGATTGTCCCCCGGACGCTGGGGGCAATTGCTGTACCCCTACTTTCAAAAGGATATCCAAGCCGGAACCCTGACCGAAACCGACGTTCTGGAACTGCTGGAGAACATGCGGTTTAAATTCGAGTGCGTGGAGTTTGTTTCCCCACGCAGTTGGAGTGCTCTGGCTTCGATGAACCTGTTTCAACATCTGGTGGTTGGCGGCCTGACTCCGGAGGGGAAAGCCGCTGAAAACCGTTTGGAATACCTCATGTTGGAAGCAGGTACGACCTTTCGAACCTGTCAGCCGACCATGGGAATCATGGTATCTCCCCGTACGTCGCCGGAATTCCTTCTCAAAGCCGCCGAATGTACCAAATCCGGTACCGGGTATCCGGCCTGGTTTAACAACGAAATCGCTGTGAATCATTTGTTGTTGACGCATCAGAAGGAAAACGTAACCCTGGAAGATGCCCGGATGTGCGGAATGGGTGGCTGCGTGGAAGTTCAAATGCAGGGCACCTGTCACGGAATCTGTCACCCGGCGTTTATCAACCAACTCAAAATTCTGGAGTGTATCTTAAATGGAGGAATTGACCCCCGCACGGGCGTGAAACTATTCGACGACGTGGGAAACCTGGACACGTATGACGACCTCTGGGAAACCTGGCAAAAAGCCCAGTTAAAAGTCGTGCAGTGTTACGAGGATTACTGGTCTTACGTGATGGCCTGTCACCGTCACGGTCAATCTCTGGTGTTCGGTTCGGCTTTTCTCCATGACTGCATTCGGAAGGGCAAAGATCTGGACCATGGCGGTGCCCGGTACAATCGAACAGTGACCATTTTATGTTCGGGAAACGTCAACGTGGCCAATTCGTTGGCTGCTTTGAAAAAAAACGTGTATGATGAACCGCGATTTCATCTTTCCGAAGTTTGCGACGCCCTGAAAAACAATTTTGGTTTCAAGCGGGTAGATAAAGAAAGCAAGTTCTCCTTTTTAGAGCAGGAAAAAGAATCGGATAAATGGGAAACCATGTATCAAGCGTTTCTGGATGCCCCGAAATACGGGAACGACGATGATTACGTGGATCAAATTTTTCTGGATGTTTGGCAGGAATACAATAAAGCGGTGGAATCGCAGAAGAGTTACCTGGGCATGAATTGGGTACCCGCGGCGTTATCCATTAGTTCGCATGGTCCTTTCGGACGGGTAACCGGAGCCACGCCGGATGGACGACTGGCAGGCGTAACCTTAGCGGATGCGATTTTATCGCCGTTTCCGGGCACCGACATTAAAGGGCCATTGGCAATGCTTCGCAGTGCCGTTAAACTGGATCCCATTCCCATGCGTTCCGTGCAGCTCAACATGAAAATTCATCCATCAGCGGTAAAGGGCGTCGATGGTTCGAAGAAATTAATTCAATTGGTCAAACGCTATTTCGAGCAAGGCGGGTATCACATCCAGTTTAATATCGTGGATTCGCGAATGTTAAAAGATGCACAGCAGCATCCCGAAAAATACCGCGATCTGATCGTGCGGGTCGCTGGTTTTAGTGCCTATTGGGTCGAGCTCTCCCGGGCGATTCAAGATGAGATCATCGTCCGAACCGAATATGAGGAGACGCGCGATTCGATTTAATTCAATTCATGAATCGAGATAACAACGAAAACGAAATAACCGGGACGATTTTCGACATTCAGCCATTTTCCCTTCATGACGGACCGGGAATACGGACATTGATTTTTCTTAAAGGTTGCCCCCTTCGTTGCCAATGGTGTTCCAACCCGGAGAGCCAGCATCCGAGTCCCCAATGGATGGATAAAAGAGATTTAGGCCGGCACGAATTATGCGGGAAAGTTATCGGTGTGACCGAATTGATGGATCTGATCCAAAAAGACCGACCGTATTTTGGTGATGATGGAGGAGTCACTCTTTCCGGGGGTGAACCCTTCAGTCAACCGGAATTTCTGTTGAAAATATTGGAAAGCTGTCGCAGCAGCGGTATTTCAACGGCAATTGAAACCTCCCTACACGAACCCTTTCCGGTTATTGAAAATATCCTTCCCCTAATCGATTTCTTTATGTTCGATATCAAACTAATGGATCCGATTAAACACCGGAAATACTGCGGGGTGGATAATCGATTAATCCTGGAAAATATCAGGGAGCTGGCGCGAATCGCCCAGATCCCTCTCCTGCCGCGTTTTCCATTAATTCCCGGGATTAACGATGACGAGGAAAACATACTGAGAACTGCGAAGTTTTTAAACACTAATGGATTCAGGCATATACAGGTTTTACCATATATGCGAATGGGAATGGGGAAATATGAACAATTGGGAATGGACTATGAGTTAGCTGACTGTCAACCGCCGGACGACGAAAAGATAGAGCGGACAAAAAAGATGTTTGGTCAGGGTAACGTGACCTGTTTATGATCGGCCTCCGGCGGCCCTTCGGGGAGTCGCTTTTAAAAAAGCTCCGCAAAATTTTTGATATGGTGATGTGTCGGACTCTTTATTTTATCCTTTTACCAAATATATATTACACGTTTCAAAATCAATCTGCCAGTGGTACCCTTGGACGTTTTCCCAATTGTACTTCATACTCTTTTCATCCCACCACTTTTGAAACTTGGTCGAGACCTTCCCCATATCGGTGACTAGCTTTTCATAAAGCGCACTGCTTTCAAGGTCCTTCTTTTCCATATTGGTTAATGACCGGGTCAGTTCGATTAAGCCATTCTTTCGTTCAAAAAGGGATTGAATCTCATCCCTTTCTTCTTCGGTTACCTTACCCACCCACTTTCTGGAATTATCATTTTTTTCGTCCATTTTTATCCGCCTATTCGATATTTTTTAATCGTATTAAAAATTCTTTATCCAATTTATAAATCCGGTAAAGCAATTCCTGCGTGCTTAGTTTCTCCAGGGGCTTTGACAATAATCCCGAAATTAATTTTTCTCCTTCTACCGGTTCGATTTTGTGATTGGAAATATCATCCAGTATTTCGTACGGATCAAGATACGGAATTTCAGGAATGGGGGTAAACGTTTGAAATAACTCCATATCCGGCTTTAATGCGTCCAATAGACGCATGGAGGTATTTCGTTCCAGGTGAGAGGCGACGCATTGCTGATGAGAAGGCGTATTGAGTTCCAGGGTTGTTTTTTGGTTGAGAAACACACACCGTTTGCAGTGATAAGCGTCGCAATTTCGGCAAACCGGTGCGTGGCTTAACTTCAGGAGCTGACTGTTTTTGATCTCGATGTCTTGCCCGGTGGCGACAAGGGAGTTTTCTTCATGATGGAAATAAAAACCGGGGCAAAGGTATAATTTACCGTTCGGTGCAGCGGTTAAATGCTTGATTCCGGCGTCGCAGTTATTCATATTGTGCAGCATGATCCTGTCGGAGATAAAGTTAATTTCAACCGTATTTCCAGCCTTATACATATCCGCGGCGGCGGCTTCGATTTTTTTTAATTGATTCCCGTACTCGTTTAGATCATCGTCACTGTAGTCTTCGATATTTAACAGGCATAAATTTAATCTCTTAAATTTACCCGTCAGTGATCGGAATATGTCCGCGAATTCGGGCAGTTTTTTTCGCTCCAGCCTGAGGATAAGGTTTAAATGGGTGTTATCTTCAATCCGGGATATGTTATCAAGATCATCGGTATTAATAACGAAGATTCCATCGTTGATTTCGGGCCGTAATTTCAGCGGCATGATTTTGATGTGGTTAACGCTTTCGATTCGTTCGTCGTAAGAGGCCGGAGGTTTATGGTTTCCGTAGAGAAAATTGACCGATATTTTATTTCTGACAGCGAAATCGATAATGGTTTCGAGTTCTTCCAGGGGAATGAATGCCGGTTTGCTCTCACCGTATGACGGGTTATCATAGTAGCAAAAGGAAGTGGCGTGTTTGTCCAGAATGGCGATTAAGTATTTAATCATTTCTCAATTCCTTCTTCTTCATTTCGGTGTAGTTTTCGGTTGAGTTTATGCCAGTAGTAGTTGTTGGCTCTAACCCGAGCCTTGTGCATCTTGCAGATGTAAACCGCGCGTTGGTAGACGGTATCCGTATCGGCAAAATCATAATTGGCAGCCTGACACCAGGCGCAGCCGCTGCCGACTTCGCATTCGATGCATTTATCAGGGCTTTGGGTTACCCGATCGAGGGTCAGAAAGGGACGGAGTTTGTTTAGATCGATACCCGTATCGACATTTCCCACGATCAGCGGCTTTTTGTTCTGTAGCGAGTATTGGGCAAACCGCGTACAGGGGTAGAAGTTCCCTTGATGATCGATGGAGAGCATTTTTCCAGCGCCGCACCAGTTGTTATTATCGGTGACACAATCCATCATGTTGCCCATATTTTCCTGGAAGAAGGAACAGGTATGGTCCCGATACAGATCCTCATCGATGATGGTATCCGCCAATTGGGTGAGTTGTTCTTCGAGCAGTTGGTCATCGCCGTCCTTCCAGACGTCTTCGAAAACCACGTTAATGTTTACCGAAGTGATCCCCAAATCCCAGAGATGCAGCACGCTTTCTTTAATCAAGGGAATATCGTCGCTGGCCACCGTGACTTTGGTACTGGAATCCGGGAACTGTTGGAGCCAGAGGGGGATATTTTTAACCACGTCATCGTAGCTGCCGCGGCCATCCGGGTAAACGCGGTGCATATCGTGTTTTCTTTTGGTTCCGTCAATCGTGATACCGATACTCAGATGGGATTTATTTTTTTCAATATAATCCTGAACGCTTGGGGTATGGTATAAAAGGCCGTTGGTGGAAAAGCTGAAGCGATAGCTGTTGAACCAGGGATGGTCGGTCAGGAACATTTGTTCCTTGATATAATCGCTTATTTGGTCGATCAGGTCGATTTCAAGGAAAGGTTCGCCGCCGATGAATTCCCAGATAATGGATCCTTCGTTGAAGATTTCCCTTTTCTTAAGGAGGTAATCCACTGTTTTTCGGGCGGTCTCGAAGGACATCCTGCTCTTCTTGTTTTTACCCACGAGGTAACAGTACCCGCACACGAGTTGGCAATCTTCGCAGACAATAAACGTGACCGTTTTGGCTTTGCCTTCCTGCCAGGATGAAGAAGGTGTTTTGATCAATTCTTTTTTCATAATTTTGTTACAGTAATAAAATACTCAATTCAAATATTGAGATACAATTCTATTAAACTGCAGAAGTTATCTTCTTGAACTATAATCTCTTTTAATTAGACATAACGTTGGGATTGGCTTCTGCAATCATCTTTGCAAGTACCACTGCAAGATTTAAAACAAGCTCCACTGCAATCACCTGTACAGAGTTCTTTGCATGATCCTTCACAGCCTCCTGAGCAACTATCCTTACATGACCCCTTGCATCCGCCAGAACAATTCCCTTCACAGCCTATTGCTTTAGCTGATTTACCATCATACGAGTAATTACTTCCATGAAGTTTATTCCCGAAAGCGCCAAGCCCCAAAATAGCGATTGCCGGAAGAGCTACTTTACCAAAGCTTTTTAGAAATTCCCTGCGTTCCTGTTTTTCCCCGAATCTTTCATCTTTTACGCCGTCTTGTTCTTTCATTTAGTTCCTCCTTTGGAAATATTAAGAACAATTTGCTTTAAAGAATATGATTAGCATATTGCCAAAGAAATGTCAATTACAAAGATGAAAAATTATTTATAATCGGGTAAAATAATTATTTTTGAGAGTGTCAGGAATTTTGTGTAAATCGTACAAACGTAGCGCGCTACGTCTCACCAATATGGCTATCCACACAAGATCCCTGACACTCTCAAATTTTTTTTCTATGCCAAGATTCCATGAATTATTATCCCGAAAGGCATAACCTAAACAGAGATTGCCGGTAAGTCTACTTGTTTATGTCCTTGATTTGCCTAAAAAACTTCCATTCCTTCCCGAGTCATTTATTTTCTCCTTTGCAGGTAACATTACAATCACCTTTGCAGGTGTTAGTACAATCACCTGTGCAGTTATTACCACATTCCCCCTTACAACTTCCATCACAATCACCGGAGCAGTTCTTTTCACAACTCTTTGAAGATTTGGATCTGGATTCACCGAACACCTGACTTCCCTTTAAAGCGCCAAACCCCAAAATAGCAATTGCCGGGAGAGCTATTTTACCAAAGCTTTTTAGGAATTCCCTGCGTTCTTGCTTTTCCCCAAGACTCCCATTCTTTACGCTGTCTTTTTCTTCCATTTTCCCTCCTTTTTAAGGTTAAACTAAATATATGATTAGCATGTTGAAAAAAAAATGTCAATACCATAAATGGTAAAATTAAAAATTCCCGCAAATACCAGAAATAGCACTGAGGATCATCACTATCGACGCCATCTTTGATAAAGAGGCTTTATCCATCTAATATAATCGTTTCGATCATTTTTTAAAATCCGATAAGCCAATCGGCAGTTTTTCATATTCATTTGTTTAAAATCTTTCTTTTCATGCTACTTCAAGCTCGGCAACCCTTCGTACACAACAAATGTTATCCCTGTTAAGTTCATGATAAATATCTCTTAAATTCTCTTTTAACTCCTCCAATGATTCACCCTGAGTTTTATAATCCGGGTATTCTTCAAGATATCCCAACCACATCTCTTCTTCTTGCCAATAAACAAATTTCTTCTTGTCCATTTTTAAACCTCATTCCTACCAGATATTATATATGAGGGTTCAATCGTTTTCAATCTGAAAACCGGCAAGCCACCTCTCCTTTACAAAAAGCCACGGGGCCGCCTTAAAGGCCCCGTTTAACTGCTTCCTGGCGGCTTTCGTGATCCTGGTCAAGTGCGTGTTATTATTCCGGATTCGATCCCGGCTTAAATTCCTTGAATCGTTTTTCCCGATCCTCGGCTCTGGATTGGAGGATTTGGTTATACCTTTCTAACTGGTCCGGATGAAGTATCTCTCGGATGGATTTCAGTTTCTGGGCTTCCAGTTCCTTCATCTTCTCCATCATCGGATTACCGTCTTCACCTCTGCCCTTCATTCCTCCACCCATTCCACCACTCATTTCACCACCACCCCGATCATGCATCCCACCATGCATACCGCCTCCCATACCCGGCATGCCACCCCGCATGTCACCACCGCCACCGAACCCCCCACCGCTACCCATGCTGCGATCCCTGTCCGACTGACCTTTTTGACCTTTCATCTCAGACTGGACCTGCCGGAACCCTTCCAATACCCGTTTCACCTTAACACTCTGCTCACGGTCCAATATTAATCCTTCTTTCAGAAGGAAAAATTCATTATCGTTATCAGAATTTTGCTTGAAAATCCGATATCTTTGTTTTTGCTCAGGAGTTAAGAATTCCTGAATCCGAACATTCGTCATCTCCTTCCTGGCCCGAGCCGCGGAAATCAAAGCCGAGGCAGATTGTTGATAAGTTTCCCGGTCGCGCTTGGCCTGATCTTTCTCTATGGCCATGATTTCAGCCATCCGATACGCCTGAGAATAGGACATCGCTAATGTTTCCATTACGGTAATCACGTCATCATCCAGATGAATCATATCTTTTACCGCGGGGTACTTTTTCAACTGCTCGGCATTCAACACCGATTCTATATGCGTTTCTGTCATGTCCCGCCTTCTTTGCGCAATCTGAATGAGAGCCGGCTCGTTGTTGGCAAACATCCGACGATCCCTGACCATTTGAGCTTCGGAAGCAGCCATAATGGCTTTAATCCGAGCGGATTGCTCCGCGCTCAATTGCAAAGGGGCTTCCAATTTTCGAATGAGCGAAAGGATCACATCCTCGCTTTGCTGGCATACCAGGGGCAAGGATAGGATGAGCATGATGATTACAATGGATAATTTCTTCATTTTCACGTTTTTATCTCCCTAAAAAGAGGATCACGACGCCGCCTCAAATGCTTTTTCGACGACGTCGCAATCCGGTTTCATCGATTCAGGTTTGCTGTTGTTTTATCTGTGTTTAACTCCGGCATTCATTATTCATTATTCTTGCGGGTCAGGCTCTCCGGGAGGATTCCCGCACGGAGGCATTAACCGCCCCTTCATTCCACCTTTCATGCCTTTCATCCCTTTTCCACGAGGGAAAGGTCGATCAAACCTTTTTCTCATGGCGTCCTTAATCGCTTCCCGCTGCTCCGGGGTCAATATCCCATGAATGGCATCTTTGGTTTTGAGACTTTCAATAAAGATGGCCTGACGATTGGCGGAAATCTTAGTTAAAACATCGCTAATTTTATTATAATCCCTGGTTTTCTCTTCCATCATGAGTTTCTTCAACTCCAGATGCAGCAGATTGTTGGCATTCTTTAACGAAACGATCTTCTCTTCCAGAGCAAAGGCTTTGGTTTTGATCTGTTCCAACTGGGTATCGGAAAGCTTTAACTCTTTTTGCTTTGCCTCCAACATCTTATACATGTGAATGGGCGAAGGCTCCATCATCGCTTTTCCCATGCCCGGGCCTTCCTTCTCCTTCCCCATGAACGGTTGGGCCGACAGAATCATACCCAACCACATCACGACGATCAATATAATAAAAAACTGTTTACGTTTCATGTTTTTCTCCTTTTTTTTCATTTGTTTTATCCATTAGACAAGTGGAAGAGCTATTTTATTCCCCAAATATTTAATGAATTTTTGGTTCATCATTTCCTGGTTCATCAGGGGGAGGCGGAGGAGGCGCATCCGGATCAAAAAACGAATGGTGTCTTCCGGGACCGAATCTCTTCGGTCCCATGCCTTTAAAAAATCCTCTGGGTCCGGGACCGGGACGAGGTCTCATAAACCGTTGTTCCAGGCGTTCTTTCTGCTCGGGAGTCAGAATGGCATCGAGTTCTTTTCCCATTGCGACTTTGAGGGAAAGAAGTTCCTTTCGCATTTTTTCATCGATGGCAAAAAACGCTGCCCCATATTTGGTTAGCACTTTCCTGACCTGGTCCCGCTGTGTTTCGGTGGGTTCAATGATCCGTTCGAGGTGTTCGGTGAATCCCCTTGGCGCTCGCATGGATAGAATTTTCTTCATTTGATATCCGATAAACGCCCGGGTGACCATGATCCCGGTGACCATGCCGATGATGAAGATAGAAAGAATAATCAGGGTCGTTTTTATTTTGATATTCATCGTGCGTTCTCCTTGCTAAAAGATCGCCAAAATCTGTTGGAGGGTTAAATCCGACAGGGTGAAGGTTTCTTCCGGGAGTAAGCCGGTTCCCATTCCCAGGTTAAGAAAAAACAGGAGGATGCAAACGGCGCTTCCGGCAATGGCCACGCGTCGAAATACCGAGACGAGGGATCCATAAAAGGTTTGGATGTCGAGTCCATTCGGTTGACCGGCCAGGGCATTGACCTGCATCATGACGCGCTCGGCAAAGAAGGGTTTGAATGAATGAATCGCGGTATGGGAAATTTCCCGGCGTTGCCGTTCAAGGTATTCTTTTTCTCGGCGCAGCTCTGCGGAGTTTTCCAGGGCTGTCGCTAATATGTTTTCTTCATTTTGGCTTAACCGGTTATCCAGGGATCGGTAAAGCAATTGGATGATTTTTTTTTCATGAATCATTTCTCACCTCTTAACACCCGGGTGGGTGAAACGATGGACGGCGCTTGGGCAGGGATGAGACGGCCGGGGGATTCGGATGGGATGAAGAAAGGCCGTTCAAGTTCCATGCGCGCTTCTTCGGGTTTGATATAGGGTTCCAGTAATTTCTTTAATTTCATTTGGGCGCGAGCCAGACGGGATAAAACCGTTCCTAAAGGGAGGTTTAGAATATGGGCGGTTTCCTGAGTCGAATACCCGTCGATGAGTCGAAGCACAATAACGGAGCGAAACTTGGGTGCCAATTGTCGGATCGCGCGTTGAACCAGCGATTTGATTTCCTCTTGTTCCGGTTCGGCGTTGAGGGAAGGATGGGGCGTGGGTAGGGATTCGATATCGATGTCGGTTTCCGAAGGGGAGTGAAAAAAGAGCAGTCGTCGTTTTCGCCGTTTGAGTTCATTGAGGGAAAGGTTAATGGCAATGCGGATGAGATAGGTGCCAACGGTTGATTCGCCCCTGAAATGTTTCAAGGATTGATAAAACCTCACAAACGTCATTTGGCCGACGTCTTCGGCTTCGCTGCAACGTCCGAGCATACCGAAAATGGTGGCTGCCACTTTGGGTTCGTGCCTTTCAACCAGAGTTTTAAAGGCACTGTGGTCGCCCTCTTGTGCGGCTTTGATCAAATCCCATTCATTGGCGGTCAGTGTTGGTCCTCCGTTGGTTATTATATCTTATTTTGTTAGACAATCCTACCGTTCGTTTTATTCCATTTCATTTGGGTAAACGTCAAAAATGAAAATACCGCGTGTTGGAGCCTTGAAATTTATTCACTTTTTTGATATCATGGAACGGTAAAACATAAGTAAGTACATCAGGTCATGAAAAGAGGAATGTAAGAACGCGTGAATTAGTGAAGTAAGTAACCATGAAAACCCAAATCAAACCTTATCCCGCCTGCATGGCATCGGAATCAGTTTTGAAAATTTCTTTTTATAAAAAAGTTGAAAAAAAAACCTTTTTATACTATTATTCTTATTGTCATGATCTAAGTATTGTGGCACGGGGGGGAAAATGAGGTTAGCCGTTTCAATTGTCTTTTCTGAGAAGTCGAAATCAATCCAAAATCAAATAAATATTAAAAAGCCAATGAATCATTCCCTTATTCCATGGGGTTTGTCCGGAGGATCCCCCGCTGCCCTTCAAAAAACAAAAAATGCGTCTTTTTTAAAGTCTCTTAGTTCCTCCAAATCAAATAGAGCCACCTTCCTGGGCAGCTGGAGGGTGGCTCCTTTTTTTTATTCCTTTATTTTCCAATGATGAACATGTGGTTTATCGAAATAAAAAAAAGGGATCAAAAAAGATCTAAAAAAGAAGGAGCCACGCTCCTTCGGAGAGTGGCTCTCGAGAAAAAAATGAACTTTCGAAACAAACCGTAAAAGTTCGATCACGGATACACGGCGTAAGCAGCCGCATACCCTACCTGTTGAACACCATATTTAATCCACATCATCCCACACTGACCCCAGGCGGTTCCCCAATCATTCTTTAAATACCAGCCACCAGTGGTGCATGTCGAATCGTTCCATCCCACGAGATTGATGAAATGGTTCGCGCTTCCGGACAAATTATAACTGAAACAACCGCTGGTATAAGCCTGAAAATAACTGTTTACATAAACACCTGCGCCAACATTACCGCGCGAATAAATGGCGTTTTTAATGGCATCCACTGTGGGGACCGACGAAGAACTGCCGACATAATACCAGTTGGATATCCGGTAACCCGCCGAACACGCTGTCTGGCAGGTTCCCTTTACCCCGGTATACGGATAACAGCTTTCAAATCGCGAGCCATACGGAGACATAAACATATTAAACGCGTACCATCCGCCATACGTGCACTCCCAGCCATCGATGTTGCAGTCGAGTAAATATTGCTCGGAAAAATTCACCGAGTAATTACCGAGATATCGCATCACTGCACCTTCAACCGCGCAAGTGGTACCAAATGCCCAACTGATTGAACAATTTAAACCGTCCGCAGGGGGCATCGAATAATACCCGGTGTAAGCACTGGGTAAAGTCATGACATCGGAAATTCCCGTTAATTCTGGCCTTTCATGAAGGGCGGAATCCGCGGGTTTAAGATCCGGGTTGGCCCCGCAAATCTTCTCAACGGGGTAAAATACGGCAGGGGTAATACCCACTTCGAACGTTCCGTGATTGCGCGCAATGTCGTCCCTCATCTTCTGAATCTTGCCCCGAACCGTCTCTACCGTATCATTGGAAGAGAAGCAGAGCGAATCCTCGCTATCCTTTTTGTTGAGCCCTTGAAGCGACGACATCAAGATCACCGAAACCATGACGGCTGCCAACAGCAGCCCCCAAAACACATTCTTTTTTAATATTTTCATTGTTCCTCCTGTGCGAATCTCGACCATCAGAACTTCATTAAAACATTAAAACAACGGGATGAAGGCGATTCCCCATCATCCTACCCTTCCTTACGCTCCTCTTTTCCCTTCTTCTTTTCCTTGATCTTCATTTTTTCCATTTTCTGAGCAATGGTATTGCGATGCAACTTCACGCCAGTAGCCATTTTTAATTTGTTGTAATCGTATTTCTCTAACAGAGAAAGTAAAAGTGTTTTTTCAAATTCTTCCATGATTTCTTTATAATACAATTTCGAATTTGACGCTTTATGGGTAAGAATCTTCATCATCTTTTTAATGGTTAAGTTTTCGAACTGCTCAGACAGTTCTGCTATTTTTTTATCGATCATGGTTTTATGTCTTTTAAATTTATGAATTTTATCTTTTCTCGGTAGGCGGCGGGAATCAAATGAGAACAAACATCCACGGTATTGCGCACAACCGGCGATAACCGAGAGTGAGGCACCCACGCGGGATTAACCGGATAGACCATTAACCCGGATACGATCACGCCCGAAATCAACGCCCCCCGAAGTAACCCGAATACTCCCCCCAACATGCGGTCAATGGGTTTTAACGGCCCTACCACGAATACCTTTTTGATAAAATAGGTAATCACCGCGCCGATAATCATGATTAACGAAAATATAATGATAAAGCCGCAAAAGTCCGCGGTTCCGGGGTTATCGATGTGTTTTGCCAATTTCTCTCCCACATCATGATAATACAAGAAGGATACCCCCACGGCAACCAGGAAAAAAGCCAGGGACAGTAATTCGCGCACCAAACCTTTCAATAACCCAAATATAACCGATAAGAGCAAAATGATGAGAATGACGACATCCAAGGCATTAAGCTGGGTCATCATCCGAACTATAACTGCTCCCCGGTCAGAATGTGATAGATTTCAAGGTACTTTTCCCGGGTTTTGATAATGACCTCCTCAGGAAGCGGCGGCGGCGGCGAATTTCGATCCCATGAGGATTGAAGAAGATAATTGCGCACAAACTGCTTGTCATACGCCGGCGGCTCTTTCCCCGGCGTGTAATCGTCGACCTTCCAAAATCGCGACGAATCCGGGGTGAAGATTTCATCGATCAGGGTAATGGTCCCATTCTCGTCAACCCCAAACTCAAACTTGGTATCGGCAAGAATGATCCCCTTCTCATAGGCATAACGGCTGACCTTTTGAAATAAATCAATGGATAAATCCCGGATCGTTTGAGCAGTCTTGGATCCGATGGTGTGTTCCATTTGCTCGAAGGTCATGTTTTCATCATGGCCAATGTCCGCTTTGGTGGTCGGTGTAAAAATGGGTTCGGAAAATTTATCGGTGAACGTTAAACCGGCGGGCAAGCGAATGCCGCAAATCTCTCCGGTGGCCTGATAGGATTTCCAGCCGGACCCCAACAGATACCCTCGAACAATGGCTTCGATCGGAAAGGTCTTTAATTTGGCGGCCAGAACCCCGCGTTTTTCAATCCGCGAGGCAAACGGTTTGAATTCATCCAATGTTTCGGGTTCGTCGCAAATGATATGATTGGGAATGAAATCCCGCGTAAACTTAAACCAAAACGATGAAATCCGGTTCAGCACCTTCCCTTTGTCCGGGATCAGGGACGGAAGCACATAATCAAACGCAGAAATCCGATCCGTGGATAAGATAAGCAGCCGGTTTCCCACATCGTATACTTCCCTGATTTTTCCTTTTTTAAACAACTGCAGCGGTAAGTCAAATTTTGAAATGCCTTCCATAATTACACCTTGATTGCACCTTTCATCTGATCTCAATAAAATGGTATTCTAATCGATTTCTTCGCTTTTGTCAACGTCCAATAGCTCCTGAATCGCTTCCAGAATCTCGCGTCGATTGAATGGTTTAAAAAACGTACGCTGCGCCCCCAACTTTTTGGCCATGTCAAGATACCCGTCCGGACCGAGCCGCCCCCCACCGGAAATGGCGATTATCTTCAGATCGGAAAATTCGCGACTGAGTTCCAGGATCATTTCAATCCCGTCTTTCTCCGGCATGATGATATCGGTGATAATCAAATCGATGTCCTTTTCCCGGCAGATCTTCATTCCTTCCTTTCCATTGGATGCGTTTTCCACTTCATATCCTTCACGAGACAGCATTTGGCCCAATAATTCCCTGATTTGGACTTCATCATCTATGATTAGAATACGTTGTTTGTGACTCATATTCTATTCTCCTTCATTTCAACGTCATCGTCAATTAATTCGCTCGTTACTTACTGCGATGATTTTACAATAAATTTTAACTCTTGTAAATGTTCAATTGCGAAATAAACAAAATCGTCATTCCCGAAGCATCTCGAATCCCAGTTGACCTCATCCTTACTTTTTCTTATAATACAAGATGATAGATGATAAAACGTATCAAATCGAGAAGTCCCTTGAGGATATTCTGAAAATTCGGAATGATTCGGCGGGAAATGTCCGGGTGGTAAAGATCGATAAATTCGGGGGCGAAACCGTGGATTACCCGGAAAATCTGTCCCCGGAAGTGATCCGCGTGTATAAAGACAAGGGGATCGATCGCCTCTTTTCCCACCAGGGCCATGCCATCCGGGCCGTGCTCGACGGCCGGAACGTCGTGGTTTCCACACCGACCGCATCGGGAAAAACCCTGATCTACAACGCCGTTACCCTGGATGCGCTGTGTAAAAATCCCTCGTCGCGCTCCCTGTATCTCTTTCCGACCAAAGCCCTTTCCCAGGATCAGCTTTCGGAACTCTTCGAATTAAACAAACTCATGGGCGACAAGATCGGTTTATTTACCTACGATGGCGATACGCCCCAAAGTACGCGACAGGCCATCCGAAAAAAAGCCCAGATCGTGATTACCAACCCTTACATGCTCCATTCCGGCATCCTGCCCCACCACACCAAATGGGTCAACCTGTTTGAACATCTCCAATACATCATTATCGATGAGTTGCATTACTACACCGGGGTATTCGGATCCCACATGGCCAATATCATGAGGCGGCTCAAACGCATCTGCCGTTTCTACGGTTCCAATCCGGTGTTTATCATGTCCTCGGCCACGATTTCCAATCCCCGGGAGCTGGCCGAAAAGATCACCGAGGAAGAGGTCACCCTGATCGATCGAAGCGGGGCGCCCCGCGGCGAGAAATACCTGGTGTTCTACAATCCCCCGATTGTCAACAAAGAGCTGGGGATCCGCCGCTCCTATGTGTCGGTGGCTCGCCAGGTCGCCGGGATTCTTCTCGCCAATAACCTCCAGGTCATCACGTTTGCCAATTCGCGCCTGATTACCGAAGTCCTGCTCAAGTATTTGAAGAATGACTTTGAAAAAAATGTGACGGACGTCGGTAAAATTCGCGGATACCGGGGCGGGTATTTACCGCATACGCGTCGCGAAATCGAACAGGGGCTCCGCAAAGGAGCGATCAAAGCCGTGGTGTCGACCAATGCCCTGGAACTGGGGATCGATATCGGTTCGCTGGATGCCGCGGTTCTGGCCTCCTACCCCGGTTCCATTGCCTCGACCTGGCAGCGCATCGGTCGGGCCGGCCGCCGCTCCGGGAAATCGATCGGCGTCCTGGTTTCCTCTTCCTCGCCGGTCGATCAATTCATCGTCAACCACCCCGAATACTTTACCGGGAAATCCCCGGAAGTGGGCCGGATCAATCCCGATAACCTTTCGATTTTAATCGACCATATCAAATGCGCGTCGTTTGAGCTTCCCTTTGAAAAGGGTGAAAAATTCGGCGGCGAAAATTTACTCGAAATCCTTACCTATCTCTCCGAAAACAAGGTCCTGTTCCCCAACAGGGATAAATGGTTCTGGACCGAACAGGGGTACCCGGCCGATGCGGTCAGTATCAACCGGGTGTCGTCGGATAACTTCGTTGTGGTCGACCGGACCGAAACCGAACGCGTCATTGCCGAGGTGGATTTTTCTTCGGCTCTGGAAACCCTTCACCCCAAAGCCATCTACATGCTGGAATCCGAACAGTTCGTGGTCGAAGCATTCGACTATGAAAACCGCAAGGCCTTTGTCCGAAAGTCCAATTCCGATTACTACACCGACGCCATTACGTATACGAAAATTGCCGTTCTGGATGTCTTCGAGGAAAACCGCAAGGACAAGTTCGATTATTTCCATGGCGACGTGCACGTGTACTCTCAGGTTGTGGGGTTTAAGAAATTGAAATTCTTTACCAATGAAAACGTCGGGGCCGGGGATTTGCAATTGCCCCAGCAGGAAATGCATTCGACTGCGTTTTGGATGACGATCAAAAAGGAGTGTCTGGAAAACCTCACGATTTCATCCGAAGAAAAAATCGAAGCGGTCAATGGGATTGCGTACCTGATGCGCCACATTTCGGCCGTGCTGTTGATGTGCGATGTCAAGGACATCGGTGTGACCGTGGAAGATAATATTACCAAATCCACGCTCAGCCCGCAACTGCCCGGGAAAAAGAGTGCGGATTCGCCGCTGGCCGCAGCCACCCGCGAATTTGAACCGAGCATTTACATCTACGACAGTTATCCCAATGGCATTGGGTTTTCGGAAATCCTTTTCGAGAAACTCGAGCCGATTTTTGAAAAAATTCTCGACGTGATCAAAAGCTGCACCTGCGAGCGGGGGTGTCCGTCGTGTGTCGGTCCGCCGATTCGAAGCAACGATAACCACAAAGAGGCGGCCCAATACATCGTCAGCCTGTTGCTGGACCGGGTGTACCATTGATTGAGCGAGCGAGCGATTGAGCGATTGAGCCCATGAAACTATTCACGATCGGGGACAGCATCTCGCAAGGGTTCATGTCGGGCGCGGCAGCCCGGACCGATTTGTGTTATTCAACCATTCTGGCGCGTTCCATGGGCCTGATCCCCGGTCCGCGCGCCGATTCGGGGATCGACTACTACTATCCGGAATGGAAAAAGGGAGGCATTCCGATCAACGTCGAGCACATTATGCGCCGGTTGCATCGGCGGTATGGGGCGGATATTCGGGGAATCGATTGGGTCACCATTCTGCATCATATCAACCAGGTCATCGATCAATCCGAAGATTATTACGAACGGGAAGGCGGCAGCGCCACCAGTAAATATCACGGAAACGTTCCGTATTTTCACAATGTTTCCTGTTTCTCATTCAATATCGGCGATTCGTGGAAAGTCACCCCGGACTTGTGTCGGGAGCACATCGACCAGTGCAGCCAGACCGACGACGATGGGTGGCTCTCCTGTGCCAATGCGGCCTGCTATCGCTCGGCCTTGAAGATTCTGGACCCGAACCTGAACGGCAATTTTTCTCAATTGGACTGGTTGACCCATCACGCGGAAAGCGAAGGGGTCGAAAATCTCATCCTCTGGCTCGGAAGCAACAATGCGGTGCGAACCATTCTGAAACTTAAAATTGTCGAAACGCCGAATAATCCCAACAGGCGCCCGCATCAGGTCGATCACCTCGAATGTTGCAAACACGGATGGAATCTCTGGCACCCGGATGATTTCAAAGAAGAATATCGCGAGTTTATCAACCGGGTGCATGAGACCATGGTGCATCGCAACCGGGCCAAAGAGTGGAATGTGTTTATTGGTACCATCCCGTATGCAACCGTTGCCCCCATATTGAAGGGGATTGGCCCGAAATTTTCATTCGGGCGCAAGGGCACCTATTTTAAATTTTATACGTTTGTGCCCTTCAGTGAAAGTTATGCCCTGAAACGAAAGCTGATTCTTCCGTTTCATCGCGCCATGTATATCGACGATTGTATTCGGGAGTACAACCGAATCATCAAGCAATTGGTCGATGAAAAAAATGAGCAACTCACAAAAGATTCCGGGGATTCGAATGGTCAAAACCATTACCATATCGTCGACCTGTGCGCGGCGTTCAGTCGAATCGACTGGAAGCGAAACAATGAAAAGCCTGTCTATCGGTTTCCCCGGTATTTCAGTACCATTCATCCGAATGTGAATACGGAATTTTATCACATCGGTAAAGACGGGAGAATGGATCACGGCGGTATATTCGGTCTCGATGGACTTCATCCCACGGCCATTGGTCAGGGACTGATCGCCGGCGAATTTCAAAAAGTCATGAAAAAAGCCGGGGTTCACTTTCAATCCGCCCTGGATTGGAAAAAAATCTTTGAAAGCGACGATCTGTATCAGCATCCGCTTCCGGTGATGCAGGATCTTTATAAACATGAGCTTATTTCCGAATACATGATCAAGATGGTCTTGAGTTTTTTTTAATTTTTCATCTTAAAAAATAATAATGCCGTATTGACAATCGGTTTCTTTTTATTCATAATTGGTTTATAAGCGACAACATAAGAAAGCGAAACAGTCGGAAGGGAGGTAGCCAATGCCAGTGATAACGGTTTCAAGACAATTGGGAAGTCGGGGCACGGAAATTGCCCGCATGTTGAGTCGGGAATGGGGGTGTCCGCATCTGGATAAAGAATCATTGGAAGAAGCCTTTAGTGGAAACGGATTATCCAGAGAAACGGTTGAGCGGTACGATGAGAAAAAGCCCGGTTTTTGGGATATGTTCAAAATCGATAAGGCCCGGTATCTTCATTTGATGAAGGGGTACATGCTTAAATTCGCAGAAACGGGAAATGGGATTATCATCGGACGCGGGGGTCAGGTTCTTTTCGGAAATTTAAAAGGTGTTCTCAATGTGCGAATCATGGCGCCCATGGATATTCGAACGGCGCGGTTAACCAAACGGTTCGGGTGTGATGATCGTCATGCCGAGCGTATCCTTCAGAGTAACGATTATGAACGGGCGGGGTTTCATAAATTCTTCTTTGGCGTGAATTGGGAAGATCCGAATCTGTATGACCTGGTGATCAATACCGCGTCGCTTTCGGTACAGACCGCAGTTATTTTGATTAAGAGTGTCGTGGACTCGGATGAATTTAAGAACGCTCAAACGGAAACCGTTCGCAAATTAGCGGAGTTGAGTCTGGAGCATGATATCAAGACTGCCATTATTTACAAAGAAAAAATCATGGTGCAGTTTTTGGAAATCACCGTGGTTCAAGGAGCGGTCACCCTTCAGGGAATCGTTGATAGCAGCGAGGATCTGGAACGCTGTGAAAAAGTCGCCGCGTCGGTTCCCGGGGTTACATCGGTTAAAAATGAGATCTATTTCAGTCCCCTTTCCACGACTTACGGGCTTCACTATTAGACGTGATCGAACCGTTGAAAGTTTTAATATGATCATATAAAAGAAGAGACGTAGCGGGCTACGTCTCACCGATACGGGACGGTTTATCTTGACATTGCGAGTTTTTTCATTTACCATACAACCATGATCGAAGCAAGACAAATTAAAAGACTTCCATATGGTAATGCCGATTTTGATTCTTTCCCGATAAAGAATCTGTATTTTGTGGACAAAACCTCATACATCCGTAATATCGAAATGAAAGGCCGTTATCTATCCTTTACTCGTCCGAGATGTTTCGGTAGTACTCTATTCCTTTCGATCCTGGGCGATTACTACGACATTGCCAAAAAGGATGAATTCGATACCTTATTTAACGGAACCGATATCCAAAAAAATCCGACTCCGGAAAAGAATAAATACCTGATTTTCAGAGTGAATTTTTCATTGGTTAACCCCGATATTTCGATCGCTGAGCAAGCGTTTCTCACACGTATAAAAAATGCTGCCCATTTTTTTATATCGAAATACGAACGCTTTTTGGATATCGACATTAACCAAGCCAAAATCGAATTAAACGCCAGAAAAAGCGCATCCGATGTGATGGTGGAATTTTTAAGTTTTTTTAAGAGCAAGAAAGAGAAACTCTATGTGATCATCGATGAATACGATAACTTCGCCAACACCATTTTATCCAAAGAAGGTGAAGCGGAATTCCAAAAAATAACCCATGGCGGCGGTTTTTTACGTGCGTTTT
The DNA here is from genome assembly GCA_050258455.1 of Candidatus Omnitrophota bacterium. GTDB lineage: Bacteria > Acidobacteriota > Aminicenantia > UBA2199 > UBA2199 > JAKAGC01. The sequence continues at coordinate 525 of JBLMYT010000049.1, read as the reverse complement.
TTAATGTCGTCAAAGGGGGAACAACCGAAGGCAGCGCACCGATTTCCCGATTATTCATGACCGGCGTATCTCCGATTACTCTGGACGATGTCACGTCCGGGTTTAATATCGCCAAAAATATCTCCCTGGATCCGGATTTAAATGAAATGCTGGGTTTTACCCGGAATGAAGTCGCATCCATGATCAATTATTACAGGGAAGCCGGAAAAATCCATCATCCCACGGATGAACTTTTGGATATTATGGGTTGGTGGTACAATCATTACCGGTTTTCTACCGATTCGAATACCGAGGTGTTTAATACGGTTCAGTGTTTGTATTTTCTTGATCAATACCTGCCAAAAGGCAGGATTCCAACGGAGATGATCGATCGGAATGTCCGATTTGATTATGATAAACTCCGTCATCTGATTATCATCGATAAGAAAAATGTCCGTCAAACGAATGGGAATTTTTCCAAACTCCAACACATTATCGAGACCGGTTCCATTCATTCCGCGATTGAAACGGGATTTCCAATCGCTA
>JBLMYT010000048.1:0-65648 GCA_050258455.1 Candidatus Omnitrophota bacterium | reverse complement strand
AAATTATTCGCCGTTTGAACCGTAATGCATTAAAACCCGATGATATCGTCTATATCGAGAATGAGAAAAAATTTTGGGAAGAAGTTACTCAATTGGAACAGAGTATTTATGAAGACGGTATCGAAGAAGGAAGAGAAGAAGGAAGAGAAGAAGGAAGAGAAGAAGGTATTAAACAAGGCATTGAACAAGGTATTGAACAAGGTATTGAACAAGGTATTGAACAAGGCATAGAAAAAGGCATAGAAAAAGGTATTCTCCTGACTGCCACAGCATTGAAGAAAAATGGCGCAGATATCGCTTTAATTATAAGTTCTACAGGTCTGTCAAAAGAGGTGATCGAAAATCTTTGAACCGTCAACGTTTGATCATTCATTTGGGTTTTATATGAACGATCAGGTTCTTAGTTGTGTATTGTCCATTACAATCTTTCCCGATGAATAAAAGACGGTAATTTCCGATAAATCCCGGTCCGGGTTGCCAATAAAAGATACCCTTACGATGATCCAGCGTCGAACCGATGGGTAACGGTTTCAATTGATCCTCAAACACCATAAATCCTTCAAAAGTTTCACCGTTACATTCATGGCTCAAGTCATCGGGAATTCACAGAATTCTTACTATTTTCCATAAGTGTAAGGAAAAACGACTTCCGGATTTCACTTTAGAATGCAGACCGGCGGCGTTATTGATCTACCGAAATGGCAGGCAATGTCTGCCAAATTGCGATGGTTTCGGGAGCAAGACTTGCCCCCCAAAACCCACTACAAACAAAGCTTATAGTATGCTATAATATGAATATGGCTTATGCGATAGAAAAATTTAAATCCTTGTTTTGGGATTGTAACATCACGCGAATCAATATAAATGAAAACCGGACGTATATCATCGAAAGAATTCTGGAATATGGCGATAACGAACCGGTAAAATGGATGTTTGAAACATACCCGCTTCAGGAAGTAAAAAAGGTTTTAAAAGAGAGTCGAGCACTTTCAAAAAAAAGTTCCAATTTCTGGCGGCTAGTTTTAAAAAAAACAGAGCCAATTCCTAATCCGGCCGAAAACAAGATTTAAACATGCATAGTAGTATATTAACTGGCGATACTCAAAAAAATATTTCGATCATTGCCGATCTGGAATTTTTAAAGCATTTCTACCTGGCTGGAGGAACAGCCTGCGCCCTTCATATTGGCCATAGGCTATCGTATGATCTCGATTTTTTTTCACAAGAAAAATTTGATCCACTTCTCATAACCAGGATACTCGAAAATTTGGGGGACTTCGTCATCAATTATTCTGATAATGATACTTTAATTGGAAATTTTAATAATACCAGGGTTAGCTTTATCTACTATAAATATGGATTACTAAAAGAGTTCAGCCGCTTTCTTAATATAAACATTGCCTCCTTGCAAGATATCGGTGGTATGAAAATTGAAGCAATCGCAGCCAGGGGTAAAAAAAGGGATTTTGTGGATTTATATTTTATTTTAAAAGCACTCAAAATGGAACTGGCGGAGTTTTTTACATTATATAAAAAGAAATATGAGAATGTAAAGTATAATGAGCCCCACATTTTAAAAAGCCTAACTTATTTTGATGATGCGGACAATGACCCGGATTTGAATATGTTGATAATTATGAAATGGGAACAGGTTAAGAAATTCTTCAGGGAACAGAAATTAATAACCGATTATGACGCCATGCATGGGATCTGGTTCAAGAACCCGCTGTGAAAATTTGATCCATCGACGGGTGATATGACCATCGATGCACCGACCATCATCATGGTCGGTGTTTAAATCAATGAAGTCCCCCAAGAATCGCTGACGAATCTCAAACCCATTTGCAAAAATAATGCTGCTTAAAATTCCTTCGATGACTCTTTTTATAACGCTAACGCATCAAAAAACTCAGTCATCGATTCGTTTTAAGCCGCTGCCAGGACGCAAGACTATCCCTAAAAATCAAATTCACTCTCCGCTTCATCATAAATGGACGTCGCAGACGTTAATTCATGCATAAGTACGATATCTTTTAAGAGAATCTTGCGGTTTTCAACAACAATAGATAGGACCTTTTGAAACGCATCGATAAACGCGTCCATGGTTTCCCGCTTAAATAACGCAGTACAATATTCGAGACTGCAATGAATGGCCTGATCCGCTTCCATGGCCTCTAACGTGAGATCCACTTTGGATACACGATGCTCATTCTCCTCATACGGACGAACGGTTAACTCGTCCAACTCTTTATCCTTCCAGGGAATTCCGATGTTCTGCACAATCAACATGGCATCAAATACAGGATTGCGGCTCCCCCCGATCTGCGCGCCCAAATGCTTGAGCAACTCTCCGAACGGATACCCTTGATTCTCATAAGCATCCAATGTGCAGGTTTTCACATCGTCCAAATATCGGTCAAAGGGTTTATCCTCTTCCGGGTAACTTCGAATGACAAAGGTTTCAATCATTAATCCGATGATGGTTTCCAAATCGGCATGCCCCCGGTTGGCTGTCGGCGAACCGATGATGATATCTTTCTGTCCGCTAAACTTACTTAAAACAATAGTATAAACGGCACATAAGACCATATACAACGTGGTGCCGGTTTCTTTTATGAAGTCATTTAACACGCGGGTCATGTCGGGACCGATGGTGAAATAGAGGATATCACCGTCGAAACTTTGAACCGCCGGTCGCGGATAATCGGTGGGCATTTGAAGCTCCGGGAGTTTTCCGGAAAGCTGATTTAACCAGTATTCTTCTTTCTTCCTGAGTTTCCCCGAATGCAAAAGATCGTATTGCCATTGGGAAAAATCTTTATATTGCAGTTCATGGAACGGTACGTCTTTTCCCATGTAATGCGTGATTAATTCATTTATAAATAAACTCAAGGAGGTTCCGTCACTGATAATGTGATGCAAGGTAATTAATAATAAATAGTTGCAATCTTCAATATGATCATCCATATCGATGATTCCCAGTCGGAACAGCGGGGCTTTTTCCAGTTCAAAGGGTTGGGAAAAACGGGCGATGATTTCATTGACCTGCTGATTGACCTTATTCCCTGCCACCTTTTCCAATGTCAAATGTTGAGACGCGACCCCAATGTTGGGATGAATGATCTGGACAGGCGTTCCATCGATCAACGCAAAGGACGTTCTTAAACTGTCATGGGTATCGATCATACACTGCACGGCATGCTCAAACCGGTTTTTATCCAATTTGCCTTCCAATACCATGACCAGGGTATTGTTATACGCGGTACTGTCGGTTTTCATCTGCTGCAAAACGTAAAACCGCTCCTGAGAAGACGACAAGGGATAGTATTCTTTTTCTTCGGCAGGACATATCCGTGTAAACTCGGTTTTTCGTTCATTGTCCACATATGCGGCGAGTTTTTTCAGGGTTTCCTGTTTAAAGAATTCGGGAACGGGAACTTCAACCTGCAATTCTTTGTGAATGCGGGATCGTAAGGCAATGGCTTTGATGGAATCGCCACCCAGTTCGAAAAAATCATCGTCGATACCGACAGGAGCGATTCCGAAAAATGTCTCCCAAATGTCGATGAGGATGCGTTGGGTGTCATTGACCGAAGGGGTATACGGTGTGCTGAGTTCCGAGCGTTGGTTGAAACGGGCGGTGACGGTTTCTTCAGTGGTTTCTGTTTTTTCTTGCGAGACAGATGATGCGGAAGGAAGGGACGTTAACCCCGGAAGTATGGATTCGAGGTTCTTTCCGGCACACAGCGCCCGAACAAATCGGATGAGTGTTTCATCGAACCAGAACCGCTGACGGGTAAAGGGATACGTGGGTAACGAGAGGCGATGTCTGTCCTGACCGGCATGAAACGCGTTCCAATCGATCGGAACACCGTGAAGCCACAATTGACCGATTTTGTTTAAGAGGTAATAATCATCGGGGATCGGTTGCTGCGCGGGTCTGATTAGATTGAAAACGGGTTGAGCGTTTTCATCTTTGTACCGGGTTAATAAAGTGCTTAAGTCGCGACCCGGTCCGACTTCGAGAAATAACGTATTGGGTTCTTGTTTGAGGCGTTCGATGCCTGCGGCAAATTGAACGGTTTGACTCAAATGCCGGCACCAATACGCGGGGTCCGTGGCATCGTGAACAGTGATCCATTGTCCGGTGAGGTTTGAGATATAGGGAATCCGGGGCGGGTGGAACGTGATGGAACGCAGGAAGGTGTCGAATCGATCGAGAACCGGTTCCATCATGCGTGAGTGAATGGCATGGGAGTTGGGGACTTTCATGCAGAGGCAGCGTTTTTCTTTGAGTTGATGTTGGAACTGATCCAGTGCGGTATCGGGTCCGGCAACAATACAGGAGGGACCATTGTCGATGGCCATGGATATGTCGTTCGTTAATAGGGGCATTAATTCCTGTGCGGTCATGGGAACGCTTAACATGGTGCCTGTGGGAAGTGCGGCAATTAATTGGCCGCGTTTGACGATGATGGCTAATGCATCGTCAAGGGAGAAAACGCCGGCCAGGCACGCGGCGGTGTATTCGCCGAGGCTGTATCCGATCATGGCATGGGGCTGAATTCCCCATTGCATGAGGAGTCGGGCGAGCGCGTATTCGATGGTGAAGATCACGGCTTGCGCGTTTTCAAAGCGATCGATTGGGGAGCTCGCATCCGGCGTGGAGGGATACAGAATGTCGTTGAGGTCAACGTTCATTAATGGTTTTAAAATCGCGAAACACCGATCAACGGTCTCGCGAAATGTGGGCTGAGACTGATAGAGGCCTTGGGCCATGTTTACGTATTGAGCGCCGATACCGGGAAACATAAATACGGGCGCTTTCTTTTCTTCCTTGGAATGAAGGCTTTTCACTTTTGGGGAATTAACATTGGTTAATTCCCGAATGGCGTCTTGAGCATCCGCGCACACGACCATTTTTCGATAAGGAAATAACTTGCGTCCCACGTGGAGCGTGTACGCGATATCAGAGATGTCCGCATCCGGATTCTTTTCCAGGTAACCGACGATATTCTCAGTCATCTGATCCAGAGCGGATTGCGTCTTTGCGGATAGAACAAAAATACTAAAAGTTTGAACAAAAATTTTCGCGGGGGTCCAGGGGGCGGCTTTTATAAAAGGAGCCCCCTGGTACTCTTCTAAGATTACATGTACATTTGTGCCGCCGATACCAAATGAGCTGACGCCGGCGCGTAGCGGTAAACCGTTGCGCGGTTCCCATGGCGTTAATCGCGTGTTGACCTCGAACGGACTGTTATCAAAATCGATGTTCGGGTTTGGGGTTTCGAAGAACAAACTCGGCGGAATCTGGCGATGGTTCAGTGCGAGAACGGTTTTAATAAATCCGGCTACGCCGGCGGCTGCGTCGAGGTGGCCGAAGTTGGTTTTAACGGACCCGATGGCACAGGTTTTGGTTTTCCCGGTGAGATTAAAGGCGAGTTTCAAGGCGTCGATTTCAACGGGATCGCCCAGCGGCGTTGCGGTGCCATGGGCTTCGACATAGCTGATGCTTTCGGGGCTGACCCGGGCCATGGCGAAAGCAGCCCGAATCGCTTCGGCCTGACCTTCGACACTGGGCGCCGTGTATCCGGCTTTTCGGTTTCCGTCATTGTTGAGCCCGGAGCCTTTAATCACAGCGACAATGTGATCGCGATCGTTGATGGCGTTTTTCAATTTTTTAAGTACCACAATCCCGATGCCGCTGCATGGGAGGGTTCCTTTTCCCTGAGCGTCAAAGGCACGGCAATGACCGTCCGGTGACAGGATCATGCCTTCTTCGTAAATGTATCCTTGGGGTTTAAGGTCGGTAATGGAGACGCCGCCGGCCAGTGCCATGTCGCATTCGCCGGCCAGCAGGGCACGGTAGGCCATGTGAATGGCGGTGAGCGAGGTGGAACAGGCCGTTTGAATGAAGGCGCTGGGACCTTTCAAATTGAGTTTATAAGCGACGCGGGTATTCATGAAATCTTTGTTCATGAGATTCAGTGTCGTGAGGAAACCGAGAGCAACGGCTTTTCCCGAGAACAGGCACAATTGTTCCCACTGAAAATTAAATGCAGCGCCGGCATACAGTCCGATGGAACCGGGGTAAGAACCGGGATCATAAGCAGCATCTTCCAGGGCTTGCCAGGCGCATTCGTGAAAAATTCGGATCTGGGGATCCATGATTTCGGCTTCGAGGGGCGTATACCCGAAGAAAGAGGCATCGAAATACTCGATGCCCTGAAGAATACCGGCAGCGTTGACATAATTGGGATGATTGATCAACGTTTCATCTGCGCCTGATGCTTCGAGTTCACTTCTTGAAAAAAAGGTGATGGATTCGACGCCGTTTTTGAGATTCTCCCAGAGTTCATCGATGTTCGAGGCACCGGGAAAACGTCCAGCCATTCCGATAACGGCAACTTCCGTTGCCGTTTTATCGATTTCGCTTCCGCTTTTCTCTTCTCCGGGTAGCTCAGGGGCATGTGTTTCTTCGGAAACCAAATGCCGGGACAATAAATCAATGGACGGAAACCGGAACAACGTGGTAACGGGTACCTCTTTACCGACCATGCCGGCTATTTTTCCACTGATGCGAATCGCATTCAATGAATTTCCACCGAGGTCAAAGAGATTGTCGTATATACCGACATGCTCGAGATGAAGTTCTTCTTTCCATATGGCAGCAATTTGCGCTTCGATATTATTTCGCGGAGCAACCAAACGGGTATCCGGCTCTTTTTCGGTTGAGAGCTGCTCCATCGGGTAGGATTCAAGTGCTTTGCGGTCGGCTTTTCCGTTCGGGTTGAGGGGAATCTGTTTGATTTCGATGATATGAGAGGGAACCATATAGTCCGGGAGTTCCCTGGCTAAATGACTTTTGATCCGGTTGGGATCCAGCGAAAAAGACGGCCGAAGAACAACGAACGCACAGAGGTTTTGACTCTCTTTTTTAACAATCACGACACAATCCCGGATGGATTCATGAGACAATAACCGGTTCTCGATTTCTCCCAATTCAATGCGAAAACCCCGGATCTTGACCTGCTGGTCGATTCTACCTAAGAATTCAATATCCCCACTCTTCAACCATTTAACCAGATCCCCTGTTTTATAAATGCCTCCGGCGGCCCGCTTTTTGAAAAAAGCGGGGCAAAAACTTTTGTTTGGGTTCTTGTTAGGGTTATGGGTTCGATTAAGGCTACCGGCAACCGGCAACTGGCCACCGATAAACTTTTCAGCCGTTAATTCAGGCCGATTTAGATAACCCGGAGCAACACCATCGCCGCCGATATGCAATTCACCGGGTATGTTCACCGGGCAAAGATTGAAACTCCGATCGAGGATCAGCAACACATTATTACCGAGGTTTTTCCCGATGGGAACGCTGGATAGTTTTTCATAATCTTCAAGATGGGTTGGATCGATTTCCAAAACCGCAGCCATAATCGTGGCTTCGGTGGGACCGTACATGTTATATATTCGGCATCGACGATCGGTCCATTTGATACTGCGCCGGACCAGGTCCGCAGTTAACGTCTCTGCGCCAATGCATAAATGACGCAACGTGGAGAACTTACGGTTTTCCGGTCTCGATGGTTGCGATGATATCAGCGATTGAAAATGCGTGGGCGTGATATGCAATACAGTGATCCGATGGCGATTGATAAAATCAATGTACTTAGGCGGGTTTATCAGTAACTCATCCGGGACCATGAACAACTGCGCCCCGGAGGTCAGCGCAAGGAATATCTCCCATACGGACCAATCGAAGTAATAGGATAAATTCTGCACGGAACGATCATCCGTGGTTAAGCGAAGATGATCGTATCCCCAATGCAGTAAGGGGGATATATTGGAATGGGTAATCAAAACACCTTTGGGATTACCGGTGGAACCGGAGGTGTAGATAATATAAGCAAGATTAGAGTTTTTATTTAAATGTAGGGGCGCACCCATGTGTGCGCCCGTGTCTGCGCTCAATTTGATTTCATGGAAAGAACGCGGGCAGACACACGGGTCTGCCCCTACAAAAGTTCCTTCAATCAGTAATTTAGCCCCACTGTCTTTCAATATAAACTGAATCCGTTCTTCCGGGTTCTTCGGGTTAATGGGTAAATACGCACCGCCTGCTTTTAATATTCCTAATATACCCATGATCATCTCTACGGAGCGCTCGATTTTGATGGCGACAATCGTATCGGAATTAACGCCTTTCTGCATTAATTCATGCGCCAATTGATCGGATTGCTCATTTAGTTTTTGATATGTCATTTGTAGGGGCGGTTCGCGAACCGCCCAAAGCGCAAGATGATCCGGCGTTCGTTCGACCTGCGCTTCAAATAACCCGTGAATCGTCTTGTCATTCGGGTATACGGTTCCGGTATCATTAAACGACTGCAATACCTGTTCCTTCTCTTCTTCCGTGATGATTTCAATCTCGGAAATCAACCGGTCTTTATTTTCACTGGTTTCGATCACATCCCGAATAACATTCATCAAATATTCGGAAAAACGTTCAATCGTTTCCCGCTTAAATAATTTCGTGCTGTACTCGAATGAAAACCGAAACCCATGCTCGGCTTCGATCCCGGTCAGCGTTAAATCGAATTTCGATGTGGTACTTTCAACTGAAACCGGCGATAATTTCACACCCGGTATGTCGATTTCATCGATATCCAAAATGTCCTGATTCTGAAGAGAAAAAACCGTGTCAAATAACGGATTGCGACTCGCATCCCGCTTGACGCCAATTTCACCAATCAGATGCTCATACGGATAGTCCTGATTCTCAAACGCCGCCAATGTGTCGTCTTTCACTTCATAAAGAAACGCCATAAATGTTTTCAGAGAGTCCGGTCGGCTTCTCAGCGGAAGAGTATTGACAAACATACCGATGAGGTGGCGGAGATCCGCATTCCGCCGCCCGGCTACCGGAGAACCGATAATCATATCCTCCTGCCCGGTGATTTTCGATAAGCATATGGCATACGCGGAAAGCAATACCATAAATACGGTCGTTCCGGTTTCAATGGCCAATGCCTTTATCCTCTCCGTCAGGTCCTTACCCGCTTCAAACATGTAAGAATCCCCTTCAAAACTCTGAACTGCCGGTCTTGCAAAATCCACGGGTAACGCCAGTACCGGAAGCTCTCCTTCAAAGCGCTTGAACCAATACGACGCCTGCCGGTTGATCGACTCCCGGTACCTGTTACTGCGCTGCCATTCGGAAAAATCTTTATACTGAATATCGAGCGCCGGTAAACTTTCCCCGCGATACATTGCCATAAAATCATGAATGAAAATACTCATGGACATTCCATCCGAAATAATATGATGCATGTCCACGACCAGAACGTGCTTGTTCTCTTCCACCCGCAACAATCCCACCCGCATAAGAGGTGCGACAGAGAGGTCGAAAAAACGAACAATTGAACCCTTAACAAAAGTTTTTGCCCCGCTTTTTACAAAAAGCGGGCCGCCGGAGGCAGTCCGACCATCATCTTTGTTTTCTGTTTTTTTCTTCGTAAACTCTGTGAGCTCCGTGTCCTCTGTGGCTAAATCATTTATTTTAAATTCGACGTTCTCATGAACCGTCTGCACCGGTTCGCCATCGATCATATGAAACGACGTTCTCAAACTCTCATGCCGCTGAATCAACTGCTTAAACGTATTCTCCAATTTTTCCTGATCCGGTTCCCCGGTCCACATTAAAAAAACCGGCATGTTGTAACCGGTTCCCCGCTCATCCATCCGATATAATATATACAATCGCTCCTGCGCAAACGATAACGGATAATACGTTTTGGTTTCAACCGGTTGGATCGCCCCATAGGTCCATCGGTTCTCCCCGGAAATTCGACCAATCGTTTCCGCTAACCCTCGAATAGTCGGTGTGGCAAAAATTTCAGTCAACGGCAACTCGATTCCGAATACTTGATGAATGGTTAATGCCATAGCAGACGCTTTTAACGAATGACCGCCCAGATGAAAGAAATTCGCATCGATGCCAATGAGCGCGGACGGATCTTTCCCTAACACGTCACTCCATATTCCGCTTAACCGTTTCTCGATCTCATTTCGCGGCGACTGAAACACACCGGTTGCCATCTCATCGTCCGGCTCCGGCAGCGCTCGCCGATCGATCTTGCCATTGGGTGTCAACGGGATGTGTTCCAATCGAATAATGTAAGTCGGAATCATGGAATCGGGTAATACGCCGGATAAGTAATCTCTGATTTGACCGATTTCCATGTCGCGGCGAAGCACCACATACGCGACCAGATCATGATTCCCCCGTCTGTCTTTTCGAACTGTCAATACTGCGTTTTTGATGTCCGCATGAGCCAATAAACACGTTTCGATTTCTCCGAGTTCAATGCGTACGCCCCTGACTTTGACCTGCTGATCGATCCGTCCCAAGAATTCAATGCTCCCATCCGAAAGCCACCGCCCCCAATCACCGGTTTTGTATATGCCTCCGGCGGCCCACCTTTTTGAAAAAAGGTGGGGCCAAAAACTTTTGTTTTGGTTCTTGCTATCGTTATGGTTATGATTATGGTTATGGTTATGGGTTCGATTCAGGTCACTGGCAACCGGCCACCGGCAACCGGCAAACTTCTCTGCGGTTAATTCGGGATTGTTTAAATATCCCCGCGCTAAACCCGTCCCGGTAACACAGATTTCGCCGGGAATTCCAACAGGCTGCAAATGCATGTATCGATCCATAATATAAACGATGGAATCGGAAACAGGCTCGCCAATCGGAATGCGCGTCTCATACTCTCTCTCGACACGGTGAAATGTGGAGAAGGTGGTGTTTTCCGTTGGTCCATACATGTGAAGAACAGTGAGGTCAGGATACAAACGCCTTAGCGCGTTCACCAACCGGGGCTGAACCTGGTCCCCACCGATCAGAAAATAATCGAGGCCGGAAAACATTTCCGGGCGCGCATCGAACATCTGATTGAATAATTGAGGAATTAAATGCAAGATGTTGATTCGGTAATCGATGAGGGTTTTATGCAATTTCCGCGCATCCATGACCGTCCCTTTTTCCACGACTGCCAAGGTGATCCCATTCAAAAGGGAGCCCCATATTTCAAAGGTACTGATATCAAAAACCAGCGCTCCGGTCATTAGAAGGCGATGATTCTCCGGCCATTTCATATAATTGGTGTCTTTGACCAAACTCACCACATTCCGATGCTCGACCATCACGCCTTTGGGTCTCCCGGTGGATCCGGAGGTGTAGATAATATAGGCTAAATGGTAATGTAGGGGCGCACCCGCGTGTGCGCCCGGATAAACATCTGGAGAACGCGGGCAGACACACAGGTCTGCCCCTACGGAATGAGTAACCAAAAATCGAGTCTGACTATCATTCAACATATAATCGATGCGCTCCTGCGGGTAATCCGGGTCAATGGGTAAATACGCACCCCCTGATTTGATGATACCGAGAACACCGATGATCATTTCAATGGAACGCTCGATCTTGATCGCGACAATGGTATCGGGTTGAACACCGTTTCGGATTAATTCATGCGCCAAATGATCGGATCGATCATTCAGTTCTCGATACGAAATTTGTAAGGGCGTTTCTCGAAGCGCCCCTAAGGAAGTTGAACCGATAAGCGCAAGGTGATCCGGTTCCCGGATCACCTGATCTTCAAATAAGTCATGAATCGTTTTTGAGTTCGGACACTCCCCTACCGGATGATTAAATCGATCGATGATCAACTGTTTTTCTTCTTCATCGATCATCCCGAAATCCGAAATGCGACAGTGTTCCTGTCCGATCACACGCGTCACTAAATTTATAAAATAAACGATAAATCGTTCAATGGTGTCTTCCCTGAATAACAACGTACTGTATTCAAAGATGAATGACAATCGATCCCCTACTTCTTCGGCGATTAAGGACAAATCGAATTTGGATGCACGGGTATCCGTTTTGTACGGAGTTAATGTTAAACCCGAAATGTCGATCGCTGCCGGTCCGATATTCTGCAAAACAAACATCGTATCAAACAAGGGGTTTCGACCCGCATCCCGGTCAACATCCAACTGCCCCACCAATTCTTCATACGGATAATCCTGGTTTTCAAGAGATTTCAACGTCTTGTCTCTGACCTCTTGAAGATAATCGGAAAATGTTTTCTCCCCCGAAGGAGAATAACGAATCGCCAATGTATTGACAAACATACCGATAATTTGTTCAAACTCGGTATGACGACGCCCGGCAACCGGTAACCCGATGACCATATGGTCCTGGCCGGTGATCTTCGATAACAATACGCTGTAAAACGCCGAAAGAACCATATGCAATGTGGCCCCCGTATCCCATGCCAGTTCATGCAAGGCGTTCGTCATCTCAGGGTTTAATTCAAACGCTATCCCTTTTCCATCAAATTGTTTGACCGCCGGACGAGCAAAATCCAACGGCAATTCCAGCACAGGGATTTCTCCGTAAAATTCCTCGTTCCAATATTCCCCTTGCTTTCGGATATATTCTTCTTCGCGCGTCTGCCATTCCACATAATCGCTGTACTGAAATTTTACCTCCGGCAGGGTTTCCCCTTGATACAGCAGCGAAAAGTCATGGAAAAAGATTTGAATCGACATACCATCTGCAATAATATGATGAATATCGATCATGAGGATGTGTTTGCGTTCGTTTTCTTTTACCAGTCCGAGGCGCCATAACGGCGCTTTTGACAGATCAAACGCCCGGGGATTTTCCCAATGCGTGATGTTGTTACTGTAATCGATGTGGTATTCGAGTTTTTGCTGAATACACTGAATCGGCTGCGCGTCCCTGACCTCAATAAATGCTCTTAAACTTTCGTGACGGGAAACGAGTGCGGAAATCGTGTTTTCCAACTTTTCTCTGTCAATTTCTCCATCCAATACCCATCCGCCCGTCATGTTGTAAGCCGTACCGGAACGGTCCAACTGTTGTAAAAAGTATAGACGCTTTTGCGCCGAAGATAACGGGTAACCATCGATGGCATTGACTTCGCGTTCAGCAGGATGCGCCGGTGCATTCCAATCTGTCAATCCGGCTTGCTCCATGTATTCGCAAAGACGTTGAACCGTGGGACGCTTGAAAATTTCTTCCAACGGGATTTTGATACCAAATACCCTGAATATCCTTGAAACCAATAACGACGCTTTTAACGAATGGCCACCCAGTCGAAAGAAATTATCGGCAACGCCAATATCCGCTGCTCCCCGACCCAAAACCTCGGCCCAGATCGTCACCATGGTCTCTTCCATGGCATTTCCCGGTGCCTGATACGGTGTGTGTTCTCTGATATTTTGCCCCGGTGTGCCATGCGGTTTCGGCGAGGTCCGGGGTTGAACATCAGGTGCGTTGTCCATTCCGGCTTCCTTTGAAATTAAAGTCTGCTGAATATATTCGCCAAGCCCTTTAACTGTGGGATGCCTGAAAACCTCTTCGAGTGGAATCTTGACATCGAATACTTTGTGTATCCGCGAAACAAGCAGCGTTGCCTTTAACGAATGTCCGCCGATTCGGAAGAAATTATCTTTCGTTCCGATGGTCTCTTTTTTTCTTCCCAACACATCGGCCCATATTCCCATGAGTTCATCTTCCATGGCATTCGCAGGCGCAATGTGCGTCTCATCCGCTTTCCTTTCATGCAATGCCAATCGTTTGCGGTCGACTTTTCCACCCGGTGTCAGCGGCATCGCATCCATCGTTACATAATAAGACGGAATCATGTAATCCGGTAAAACCAGGGACAAATAATCGTTTAATTCTGTGTCCGACACATCGCCGGATACCACATACGCGGCCAGGTACTTATCCCCATCCGGTCCTTCGTTGGCTAATACCACGGCTTCTTTTATTTTGTCGTGTTTCACCAATTGGTTTTCGATTTCCCCCAATTCAATGCGAAAGCCCCGGATCTTGACTTGAAAATCGATTCGTCCCAGGAACTCGATATTGCCGTCGGAAAGCCAACGCGCCCGATCACCGGTTTTGTATATGCCTCCGGCGGCCCACCTTTTTGAAAAAAGGTGGGACCAAAAACTTTTGTTTTGGTTCTGGTTGGGGTTATGGGTTCGATTTAGGCTGGCAACTGGCCACCGGCTACCGGCAAACCTTTCTGCTGTCAATTCGGGATTGTTCAAATACCCGCGGGCCAACCCAAACCCGGAAATGCATAATTCACCCGGAACAAACACGGGTTGCAACCGATTGTCGGTTCCCAATATGTACAGGCGGACATTCGGAAGCGGTTTTCCGATGGGAATACTTCCGGTTCCCTTCCATTCGGACAGGGAATACCAGGTGGTGTATACCGTGGCTTCAGTGGGACCATATAGATTTTCCAGTCGAATCGTCGGATGCAACGCCATGAACTTTTTTACCGGTTCAGGTAGAAGTGCTTCCCCGGCTAAAAAGATATATTTCACTCGCGAGAACCTCGCCCGGGTTTCAGCGGTGACGTATTCCAAAAATACATAGAACATCGAGGGGACAAAATTAACATGCGTGACCCGGTAACGGTCGATGGCTTCCATGATCGCATGCGGGTCTTTCTCGCCTTCCTTTTTCAAAACCGCCAGTCTTCCGCCGCCCATGAACCACCCGAATAGTTCGGTTACCGATACATCAAACGTATAAGTGGTTTTTAACAAATAGGTATCGGAGGAATCCGCAAATGGGTATTTCATTTGCATGGCCATTAATAAATTCACCGCAGGCGCATGATCCACGATCACGCCTTTGGGTTTTCCCGTGGACCCGGACGTGTAAATGACATACGCCCCCATTCGCCGGGCAACCGGGGAATTCGACCTTACCTTAACGATGTTAAAATCCGGATCATGCACGGCCCATACGTCGATTTTCGAGAATTTTTCACTAAATTTTTCATTTTTCTCACCGGAGCCTGAACACAATAAAAATTTGGATACACTTTCTTCCAACAAATAGAGGGTGCGTTCGACTTCCGATTTGGGGTTTAGGGGTAAATAAAGCGCGCCCAGTTTCAAAATTCCCAGGATTCCGGCGACCATCTCTATGGAACGTTCAAACACAATGCCCAAAATATCTCCGGCTTCGGCGCCTTTCTCTTGAAGTAAACGTGTAAACCGAGACGCCCGTTCATTTAATTGCCGATATGTGACGTGAGTGGATGAGTTGACCACAGCCGTTCGGTCCGGTGTTTTTTCGACCTGGTCTTCGAAACATCCGTGAATGGTTTTCTCTTCCGTGACATCGATGCCGGTGTGGTTAAAATCATCCAGTAATTGTTTTTTTTCTTCCGGGGACAGGATTTCAATATCGCTGACCTGCCCTGTTTCATTCGACACCATGTTTTTGAGAATCCGTTGAAAGTGGCCGATGAGGTTTTCAAGGATGTCGCGATCAAACATCGAGTTTTTGGCCATGAAATGAATTTCCGGTTGATCGAATAGCCTCACGCCTATGGTTAAATCGTAATGGGTCATTTCAACGATCGCATACGCGTCGATGGTCAGTGCACTTTCGGCAGGCGTCAACCGGTTATCCAGCGGGTAATTCTCAACAACCATCAGGGTATCGAATAGAGATCCTTCGCCATGCCAACTGCTGTAACTTTGGATATCCACCAGCGAGGTATGTTCGAATGCTTCCCGGCGATGAAGGGCGTCATCGATGCGGCAAACCATATCGCTGATCGTCTCACCCGGATAAACCTTCACTCGAAACGGAATGGTGTTGATAAACATCCCGACCATTTTTTCGATGTATTTAATATGGGACGGTCTGCCGGATACGGTGGTGCCGAAAACCACGTCGTCGGTATTGCTGTATTTTCGGAGTAGGAATCCCCAGGTGGCATAAAAAACCGAAGCCAGTGTCACGCGATGCTTTTTGATAAACGCATCGCATGTGCTCTTTATTTCGTCCTCAAGGCGGATCGATTCATGGATCATCCCATGTGATCCGGTTTTCGATTCTTCTCTTTCTTTTTTCTTAATCGGTAATTCGGTTGAAACGTCGATATCGCCGAGATATTCTCTCCAAAATTCTTCCTGTTTGGTTCGATCCCGGCGTTGGATCCATTTGACAAATTCCTTAAACGGCGTTACCCGTTTGGGGATTAACGGGTGGTTTTGCATGGATTCGTGGTATGCGTTAAAGAATTCGGAAAGAATGATGCCGTTGCTCCATCCGTCGTAGATGATGTGATGGTTACTGATGATCATCACGTGATGATCGTTCCCGGTTTGGCATAACGTCACTCGCAGCGGCGGTTTTTCGTTTAGATTGAAAGGAGAATTTCGATCTGCTTTCTTGATGGCGTCCAGTCGGATTTGTTTTTCATCGATGGGAAGATCTGAGATATCGATATATCCCGGTTGAAGATGATAGGTTTTCAAAATGATTTGCATGGGTCTTTCGATTTTTTCCCAGCGGAAAACCGTGCGCATCATTTCGTTGGAGTCAACGACGAAATTCCAGGCCTGCTCGAAAATCGTTCGGTCGATTTTCCCTGATATGTCAAGGCTTAATTGTTCAAAATAAAGATCGTTTTGGGGATCTTTTAAATAATGAAAAAGCATTCCTTCCTGGGTGGGAGTTAATGGAAGGATATCGGTGATATTCTGGGAATCTAATTTTTCCATGATGGCCTCGAGGATCGCGAATTGAATTAACCACGTTTGTCAGTAATTATATTAACATGCAGGGGGCTTGGTTGTCAATGAATGAGTGAATCCGATGAATACAAGAATTTGCATTCCTGCCGCATATTTGATAAAATTAATAACGATGAACAAAGGAGCCCGTAATGAGAAAATTTTCATCTTATGGACCGATCGATAAGGAATTGTATTATTATGCCCCCCGAGAAGAACTAATCGAGAAGGGTTACGTTCAATTGGTGGGAGATAACCCCCAAAAAGGCGGGCATTATTTTACGGTTTGGGCGCCACGCCAAACAGGAAAAACATGGGTCATGCAGCAGCTTTTATTTCGCTTGAAGAAGGATCCTCGCTTTCATGTATTGAAGCTCAACCTTGAAGACCAAAAAGATAAAACAAATACAAATCAAATTCTCCAAAGTATTGCCAACAAAATAATGAACGACCTGGATCAATCACCGGTGAATATCGAGAACCAGGAGGATTTTGAGAAAATATTCGACAGAAAGTCTCTCAATAAACCGCTTATCTTAATCATGGATGAATTCGATGCTCTCCCGGAAACAGGGATAAGTACAGTCGTCAGTGCATTCAGGAATATTTACATTCATCGTTTGGATGAAACCGATAAACCGACCGAACAAAAAACCTATCTTCTTCACGGCGTGGCATTAATCGGTGTCCGAAATGTTCTGGGTATCGAAAATCAAAAAGGTTCGCCGTTTAATGTGCAACGCAGTTTGCACATCCCCAATCTCACCTTTGACGAAGTCAACGGTATGTTTCAATGGTATGAAAAAGACAGCGGGCAATCGATTGAACCCCAGGTGATTGAAACGCTTTATCACGAAACCCGAGGTCAACCCGGTTTAACCTGCTGGATGGGCGAGCTTCTCACCGAGGGGTACGAAAATCATCCCAATGACAGGACCAAACCCATCACGTTCCCGGATTTTGAAAGGATCTATCGCAAAGCGATCGATGTTCTTCCCAATAATAACATTCTCAATATCATCAGCAAAGCCAAAGTCGACCCGTATCGCCATACGGTGATTAAACTTTTCAAAACCGATCAACCGATTAAATTCGGTTTCGATCACCCGGAGATCAATTACCTTTACATGAACGGCGTGATTGAGCCCGACGACGTCCCCTCTGCGCCATATATCTATGTCAGGTTCGCTTCCCCCTTTGTGCAAAAGCGGTTATTCAATTATTTTTCCGTTGAACTATTTAATGAACTGGGAAACCTGGTGGAATCTTTTCTTCAAGTCAAAGAAATTGTGGCCCCCGACCACATCGATATCCCCACGATACTCAAACTCTATCAGGCGTACCTGGATAAAAACAAGACATGGTTATTTAAACACGCGCCGAGGCGGAGCGATTTACGATTGTACGAAGCGGTGCTCCATTTCAATATTTACGCTTACCTGGATGAACTGCTGCGCGGTAAGGGGGTTCGGGTATTTCCCGAGTTCCCGACGGGAAATGGAAAAATCGATCTTCTTATCCGTCACAGCGAAAAGATATATGGAATCGAGTTAAAGAGTTTCACGGATCAGGCGGGGTATCAAGCCGCGTTAAAGCAAGCGGCGGTGTATGCCAATCAATTGAATATGCGGGACATTTACCTGGTTTCGTTCATCGATAGTATCGACGAAGAAAATAAAGCCAAATTCGAAACGCCGTTTCACGCCCCGGATATTCATGTCACGGTTCATCCGGTTTTCATTCAAACCGGTTCCCTTTAGAATTGTAGACCCTTATTTTGGCTGACCAATCGACAGCGTCGCTTCCAATAGTTTCTTTAACTCCAATAAATTTTGAACCGCGCTTCCTTTGTAATGATTGTTACCGGAAATAAAAATCTTTTTCGCCATCTCTTTGAGCTCTTTCACCTTCTGCGCAATCTCGGTTAATTCCGTATTATTGTAAAGATAATTATACCGATCGTCCCGACCTTCGGTAAACCAGTTTTTATAATTTCTCCCATGAAGTCGAAAATACGACGTATCGGGGTGAGTCATCACCGAGGTCAACGGCAACGATTGAGAAATCACCGGTTCATCGATATTCACCCATATCAGATTCTTCTCTTTGAAGATATGAAACACTTCTTCACGGTTCCAACTGTTATGCCGAAATTCAATGGCCTGCGTGTACTCTTTAAAGATATCGGCAAGAGAAACCATGTATTTCAAATTGCTATTGATGAGTTTAAACGAATACGGATATTGAACCAATAGTCCGGATAATTGCGAGGTGCGCTGTAACGGCTCAAGCGACGCTTTAAAGGCCTCCACGTCCGGCGTCAATACCTTCCGGTCATGCGTAAACCCTTGAAAGAGCTTGATCCAGAATTGAAAATTCGGGACCGTTTCGGTTTTCTGCACCCATCCTTCGGTTAATTTAACCGAGGGAATCCGATAAAAACTGGTATTAACTTCAACAAAATCGAATTTCTCAGCAAGAAAAAGAAGAGGATTAAAACTACGAGGCTTTTTCTCCGGATAGACGTTTTTTTCCCAATCCTTGTAACTCCAACCGGCCGGTCCATACAAATATGGCGATTCAGCCATCTTCCCTCCATACCCCTTTCGGATACTGATATTATAAATTTAAATTATTCTGTAATCAATTCTTTTGATGAAAATATTGATTCACCAGTTTTTCCTGAAGGGCAAGCATTTCCCCGTTATCGGTTTCATGATCGTAACCGGCCAAATGAAGCACACCGTGAGTCATCAGGGTAAAGAGTTCTTCTTCCAGGGCAATGTCGGCTTCCTTGGCTTGTTCCTCGGCTACCTTATAACACACAAAGATATCCCCGATATAATACCCATCGGGTAAATCTTCATTAAACGGAAAACTCAACACATCGGCCGCATAATCCCTTTTGAGATAATGATGGTTTAACTCCAAGGCTTCTTCAGGATCGCCGACTTTTATGGTGATCGTACCATTTAACTTCAATTCGTCAACCACTTTATCCAATTTTTCGATATAGAACGCAAGGTCCAGATTATAGAGTTCGTCGACTATTTCGATCATCTTTTACTCCTTTACAATTTCGGGTCGGGTCTGTCCGATATCTTCGGCAGGTTCTTTTTCTTTGAAATTAAAACCGGGATAAGACACACGCATATGATAAATGGAAGATAATTTCCGCCAGAAACTTCCGGCAATGATATTAATGGCTTTAAACGTCAACCCTTCGCATTCATCAAATTGCCCCTCTTCAATGTTGGTATTAATAATTTTTTCGATGACGTTTTTGATTTCCTCATCGGATGGAGACGCCAAACTTTTGGAAGCAGCTTCAACCTGATCGGCCAGCATGATAATGGCGTTTTCAATATTTTTGGGTTTGTTTCCGGGATAACGAAAGGCTTTATCGTCGAATTCATCGCTGTCTACCGCCGACATTTCCCGCGCTTTCTCATAGAAGTAACGGACCCGTTTGCTGCCGTGATGCTGCTCGATGGCACTGCGCACCATGGGCGGAATTTTTAACTTCTCGGCGCGTTCGATGCCATCTTCGATATGGGCAATGATACTTTTGGCACTCTCTCGGGGCGCCATGTGATCATGCGGATTTTTATAAATGGTATTATTTTCGGTAAAAAAATGCGGACTGTTGATCTTTCCGATATCATGGTAAAGGGCCATGGCCCGTTGAAGCAAGGGTGAAAGGCCCATGTCCTGAGCAACGGCTTCCGATAAGGACGCCACCATCAAGGAATGATGGTAAGTGCCCGGTGCTTTTTCAAGCATCTCCCGAAATACAGGCTGATTCAAATTGGTGAGTTCAATCAATTTCAACTCGGTGACCAACTTGAACAATTGTTCCCATATGGGAATCATAAAATTGGCCAGTATGGTCGAAACAATGGCAGAAAAAACGCCCATGAAAACATTTACCGAAAGATGGAGCATATTCAAGTCGGTTTTGGTTAAATGAAACAGAGAAATCGTTACCATATTGACCGGCAGCATCCACAGCATGGACGCTTTGATAATCGGGATGCGTTTTAAGCGTTGATAGAACTCAATCCCGTATCCGGCGGCCAGATTTCCCAGCAGGATGTAAACGAAAACATTTAAATCCCAATTGCAGAGGATGCCGCCCACGATCGAGTTGATAAATGAAAAGAGCACGGCGCTTTGAAGATTGAAAATAAACGCGATGACCAGAACGCCAAATCCACAGGGAATTGCATAAAAGATACTGCTCACGTCATAGGGGATTTCGAGGCTCAGGTTTTTTAGGATAAGCGGAAGCAAAAAGAGGGAGGCGCGGTACAGAACGATACTGACCAGTAACGTGGCGCCGGTGACGGCAAAGAGCTTCTCCTTGTTGATGCCGCCGGTTACCCATACATTAAAATAACTGGCCCCGAATAGGGTGAGAAAACCGATGATTAACAGAATCAGGTAAAACGTCGACAGTTGGTGTTCGTCCGGATTTTTTCCTTCGGTGATTTTTCGAAGTAAATCGAGATGGCGGGGTTCTACCTCATCGCCTTTACGTAAAATCACTCGTCCCGGTTTTAACTCGATGACCACGGGTTTGACCTGAGCCGCGATCCGTTGTTCGGCTTCTCGGGTCATCGGTATCGAATAGACGATGTTCGGATTGAGGAATTCTTTGAGGATCGATGCGGCAAACTGGCCGGATTTGGGGGACAATCGTTGCTGGTCCAGGAATCCTTCCAATGCGGATTGAGCCGAATCGATATCGTAAAACTCCTCGGCCTTAACCACATCCGGTAGTTGACCGTCTTTATATATAATTTCGATCAAGCCATCTTTATTTTTGATTGCCTTGGGTACGGAATTGAGAAGCTTTTTCTCATACAGAGTTTGAATAAACAGGATCAATTGATTGAGGTCGATTCGATCAAAGATTCCTGTTTGCAGGATCAGGCGGAGATCGCTTTCGGATAATTCCAAACCGGTCCGAGTTTCGGTTTCGTTTTTTAACCGGGTCAGCACCACCTGGGAGGGATCTTTGGAATATTCGGTTTTGGCGGAACGAATAAAAGCAAACCATTCCTTGATGGTATTAAGGGTTTTGGCCTGATTGTCCAACGAGTATTCATAAATCGGGATCACGTTTTCAATGGCTTTTTTCCGATTCTCGTTTGTGGCTTCGGTGTCCACAACTTTCATGGGATTGGACACGACGATATCGGCTCGAGCGATATCTCCTACGCTGAGGGAGTGGTCATAATAGACTTTATTGCGGGGGGGGTGCAAGAGATAGGAGCACGCCAGGACAAAGACGGTGCCGATCAGAAAGGAGGAAAACGACCACTTACGGCGATTTTTAACGGGGGTGGGAGTTGGGGATAAGGGATGTTTAAAAAAATGTAGTTTAAACCGCATCTCCTTTTCTCTCGTACGCTTCGATGATCCGTTGAACCAGAGCGTGCCGGACCACATCGCCTTTATCCATGTAGATAAACTGGATACCCTGAACGTTTTTGAGGACGGAGATAGCGTTAAATATGCCGGATTTTTTCGGTTCCGGGAGATCGATTTGGGTGGTGTCTGCGGTAATCACGACTTTGGAATTTTGGCCGAAGCGGGTCAGAAACATTTTCATCTGGGAATTGACCGTGTTTTGTCCTTCGTCGAGGAGGATGAAGGCGTTTTCGATGGTTCGGCCTCTCATGTAAGCGAGGGGTGCGATTTCGATGATTTCTTTCTCGATCATTTCCGCGGTTTTTTCGAATCCGACCAGAAAGTAGAGTGCGTCATAGATGGGGCGGAAATACGGGTTGACCTTTTGCTGGATATCGCCGGGAAGAAATCCCAATTTTTCGCCGGCTTCCACGACCGGGCGGGTCAGGACGATCCGGTCCACGCGTTTACTGAACAGCAGGGAGAGTCCCATTGAGATGGCCAGGAATGTCTTACCGGTTCCGGCCGGACCGATCCCGAAGGTCAGATCAAAGTTATTGATGGCCTTGATGTATTCGCGTTGATTGTAGGTTTTGGGGAAGACCATTTTCCCGTTCACGGTAATCTTGACTTTTTTATTGAGTTCTTCTTTGATAAAGTCAATCTTCGGGCCATCGATCATACTCAAACTCAGGCTCAAATCGTCTTGATTCCATTGGGTGTTTTCCGTGGAAAGGTCGATGATATGTTTCATATATTTCCTGAATTTTTTCGTGTTTTCAGCCTCTCCTTTGAACATGATTTTATTTCCGCGAAGGGCCACTTCAATATCAAACGCTGCCTCGATTTTGTCGAGATTTTTTTGGATCATCACCAGCATGTTGGTGGTGAGATCTTCCGGGTATATTATTTCTTCCATGTGTTAATTGCCCACATCCTTTTCATTTTCAAATTATAGCGTTGGTTGTGATAAAAGTCAAGGATGGACGATTGATTTATATCTCCTTTTTCAGATTTTTTTACGAAATTCTTTTAACTAAATTTTTTGCTTTTTTATTCCCGAACGGAAACCGGGGCGTTTCCTCTTGTTCAAATGTCAAAATGGAATCCGGAGCATGAAATTTTTTTTAAGTGCTTGCTATTTTTTCCGACGTGTGTTATTAATTGTTACAACGGCGTGTATGATGATCCGTTGAAATTGAAGACGAAATAAGGGAGGACAATATGCAACAAGTCACACCATTTTTATGGTACAATGATAATGCGGAAGAGGCAGCAAATTTCTATGTCTCTATTTTTAACAATTCAAAAATCGTGAACGTTGCCAATGGGCAGGAAGGGAAACCCCTGTTGGTTACTTTCGAACTCGATGGGCAGCAATTCATGGCTTTAAACGGAGGACCGGAGTTTAAGTTTACGGAAGCGATATCGCTGGTCATCAGTGTTGATACCCAGCAGGAGATCGATGAATATTGGGAAAAGCTTTCCGAAGGTGGCGAGAAGCAGAAATACGGCTGGCTTAAGGATAAATACGGTTTATCGTGGCAAGTGATACCTTCATTCCTGGAACAGTGGATGAATAAAGGAGACCCGGAATTGCAAAAACGAATCATTGCAGCGTTTGAGCATATGGATAAAATAGACATTGAAACATTGAATCGAGCGTATGAAGGAAAATAAGGGAGGATAGTATGCCAAAAATCACACCATTTTTATGTTTTGATAATAAAGCCGAAGAGGCAGCGAATTTTTATGCGTCTACGTTTAAAGACTCAACGGTCCTGAGTGTGACATCGGGGCCTGATGGGGAAAGCATGGCGGCCGCATTCCGGATCGATGGACAGGAATTTCTGGCTGTAAACGGTTGTCCGGTGACGGCGTTTACTGAAGCCATATCCTTTATGATTCAGGTCGAGACGCAGGAAGAAATCGATGAGTTATGGGAAAAGCTTTCGGAAGGTGGAGAAAAATTGCCCTGTGGTTGGCTCAAGGATAAGTATGGGTTAGCCTGGCAGGTGGATCCGGTTCAGATCGGTGAGTGGCTGAGTGATCAGGATCCGGAGAAGTCCAAGCGGGTCATGGATGCCGTGCTTAAAATGGGTAAGTTGGAGATTGAAACATTAAAGAAAGCCTACGAGGGAAGCGCATGAGGTTTCGGCTTTCGAAATGTATTAATTACCGTCTTTTAGAGAGTGTCAGGAATTTTGTGTAATAGTGATATCGTAGAGACGTAGCGCGCTACGTCTCTACAAACCGATAGAAAGCCGGCGATGAATTCAATTTTTTATGAAAAATACCGGCTATTGATGGGTTTATTTAGATCTTAACCACATTATTTTGATTCGATTTTCAACTGCTCTGAATTCAGGGTCCCCAGTAATCAATTCAGCGTTCCGCATCCCGGCTAAAGCAGCAGAAAAACAATCAGCGTAAGACATTTTATTAAATGCCTTTAATCTCGCGGCTTCACGGGTCAGGTCCCAATCGGCTTCAATAACTTCTATAGGAAGAGTTTGAATAATCTCTTCTACTTCCCGAGCTTTATCTTCACCACATTCACGCAGCACGATGTAAAAAACTTCCCCTAAATTAATAGCTGTTATTAATAAATAATCATTTTTTTCCCAAGCTTCAGTAAAGAGGCCTTCAATCGTCTCATACCCAGGTTCCTTCTCAAAGAACACCATCAATGCATACGCATCCAAAACTCGCTTCATCGAATTTAATCCTCTTTCTCTCTTTCCTGTTTGCGTTCTTCAAGAAGCATCTTCGATAATTTTCCCTTGGTTGATAGAATCCCGGGAATGCTGGCAAAATATTCCGATGTCACAGATTTTAAAATGATCTCGTTATTTCTCTCTTCTACATATAACCGGGTTCCCTTCTTGAGATGAAGTTTTTCGCGTATCATTTCCGGAATCACAACCTGCCCCCTGGCTGTCATAACTGTCATGTTCATTTTAAAATTCCTCCACTCAATATAATCTATAGCATTATTTTTCTTTTCTGTCAATTTAAAGGAAATTTTCTCAAGGCCCCCCCCACAGACGATAAAGAGAATCCTTATGATTTTGGTAAATCAGACCTGAAAAGGTCCGAAATTTAAAGATCAGAGATCATGAGGCTTCAATTTTTTATTGTAAAATACCGACTGCCAATGCCATCGGTGTTTCCGGCATCATCGGTAACGGTCCACTGAATGGTGTGAAGCCCATTGGCATAAGCAGTAGTATCCAAAATAAAGTAACCAACCGCACCGCTGCTGTTGATATAAGATGGAAACAACGCCGCAATATCCGAACGATAGAGGTTGTATACCGGATGCCCGATATCGATGCCATCCACCAAAACCCGAATGGTGGAACCATCGTTTGGAATCGAATGGGGCAACGGCGTCAATGCCCACCCCCAAACCATAAAATTTTTCCCCGAAGCCGTTCCACCCTGAACCGGCGTCTCAATGGTCCCAAACGGTAATGCGGCATGCGCATTATCCACTGTAATGGTTCGCGTCCCCAAAGTCACTGGAGTACCTTGCAGATTGGTTGCAATGGCATGAAAGGTAAAGGTACCATTACCGCCTGGCAAAAAATGGGTCAGCATTAGGTAACCCCAACCGGCTCTGTTATTCTGCGGATAACCCGGATAAGCCTGCTCGACATCGGGACGGGCGCCGTTTACAAAAACGGCATCGCCGATATACACAAGGGAGGATCCTTCTTCACGATAAATTTTCACATCCTTGATGCCGACAGAATCCAACGCCCAACCGGTAAACGCCACACTTCCCGATACCATGGCCTGCGGAAGCGGGGAATCAAACGAACCGAAAGCACTCGGCGTTTGACCGGGATTATAGACATGAAAGGTAACCGGGATTTCCACTGGTGAACCGGCCGCATTCGGCGCTGAAACCGTAATCACCGCATTGTAGGTTCCGGGCGATAAGCCTTCGGGATGGACGGTAACGGTAAAAACGCCGCTATCGGTTCCGGTAACCGGTGCACACGACAGCCAGGCTGCATCTTCCGCAACCGACCAATTCAAAGCTCCGGTTCCCTCTTTGATAATATCGATTTCCTGAGGAGAAGAGGTCGACACATTGGGAATAGCCCCAAAGGTCAGTTGCGTCGGATTCACCCGGAGTGACGCCGTCGCTTCAACGGGAGGCAATTTCCATCGAATCACCTGCGCGGTCGGACTACCGATGGGACCACTGGGACCATAACTCCAATTTCCCGTTACCGTGACAATGGTATCATCGTCCAGAACGACGCTGGCCGGGTCTCCCCTACCGAAACTGACGTAATAGGTTTCCGGTTCCCATGTTTTTCCATTATCCAAAGACACGCGAGCGCGCACGTCGCGTTCTTCCGATTCGTAACGGTTATCATATACCAATACCACGCGTCCGTCGTTCAATTGAATCAATTGGCCGTGACACTGGCCGTATTCCATGAGAAAATGACCCTGACTGTCTCGGATCGGACGAAAGTTACTCCAGGTAGCGCCGCCATCCTCGGAATCTGCGAGAAAGATATGCTTAAAAGCAAAATCATGATTCGGCGAAATGCTGCCTCCCAGGGACAAAATGGACTCATCGGTATCGGTGCTGTTTCGGGTGCGTTGATACCGAATCGCCATCAAGAGGTTTCCGGATTGAAGCTCGAGGATATGACATTCCATCCAGAATTTTCCGGTAAGATGAAGGGTCGGAAACGAAGACCCATGGGTTGCGGATGCGAATACTCCCCCATTGACTTCCGTGACGTACGGGTCATCGTTATAGCGGCAAACCGGAAAAAGGATTTCACCGTCTTTTTTCTGAGTGAGGCTCAGAAACCCTTCACCGATGTATTGATGAGGAGCCGCTTCAATGGTGGAGGCGACTGTCCAGGTTTTGCCCATGTCCGTTGAGCGATGGATGGTAATCGTGTGGTTCGACGGTCTGGTCGCCAGGAGCATGGCGTTATTGTTGAGGACGGTGAAAGCAACGAATTCATTGGTCAGCGTGGGCGCCATGGGAATGGAACTCCAGGAACGGCCGCCGTCCTGGGACTGGAAGAGACGCTCCATGGTGTTTGTGGGGGTACCGGTAATCGCGGCCCAGATATCGCCGTTGGAATCACGGCCGATATTGACGTCGCAGCGATCTTTCAATCCGGGATAATCGAGGCTGATGCGCTCACATGGAAGGTAATCGATGATCCGACTGTCGCGCTCCACGGTCATGAGGTTCGAATTGGCGTAATATTTGGTCTGATGGTTTCCCATTAACGGCAACGCGGTGAATTCACCGATCAAGCAAGCAGCAGTGATGATGAGAATCAATCCCAGTGGTTTATGTTTCATGTTTTATCCGATCCGGTATGATTAGGATTTCCCATTATATCAGGATTGGATAAATTTTCCAATCGTTTATGTTATAATACAAATTCAGAAGTTTTTTGCTAAATTTAATTAAAACGGAGGATCAAGATGTACCCAAAAAAATTTGAGAAAAAATTAGTATTAAACAAATTGACGATCAGTAACCTGGAACGAAGTGAAACCCACCTGGTTAAAGGCGGAGCGCCTTTAACCATTACTTGCACGGCTTGCGACACAATAAAAGTAACTTGTGTTCAAATCACATGTGATCCTAATTATGCATGTGACCAACCCATAACTGAACCCGAATATTGCTGGTAACCCACCGTAAAAGAACCCTAAATTAATCAAGAATTTCGTTGTCCCGGGGCTGATTTTACCGACTTTGTAAAACTTAAAAGAAACGGCCCCTGGGCAACGAACCTTAGAAGGGTGCATTCAGCCACACCCGGATTGAATTTTTTAACCGATTGATATTTTTTCTGATTTATGTTATTCATGATCCCATAAACCGCCGACGGTTTGAAAAGGAGATGAGGAAAGGAGATAACGATAAGGGAGGATGAATATGTCAACGATCACACTATTCTTAAAGTTTAAAGATAAAGCCGAAGAGGCAGCCAATTTTTATGTTTCTATTTTTAAGAATTCGAAAATCATGAGCATTACCCCCGGACTCGACGGGAAAGTGATGCTGGTGAAGTTTCAGTTAAACGGACAGGAATTCACGGGTTTAAACTGTGGGACGAAATATACGTTTACCCGAGCGATTTCATTCGTAGTCAACGTTGATACGCAACAAGAGATCGATGAACTGTGGGAAAAACTCGGCGAAGGCGGCGAAGAAGGAAAATACGGCTGGCTCAGAGACCAATACGGTTTGTCGTGGCAAATTATTCCTTCGATTTTGGAACAATGGATGAGCGATGACGATCCGGAAAAACCCCAACGGGTCATGGCTGCTGTCGAAACCATGAATAAGATCGATATTGAAACGCTGAGAAAAGCCTATGAAGGTGAAATCCAAGGGGGATGACCATGCAAAAAATCACGCCTTTTTTGTGGTATAACGAAAAAGCCGGCGAGGCCACCCATTTCTATGCCTCTATTTTTAAAGATTCGAAAATCCTGAGCGAAACGGCGGATACGGATGGAACGATCATGGCAACGACGTTCCAACTGAATGGCCAGGAATTCATCGCTGTCAACGGTGGTCCGGGTTTTACGTTTAATGATACGATATCCGTCATGGTCAGTGTTGAAAACCAACACGAAATCGATGAATTTTGGGAGAAACTCTCCGAAGAGGGAAAAAAAGGACAACAAGGCTGCCTCAAGGATAAATACGGTTTATCCTGGCAAATTGTCCCGTCTCAGTTGGATGCCTGGATGAACGATCCGGATGCGGAGAAATCCAAACGCGTCCTGGCAACGATGCGCAAAATGGATAAACCGGATATTGAAACACTGAAACAAGCCTACGAGGGAACATTGATCAATCCAATGCTCAAAAGCGGCTGACGCGCTTTTTTTAAAAAATGGAATTAAAAATCAAAGTCCGATTCTTCAAGACTCACCGCATCAAATTCCAGCGCTTTAAAATGATGACCGACTTCGATTTCCGATAATTTGATGTTTTGATTCGCCAGTGTCTGCTCGACGATATCGATATAGCATGTGAAGATTTCGTCAATGGTTTGTTGTTTAAATAATACGCTTGAATATTCGAGGACAACCCGGATGGTTCCGCCCAGATCCGTTGCATGAAACATCAAATCGAAATGCGATATTTGATAGGGATTGTGTTCCGGGTCTTTGGGTTCCACCAATGAAACGGTGGGAACCGTTTCCCTCTGTTCCTGAAGGACAAAAACCGTATCGATCAACGGATGTCGGCCCGGTTCGCGTTTGATTTCAAGCTGATTGACCAATTGCTCGAACGGATATTCCTGGTTTTCATACGCTGCAACCACGTTTTCTTTGACATCGTTTAAAAATGCGTCAAATGTTTTATTTCCCACGGGCCGATTTCGGATGGGAAGCATATTCACGAAGAAACCGACGATGGTTTTCAGATCGATATGCGGCCTCCCGGAAATAACAATGCCAAAAAGGATATCCTCCTGTCCGGTAAACTTTGAAAGTAAGACATTATAAATTGCCATTAAGTAAATATTCAAGGTAACTTCTTTTTGGACGATAAACTCTTTTATCCGGGACGTCAGATCACCGCTTATTTCAAAGGTCAGAAACCCTCCTTCAAAACGCACCACATTGGGACGCGCAAAATCCAGGGGCATATTTAAAACCGGGACGCCATCGTTAAATTGCGATAGCCAGTATTGCTCTTGTTTGGCGAGCGCCAGTTGTTGACTCGGGCCGGCTTCCCATTCGGAATAATCTTTATATTGCAATCGCAATGGCGGCAACGCTTCGCCGTTATAAAATGCCAGGAATTCGTCTTCCAATATGGCCTGAGATATTCCATCCGAAATGATATGATGCATGTCCACCATGAGAATCGACCGCTTGTTTTGCAAAAGCGTGACACCGACTCGAATTAGCGGTGCCTTTCCCAGGTCGAACGGCCGGACAAAACGTTTCACGATATCGTCATACCGTTCCTCACCCTCTTCATCATAACTCACACGTAATTCCATCGGTTCTCGAATGACCTGAACCGATTGACCGTTGATACTCAAAAACGCCGTTCGCAGGGTTTCATGTCTCTCGATCAACCGGTTGAAGGTCTTCTCCAATTTCTCGTGATCGAGCGTATCTTTTATTTGAAGGAATAAGAGGATATTGTAAGCCGTACTCTGAACATCCATTTGTTGAAGGACAAACAGCCGACTTTGGGCTGAAGATAACACATAATATTCCTTTTTTTCTGCGGGTTCAACAGCCATATATTTATCATGCGTATTGGGTGCCGATTCTTTTATCACTGCCGCCAGTTGACGGATTGCCGGTTTTTTAAATATGTCGGTCAGGGGTAATTTGACATTTAATTCTTTATGAATTTTTGAAACCAGAGCGATTGCTTTGAGGGAATGTCCCCCTAAATTGAAGAAGCTGGTGTCGGTTCCGATCATGTCTTTTTGGATGCCCAAAACCTCGGACCATAACGCGACCAGTTTTTCTTCGATCACATCGCGCGGTGCGATACGATTATCACAGGATTTGATTTCGGGTTCCGGTAATGCGTTTCGGTTTACCTTGCCGTTGAGGGTGAACGGTATCGTATCGATTTGAATGAAGTAAGATGGGATCATGTAATCGGATAAATGGTTGGAGAGATCATCTCTCAATTCCGAAACCGGAATCTCCCGATCGGCTACAATATACGCACATAAATAGGGATCACCATTCTCGCCTGCTTTACTGATAACAACGGCATCCCTTATCTCTTCGTGTTTGAGCAATCGATTCTCAATTTCGCCCAGTTCGATGCGAAAACCCCGAATCTTGACCTGGTGGTCGATTCGTCCCAAAAATTCAATCGTTCCATCGTCCAACCATTTCCCCATGTCCCCCGTTTTATATAGCTTCCCAAACAACGTCTCAAACCAAAAGTTTTTGTGGGGTCCAGGGGCGGCTTTTTCAAAAAGAGCCCCTGGCCGCCGGAGGCAGAATCTCTCATCCGTGAGCTCCGGGTTATTGAGGTAACCGCGAGCCAATCCTTTTCCGGCGATGGTCAGTTCACCCGGTATTCCGACAGGAACCGGATGATGATCGTTATCGAAGATAAAGATCATGACATTGGCAATGGGTTTTCCGATTGAAATAACGGATTGAGATAATAGATTTCTTTGACAGGATGAAACGACACTTCCTTCGGTTGGACCGTATTCATTGACGATTTCCAGAAACGGATTGATCTTCTTGCTTTTTTCGATCAGATCGGGTTGAATTGCTTCACCTGCAAGGGTGACGATCTTTAAAGCGGATAAATCGTTGGGGTCACTGATCTCCAGGATGGTTCGGTAAAGCGACGGGACGCATATAAAGTGAGTCATCGTCATGGATGCGATGATTTCTTTTATGCGAATGACATCTTTTGCCTCGTTATCTCTTAAAAGAACGACCGTGGCTCCGGAAACGATCGGAGTAAAAAACGAGGTAACAAAACCGTCAAAGGCGAATGAGAATAATTGAAGCGATCGGTCACCGGGTTTCATTTGATACGCGTTCCTGCGCCAGGTGATGTTATTGAATATACTGCGATGGTCGATTAAGACGCCTTTGGGTTTTCCGGTTGAACCGGAGGTGTAAATGACGTAAGCGAGATTTGAAGTAGGATTTGATTGTAGGGGCGCACCCATGTGTGCGCCCAATGCATCCGGGCAGACACGCGGGTCTGCCCCTACAAAAGTTTCATTGTTAAACACCAATGAAGCGCCGCTATCGTTGAGTATGTAATCAATCCGATCCTGCGGGACATCGGGATCAATGGGTAAATACGCAGCACCGGCTTTCAAGATGCCTAAGATCGCAATAATCATTTCAATCGAGCGTTCGATCATTATCGCTACAATGGTATCGGGTTGAACACCCTTTCGGGTTAATTCATGGGCCATATGGTCGGATTGCTCGTTCAGTTCGCGATACGAAACTTGTAGGGGCGATTCGTGAATCGCCCAATGTGATTTTGACAAATGGGGCGTTTCGCGAAACGCCCCTACAGAAAACCCTATAACCGCAAGATGATCCGGCGTTCGTTTGGCCTGATCTTCGAATAATCCATGAATGGTTTGATCCGTCGGATAATCCACCCGTGTATCATTGAAATCAAATAGAACCTTCTCTTTTTCTTGTTCCGAAATGATTTCAATATCCGATACCTTCCGGTAATTGTCTTTAAGAACATGCTCAATCACGCGTTTAAAATATCCGATAAACCGTTCGACGGTCTCCTTCTTCAATAACCCGGTACAATATTCGAATGTAAAGACCAATTGATTGTCTATTTCGACTCCGGTTAATGTCAGATCGAACTTCGAACTGTTATTCTCATATTTATACGGTAATAATGTTAAACCCGGAACCTCGATTTGAACACGATCCATATTCTGCAAAACAAACATGGTATCAAACAAGGGGTTTCTTCCTGCTTCCCGGTTTAAATTTAACCGGTCGAGCAGTTCTTCATACGGGTAATCCTGGTTCTCAAAGGCATTTAAGGTTTTTTCTTTGACTTCCTGAAGAAAATCATTAAATCGTTTCTCTCCGGATGGGACATTTCGCAATGCCAGGGTATTGACAAACATACCGGTTACATGTTCCAAATCCGCATGCCTGCGCCCGGCAACAGGCGTTCCGATTATCAACTCTTCCTGGCCGCTTATTTTTGACAGGCAGATGGTATACAATGCCAAAAGTACCATATACAAGGTCGTACCCGTTTCCAATGCCAATGCATTGAGACGACCGGTCAACGACGCATCGATTTCAAAAGCAATACGCCTTCCTTCAAAACTCTGAACCCGCGGTCTGACGTCATCGAGCGGAAGATCCAAAACCGGAATTTCCCCTTCGAATTCCTCCAACCAAAAATCCTCCTGCCGGTTGATCAATTCTTTCTGACGGTTGGTGTGCTGCCATTCTGAAAAATCTTTGTACTGGATTCGCAGTTCCGGTAAGTCCTCACCCTTATAAAAAGCCATAAAATCGTTTATAACGATATTCATGGACATACCGTCCGAAATGATATGATGCATATTGACCATTAAGATATGCATCTCATTATTTTCCTTAAGCAATCCGACAGACATTAACGGCGCGTTAGCCAAATCAAACCTACTTTTTTGAAAAAAAATAGGCAAAAAACTTTTGATTGGGTTCTCTGTAAACTCCGTTTGCTCCGTGAGATGATATTCGATCTCAAACTCGACTTGATCATGAATCCGTTGAACCGGTTCTTCATTCACCACATGAAACGATGTTCTCAAACTTTCATGCCGGTGAATCAACCGCGTAAATGCCGTTTCAAGTTTTTTGTTATCAAGCTCCCCTTCCAATATGGAAACCAATGGAATGTTGTACCCCATGCCCTGTTCGTCGACACGGTTCAGAATATATAACCGTTTCTGTGCCGATGAAAGATGATAATACTCTTTTTTTTCCGCTTCGCGTATGGATGTGAATGGAGAGCCAACGGATTTTTTTATCAATTCCGATAACTTTCGGATGGTGGGGTTCTTAAACACGTCGGCCAATGAAATCCTGACGTTCAGTTCCCGGTAAATTCCGGATACCATCACCATGACTTTTAACGAATGGCCGCCCAGATGGAAGAAATTGGAATGCACACCGATTTTACCTTCATCCATGCCGATCAGTTCCGACCATATCTTAACCAGCTTTTTTTCCATTGCATTTCTCGGTGCCACATAATTTCCATCGGTTTTTATTTTCGGTTCGGGCAAGGCGTTTCGATCGACTTTCCCATTGGAAGTTAGCGGCATGGTTTCCAGATACACAACGTAAGCCGGAATCAAATAATCGGGCACGTATCGGGACAGATACTCTCTCAATTCCGAAACCGGGATCTCTCGACCGGACACAACATACGCGCATAAATAGGGATCGCCATTCTCGCCCGCTTTACTGATGACAACGGCATCTCTTATCTCTTCGTGTTTGAGCAATCGATTTTCAATCTCGCCCAGTTCGATGCGAAAGCCCCGAATCTTGACCTGGTGGTCGATTCGTCCCAAAAATTCAATGGTCCCGTCGTCCGACCATTTCCCCATGTCCCCCGTCTTATATAGCTTCCCAAACAACTTCTCAAACCAAAAGTTTTTGCGGGGTCCAGGGGCGGTTTTTTCAAAAAGAGCCCCTGGCTGCCGGAGGCAGAATCTCTCATCCGTGAGTTCCGGATTGTTGAGGTAACCGCGAGCCAATCCTTTGCCGGCGATGGTCAGTTCTCCCGGAATTCCGACAGGAACAAGATGATGATCGTTATCGAAGATAAAGATCATGACATTGGCAATGGGTTTTCCGATTGAAATAACCGATTGCGATGACAGATTTCGTTGACAGGATGAAACGACGCTTCCTTCGGTTGGACCGTATTCATTGACGATTTCCAGAAACGGATTGATCTTCTTACTCTTTTCGAGTAAGTCGGGTTGAATTTCTTCTCCGGCAAGGGTAACGATTTTTAAAGCGGATAAATCGTTGGGGTCACTAACCTCCAGGATGGTTCGGTAAAGCGATGGAACGGATATAAAGTGAGTAATGGTCATCGACGCGATGATTTCTTTTATTCGAATGACATCTTTTGCTTCACTGTCTCTTAAAAGAACCACCGTGGCTCCGGAAATGATCGGAGTAAAAAACGAGGTAACAAAACCGTCAAAGGCGAATGAGAATAATTGAAGCGATCGGTCACCGGGTTTCATTTGATACGCGTTCCTGCGCCAGGTGATGTTATTGAATATGCTGCGATGCTCGATTAAGACACCTTTGGGTTTTCCGGTCGAACCGGAGGTGTAGATGACGTAAGCGAGATCGGTTGCCGGTGGCCGGTTACCGGTGGCCGGTAAAAAAGAAGCACTCGGGCAGACACGCGGGTCTGCCCCTACAAAAGTTTCATTATGAAACACCAATGAAGCACTGCTATCATTTAGCATGTAATCGATCCGATCCTGCGGGACATCAGGGTCAATGGGTAAGTAGGCCGCACCGGATTTCAAGATGCCTAAGATCGTAATAATCATTTCAATCGAGCGCTCGATCATGATGGCTACAATGGTATCGGGTTGAACACCCTTTCGGGTTAATTCATGGGCCACATGGTTGGACTGTTCGTTCAGTTCGCGATACGAAATTTGTAGGGGCGATTCGTGAATCGCCCAATGTGAGTTTGACAAATGGGGCGTTTCGCGAAACGCCCCTACAGAAAACCCTATAACCGCAATATGATCCGGCGTTTGTTTTGCCTGATCTTCAAATAATCCATGAAGGGTTTGATCCGTCGGATAGTCCACCCGTGTATGATTAAATTCAATTAATACTCTCTTCCGTTCTTCATCCGTCATGATGTCGATATCGCGTATCCTTATCTCAACATCATCAACAATGGAACGAACCGTTTGCTTGAAATAATCGATAAACCTCAGAATCGTTGATTCACGAAATAGTTTGGTGCAATATTCCAGAGAGAAACGCAACCGCATGCCTTCCGGCGTGTTGGTTTCACCCCCGATTAGCGTCATATCGAATTTCGATACACTATGTTTATAATCATGTATCGTCCATTTCAATCCTTCAATATCGATCTCTGCAAAGTCCACGTTCCTTACAAAAAACATCACATCAAACAACGGATTGCGGCCGGCATCTCTTCTTACTTCCAGCACATCCAGCAAGTCTTCGTATTGATATTCCTGATTCTCAAACGCACCGATGGTTCGTGCCCCCACATCCGCCATAAATTCCCGGAAGGTTTTATCGGGAAATGGATAATTACGCATAACCAGCGTATTCACAAACATACCGATTAAATTTCGGACACCGGGATGCCTTCGACCCGCAACCGGCGTTCCCACCCGGATATCATCCATCCCACTCAGCTTGGATAAGAATATCGCATATATACTTAACAATAAAACATACAGGGTTGTATTTCTCTTGATGGCCCACGCTTTCAACGTTTGCGACTCTTCGACCGACAGTTGAAAATCAATGGTTTGACCTTCGAAACATTGCACCAATGGCCTCGGGTAATCGGTGGGCAACCCCAAAACCGGAAGCATTCCCTCAAATTGCTCCAGCCAATACGCTTCCTGTTTTCCGGCAAACCCGGATCCGGTTTCGCGCCTCCTTCCGAACCAATTTCTCTGCCAATACGCGTAATCTCCATATTGAATCGATAGATCAGGCAAGTCCAACGCTGTGCCCGTCGAATACGCGTGATAACATTGTTCCGTTTCCCGGACAAAAATCTGGATCGACGTTCCATCGGAAATCATGTGATGAATCGTCAATAAAAACAGATGGTCATCTCCTCGGTGATTCAATGCCAACAATTGGGTTCTCAATAACGGTCCCGTTGTCAAATCAAATACATACCGGTGTTCATGTTCGATAATCCGATCGATTTCTTTCTCCTGTTCCTCTGTTGATAAATGCGTTAAATCGATCGTATCCAGGGGAACAATCAATTGATGCCGAATCACCTGAACAGGACCTTCATTTCCCTGAATAAATACAGTGCGACAACTATCATGCCGCCGAATCACCGTATCGATACTCTGCTGCAATGCCTGTCTGTCCAAATTCCCTTCCAGCCGGGTTGCACGGATAATATTGTATGCAGCACCCGTGGGATTCATTTGCTCGATGAACCACAGCCGCTCCTGCTGAAACGAAAGGGGAAAACGCTCGCGATCGGTTTCAACCCGCGATATCGGAAGCGTTAAGATGTCGAGATTCTTTCTGGCTAGTTTTAGTTCCAGAAGTTGTCGTTGTTCGGAAGTTAATGTTGATAATTGACGGGCCAGATCCATTGATTGCCCTCCTGTAGCGGATAAGAACAGAACGCAATCATACCATATTTCAATATGCCATTCAATTCTCTAATAGCGGATGCCCGTAATTCCAAAAAAATTTGCTAGCAGAGCGAGACGAACCTCTAGCAGACTCAAAAAATTTGCTAGCGGAATGAAAAGTTTCTCTAGCGGAACCAAAAGTTTTGCTAGCAGAATGAAAAGTTTCTCTAGCGGACTCAAAAGTTTTGCTAGCGGAACCAAAAAATTTGCTAGCAGAATGAAAAGTTTCTCTAGCGGAATGAAAAGTTTCTCTAGCGGAACCAAAAAATTTGCTAGCGGAATGAAAAGTTTCTCTAGCGGAACCAAAAGTTTTGCTAGCAGAATGAAAAGTTTCTCTAGCGGAACCAAAAGTTTCCCTGTCGGAACCAAAAAATTTGCTTCCGGAACGAGCGGTTTTCATTCCTGTGAGATAAGAAACGGTTCCTGTGAGTGATGAACGCATCGCGGAACGTTGAAATGCGCTTCCTTTGATATGGGGCAGACACGCGTGTCTGCCCCTACAAAATGCGAATACGGAAATTAAGCCTCTTTGGGTTCGGAATTTCCATTCTTCCGACGACGACCGAGCGACTTTCCCAATTTCCCTTGAAGCCGATCAAAGTAAATGTAAAACACGGGCGTGACATACAAGGTGATGAGCTGAGAAAAAAGCAGACCGCCGACAACCGCCAAACCCAATGGCCGACGGGATTCGGAACCCGCCCCCAAACCCAATGCAATGGGCAGCGTTCCCATGAGCGCGGCAACAGTGGTCATCATAATCGGCCGAAACCGAATACTGCTGGCTTTCAATATGGCCGATTGGGAATCCATCCCCTCTTTTTTGGCATCCAGGGCAAAATCGATCATCATAATTGCATTCTTTTTAACAACACCGATAAGCATGATCAACCCGACAAAACTATACAGGTTAAGATCCGTACGGAAGATAAGAAGCGTAATCAGAGCCCCAAACCCGGCAAAGGGAAGCCCGGTCAGAATCGTGACCGGATGGATAAAACTTTCATACAGAATACCCAGAATCATGTAAATCACGAGTATGGCCAGGATAAGTAATCCCACGAGGCTGCCCTGCGAGGACTGAAACGCCTGAGCCGTACCGGCAAAGTTCGTGACCACGGAAGCGGGAAGCGTCTGTCGGGCCGCTTTATTGACCTCATCGACGGCCTGGCTGAGCGCCACGCCTTCACCGAGGTTAAACGAGATGGTGACCGACGGCAGTTGGCCCGAATGGTTAACGGTCAATGGCCCCACGCCGGTATCGATTCGAACCAACGATGAGAGGGGAACGAGTTGACCACTCGATGAGCGAATATAAAGCAAGGGAAGCGTCGACGGATTCCGTCGGTAATCGGGAAGAAGTTCCATGATGACAAAATATTGGTTATTGGGCGCTAAAATCGTAGAAACCTGCCGGGTGCCATACGCCGAATACAGCGCATCCTCAATCGCCTGCGGCGTCACCCCCAACGATGCCGCCCGGTCCCGATCGATTTCCAGATCGACTTCCGGGTTACTGATTCGCAAGTCACTGTTGACATCCCGCAACAGGGGATTGGCCTTCAATTTGGCTTCCAGTTCGGGGGCGACCTTGTAAAGGGTTTTAAGGTCCGAGGCTTGAAGCGTGTATTGATAAATACCCGAAGCAAAACGACCGCCAATGTTGATAACGGGCGGGTTCACAACAAAAACGCGAATTCCCGGTATATTCGCCGTTTTTCGCCGAAGCGAATTAACGATTTGATCGGCAGACATGTTTCGTTCGCTCCGCGGCTTTAACCGGATAAACATCCGGCCGGAGTTACTGGTTCCGCCGCCGCCGCCACCAACCGATGACGTGAACTTTTCAATATTGGGATCTTTGGCCAAAATATCGGCAACTTGTTTTTGATGTTTCACCATTCCCTCAAACGAAAGACCTTCCGATCCTTCGGTGGTACCGTTCATAAAACCGGTATCTTCACTGGGAATAAAACCTTTCGGCACCATGATAAACAGGAAAATAGTGGCCGCAAATATCGCAAGCGAAAAGAGAAGGGCCGTTCGTTTGCGCTCGACCACCCACGCCAAACTCCGTTCGTACACTCCCAGACTCTTGACCCAAAACGCTTCAATGGCATTGAAAAACCGTCCATGCTTTTTGTTCTCCTCATGTTTGAGGAAACGGCTGCACATCATGGGCGTAAGGGAAAGCGAAACAAAACCGGAAATCAGGATGGCCATCATGATCGTGACCGCAAATTCGCGAAACAACCGTCCCATAATTCCACCCATAAAAAGGATCGGAATAAACACGGCCGTGAGCGAAAGCGTCATGGAAACAATGGTAAATCCTACTTCTTTGGATCCGTCCAGTGCCGCAGCCAGCGGTTTCTTTCCCATTTCCATGTGCCTGAAAATGTTTTCCAACATCACGATGGCATCATCGACCACGAAACCGACCGCAAGGGTAAGCGCCATCAAGGACAGGTTATCCAGGTTATAATTCAACAATTGCATGACGGCAAATGTACCCACAATGGACATCGGAAGGGCAAGACTGGGAATAACGGTTGCCGAAACGTTTCTCAGGAAAAGAAAGATGACTAAAATAACAAGAGCAAGCGTAATCAATAAGGTGACTTTCACGTCGTTTACCGAATCCTGGATCGGTTCGGCTTTATCGAAAAGAATATGAACTTTGGCAGAAGCCGGAAGCTGGCTTTCAATTTTGGGAAGAAGGGCTTTTACGGCATTGGACACTTCGACCGTATTGGTACCGGGCTGGCGCTGAACGGCCAGCAGCAAACATCGGTCCTCGTTGAACCAGGCTGCCACGCGATCGTTTTGGACGCTGTCAAAAACCCGGCCCAAATCTTGCAAACGCACCGGTGCCCCATTTCGATACGCGACAACAATGGGGCGGAATTGAGCCGCGTTGTTCAGTTGGCCCGACGCCTGAACCGTATAGGTGCGTTCTCGGCCCCAGAGCGTTCCGGAAGGGAGGTTCACGTTATTGGACGATACCGCACTGGAGACCTGATCGATCCCGATGCCTCGGGAAGCCAGCGCATTGGGATCCAGTTGGATCCGAACCGCGTATTTTTGCGACCCGTAAACCTGGACCTGGGCAACGCCGTTAATCATGGAGATGCGTTGCGCCATTTGAGTTTCGGCGTATTCGTTGAGCTGATACAAGGGAAGGGTCGGCGATGTCAGGGCGATAAAGAGGATCGGTTGGTCGGCCGGGTTTACTTTCTGATACGATGGCGGCGTGGGCATATCCCTGGGCAATTGGCGCGAAACCGCCGCAATTGCCGATTGCACGTCTTGAGCGGCCGCATCGATATTTCGGTCCAGGCTGAATTGGATCGTAATCTGGGTATTGCCGAGGCTACTGGTACTGGTCATGTTATCGATACCGGCAATGGTCGTAAATTGTTTTTCCAGAGGGGTAGCCACCGCAGCGGCCATGGTTTCGGGGCTGGCGCCCGGAAGCGAGGCGTTTACAGTAACCGTGGGGAAATCCACGGTCGGCAAATCGCTCACCGGAAGCAGGCGATAGCCGATTACCCCGGCAACCAGAATGGCCACCATCACCAGAGTGGTCATTACCGGTCGTTTGATAAAAATATTCATTGGTTCCTCCCCTGGTGTTGTTCACCGGCAAATCTGGCGTTTACCTCAGCTCCCGGCACCAATCGCATTTGCCCGTCGGTCACCACGATTTCACCGCGTTTCAATCCCTCATCGATGACCGTCCAACCTTCGACGGATCGATTGACGCGGACCGAGCGTTTCTCGGCTTTTTTATCCGGGCCGATCACGAACGCAAACGTTCCGTCCTGACCGGTCACCACGGCTGCCGAAGGCACGGTAATGGCCTGAGGTTCAACCGTCAGAATCAATTCGGTATCGACAAATTGCCCGGGCCAGAGTAAATCGCCTTTATTGGAGAATTCAGCCTTGAGGTCAATGGTTCCGGATCCCGGATCCACAGCGTTATCAAAGAAAACCAATTGGCCGGTGACGACAGAGTTACCATTATTGTTATTATTGCCGTTGGTTGCAATACCATTGTTATCCGTGGTATCATTGGTACCATTGGTACCCGTCCCATTACCGGAAAGGGGGCTGCTGTTGTTATCGCCCTCCTGAGTATTGCGAGCCGGTTTGATCCGGACGTCGAGTTTATGGCCGGCGGCATATTTCTGGACGAGGGGTAATTGCGCTGAGGGAATGGCAAAATTCACCCGAATGGGATCCATCTGATTGATCACCACCAGGGTGGTACCATTGGCTGTGACCACATTTCCCCGTTTGATCAGCAGACTCCCCGTTCGTCCGGAGATGGGGGACGTCACCGACGTGTAACCGAGATTGAGTCTGGCTTGTTCCACAGAAGCTTCATCGGCTTGAACCGTGGCCTTAAACATTTCGGCTTGCGTTCGAGCTGTGTCGGATTGTTCCTGGGTCACGTAGTCTTTTTTAACCAGATCGGCATACCGTTTGGCCTGAATTTGCGCATTGGCGGCCTGGGATTTATCTCTCGCCAATTGAGCCCGGGCCGCGTCGAGGGCAGCCTGAAACGGACGGGGATCGATCCGAAAAAGGAGTTGGCCTTTTTGAACATCCTGGCCTTCCATAAATCCTACGGCTGTAATCACACCGCCGACCTGAGCTTTGATGGCCACGGTTTCGATCGGTTCCACGGTACCCACGGCTTTAAGGGAAAGCGGTTCGGGTCGAACGACCACCCGGGCCACGGTGACCGGAACCCGCGGCGGCGGACCGGCTTTTTTAGCGCCGCATCCGGGAATCAATAAAAGAACGATTAAAAGAATACAGACCGCACATGCATCGGGTAAAAAGCGAGCCGTTTTCCCCTGTTTATTCGGTTTGAATTGCGTCATGGTTTTTGTCATCATCTATCTCCCAAAGTAATCATTTTCTATTTCCCAAAAATTGCCCCGGGAATGAGGGGATTGTCCCCGTTCGGGTTCAGGACACCCACGTTGTGGGCGAGTTGAGCCAGGGCGATGAACCAGCTCATGCGGGCATTGATTTGTTGAGATCTTGCCGAAGCCAGGGCGCGTTGGGCAGAGAGGAGGTCGAGGATACTTCCCACTCCTTCCCGGTAACGGCCGAGCGCGACCTCTTCGGATTGGGTCGCGCTTTCCACGAGTTCATTGGTGGTTTTGACCCGGTGTCCGGCAGTAATAAAGTCACTGTGCGCGGAAAACACATCGTATGACGTTTGTTGTTCCATGGATTGCATGTTTCGTCGGGCGGCTTCGGCGTCCTCCCGGGCTTGCAGGAGGTTGAATTGGTTGGTAAACCCATTAAAAAGCGGGATCTGCAAACCAAGAGACAGGCTATAAGGAAACGTCGGTTCCTGAATATTCTTGTTCCAGGCGCGGGAAACCGATGCCGATGCGGATAACGTGGGAAACAAATCCGAGCGGGCTTGTCGGATTCTGGCCACAGCTTCCTGGGTCACGGCGCGGG
The DNA here is from genome assembly GCA_050258455.1 of Candidatus Omnitrophota bacterium. Taxonomy (GTDB): domain Bacteria; phylum Acidobacteriota; class Aminicenantia; order UBA2199; family UBA2199; genus JAKAGC01. The sequence continues at coordinate 23,172 of JBLMYT010000048.1, read as the reverse complement.
AGGCTTGCAGGGATGGATTCGAGGAAAAAGCGCGGGTAATGAGTTGATCCACGGATTGCGTAATTGACGTATCCGGATTAACCGAAATGCCGTCTTCCAGTTCAAAGGAAGTATTGGCCGTATAGCCCATGGCAATTGCCAGGGCGCCTTGAGCGGTGCGCACATTTCCTTCGGCTTCTTCGACCGCCAGTTTGGCTTCGGCGGTTGCGGTTCGGGACTGCAAGACATCGGCGCTGGTGGCCATCCCCATCCGTCGTCGTTCTTCGGCTGCGGTAAGGTTGGCTTCAGCCTCTTTCAAGGACGTTTGATTGGCCTTGAGCATGGCTTGAGCCCCCAAATTATTAAAAAAAGCCACTTCGACTTGAAGGATGACATTTTGGAGAACCGCGTTTTGGTTCCAATTGGCAGCGATCAGGGCTTGTCGGGCTTCTTCGATTAGCCCCGAGCGTCCGCCGAAATCCAGCAGCAGATAACTCAGGCTTGCGCCGGCGATCGTATTGGTTATCGGACCCTGAAATTGGCTCAACGACGTTGTGCCTTTCGAATGCGTAAGCGAGCCGGTGAGGTTGATGGTCGGAAACCAGGTGCCTCGCGTGGCTCCATACCGTGCGGCAGCGGACCGAGCATCGGCCCAGGCGGCCTGAGTCGCCGGATTGTTTCGCAGGGCAATATTAACCGCATCTGCCAGAGTCAGTCGGGGATGTTCGTTGCGGATTTGCGCAAGGGGAATCGTTGAGGCCATGGGTTGGGAAGGCATTTTGGAGACCACAGACGGCGGCGGTGTCCAAGGCACTGCGGGTGAAGACGAAACAGAAGGCGTTCCTTTTATCCTGGATGGAATATGCACGCATCCGGCAGAGATTACGACGATAATAACTCCCCAAGCCAATGACCGAATCAATTGTTTGTATCTTAAAATTCTCTTAGCCATGAATTATTTTAATCTCAATTGAGGTAAAAGTCAACTTGTGTCTCGCCGTTAATCCCGGTAGTAAAAGCCCTTGCGCGCTCTCCAAGAAAGCGCACATTATCATGATGCGTATGATGCGTATCGATTTCTTGTGCAAGTAGCATTTATTTGATATACTATAATTAAATGCAGGTGAAAAAATGACAAAACGATTCAATACCACGGGCGTTTGCATACCGGAAAGACATTTCATGGTTGATATCTGCGATAAAATAAGCCCGTATTATCAAAATAATCGCACAAGGCGATTTCATTGAATGAAACGGTGTGCTTTTACTTTAAATGCGAACCGATATGCGTTTATTCTAACCATACTTGTATTCGGACTCATTTTCCTTTACCCTATTCACCTTTACAGTGAAGAAACCGGGTACAAATATTTAAAAAATTATAACTATAAAGAGTATGATCATCAGCCGCAAAACTGGGGTATGACCCAGGCGCCAAACGGTATTATCTACACGGCCAACCAAGCAGGGGTATTGGAATTCGACGGCGTATCCTGGCGGGTGATTAACATTCCCAATTATACTGTACGTTCTATTGCTGTTGATAAAACAGGAACCATTTATATAGGGGGTAAGAATGAGATTGGGTTCCTGGCTCCTGATGCGAAAGGTAAACTGGAATATAATTCTTTACGACAATTTCTGCCTAAAAACCGAACCGAATTTTCCGATGTATGGAAAACCTATATATCGGAAAAGGGAGTATATTTCCATACCTCCAAATACCTCTTCCGCTGGGATTCTCAAAAAATGAAAGTATGGGAGCCCGTTGATCGCTTTTACTTTTCTTTCGTATGCGAAGGAAAATTCTTTATACGTCAGGCAAATATTGGGTTGATGGAAATGATTGATGATTCACTCAAACTGGTTCCCGGCGGAAACGAATTTATATCAAAAAAAATATTTATGATGGCTCCCTATAATGACGGGAAGATATTGATTGGAACCGATACGGATGGATTTTATCTTTATACTGGGACTGGAATTATGCCATTTCCGACTGAGGTGGACAATTATTTAAAAAAGAATATATTATATCATGGTATCCGTCTTTCCTCCGGTGACTATGCACTGGCCACTTTACGCGGCGGAGTGGTCATCATGGACACACAGGGACGGCTAAAATGCATTTGGGATAAAACCTCCGGCCTCCAGGACAACTGTGTACATTATGTTTTCGAAGACAATGGAACCAATTTATGGTTATGTTTGGATAAAGGGATTTCAAAAATAGAGAATATTTCACCCATTTCCATTCACGATGAACGATCCGGGTTATACGGGTTAATATTGACAATTATGAGGCATTCCAATAACTTATATGTAGGAACCACAGAAGGGTTGTTTCATCTTGAATTGCCCTTTAAATTCTCTCAAATCAAAGGAATAGCGTCCAATTGTTGGAGCCTGTTGTCAACTGGCGATTCTCTTTTAGTAGGAACTTCCGAAGGGGTCTACCTTGTCGAAAAAGGAAAGAAAAGCCAACTTCAAGTTATAAAAGCCCCAACCTTTGTATTATTGCAATCCAGGTACAGGGCGGGTCGAATTTGGTGTGGCACTGCCGACCGATTAGTGATGCTGTCGCGCAAAAACGGTCAATGGCTGGAAGAGATTGGATTTAACCCCATAAATCAAGAAATACGCTCCATCGCCGAAGAGAAAAACGGAAATCTTTGGTTAGTAACTACCACCGGGAGTGTCATAAAGGTGGATTTCTTAACCGATTCGAATCAACCGGTGTTCACGTGGTATGAAATCTCACATGGACTGGCAGTGAGCCGGGTTTATGCGGCTTATGCAGCCAACCACGTCATTTTCGCAACCGAAAAAGGTTTGTTTCGCTATGATGAAAAAAAGGATCTTTTTATTCCCGACTTAACGTTAGGTACCGAATTTGCAGGGGGAAAAGCATCGAGAAATGTCTTTCGAATTGCCGAAGGCATTGATAAAAATATCTGGGTACATTCCGAATCCAGGAATTACCTGGCGATTCCTACTGCTGGCGGGCCTTTTACGATTTATAATACGCCCTTCCGCCGGATACCTCTTATCCAGGTAAATGCCATTTATCCTGACTCTGAAGAAAAAATTGCCTGGCTTGCCAGTTTCGATGGTCTTATCCGATACGATCCCACAGTAAAAAAAAATTATTCGCAACCTTTCCATACCCTGGTTCGAAAAATAATGGTTAATGAAGAAATCATTTTTGATGGTTATAAGGATAAGACGAATGAAGCGGACCACGCAAGTCCCCCGGCTTTTCCTTATCAAAATCGTAACCTTCATTTTGAGTTTGCTGCTCCATTTTTTGAGGCTGAAACCGAAACGCAATATCGTTGTTACCTGGAAGGTTACGATCATGGGTGGTCAACCTGGAGTAAAGACGCCAAAAGGAATTATACCAATCTTGATCCTGGAGATTATATATTCCGGGTCCAGGCAAAAAATATTTATGAACAGTTAGGTCATGAAGATGTATTCCGTTTTAAAGTATTGCCTCCGTGGTACCGGGAATGGTGGGCTTTTTGGTGTTATGGAACCGGGATTTTCGGTTTGATGTTTATTGGGATGAAGTGGCGATCGGCAAAACTGTTAAGTGAAAACGAAAAACTCGAAGCCACTATAAAAGATCGTACCCAAGAAATCCAGACCAAAAATCTGCAATTAAAAGAGCAATCAACGAAATTGGAAGAAATGGACCGTATCAAGTCCCGTTTCTTTGCCAACTTATCCCATGAATTCCGCACACCGTTAACGTTGATAATCGGACCAATAGAACAAATGCTGTCCGATACCCGGGAAAATCGACAACAGCAGGAACTAAGCACAATACTCCGAAATGCCAAACGGTTACTCAATTTGATCAACCAATTATTGGATCTCTCCCGTTTTGACAGTGGTCATGCAAAATTGAATGCCACGAATCAAGATATGATTCCTTTTTTGAAATCCATCCTGTCATCCTTTCACCTGATCGCACCCAAGAAACAATTGGATTTGGAATTTCAAAGCGAAAGAGACAGCATTTTTCTTTATTTTGACACCGGTAAGATGGAAGTCGTGGTGTATAATCTTTTGATTAATGCGTTTAAGTTTACTTCTGCGGGGGGTAAAATTACAGTATCCGTTAGCCTGGAGCAGCCCCAAACCAAAACCCAGGTCAGTCAGCAATCGGGATTTTTAGTTCTTTCAATACGGGATACGGGGATAGGTATACCTAAAGAGCAATTTCCCTATATATTCGACCGATTTTACCAGGTTAAAAATTCAAATCAGGCTGCAATGAAAGGCACAGGCATCGGATTATCATTAACAAAGGAAAACGTGGTATTGCATCATGGAAGAATCGATGTGCACAGTTTAGAAGGGAAAGGAACCGAGTTTGTGATCCGTCTACCTCTTGGCCATGAACACCTCAAACCGGATGAAATCATGGACGCTTCTTTTGTGCCGATCAATAAATCTTTCAAAGACAAGGAAATTGAAGCCCTTACGATGATTACAGGCATAGATGAAATTAAAAATAATGATCCTTTGGAAGATGGCGAAATGCAGCAATATGAAGACACAGATGCAGATATGAATGAAGCGGCATTGACGATCGCATCCCCCAAAAATAAAAAATTAAGAGAAGAAAAGCCTGTCATTCTGGTGGTGGAAGATCATGTCGAGGTTAGAAAGTATATTTGCGATCCGCTTCGACAGGGATATACCATTGTTGAGGCCGGAGATGGCAAAGAAGGGATTGAAAAAGCCACGGAAATCATCCCGGATTTAATCGTCAGTGATATTATGATGCCGGAGGTGGACGGTTACGAATTGTGCCGGAAATTGAAGACAGATATCAAAACCAGTCATATTCCTATCATATTATTAACCGCAAAAGCGTCGGAAGACAATATTATCGAGGGATTGGAAACAGGGGCCGATGACTATATTGCCAAGCCGTTCAATCCGAAAATATTGCTCACTCGGATTAAGAACCTAATCGAGCTGCGCCGCCAACTGCAACAAAAAATTCAAAAACAGATGCTTTTGCAACCGGCCGAGATAGTAGTCTCTTCAATGGACCGGGAATTTATCGAGGAAATTCAATCCATTATTGAGAAGAATTTATCGAACACAAAATTCAATGTGGAGCAAATGAGTAAGAAATTGTATATGAACCGGGCAACGTTGTACAGGAAAATGATGGCTTTAACAGGCGAAACTCCCACCGAATTTATCCGTTCGTATAGACTAAAAAGGGCTGCCCAGTTATTAAAAGATAAGTTCGGGAATGTATCCCAGGTCTCGTTAGCGGTTGGATTTTCCAACATGGCGTATTTCGCCAAATGTTTCAAAGAAAAATTTAACCGGTTACCGTCTTCATACCAGGCTTCTGAATCCAAGTAGAGAGAAAACCTCCTTTTAAAATTAAAAAATTCTTGCTTCGCGATAGGTATTTCCACAGAAAAATATTCCCAGAAAACAACTATGACATGTTTTGCAACGGATGTGTTAAATTTTGCATCCGTTGTGGTGGTTGGAAATGCCCATTTATACTATATTAATAGGCGGAACGTGAGCATTTGGGTTTCCCGCCAAAAAACGGTTCTTCGTTCCGACAACAAAAAATACTGGAGGTAAAAAAATGCTAGATAAAGCCGATGTGTATATTAAAAATGTATCATTCCAGGGTCTTAATGCTTTTCGGAGATTCCCGGATGGTCGATATGATTCGAAAGTCGATATTGACAGTGGAAGCGAGACGATGATCCCTTTACAAGGAACAGATATTTCTCTTGTCATAAACACTCCTGCCGAAAAGGATTTAAAGGACTGCCCGATTCTCGTAAAATCGGATGTTGATCTTGAGGTAATGTTTTCGAGAACAAATTCCAATTGGTCAATCAAGATAGTTCCGAATGATTTACCGCCTGGTGTGCCGACAACAGTGAATGTAGATGTGGGGGCCACCGGGCAGTGATCATCAGCATTATCAATATGAAGGGACGAATCCCCATACTCGTCCCTTCTTCTAAAAAAGAAAATTAACCAGGAGTTTTAAAAAGAGGAAATAAAATGGTAAAACAAAAAAGATCACAACTGGAAAAACTTGTTGAAAGATTAGACAGAGAAATGATGGCCAGGGGAGCATCATGTATTCGGGATAAGTTGTTTAATTTCTCCGATTCGGAGGGAACTCCCCAGCGGGATGACCTCATTTCAGGAATTCAAGACTATTACCAAAGCATTGCGCCGCAGGTCCAGGATAATGCGTTTAGCCACATTAATAATCGTGACCTGGCGAAGATGCTGATGCTTAAAGCCAGGGAACTCAATGCCGATAGAGGCATATGGGGTGAAGAAAACCGTAAGGATTATTATGAGATCGATGATATCCCTATCAGAAAAAATGCCGATTCAGTAGCAGCGATTTGCAGGAAAGAGAGTTTGATCAAAAAAGAGAATGAACATGAAATCTTTACACTGAAGGTCAAAAATTATGGAAATGTTTTTAACCTTTGTCAATCCGAACCTTTTTATCATCAACCTATTGCTGCCGGCCGTTTGTGTACCGGTTTCCTGGTGAAAGACGATATTATTGCCACTGCCGGTCATTGTATTGATGGGGATAACGTAAAAGACTTCCGCTTTGTTTTTGGTTATAAAATGATGGCCCCCTCTAATTCTACAAGCGATATACTTCTCCAAAATATCTATAAAGGAGAAAAAATCATCCAAAAAATATACCGGCGTTTGGGAAACCAATCGGATTGGGCGTTGGTGAAATTGGACCGCAAGGTTGAAGGGCAGGAAGTGGTGAAATTGTCTAAAAATGAGATTGCGCCTGATAGACCGGTTTATATAATTGGCCATCCGGTAGGGTTACCGTTAAAATATTCGTCAGGCGCAAGGGTATGTGATATCAGTGATGCCTATTTTTCTGCTGATCTGAGTGTTTATTGTGGAAGTAGCGGATCGCCGGTATTTGATTGTGAAACCCATGAATTGATCGGTATTGTGGTACGTGGCGACAGTAGGGATTTCCGTTTGGTAGAGAACTGCTGGAAGTCAATCATCTATTCCAGGACCGACGATTATTCAAAAAAGCCTCAATGTACGAGGGTATCGGAATTTATTTCGGATTGTAAATAAACTGTAAAGCAGAATGGCGAAGGGAATTAATATTACGGTTGAAAATAAGCTGGTAACGGAGAAAAGAGATATGAATGTTTACCACCATTTCACCAGGAGTGTCCATATGATCAGTCCTGAAAGTTCGATTACCCTGCCGCTTAAATCAGGTAATGAAGGTGATTATCTACATATTTCCATCGTTAGTGGCCCGGGGAGGTTGGAAGGCATTTGTGTTGTAAATATGCCTTCATGGATCGATTTTGATCTTTCGTACGCGGGCGATACAAACATTACCCATTCGGGTAATCGAACATTATTGAAAATACAACCTGGGCCTCCGATTTGGCAGATAAAAATGACGCAATCCCTCTCTTCTCTCTGCGCCAGGTTTTCGGACCGTATAGCCATTATTGACAGTTAAAAGGAGCACTTATGAAAAAAATATTAATCTTATCAGCAAATCCGTTTGATAATACAATTCGATTGAAGTTGGATAAAGAGTTCAACGAAATTAAGGAAGCCTTAAGACGTGCAACACATCGAGGACAATTTACTATTGTTTCGGAGTGGGCGGTGAGTTTTGACAGTCTGAGGAGGGCATTATTGGATCATGAACCGCAGATCGTTCATTTTAGCGGTCATGGAGACGAAGAAGGGCTAATCATGGAAGGTGATTGGGGGATTGGGGTATCAATTTCCTCGGAAGCGCTTTCGAGTTTGTTTGAGTTGTTTTCCAACTATGTTGAATGTGTCATTCTTAATGCCTGTTACACGGCTCCGCAAGCGGCCGCCATCAACAAACACATTAATTATGTCATTGGAACGCCTGGAAAAATCAATGATTATGATGCGATTAAATTCTCTGTGGCTTTTTACGATGCCTTATTTGCCGGGAAAACTGTTGACGAAGCATTTGATCTTGGCTGCACAGTTTTTCCTAATTCTAATATCCCGGAAAAATTTTTCCCCCGTCTATATAAAAGAAAGTCCGTTCACTTTCAATCTAAAAAGACGACTGATCCTGATATTGCGACTAATTTTTTTGCCCCTCCATCGCTCCCCCAAACCTCTCAGATGCCGCAACAGCAAATCGGTTTTACTCCAATAATCAATGCCAAAAAGATAGGTGAAATTAATTATATTCCCGGAGGAACTGTATTTAAAACCGAAACAAATTACAACAATTATACAGCCAAAAAGAAGGAGAAATAGAATGGATGTAGACAAACTCGATGCTATCTTGTTTCCACCGGAGGGAGAAATTTCACAGGAAAATAGTGACCTTTCAGTTACCAACGCCAAATCCTACGAATCTTCCTTTTTGAATAGTGAAACAAAAATAGAACCTGAAACAATGACTCCAGAAGAAGCATTGAGGGAATCCCATGAACATATAAAATTCGAAGAAACTGAAATTAAAACACCTATCTCCACCGGGCCTACGGAAAAAGAGGGAGAAAAAATTACAAATCAAAGAGTTCCCACAGTTAATGCAGAAGAAGTACGTGATATAAATGTAGTGGCAGGGAATATTTACAATAAGGTATATTATAAAGATTCGGATAAAAATAAGACCGAGAATACGGAAGAAGCATTTGGTGATCCGACACAACCCCTCCCAGGTAATTCCTCAAATCTTGCCGCGTTTCACTCCATTGAAGATTTAAATAAATACAGAAAAAAATGGGACGAAAACCGCCTTCTTTTATTGGGCGGGATGAATGAGAGTATATTGCTTTCAACCGCTTACCAATTAATGGATTCCCTTCAATATAATACATATGAAAAGCGGCACCTGGATTTCGACGGTTGCAATAGCGGACGCACGGACCTGAAAATAGATATGTTCAGGAAACATCATATCGGACGGGGAGAAAAAATGATCATCCTGATAGATATCGACGATCAATCAGAATTTTATGATTCGATATTTAAGTCGCGGACTTCGGCACAAAGCATAAAGGAATATTTAGAAAAAAAAGATATCTTGTTGATTGCTATTATCACTGACGATCTGTTAAAAGGGGTTGAAGGTGCAGATGGTAAGGGTTTCCATTTTTCATACTGGAAGGTGGATTTTCTTTATCACTTGTTGAAAAATTTTTTCCCGGAAAATACCGAATTTTTAGAAGAAAAAATCCTCCAACAAAGAGAAAAGGATTTATGGGGTGACAAAAACGATAATAATGCTTTTCACAACAATGTTTTTGCCGAATTAAAGCGAGGGAAAGATTCTTTCTTAGAAGAAGTAAATAAACGTCAAAAATTTATTGATACGCCCCAAAATCCGCATGATTCCTTTGAAGACTTCTGGAAAATACGAACCAGGGATGTATTCAAGGATTTTGAACCCCACAAAACAGTGCTGTATTGCGGGACCTTTTTTCCTAAACTCCCACCGCTGGATTTTGATAAAATGGTTCGCCTATTACTCAATGGTAAAATCACAACAACCAACAAAACGGTTAAAATGATAAATGATGCCGGTTGGGATAAAACCATTGAAACCAATGGGCAAAAAGAAACGGTTGATATCTGGATCGAAAATTCCGATAAAATATTGAAAGAATGTAAGCTAAAAGTTATTATGGATGATAATGCATCCCAATATATAGGGTTTTCTCAGCCCTATCTGGAAAATGATCTTAAAAAATTTTTCCTGGAAGATCAACCCATGTACCTGGGGCACCAGTTTCGCCCGATCCAGGAATCCGGCATTTTTTTCATTCCCGATGTATCTCCCAATATTTCAAATCATATTGTTCGGCTTGTTGCTCAGATGGCAATTCTTAACCCCGCTTATTATGGAATTGAATGGCTGAAAGATTTTATCCGACAGTTAAGAGATAGCTTCGATATCCGGAATTCCATCGATGAAAGTCCGGAAGCTGCTGTTTTCCGGTTTATTGAAAATACAAAAAATAAAATAATCCGTAGACATTTCTATACCCAGATTTCAAAACTCACCCGGGAAATGCTCAATTACCCACAGCTTAAGCTTGTAATAAAAAACTTTCTAAACCATCTATTTACAATAGATGCCCATGATGCAGTTTTACACATCGTATTAAATGTGGGGGAGCGAATGTTCCCTACCCGCCGTTCCGAATTTGATATGTTTTACTGGTTGAGGCGTCTGCTGGACCAGGGGCCGGAAGATATAAAGGAAGAAACCTATGAAGCACTCCACCAGTTTGCGATCAAACATCACCAGGACATATACATTGTAATGGAATCTGTCATGGAATGGGTCCCGTATCCGGATAAAAAAAATACCAATACCTCTCCATCCAATCAATTTTCTCTCTTATTTATACTCCATTATAGCTACGGGGCCTTAATCCGTATCAAAGAAAAACATTATGGCCACTGGCCTTCGAATTACCCGCTGTTCCGCCCTCTATACAAAGATAAATCTTACCTGGAAAAATTGAAAAAAATCATCCGCTGGCTGTTACACCCTCATATTCAAAAAATCACAAAAGATAATAAAACGCTTATTCATTCCGCAGAACTTACTGATGATGAATCAAATTTCGACTTATTTGCTTTCATTGCGGAGATACTTGAAGGATGGGGAATGATTCTGATGGGATGGGATTATGAAACGGGAATTCCTGAAGCTGTAGACTTATTACGTACCTTAACCGACGACATCATCTCTATGACCAACCTGGTTCAACAAAAAAGTATCTTAAAAAATCTCACAACTAGGTGTATCCATTACAAAGATCAATTCATCCTTATTAAAGATAAAAAATCTGAAAAAAGAAAAAAAATAATGGGACGATATAAAATGCTGTATATGCTGATCGGATTATGTAAGCGACTGATAACCGCACAGGAAGGAGTATCAAAACAGGGTATTTTAAGCAATCGGAGGTTAACAAATGAGCACCAGTCCTGAATCCGTAAAAATAAAAAAAGTAATCACAGATCCTGAATCCATAAAAATTACTCGTATATTTTCACTGGATAATGTTATCCATGAAATTTCAGCTACCGAGATCAATTCTACCAGGGATGCCATCAAAAACACTAGTAAAAAAATTGTTATATTGAATCCCAATTCAAAGGAAGTGGTAAGAAAAACGACTGTCACTGTTTTTCATCGTCACTACAAATACTACCTGGTTTCTACTCAGGACAAAGCCCAGGGAAAAACCGAGTATGAGATAGAAAATCCGCTTTCATCCGGTTCTGTTACCATTCTTATCTCCTATGACATTCAGTGTGAATTGGGAAAAGAAGAAAACCTGGCTCAAGCTCTGTGCTCCGATCATTCGGTCACCGACTCGTTAAATCTAATGATTAAACGTTTTATTCAAGTTTTTATGGGCGATTTAAGAAGCAGTGGCATTGCGCCGGGAAAAGACTTTAACAGTTACAAAGAAAAGTTAACCGGGGATTTAAAACGCTTTTTATCGAACCAGGCAGGATTGCATGCCGATATTCTGCTGTCCGTAAAAGGAGAAGAATTTTTAAAAGATATTACTCTTAACCTTGACTCTTTCAATGTCAGGGTAACGGATTACAATGAAGCGTTAACTCTACAAGTAGAGATGGGGCTGGACATAGATAATTCAAATAGAAATGCGGCGATTCCTTATATTTCCCAGCCGGATAGTTTAAAAGACTTTCTCATTGAACAAATTAAAAGATATTTGTTGGAGAATATCTCCCTTCACCAATTTGTGTATCAGCTTAACGGCACAGTCAAAAACGAATTAATGGAAATGCTGGAACGGGCTCTACAACCAAAAGGAAGGAAACTCTCCTGGTTGCAGATCAATACTAAAATTAACTTTGAGCTCCCAAAACAAAACATCAATATGCATTATTCGGTTTTCTGTGACATCAGTGACTACTCACCAAGGATCGAGGTTGAACATAAACTTCTTTTGCAATTGGGCGACCTGGGGATGTTTAAAGCTACCCCCATTCCCATGAGCATTGAAGAATGGGTGGAAGAGACCCTAAACACGATTACGAAAAACGAATTGTTTTATCAAAGGTATGTAGACATTCTTTTGGACTTTGTCCAGGAAGACCCGGAAAAACAAAGAACGTTAAAAAAAATCAAAGAGCAGATGCAGCGACAGGCCAGTACGGTCGGATACACCGTTAAACACTTGATTGTAAAACCCAATATAAAAATCCTTGATTTAACGTTCATGGTGGAAATTAAGGAAGAAGTTTTTTCTACCCTTATTAACCGGGTTAATGTAACGCTTGGAATTGTTGTTCAAGGAAAATTGACCGACCTCAGCAAACTCCATGATTATATCACCCCTGATAAAATCATTGAAAAAGAAATGGAACACATGATCCTGTTGGAAGCAAAAAAGCTGATGCATACCATCGATCCCCAGGAATTTTATATGCCTTTTAAAGGCTCTGTGGTTGAAACTGCGGAAGATAAACTAAGAACCGCTATCACAAAAATTATGACCGATCAATTTCATGCCCATGATGTAAAAATAACTATCAAAAAAATAGAAAACGATCAAATCAACCGAATCCTGGATTTGGTTAACGGCAGTCCTTATTGTATTGAGTTCGAGGTCGTCCCCCTGCGAGGCGGAGGTTTACAAGAACCTGTTAAATTTGAGGTTGAGTTTCTGATCCAGTCGATTACCAACTGGAATACATTTATTTATAAAAATTTTGACCTCAAAACAGGCGAAGAAATTCAAAAAATAAAGGATGTACTACAAAGAGATATTAAGAGCAAATTTATAACCGTACCTTATCCTGCATTAAGATATTCAAGCATCGAAGGGGCGAATAAGATATTGGAATTGGCACGAAAGTCCCATGCCAAAATATCTTCCATATTCGGACTGGAGATCAATATTATTAACCTGACTCGCGAACCGACAATGACCGAACTGGAAATGCATGATATTTTGAAAACAAAAATAGGAATTCAAACATCCAAAGAAAAGAGAATTGCCCAAAAAGAAGCTGAAACAGAAATCAGAATACATGAGAATATGCAAAATGTCCTATTGAGAAACACAAACCCGGAAACAGCAGAATTGGCTCAACTCTCTGAAATTAATGATATTACATACGCTGAAACACAGATCAAAAAAATCAAAGAGAAAAGTCTTGTTCCCGGCGTGGAAGAAGCGTATCGATCACAAGTAACACTACCGGAAAAAATAGACGAATGGTGTTTGGATGATTATGCTGATGAATTGATCGTAAGCACTCCGGCTTATTCCATTGACGAGGCCCCTAATAACTCCATTGGCGAAGATAAAAGTGATTCGTATTATTACATTGAAAAGGAATAGAATAAGGAAATATTAAAATGGATAAAATAAAAATTACAGAACAAGAGAGCAAGCTCCAAAAAAACAGGACGATAAAAATTACCTGGGATCAGTTATTTCAACCGATCAGGATTCAGAATCTAACTAATGAGCAGCAAGTATTTCGTCCCATGTTAGATATTATTGTCAAGGGCCACCCCAATTGCACTTATGAATTAAAGTATAAAAATGATACGTATTCAACTACAGCAGATAATGAAGGAAAATTCAATTTTAATGGGATACGATTGGGAGAAGGCCGCAACTGTTTTGATATTATTAATCCCGATAAGAGAAATATCGCCAATCAACATATTCAATTCGCAGTTCGTTTCGAAACTGCAAGACTTATTTATATCGGTAAGTCGGACCCGATTACCGGGCAACAATTTTCCTCAGAGGACGATATTACTGGTATTGATCGGTGCCAAAAATGTCACACGTTTTATTACTCGGAGTCCATAGCGGAATGCAGCCACCGATGCCCCAATTGCGGTCATAATCAATTCTGGAATTATGGCGATGATGATTTTTACAGGGAAATAAGAAATTGAAAAAAACAGGAGGATTGTAAATGAGTAAACTAATTATTGCGTTAAAGGAGATTGCAAATGGGCAGATATGAGAGAATTATCCAATTGGGATGGCGTATGGATATTTTAAAAAATGCGACATTCATGGTCGTCGGAGCCGGAGCTTTGGGCAACGAGGTTTTGAAAAATCTTGCACTGCTTGGGGTTGGAAATATCCTGGTTATCGATATGGATAAAATCGAAGATCATAACCTCACGCGCTCCATCCTATTTAGAGGCGAAGACATCGGTGCATATAAATCCGAAACTGCCGCCAGGAGGGTAAAAGAAATTGATCCCTCCGTAAATATCCATGCTTTTACCGGGACAATCCAGGACACCTTCGGACTGGGAGTTTACAGGGCAGTGGATGTTGTTTTCGGCTGCCTGGATAATATACAGGCCCGTATCGATGTCAACCGGAATTGCCTTCAAACGGGGGCCCTATACATCGATGGAGGTTTGCGCGGCATCGACGGTGATGTCAAAATTTTTGGCCCTCCCTTTGACGTATGTTTCGATTGTATTGTTACCCCTCAATTGAGAGACGAAGCATGGAAGAGATACTCCTGCCTAAAACTAAAAACTCGCGATAATCAGGAACCCACAGGTCCGACTTCGCCAACGATTTCTTCAATAATCGCAGGCCTGCAAGTGCAAATGGGTATTAAATATATCCATAATGCCCAAATACCTTTAAATACCCGCAATTCAATCTTCGGCAATATCGACGACTTTTCGCAATCCCAGTTATCACGCCATAACCAATGTCCCACCCATGCTCTTTATGATATGATCCCTCAAGATAAAATAATATCTCTCCCCTATGCATCGAGCCACCTTAACCTACGGGGGTTACTGGAAATAATAAAAAAAGACTTGGGGCAAGATGCTGTTCTGGAATTGGATTACGATTTAATTACCCGTGTGCAATGCAAGCACCACTCAATCTCCCGTGATATCTTCAAACGACGGGGGACTCTATATGTCGATGAAATGGAATGCCCGGAATGCAAGAAAGAGGGAAAAACCACCAATGATGCGATTATGGGTGAAAACTTCACCAACTCCATCGATGGAAGTGAGGATTTCCTGGATAAAAATATTGCAGAAATCGGCACGCCTTTGTTACATATCTTCAAAGCAAAGGTGTTTCAAGAAAAAGGCAGTATTTATAAATACTATGAGATCTCCGGTGATAAGGAGATTATCTTAAAAAATAGTACGCAAAAACAAAGTGTTTCTTAGTATTAGAACATAATAAAATTTATAATAAAAGGAGAAATAAAATGAGTGATATTTCAATTATAGTAAGACATGCAGCAACAGGAAGAGTAGTAGAAGTCGAATTACCCGATGACGCACAAATGAGGGAATTACTACCCATACTGGCTGAAAAGCTTGAAATCCAAAATGCAGGGCAGTTAAGGCTCACCAATAAGAACCAACATTTTGAGTATAACGACACCGATACCCTGGCAGGAAGAGGAACAGTCCCCAAAGATATATGTCTGCTCAATCATGAAGTTATCCAAGGGAGTAAAAGAGATGAATAAAACACAGGAACTTCGTTTAATGGAAGATAAAAAGAAGTTGGAAAAATTGGTGGAATCCTGCCATTATCTTACGGTTCAACCCATAAAAGGAAATCCGCCCGCCGAATACATACTGACCTTTAAACTTCGCGGATATATAGACGTTGAAGGCAATACCAGGGACATCCACCAGGTTCGCCTTCTTCTCCCTTCCGGGTATCCCATCTCGGCCCCACCGTCTTTTCAATTTATTAATCGACTTTGGCATCCCAATGTTTATCTCAATGGAGATGTGTGTCTCGGTTTCTCTGGATCTAACTGGAAACCAAGTTTTCGCATTGATGAGCTGGTAGTCGATTTAGCAAAATATATCTGCTTGAAAGAAGATTCTTATAACCTGAAAAGCCTTGCCAACAGTAGTTGTAATGCCGCCTGGATCACGTCTCATACCATACCTATTGACAATACAAATATTTTACCTGTAGATAAACCCAAAATCGTAATAAAAGAAAAAAAAAACATCGATATAAAGATTACAAACTCGCAAACTCCGATGAATGACAATTTACAGGAAAAAATCAAGATAAGGATAAACGAATGGAACTCAAAATAAAAATAAAAAACCAAGAAAAAGCAGAGCCGGTGAAAATAAAGATATTGGATTACAACGAAGATCTATCTGTGCTTTATCCTTCAATTGGCTCCAAAGGGGAAGCGTCCGACGGAAAAAAACGTCTACCCGTATATGTGAATCAAAAAGTTCACAAAGCCATATGGAAGCATTCCCAAATTGATATGAAAAATGAAGTAGGCGGAGCACTGATCGGTCTTTACTGCCGCGATGAAAAGCGTGGAGAAAATTTCCTGGTGGTTACCGATGTATTAAATATGCCCCCCTGCTATTTCAAATCTGCGGCTATTCTTAGATTTACAAATGAATTTTTAAATGAGCTGGATGAGTACATGGAGCAAATTAACCAACAATACCCGGAGTTGCGGCGCCTCGGTTTTTATCATACCCATCCCGGTTACGGAGTTTTCCTATCCGGTACGGATATAAGGACGTTTGAAGGAATTTTCAAAGATGAGTGGCAAATTGCCATGGTTATCGATCCCGTTAAAAAAGATGAAGGTGTCTTTTATTGGCAGGAGGGACAGATATCTCCTAAAAATGGATTTTATGTCTTCAAATCTACCTATCCGAAATTTGAAATACATAACGCTCAAAACTCCAATCCTGATTTATGTAAATGTAATCAACACGCCTTAGAAAGTCCTTCACATTCCCCGGGTGATGAAAGAAAAGAAAACTCTTTTCCGGAAACGGGTAGTGAGTGTAAATATAATGGCGCCCCGCAGGAAGCAGAGGAAAAAAGTTTAAAAGAGCACAAACCGGATAGGCCGGACCACCATAATGCCCCACCCGAATCACCACCCAATGAGGATATACAGGGTAATAAATCAAAAAATCAGAATGTACCATCTGAAACCAATTATACAGATTATGAAAATAAGGTAAACCTGAACAATAGGCTAGTGGAAGAGACTGAAGGTAAAGAAGAAGTGAAAAATAAGGACAATATTGGACCTGGGATTCATATGTAAGTTAAAACTAGCGCAAATCAAAAATATAATCATAAGAGGTTAACGTCAGATGAACCGGATAATAAATAAAAAAAAACTTATAGGGAATATATATCCAACAAAGCATCCTGTTATTTATTTTCAGAAAGATGGCCTTAAAAATTTGGAGGATTTATACCGGGAAAATATCCTACAAAGTAATATTAAAGGTTTTATTACAGGCTATTACACCAAAATGGGTGATGGCTTCCCATATGCGCCCCGCCTTGAAATTACTGGTTTTTCTTTAAAAAAAGATGAAATCGACGAGGCTGCTAAAATTATCGGCTATTGGTCGCTGAATAACCGAGAAAAAGTCAGGTTGGAATTTGAAAAAGACAAATATAATCAATATATATGGGATTCGAACAATCAAGAAATACAAATGGTTTCCTCGTCACAAGGAACGGATAACTCTTTTACGCAACCGTTCGGCTATTTTATCCTTGAAGAAGTTTATGAAGAAAGTCCACAGGAAATCCCGGAAAGCGATGTTCCCCAAACCAATACTCAAAACGAGAAGTTAAAAATTAATCGCGAAGATCTTTTTAAGAGCAAAAATGAAAAGGATGAACCCAATGAAAAAATAAAAATCACAATTACTAAAGATCGCGTTTCTTCACCTTCTTTAAAAAGTTGCCCTTTCTTTGATAAAAGCTACATCATTCAAAGGTCTCAGTTGTATGAGAAACATTGTGGCATTAACAGTCCAAAGGTAAACTTTAATAAAGAAGATCTTTACTGGAAAATTGACAGGAACAGGGCCCGAAATCCAAGCTCACCTTGTTTTATTTTTATCAACAAGGATATAGAGAATAAAATTACTCATTCCTCAAATATCATCGGTCTTTTGAAAGGTCGAAAATTTACCCAGGTTGAAAAACCTAAATTTATATACCTGGAAATTGATGGAATAATCAAAGATGAACCGGTAGAAAATTTCTATTATTGGTGGGAGGATAGGTTAAGGAAAATATTTAATGAAGCCGGACAAGAAAAGGGAGAGGAAATGATTGGTTGGTTTATGTGCATCGGTGGTGAAAATATCCAGAATATTGACAGTATTCTCCAAAGAGTAAAAGAATGGCACCAGCAAAGTGTACCAGGTAACCATTTCGTGGGGATAATTAAATCAGAACAAAGAATAATGGGCAATTATGTAAATATTTTTTCCTACAACTTCAATGAAAAAAAAGAAGTCAAGTATGATTATAATGAGGTCTTTTCCTTCTTAAAAGTAAATTAAGCGAGGTGATAAAAAATGCAAACTGCTGCAAAATGGTGGTCCACCATCTCTTTAGTCGGACAAATAATTATCTGTCTTATCGCTCTGCTCTCCCTTGTTTCGTTAATAACAATTATTTGCCACACAATACGCTTTGTATGGCGCGAAGAAAAAGACCTAAAAAAGGCTGCACGAAATTTTTCCAACATGGTTTCCTCAGGTGCAGGGCTGGGAAAAGCAGAAATCTGTCGGCGAATTATTGAAGGCTGTAATCCCAAAAGTATCGTTGCATGCCAGGCACAGAAATTAAAAACTATCGTCCAGCAAAATACACCCTTTAAATATGCGGATATCGTCGAATTAGAATACATGGCAGAGAAATCCAGATGGTCCCTCGATATTGTTAAATTTAGCCGCGATAATCTCATCGTTCTGGGATTATTGGGAACCCTCGTGGGCCTCAGCCTCCTGGTGGGAAATATCGATAGTGTCTTTAATACAATCGATTCTCGAAATGTAAAAGTCCTACTGGATTCCTTCAGTAAAGCTACCCAAAAAATGGTCAATATTATCATTCCCATGCAAACCGCTTTTTCTACGAGCGTTGCCGGTCTATTAGGAACCTTACTGCTATCCTCTTCCATGGCGATCTTGAATGGGACACGAAAAAAATTTTTTTCATGCATGGAATCTTTCTTCATTGTAAATCTTATTCCGTTACTAACAACGAAAGACGAAGCGGGAATAGCAGATGACCTTAAAATTGCAGCCGAGAAATTGAATGATGTGACAGCCCTCCTGTCCGGGATTTCCGGTGAAATCTCATCCGATATGGAAAATATCCACCAAATTGTCGATATTTTTAAAATCTCTGCTTCCGGGATCATCAAAAGCCATGAAAACCTTTTAAAATTAATCGAAAGCATGAACGCCATGATTCATGAGGTAAGAGAAAATTCGAAACTTTCACGGGACGAGGGAGGACGAATTTTCTCTACCCTTGAGGGACATTTAAAAAGCATGGACGAAGTCAACCGGCGATTTGTCCAATTACAAATGAATATTGATACATGGATCAGTGATCTAATCACACCATTTAATAAACAACAACACGATTTTACACAAATTCTCCAAAATGTGGCAAATGAAAATAAAAAAATTGTAACACAATTAAGCCGGGAAATCACCGCCCAAAATGACGCCATCAGCAATACCTTCAAACAGCAAATGAAAAACCAGGAAAGTTTTGTAAAAAATACCACGGATGATTATGAAGAAAATATGAAAAAAGTTGCAGAGGGAATACTCCAGGGTTTCCAAAAATATGAGAGTACCATGATGGAAATAGCCGAAAAATTAAAAGCAGTTGCCGGGAATTTAAACGATCATTCTCATACCAACAAAACCTTTATTCCTCCGATTTCCCCCGTTAAAAATTCCGATATTAAACTGGATATCATTACAGATAAACTTCAAGATATGTTGACTGTATTTGAAAAAAACCACCGCAGATTGAATGCAATCGAAAAAGAAGTAGACGGTTTGAAGAATAGCCCCGACTTTAATTCTTCACCAGTCAACATGAATATTGGCGAAGAAAAAAAAACGCGTAAAAATAGAACCGATTCTTTTCATTGGGTTAGATTTTAATAGGGAATTAAATATGAACCATACAAAAGAAGAATTTTTTGAAACTGAGAGCACTAACTATTATACCGTTTTTGCAGATATCCTTTTTTCCTTATTGCTTCTTTTCATCTTCTTCCTGGTTTATCAATTCTTTGCCAATCGAGAAACCTCGCAACATCTGATTGTCAAATCCAAACAGAGCCAATTCCTGGAGGTCTTTCAAAAAGAGTTTGACGGAGAGATAAAAAAAGGGCTTGTTCATTGGGATATCGACGGCAATATTCAACGTTTGTCATTCGGAGAAAAACTTCTGTTCAATCTGGGTGATGTTGATCTAAACCTTGAAGGTCAGAAAATATTGGACCGCTGCGTGAAGGTCTTTGAAGAATTCGCAAATGAGAAAAAAATCTACAAAAGAATCCAGGTGGAAGGTCATACATGCGATGCACCCATTAATCCCAATGGAAGGCTCTGGTATATGGGCGTTAAAGATAATTGGAGTTTATCGGCAGTCCGGTCCCTGAATGTGGTCAGGTATTTGATCGGCAACTCCCACTTGCCCCCTATACTTTTCTCCGGCACCGGCTACTCTTATTTCCAGGGGCAACCCGGGAAACTGTATAAGAACAGGAAAATCGAAATAGTGATAATTTATTCTACCGATATTTAACTCATATGAAACTACTGGTCAATCAATGCGTCGAAATAATAAAAACCATAAAAGAGGACAGTTTCTATAAAGAAAA
The DNA here is from genome assembly GCA_050258455.1 of Candidatus Omnitrophota bacterium. Taxonomy (GTDB): domain Bacteria; phylum Acidobacteriota; class Aminicenantia; order UBA2199; family UBA2199; genus JAKAGC01. The sequence continues at coordinate 2,421 of JBLMYT010000048.1, read as the reverse complement.
AAAATGTTCTCCCGAAAATTTTTCTCAGATTGAAGACAAGCAATTTATCACCGAAACAGAGAGATTAAGCCCTGGCCAGGAAGATATTGACTCTCATATTCGTTCCGATAAAGAAAAACAGCACCTAAAAATTCATTTAAAAAAATTGCAACAGGCACAGCAGGATATGGCCCTGAGAAAAACATATTACACCAAACTGGAACAACTGGAAAATCTCTATATCAATCTCCTGGAAAGAAAAAAAAATATCGATCGTGAAGACATGCTTAACAAGGTTTTCCGCCAGGGGTTTCAAAAATTGCAGGTGGAAAAAGAAAAACTTGCATCAGGTAAATCATATCAAGATGATTCAGGGAATATTTCCCATCTTCTGACCTGTATCAATAATTACACAACGCAGTTTCAAAAGTTAATCGGACTGATTACCCACTTAAATTCCCGCCTTCACTCTTTCGACAATGACGATATTGCGGTTAATTCCGCGCTATACAAAACCCTCCGCCAGCAGGAACAGGCGGTCATGGAAAAATTTCGAAAAGGGGAGTTCCTTAGCGGAGGAATTGATATATCCATAGATTACTTCTCTCGGGGAATCGACGAATTCAAAAAGGAGATAATACAAAAAGAACAAGTAACATCAATGGCTTCCACCATCCTTAAAGAAAAGATGCCCCAATATCATAAACATCGCATGAATATTGGCTCACATTTATTCGATGGCTATCTGGAAGCCGCAGAAAAAGCAATATCCCTGGCAGAGAGTAAAAAAATTTATTCTGCAGCCAGTGCATTCGACAGAGCCAGGATTATTGGTGAATCCATCGATGGATTTCTCCAATCCAAATTCTATATTGAAAGTAAACTAAATTATATCGCTGCCCAGGATAAGGATAAACAATTCGCCAGAATAATAAAAATGGCTTCCTCGCTGATAAAAGGCAATCATTTTTCAAAAGCCGATGAAATTTTAAACGAAATTTCAAGCAAGATTGCCTCACGGGAAAGCGCCCAATTAAAAGAACTGGCAACATACATTTCGCTGTACAAAAATTTAAGAAGCCTCTATATCAAACACAGTCTTCATTCTCCCGGTTCTTCCCTGGTCCAGGATATCCAACAACTGCGAGAAGGCATTAAAAAAGGCGACCTGTTGATTTTAAAAAATGTCGAATACGCCATCATCGAAAAAATGACGCATTTACAAATCGACAACCTGGATATGGATAAAGAAAGGATCGTAAAAAACGAGTTCATCTCGTTCAGTGGTACAACCGTTCCTTTTTCCAGCGTGGTGATGGAAAACGGTAGAGAAAGAAGAAGCGTCATTGCGGATAAACAGGGAGGGTTCAGTTTTAAAGCCATTGGTCTTAACGTAGGTGAGAATTCTTTCGCATTTTATAATGAATATATTTTTCCATTCGCCGGAAACAAGACTACTTTTTCAATTATCAGGGAAGTAGAAAAACCGTATCGTGACCGTACGGATCCAATAACTGGGAGTCCACTAATAGATTTCAGCCCGACTGAAATTTTGTGCTGTCAAAAATGTAAGAATTACTTTTTAAAGACAGCTTTGGAAGATTATATCAAGGAACAAAAAAATGGATGCTCCATCTGCCAGCACAACGAATTTTATTCTTCGGAAGATAAAGGTTTTTTCAGTCTTGATGAATCTTTCTCCCTTTCAACGAAACAGAACACACGGGAATTGGATTATTGAATTATCCGAAACGAAAAAAGAGATGTTCAAACGCATAAAATTTTATCTGCCCATTGACATCCATAACAAAAATGTTTATATTAATAGCGAAAGGAGTAAAACTATGTTTTTAGCGCCGTTAAATTACGACAGGTATTTTAAAAAGTGTTTTTCCGATCCCGATATAGCCAAAAAATTTCTCGAAGATTTCCTGGATGAAACCATCGAGGAATTTGAAATGTTAAATGGCCAGCATCGTATCACCGATGATGCTACGCTCGTGGAGTTCGATTACCGCTGTAAGATAAAAGGCGCTTATGTGATTATCGATATGCAACAGTGGTATAAACGGGATATCGGTCAACGCTTTTATCTGTATCATGCCATTAATACCGGATTGCAATTGGAAAAGCTCCCTGAAAGGAATTTAATCATGGATCGGTTGACTCAGAAACTGAAAAAAGTAAAAGATTACCGAGCCCTGGAACCGGTATTAACCCTGATCTGGATGGTGGATGATACCCTAGGTTTTAAAGAGAATTATGTTTCCTATTGCATGACACCCGAATTGGTGGTTGATTTTGTTCAAAATGATAAATTATGGCGAAAACCCGATTTCGTCGAATTGCTCAAAACGCGGACGTCAATACTGGGTGTGCTCCATAATAAAAGAAAAGGAATGCCGTTTTTATCGATGAACCGGTTAATCTTTTTGCTTCAGG
>JBLMYT010000047.1:0-70242 GCA_050258455.1 Candidatus Omnitrophota bacterium | reverse complement strand
CCCCCCCCCCCCCCCCCCCCCCCCCCCCCCCCCCCCCCCCCCCCCCCCCCCCCCCCCCCCCCCCCCCCCCCCCCCCCCCCCCCCCCCCCCCCCCCCCCCCCCGCCGGAGGCAAACAAATCGTTCATGGGTTAATTCAGGCCGATTCAAATACCCGTGCGATAAACCGACACCGCCAATACAGATTTCACCGCTTACCCCAATGGGACATAACGATAAATCCTTATCCAATATATAAATGTGTGTGTTTTGAATCGGTTTGCCGATGGGAACCGTGGATCGATCCGCACGGGGCGCTTCGTTTAATATATAATGGGTGACATCGTCCGAAGCCTCGGTGGGTCCATACGCATTGACCATGGGAATACCGGGATAACTCTCAAACCATTCTCGCGCCAATTGAGGGCTTAATGCTTCACCCGTGGGAACCATCCAACGTAACGCTTTGAGTATGTCTCGGTTTGCGATCTTTTCCGAATTTTCCATATTCACGATGGACAGAAACGCAGAAATGAGTGAGGGCACGGATTCCCAAACCGTGATCCGGTAACGTTGAAGGGACCTTAGCATCCGTGCAGGGTCCAGTACTGTTTCTTTGTCGATGACAACGGTTCGTCCGCCGGTTAACAATGCCGCCAAAAACTGCCATACGGATATGTCAAACCCGACCGATGCGGTTTGAGCAATGAAATCTTCCGCTGTTAGCGATAAATCGTTTATCTTTGCGTAAAGATGGTTGATCATTCCACGGTGATGGATGATGACGCCTTTGGGTTTTCCGGTTGTGCCGGAGGTGTAGATGATGTAAGCTGATGATGGCGAGCCCGGATGATTCTCATGGGAAAAATTTGTTGTAGGGGCAGACCCGTGTGTCTGCCCGGGCGCACACGCGGGTGCGCCCCTACGGAATTGCAGCAATTCGCCACTCTCTGTGAACTCTGTGTCCTCTGTGGCTAATAACAATTTAGCGCCGCTGTCTTTCATCATATAATCGATGCGCGCCTGAGGATACTCGGTATCGATCGGTAAATAAATACCGCCGGTTTTAAATATCGCCAATATTGAAATAAGGGTCTCGATCGAGCGTTCCATCATGACGGCAACAATGCTATCGGGTTGAACCCCCTTTTTTGTTAATACACACGCCAAATAATCGGATGCTTCATTTAACTTTTTATACGTTAAATAATTAAAAGTTTTTTGGGGGTCCAGGGGGCGATTTTCCAAAAAAGCCCCCTGGTCAATAGCAGCAAGACGATCCGGGGTTCGATTGACCTGGTCGGCGAATAATTCATGAAACGTTTTATCGCGCGGAAATTCTTTCTCGGTGCAGTTAAATTCATCCAATAGCTTTTGTTTCTCTTCTGCTGATATAATATCAGTCTTCGATGCCATACGCGCGGGCGCGTCGATAAACAGACTTAATATTCTCTTAAAATAATCGATTAACGTTAAAACCATGGACTCAGGGACAAAAGACTCCAAATACAACACAATGACATCAAAACCGCCCGCAGTAATGTCTATGGTAAAATCAAACAATGTATTGCCCCGTCCATGCCCCTGCAACGACGGTTGGTTTACGGTATTAGGTTTATCATCTTGGGCCTGAATTTTATTATAGACATGGAAATCAATGTAATTGAACATGACGTCAAAAACCGGGTTTTGGTGAAGCCCCCCTTCCCCGATTAGCTCGACAATTTCAACCAATGACAATCGATCATAACGGGATAGATTCTTTAATTTCCGATCCACGAACCGTATGTAATCCGTCCATGTCATAGCGGAAGGAATGATTAATCTCACGGGAACGGTATTTAAAAAACATCCCAGAATATTTTCCCCATCGTCACATAACGGCCGGTTGTTGGCGACCAAACCGGTCGTCATATCATTATCGAAAGCGGCCATATTCAGCATGTACATATAAGCCCCGAAACACACATGTTTTAACTGACTTTGATGCCGGGCCGCTACCTGGTTTAATTGCGCCATCAATTCCCCGCCTAAAACGGCTTTGTATCCTTTCATTTCTTCGGTTTTTTCGGCTTCCCCGATTTCCCTGGTTCCTGAACCAAAATCAAACCGTTTGTATTCGGCCAGCTCATTGATCCAATATTCTCTGACATCAACCTTCTTCTTAAATGCCTCCTGCTCGATGACAAAATCCCGATAATTACTTTTTAATTTTTTGGGTTTAAAATCCGGTTCTGTTTCTAATGTTAAATAAATATTATTTAATTCGGTTTTAAAGGATGCATCGCTCCATCCGTCGATAATGGCATGATGACATACAAACAAAAGCACGATGGTGTTGCTATCCAATGCGAAGGTTCTCAACCGCCACAACGGCGGATCGGAAAATGTAAACGGATTGCTCCGATCTTCGATAATATAATGACCGATATGACGTTCCTGCTCCGACCGGTCCATTCCTGTTAAATCAACATGAAGGTAATCCGGTCGGCATGTTCGATGAACAAACTGAACCGCTTCTTTGAATTCGCCGATATGAAATCCGGTTCTCAATATGGAATGCTTTTCCGTCATTAAGATCAATGCGTTCTCAAACCGGGCGGGATCAAACCCCTTATACCCAATACGATGAACCATTTGATCATGATACACAGCCAAATCGGGTTCCCGCAGCGAATGATATACCATTCCTTTCTGGATATCGCTCATGAGATAGATGTCTTCGATATCGTCAATATCTTCAATATCTTCACTCCGCAATCGCAGTTCATCCGATAAACGCGTTTTCAACGCTTCCATTTCAAGACGCGCGTCCGCTTTCTCCCGATCGATATGTTTTTGCTCGCCCTCCCGGATTCGTACCGCCAATTTCTCGATGGTTTCATTGGTAAATAAATCCACAATCCTTAAATCCGAATGAAAGATATGGTTGATCATACTCAATACCTTAATGGCTTTCATCGAATCCCCGCCAATATTAAAATAACTGTCCCTTATTCCAATATTCCCAACCCCTAACGTTTGCATCCAGACGGCCACTAACTTTTCTTCAACGTCATCCCGCGGCGCGGCATAATCCCCATCGTTCCCTCTTACCGGCGCAGGCAATGCCCGTCGGTCGATCTTCCCATTGCCCGTTAACGGCATTTTATCCATCTTCACAAAATAAGACGGGACCATGTATCCCGGTAAATACGCAGATAAATATTCGCGTAACATACCGATTTCAACTTTTTGATCCGAAACAACATAAGCCACCAACGCATCGTTTAATACGACAATTCCTTCTTTTATTCCCGGATACGCGATCAATCGACTCTCAATCTCCCCCAATTCGATACGGAATCCTCGGATCTTTACCTGCTGATCCATACGCCCCAAATATTCAATATCTTCGGACAAAATATACCGCGCGAGATCTCCACTTTTATAGAGGGGGGCTCTTTTCGAGAAAACCGCCCCCCTTACCCCCCCGCAAAAGCTTTTGTTTTGGTTATTGATTTTATTTATAAAACGTTCTGAGGTCAGTTCGGGACGATTTAAATATCCCCTTCCCACACCTTCTCCGCCAACCAATAACTCACCGCTGACACCGATGGGATTCAGGTTTAACCATTTGTCGACAATATATACGCGTAACGTCGGGATCGGTTTTCCAATATTGCTGATTCCATGCCGGATTTCATGTTCACCGATTTCTTTGTACGTGACATGAACCGTTGTCTCGGTAATCCCAAACATGTTGATCAGCCTAATCCCCGGATATTTCTGATTCCATTCCCTTAATCTGGCGGGATTCAATGCCTCACCCCCGAAAATCACATAACGGATAATTAATGAATGGGAACGCTCATTTAATTCCAGATCAATTAAATTATAAAACGCAGAAGGGGTTTGATTTAACACGGTGACGTTTTCTCTGTTTAATAATTCCAAAAATTGTCCGGTATCTTTCGCAGTTAAGAGAGGCACAATAACCAATCGCCCGCCATATAGCAATGCCCCATATATTTCCCAAACGGAAAAATCAAAACAATACGAATGAAACATCGTCCATATATCCCGGTTCGAAAATTCAAATTGAAACCGGTCATTGAATAACAACCGGACGACGTTGCGATGCTCCAGCACGACCCCTTTGGGTTTTCCCGTTGAACCGGAGGTGTATATCACATACGCACTGTTATGAGCGTGTGAAACTGCGACGGGATTGATGGAAGGAACGGATTGAGATGCAGAGAAGAACGAATCATCATCGATGACGATGATTTCCGGGGAAAGAATTCTCTGCTCTTTTTGACGTTTCGGTATATTCGGTATAAACGCAATTCCGGGAATGGTTCTTAATACCTCTTCGTCGGGTAATCGGTTTCCATTTTCAATGATTTTTTCGATTAAACGCGAAGTAATAATTTCCCCTTCTCCCAGAACAATCACATCGATGTCTCCATCCTGTAACACACTGAGATAATCGCTGGTCGCATAAGGTCCGCCGGCAATGATGGGAACCTCGATTCCCCATTGGCGAATCATGGAAACGGTTTGATGAAAGAAGTCTCTAAAGAGACTCAACGTCCGTAACCCAATGACATCGGGTTGGAATTCTTCAATTAATTTCTTTAACTCTCCGTAATGATCAAAATCAATCCCGGATTTGGCAATTTTTCCATTAACTCGATCGCCAAACTCACGGTAAAGATACGTTAATAAAACCATCAAACCCAATGGCGGCTCCACCACATCGTAAAGCATCTGCGCGTCATGAGAAAAATATTTGGATAAATCCAAAAACAGGATCCGTAACGCGCCGGGTTGAAATGGTTGCAATGAATGAACCGGGAAATGAGCCCGGATCTTTTGATCCAGATCCGGAACCGCTACGTTTGCTTCATCCAAAAAGCCCGGGATATGTAATTCATTTCGTTCGATTCCTGTAAATTTCAACAGATCATCAACACTCTTGATATCTTGCGGTAAATAACTGTCATACTTCTCAACCAGTTCATCTTCGGTTAATGTCATGGCCTGATACGGTAACACATGCCGTAAGCGTTCGTTATTGAGAAAATAGTTATTAAAGAAATCCGCCTGATAATTGAGGGTAAACCCTTTATCAAAGGGAAGCGTCTCGGGTAATTCATGGTAGGCCAGAGTGGTTGACGCAGCAATCGCTTCTTTGGTGACACCATGCGCCATGGCAAGGTCTGCCATTTCGGTATTGGGATATATTTTTAATATATGAACATAAGGAAAATGAAGCCACTGTTGCCGTTTGATAAAGTCAAGAGTCATCATGGCTTCCTCTTCTGTTTCGGTTGGAAAACCATGCATAGTAAACAGTTCCAAAATGACGTGCGGATACTTCTCTTCAAAGTATGAAAGATTATCCTGTAAGCGATCCAGGTTGAGATTCTTCTTAATTAACTTTTGCAACCGAGGCGATGCGGTTTCCAATGCCAGCGCCACATTGATGGTTCCGGCTTCAACCATTAAATCGATATACTCAGGCGTGAGAATATCGCCCCGCAGTCCATTAGGAAAAAAGAGTTTGATATCCAGATGATTATTGATAATCTGACGGAAGAATTCCGTACTATTTTTAATATCCAGGTTAAAGATATCATCGATCAGAACAAAGCGTCGAACGCCCATATCGTAATAGAGTTTCACTTCCGAATAGAGATTTTCAGCCGATCGGGCCACATGTTTTTTGGGCCATATTTTATGACAATACGCACAATTGTAAGGGCATCCCCGTGTGCCTTGAAGGGCCATGCTGTGCTTAACCATGGCCTGACCGATATAATGGTTATATTTTTCATAGTTGACCAGGCTTCGGTTGGGAAAAGGCAGCGAGTCCATGGATGCAATCGAAGGACAGGGCGAAGTGACACAAGGTTTGATCCGCTGTTTTTGAAGTCCTTTCAACGCAGTAAACGAATGCGTTTTTAAAACTTGTTGTTGCGTTAAGAGAACCTTTGCCCGACTGTCTTCCAATGTGGCGGATATCCGCGATTGCGGATGATCCGGATCTAAAGGTAAATAAGCGCCGCCGGCTTTTAATATCCCCAGCATGGCAGGAATCATTTCTACCGAGCGTTCCAGCATCAGGGCAACAATACTGTCCGATTGAACGCCTTTGTTTCTTAATACCGATGCAATACGATTGGATTGGTCATTCAATTGACGATACGTTAAATAACCAAAGTTGTGTTGATTAAGGGGGCGGTCACGCGGGACCGCCCCTACAAAAGAATTGCCTACACCAGTAAGTGCAATCCGATCGCCTCCTTTTATAACCTGTTCTTCAAACAATTCATGAATTGTTTTATCTTGGGGCCAGGAACAATCCGTATCATTAAACGCATCTATTAACCGGCTTTTTTCTTCTTCCGGTAAAATATCGATATCCATAATTTTGGAATCAGGGTATCGCATGATGACAGATACCGCTTGTTTAAAATAGTGGGCAAACCGTTCAATGGTTTCCTTTTTAAAGAGTCGGGTACCGTATTCGAATGTACAATGCAAACGGTCGCCATCACTTATATTTATGCAATGGAGAACCAGATCGAATTTCGCCGTTTGATTGTCATATGAACCGCCTGTTCCCGCTGTTACCTTATCCGGGTGTTGCAAGGTAAAGGCCGTATCAAACAATGGATTGCGGCTTGCATCGCGTTTAATATCCAATTTTTCAACCAGGTCTTCAAAGGGGTAATCCTGATTCTCAAACGCATTCAACGTACGTTCTTTCAATTCATTGAGAAATTCAACGAATGTCCTCTCACCGTTGGGATTATTTCTCAAAACCACCATATTGACAAACATACCGATGATTTTTTCCAAATCCGCATGTCTCCGACCGGCAACCGGCGAACCAATGATCAGATCATCCTGACCGCTGAGTTTGGATAGAAAGACATTGAACGTGGCCAGTAAAACCATAAACATGGTCGCATTTTCTTTTTTTGCGATGGATTTTAAACCTTTGGATTCTTCAATACCCAGGTCAAAATGAACGGTACTGCCTTCAAAGCTCTGGACTGCGGGCCGCGGATAATCGGTCGGAATATTCAATACCGGAATCTCGCCGTCGAATTCGTTTAACCAATATATTTCCCGGTTTTTTAAGCGCTCTTTTTCTGCATCGCCACGCTGCCACGCGGCATAATCTTTATACTGTAACCGTAACGGGGGCAGTTCCTCGCCATGATATAATTTAAAAAAATCATTTAACAAAATGTCCTGCGATGCACCATCCGTAATGATATGGTGCATATCGACCAAAAGATAACACCCCTCACCTGTTTTTAATAGCCCAACCGAAATAAGGGGCGCTTTGGTTAAATCGAAACACCTGACAAAATTTTCAATTTCTCTTACCTTCTGAACTTCTGAACTTCCGAACGTCTTCTTTCCCCCCTCCGTGTCCTCCGTGGCCTCTGTGGCAAAATAACTAAATTTTACATCATCATGAATGCGTTGCACCGGCTCATTATCGATCAGATGAAAGGAGGTCCTCAAGCTTTCATGACGTCGGATTAACGTTTGGAAAATAATTTCCAATCTCTCCACGGAAACCGCTTCCGGCAGGGAAATGGTTGCCGGGATATTGTAAGCGAGGTTGTTCATATCCATTTGCTGTAAGAAGTACAACCGCTTCTGGGCGGAAGAAACCGGATAATATTCTTTCTCTTCCACGGGCGTTATTGATTCGTATAAATCTTCTCTTGCCTGGTTTATATATAAGGCCAAACCGCGAATGGTCGGATGTTCGAATACGTCGACCAGGGGAACGTTCACGTTAAACACGCGGTGTATGGTCGATATCAATACCGTGGCTTTCAATGAATGCCCGCCAAGTTCGAAGAAATTATCGTTAACCCCGATTGTTTCCTCGATTCCCAAAATGTCCTTCCATATGCCCACGAGTGTTTCTTCGGTTTTATTTTCCGGTGCTTCGTATGTATTTTCGTCCGATGACGAAACCGGAACAGGCAGCGCGTGAAAATCGATTTTTCCATTGGCATTCAAAGGAAAGGTTTCAAGCGGAATAACATGGGATGGAATCATAAATGACGGTAAAACTTGCGATAAATTGTTTTTAATTTCTCCGATGTCGATTGAATCCCGGAACGGAAGGACATAGGCGCATAAATATGTTTCTCCATTATTGTCTTTTCGGGCGATAACATGGGTATCTTTTATCTCGTCATATTTCAATAAACAAGCTTCGATTTCACCCAATTCGATACGAAAACCTCGAATCTTTACCTGACGGTCGGTTCGTCCGATAAATTCAATATTCCCGTCTTCCAGCCATTTCGCCAAATCTCCGGTTTTGTATAATTGCTTTCTCACGGAGCACACAGAGAACACAGAGAAAAATTTTTCAGCGGTTAATTCGGGATTATTCAAATAACCGCGGGCGGTTCCGGGTCCCCCGATGTATAACTCGCCGCTGATACCTGCCGGTAAGAGTTTCATATAGCGATCCAATACATATAGCGTTGTATTGGATAATGGTTTTCCAATGGGAATCGTCGATGCGTTATCATCGATATGATCGATGAAATAATAGGATGCATAGACGGTGGTTTCTGTCGGGCCATATACGTGAATGATCTTTCCCTTTCCCATGTCGTCCAATGCACGACGGGAATGATCCACCGACACCCGTTCACCGCCAAATAATATCTTTCGGATGTTTTGGAGACAATCGATCCGAGAATCCACCAGCGTATTAAACAACGCGGTGGTCACAAAACACACGGTGACCTGCTGACGCATGATCCACCCGGTCAGACGCTTGACGTCCAATATGTCTTTTTTTCGCATCAGGATCAAAGCCGATCCATTCAGAAGCGCCCCGTAGATATCGAATACCGACCCGTCAAACGCATAATTGGATAATTGAAGAATGCGATCTGAAAGTTGAATCTCAATGTAGTTGGTATTTTTAACTACCCGCGTTACATTGACATGCATCGTTAATACGCCTTTGGGTTTTCCGGTGGAACCGGAGGTGTAGATAATATAAGCAAGGCTTGAGTTATTTCTCACGGGGGACACGGAGGTCGCGGAGAAGGAGGAGAAGTTAAGAGGGTAAGAAGTTAAGAGGGTAAGATGATCTAAACAGATCATATTCTGATCTTCCCAACTTCTCACCTTCTCACCTTCTATAACTCCCCTCTCTGTGAACTCTGTGTCCTCTGTGGCTAATAACAATTTCACGCCACTGTCTTTTAGCATATAAGAAACTCGTTCTTCGGGATACTCGGGGTCAATGGGAAGATACGCGCCGCCGGCTTTTAATATACCCAGAATACCGATGATCATGTCAATGGAACGCTCGATTTTGATACCCACAATGGTATCGGGTTCAACGCCTTTTTTTACCAATTCATTGGCCAGTTGCTCGGATCGTTTGTTTAATTCCCGATATGTTAATTGTGGAGACGTTGCACCAATAAGCGCGATATAATCGGGCGTCTTTTCGGCCTGCGTTTCAAATAATTCATGAATGGTTTTATCTCTGGGGTATTCGGTTTCGGTTTGGTTAAAATCATATAAGATATGGTTTTTCTCAATTTCGGTAATGATTTCAATTTGAGATATCCTCGATTCCGGATGTCCGATGACACGCGACACAATCGTTTTAAAATAATCGATAAACCGCCCAATGGTTTCGGGTTTGAATAGTTTGGCGCTGTATTCGAAAGTAAATGCGATCAACGAATCGGCTTCGTTCTCGACGCTGTGCAACGTCAGATCAAATTTTGAAATTCCCGGTTCATATGGATAAGGCGTTAATGTCATACCGGGAACGTCGATTGGCGGTACTCCGGTATTTAACAATGCAAATGCCGCATCGAATAAAGGATTTCGCCCTGCATCGCGATTAACCGTAATTTTCTCTACCAATGCTTCATACGGGTAATCCTGGTTTTCAAATGCCTGTAAGGTTTTCTCTTTAACGTCCTGAAGAAAATCGGTAAACGTTTTCTCACCGACAATCTGACATCTCAATGCCAATGTATTCACAAACATCCCGATAATATTTTCCAAGTCCGCATGACGCCGTCCGGAAACCGGAGAACCGACAACTATGTCTTCCTGATGCGTTATTTTGAATAAAAACACCTGGTAAACCGCCAATAATATCATATACAACGTGGTCCCGGTTTTTAAAGAGAACGCCTTTAATCTTTCTGTCATTCGATGATCGATTTGAAAATGAATAAGGCCTCCGTCGAAACATTGAACCGCCGGACGCTGATAATCCACCGGAAGATCCAGGACGGGAATTTCCCCCTGAAATTCCTCCAACCAAAACTTTTGCTGATGATTGACCCATTCTTGCTGATCCGGACCATTTCGCCACTCGGAAACATCTTTATACTGTAACCGCAACCCTGATAATTCATCACCCCGATACAAGGCCATGAAATCCTTTACCATGATTGTCATGGACATGCCGTCGGAAATAATATGATGCATGTCCATCATCAACACATGCGTGTCCCCTTCCCATTCGGCTAATCCCACACGAAAAAGCGGAGCCCCGGAAAGATCAAATGGACGAATGAACGATTGAATCGATGATTGAAGTGATGATTGAAAAGATTGAATTATTGCCTCCGGCGCTCCACCTCGGGGGTCTATTTCAAATTCCACATCATCATGAATCCGCTGGACGGGTTCTCCCTCAATCAGATGAAACGAGGTACGCAAACTTTCATGCCGGGTTATCAAACGCCGGAACGTTCTCTCGATCGTTTCTCTATCCGCTTGACCTTTTAATATGGCGACAAACGGCAAATTGTAACTGATTCCATTGGGATCCATCCGATTTAAAATGTATAACCGTTTCTGGACAGATGAAACCGCGTAATACTCCTTTTTCTCCACCGGTTCGATGGATACATAAACCGATTTGGTTAACGTTTGGATTCGATCCCCCAATTCCCGTAGGGTTGGGTGTTTGAATATTTCCCCGACCGGTAAGTCGGCATCGAATGCTTTGTGAATTTTCGCCACCAGGATCGTGGCTTTCAACGAATGCCCGCCCAACATGAAAAAATTCGCAGTCGCACTGATTTTCGATCCGTCAATTTCCAATATATCCGCCCATATGCATACGAGAATTTCTTCGATATCCCCCTGCGGCGCCCGATATTCCTCTCCCCGATCGCCTTTCAATGGCCGGGGCAATGCCATCCGGTTCACTTTCCCTCCGGAAGTTAACGGTATCGAATCCAATAATACCACATGCGAGGGAATCATGTATTCCGGAAGCCGAAACGACAAATAATCGCGAATCCCGGAAACATCGATCTCCCGATCCGAACCGACCACATAGGCACATAACGTCGTATCCCCTCTTTCATCCTTAATTGCAGTGACCACACATTCTCGGATGCCGGGATAACCCGATACCTGTTTCTCGATCTCTCCCATTTCCACACGAAACCCCCGAATCTTTACCTGATGATCGATCCGCCCCAGAAACTCGATGTTGCCATCCGATAACCAACGGGCCAAATCGCCTGTTTTATAGAGGGGGGCTTTTTTGTTATGGGAATGGGTTCGATTAAGAAAACCGGCAATCGGTAACCGGTAACCGATAAACTTTTCCCATGTTAATTCCGGATTGTTCAAATATCCCCGGCCCACTTGCTCTCCCCCAATATACAGTTCCCCGATAATCCCGACAGGCAATAATGAAAGTCCTTTATCCAGAATATAAATCACCGTGTTCATGACCGGCTTACCGATGGGAGGGAGTTCGGGAATTTCTCCGCTGGGATCGATCGTGAATGCGGTTACAACGTGAGTCTCGGACGGTCCGTAATGATTATGCAAATAAACCGTCTGTTCACGTAAATAATTTCTGAAGTGATCGTTGACGACAAGCTGCTCGCCTGCGGCCAGGATGTGCCGCAAACAACCGGGCACCCGACGCATGATCGCCTCTTCCCGAAAAACGGCTTTTAAAAAGGAAACGGGTAAAAATACAGTGCGGATATCATGCCGTTCGATACGTTTAAATAATGCCGGAATATCCAGCCGCGTTTCCTTATCCACAAGAAAAAGCTGCCCACCGGAAAGAAACACGGAAAATATCTCCTGAAACGAAACATCAAAACATAAAGATGTAAACTGCAACACCCGACTGCAATCAATAGACGTATGCCTGAACTCAAACGTCAGAAGATTGACCAGGTTCCGGTGCTCCAACATCACGCCTTTCGGTTTCCCCGTGGAACCGGATGTGTAAATAACGTAAACAAGAGAAGTGGCCAGTGGCCGGTTATCGGTTACCGGTAAAACAGAAGCACTCGGGCAGACACATGGGTCTGCCCCTACGGGATGAGTAACCAAAAAGAGCGCTCCACTGTCTTTTAACATATAATCGACGCGCTCTTGCGGATAATCCGGGTCAATGGGAAGATACGCACCTCCGGCTTTTAGTATTCCCAGAATGCCAATGATCATTTCAATCGAACGTTCGATCTTTATTGCAACAACCGTATCCGGTTCAACGCCTTTTTCTTTTAGTGCATATGCCAGATGATCGGAGCGTTCATCCAATTCTTGATAAGAAATTTGCAGGGGCGATTCGTGAATCGTCCCGTCAAGTGTCGAACCAATCAGAGCCAGGCGATCCGGTTCCTTTTCAACCGATGCATGAAATAATTCATGAATCGTTTTATCCGTCGGATAATCGGCCTGCGTATCATTAAAATCACATAATAGTCGCTTCTTCTCTTCCTTCGATAAAAACGTTAAATCCCCGATCTCCAATTCCGGATTCTCAATGACCTGATCAAGCACCAGAATATAATGCCGGGCAATTTGTTCAATATAATCCCTCTCGTATCGATTACCGTTATATTGAAACCGAATGTTCAATCGATCCTGTTCGCCGCATATGATATTAAAGTCATAATGCGTCTGCTCAAACGCGTTGATATTGGTAATTTTTTGCTTTAATGACGATTGGACCCGGGCTTCGATGGGGTAATTCTCAAAAATAAAAAGATGATCGATTAAATGCTGTTTTAAATCGCTCAAGGATTGAATGTCCGCTAAGGGCGTGAAATGATAAGCCCCGGCAGAGGTTGCCTCTTCCTGAATTTGACGAAATAACGTGTTGCATTTCATTCGCTCGTGGAAACCAATGCGTACCGGAATGGTATTGATAAACAATCCGACCATTGTTTCCACGCCCTCCAATGTATGGGGACGACCGGCAACAACCGTCCCATAAACGACCTCTTCTTTTCCATTGTATTTTCCTAATATTACCCCCCAAATTGCCTGCATGACCGTATTCACGGTAACGCGATTCACGGATGCCAGCCGATGCAATCCCATGGTCTGTTCTTTACTCAATTCCATGGATAATGTTTCATTTTTATAGCCACCGTCCTGGCGCCGGATGGTCTTGGGTTCGGGAACCCCTGTTTGTTCTTCGAATCCATCCAGGTATTTTGTCCAGTACCGAATCGATTCGTCGCTATCTTGTGCTTCAAGCCATTGGATGTAAGACCGATATGGCCGAACGTCTCCCAATCGGTACGGCCGATTTTCCACTAACCCGTTATATATTTCGAAAAATTCGCCGATTAATATCCCCAGACACCATCCGTCCATTAATATATGGTGAAAACTCCAGATAAATTCATATTCCCCATCATGAATTTGCAGAACCGATACGCGTATCAATACATCCTTACTCAAATCAAATGCATGATCCTTATCCCCCGTTTTAAAGGCATCGA
This sequence comes from Candidatus Omnitrophota bacterium, assembly GCA_050258455.1. Taxonomy (GTDB): domain Bacteria; phylum Acidobacteriota; class Aminicenantia; order UBA2199; family UBA2199; genus JAKAGC01. The sequence continues at coordinate 56,475 of JBLMYT010000047.1, read as the reverse complement.
TATAATCCTCTTTTTCTTTCGCCGATCCCATATGACTTATATCGTTGTAATAAAAATCAACGGTTCTTTTTTTTAATACGATTTGTATCGGACGCTCAACGTTTTTATATACAAATACGGTCCGCAAAACATCGTGCCGTTTCATTAATTCATTCAAACTTCTTTCAACCAATGACATATTTAATTCTTCCTGTATCCGGTACGATATCTGTTCAAAATACGAATGGGCAGAAGCGTCGGATATGGAATGAAATAACATTCCTTCCTGCATGGGCGATAAGGTGTACAAATCGTCTATACCGTCATCGTTTTCCATTAATCGATCCACATGCTCGATCGATAGCCCCTTATAGGTGAAATCGCCGGGAGTGCGTTCCGTTTTCTCTACGGACGAACAGAAAGCGATCAGATCACGGAGCGCGGATTCGATGTTATCGGCAAACGTTTTCATGGTATCTGGTTTAAAATGAGTGCCATTGTATGAAATAGTTACCGTTAAACAATGATCGGTTACGATTCCTGAGACGTCGATTAAATACTCGCGTTCATTCTCTTTACTCCGCGTTTGTCCCACGAATTCCTGAGTGACTTCAAACGAAGATAATGGTTTGATATCGGTTTCGAATTGCCCCAAATAATTGAAGCTGATTTCCGGTTTCAATTCAAATGATTTAAATGCAACCGGTTCCTGATTATATTTCAATATTCCATATCCGATTCCTTTGTTTGGGACGCGCCTTAAGGTTTCTTTGATTTCTTTGATTTGACGCCGCAAATTCCTGGCATGAGAAAGATCAAACCGGACCGGATACACGCAGGTAAACCACCCCACGGTTCGGCTGACATCCACTCCGTCGATGATATCTTCACGGCCGTGACCTTCGAGGGCAATCATCATATTCGTAAGCCCATAAGTTTGGTTAATCCCGATTCCCAATGCGGTTAATAGAATATCGTTGACCTCTGTTTTAAATGCCCGATTGACACCGGTTAGCAATAACTCGGTTTCGTTCTCCCCAACGGTAAATGATATACTCCTAATGTCGCTGACAAAATTATGATCCCGATTAAAATCTTTCGGTATGGAGATGGCGTCACTTGACTCAAGCGTTTGCCAATAATCTCTTTCCTTCAATAAGCGTTTGCCGGTCGAATCGGACGTTAAATGCTCTGCCCACACTTTGAATGCGTCGGTTTTTAAAGGCAATGCCAATGCCTTACCCTGTTGATAACTGCGATACAATGTATCGATATCTTCGAATAAGATCCGCCATGACACAGCGTCGATGACCAGGTGATGAACGGCGATGAATAAACGGTCGCCATCATTCAAATGAAATAAGCCCAGTTTCATTAACGGACCTTTTTCCGGATCGATACCGGACTGAATACGATTGACGATTTCCTCCAATTCTCCGATACCGTTCTGGCTTTTTCTTAAATCATATTCTTCGAGAGATAACGGATAATCCGCCCCATGATTGATTTGAATCACGTCTCGCGTTTCCGTTTCCGAATCGACCCGAAAGGTCATGCGGAGCGCATCATGATGGGCCTGAATGTCGGAAAACACGTTTTTAATGATGTCTCGATCGAATCCCGATTTCGAATAAAGGAAAACCGCCTGGTTGTAATGATGGGGGTGAAAGTGACGGGAGTTAAAAAACATCTTCTGAATAGGAGTTAAGGGAACAATTCCAGTAATAACGGATTGATCGGGAATGCGTTTTACTTTTTTTACATGAGGCGCTAACTTCGCTATCGAGGGGTATTGGAACAGATCTTTCATATCGAGCTTATAACCTTCATGATTCATGCGCGAAATGATCCGGATGGCTTTGATCGAATCCCCACCGGTTTCAAAAAAATTATCATGGATACCGACCGTGTGTCTCCCCAGTACCTTTTCCCAGATTTCCACCAATTTTTTTTCGATCCCATGTTTCGGTGCGACATAGTCGGCATCATCGTTATGAGTCGCTTCTTCCGGGTGGGGCAATAACCGATGATCGATCTTCCCACTCGCGGTTAATGGAAAGGATTCCATACCAACCACGGTTGCCGGTACCATGTAACCGGGTAAAAACGCCCGTAAATATTCTCTTATCTCGGAAGCTTGAATGTGAGTGGTTGAAACGATATACGCACATAACTGTTTGTCCCCGGATCCATCTTCCCTGCATACGACAAGCGCATCCCGGATATCCGGATGATTGACCAACCGGGTCTCAATCTCACCCAACTCAATCCGAAACCCCCTTATCTTCACCTGATGATCGATCCGCCCCAGGAATTCAATGTTCCCATCCGAAAGCCATCTTCCCAGGTCTCCCGTTCGGTAGATTTTGCCTCCGGCGGGTCGCTTTTTGAAAAAAGCTCCGCAAAAACTTTTGTTTTGGTTCTTGTTATGGGTATGGGTTCGATTAAGGCAACCGGCTACCGGCAACCGGCTACCGATAAACTTCTCCTCGGTTAATTCCGGTTGGTTTAAATATCCCCGCGCTAATCCGATTCCTCCAATGCATATTTCTCCGGGCACACCCACCGGCTGCAATCTTAAATTAACATCCATAATATAGACCCGATGATTAGCAACCGGTTTTCCGATCGAAGGTGTTTGATCCTTCTCCATTTGGATTTCCACTTCGGTCCACGTGGTCCAAACCGTATCTTCGGTGGGTCCGTATAAATTATAAAGAATAAATGGGTACCGGCGTTTCAAACGCGTGTTTAATTTATCCCCTCCTGTCAGCAATGCGTTTAATGCCGTACCATATTCGGGCCAGGATTCATTCAATAATGGCTCCACCATGACGGTGGGTTGAAACGAAATGGTGATTCCCATTCGAATTAAAAAGTCCTTCATCTGAGACGGATCGAGCCTTACGTCACGATCGACGATAACCAACACCGCACCGCACGCCAAACATGGCCAAACTTCAAATGCCATGGCATCAAAACCGGGACTGGCTACCTGACTAAACCGCGAATCCGAGGTCTCTCCAAAGACCCCGCGATGCGCATAAATGAGATTAATGAGGCCGTCGTGATTGATTAATACCCCTTTGGGTCTACCGGTTGATCCCGACGTGTAAATAACGTAAGCAAGAGAAGTAGCCGGTGGCCGGTGGCCGGTTACAGGTAAAATAGAAGCACACGGGCAGACACATGGGTCTGCCCCTACGAAATGAGTTATCAAAAATCGCGCCTGGCTGTCGTTTAGCATATAATCGATCCGTTCGTTCGGATATTCGGGATCAATGGGAAGGTATGCCCCACCGGCTTTTAATATGCCCAGAATACCGATGATCAGTTCAATCGAACGTTCGATTTTTATTCCCACAATCATGTCGGGCGCGATTCCCTTTTCTCTTAACGCACATGCCAGACCATTGGATCGCTCATCCAGTTCTTGATAAGAAATTTGTAGGGGCGATTCGCGAATCGCCCAATAATTGTTTTTCGGGGGCGCTTCTCGAAGCGCCCCTACAGAAGTGGGACCGATCAGGGCCAGATGATCCGCCCCCGCCATTACCTGATCGTTAAATAACTCAAGAATGGTTTTAGCTTTCGGATATGCGGTTTCGGTATTATTAAAATCAAATAATAAGCGTTTGCGTTCATCGTCGGTGATGATTTCAAAATCCGAAACAGCACCGGTTTTATTGTTTATGACGCCGGTTATTACCTGAGTAAAATAACCGATAAACCGATCGATGGTTTCCTTTTTAAATAATTTCGTTTGATACTCAAAGGTAAAGGAAAGCGTGCCGTCCTCTTCCATTGCAATTAACGTCAAATCGAATTTCGATGTACGCGTTTCGTAGTTATAGGGGGATAATTTTAAGCCCGGAATTTCCAATTTTAACATATCCATATTCTGCAACACCAGCATGGTATCAAATAAAGGGTTGCGCCCCACATCTCGGGTTACCAAAACATTGTCAATCAATTCCTCGTAAGGATAATCGCTATTTTCAAAACATCTTAACGTTTTATCTTTGATCTCCGATAAAAAATCGATAAAGCGCTTTTCTCCCGTAGGGAAATTCCGAAGGGCCAGTGTGTGAACAAACATCCCGATCATTTTTTCCAGTTCCACGTGGTCGCGGCCCGATAATACCGTTCCCACGATGATGTCTTCCTGGCCGCTGAGCCGATATAAAAATATATTATATATTGTCAACAATATCATGAATAACGTGGTTCCGGTCTCTAACGCCAATTCATTCAATGCAGCAGTGAGTTCTCGGTTGATTTCAACGTGCGAATGACTTCCTTCAAAATGCTTGACCGAAGGCCGGATATCATCGGTCGGAAGTTCCAGGATCGGAATTTCGCCTTCGAATTCACGCATCCAATAAACTTCCTGCGATTTGATCCATGCCTCATTCCGTTTCCTTTTTTGCCATTCGACATAATCGTTATATCGAATGGTGGGTTCCGCCAATTCACCCCCGCCATATAATGTCATAAAATCGCTTACCAATACGTGCCCGGATGTTCCGTCCGATATGATATGATGCATATCCACCATAAGAAGGGAACGCTGCGCATTTAATTTCATCACCCCCAATCGAAATAAAGGTGCAACCGAAAGATCAAACGGACGATCAAACGTGCGAATAATTTCTGCGACGGATGAGTCACCGATCGCTGTACCGGCCGTGTACGGCGTGAGAAATACATCCTTATGGTCATGAATACGCTGCACCGGTTCGTCATCCACAAGATGAAACGACGTTCTCAAACTCTCATGACGATCGATTAATTTGCGGAACGTGTGCTCCAGTTTGGCGATATTTATATCCCCATCCAATTGCGCGATGTACGGAATATTGTAAACGGTATGACCTTCATCCATTCGGTACATCATATACAACCGTTTCTGTGCCGGAGATACGATATAGTATTCTTTCTCCTCGACCGGTTCGATTGCTTTATAAACCTCTCGTTTTGTTTTTTGAATATATTGGGCTAATGTCTCTATGGTCGCATTTAAAAATATCACCGGCAAGGGAACATCGACATTAAATTCCCGATGGATTTTGGATACCAATAGTGCCCCTTTTAACGAATGTCCCCCCCGTTCGAAAAAGTTATCGTGAACCCCAACATTGGAAACACGCAGAACATCTTCCCAAATGGCCACCAATTTTTCTTCGGTTTCATTCCGCGGCGCCACATATTTTTTTAAAGGTAGAATTTCCGGTTCAGGCAATGCAGATCGATTGACCTTACCATTCACCGTTAAGGGAATTTCTTCCAATTGTATAAAAACCGAAGGAATCATATAGTCCGGCAAATGCGCCGATAAGTATTCCCGCCATTCCGAATCTCCACGCTTCTTATCCGAAAGAACGTAGGCACATAAATATTTATCCCCCGCCGGATCCTTCCTGCATTCGACAATGGCATCACGGATATCCGGATGATGGATTAACCGGTTCTCAATTTCCCCCAGCTCAATCCGAAAACCCCTTATTTTTACCTGATGATCGATTCGCCCCAAAAACTCGATATTCCCATTGCCCAGCCATCTCCCTAAATCTCCTGTCTTGTAAATTTTGCCTCCGGCGGGTCGCTTTTTGAAAAAAGCTCCGCAAAAACTTTTGTTTTGGTTCTTGTTATGGGTATGGGTTCGATTAAGGCAACCGGAAAACTTTTCAAATGTTAATTCCGGTTGGTTTAAATATCCCCGCGCTAACCCGACTCCCCCAATACATAATTCTCCGGGAATACCCACAGGCTGCAACCTTAATTCCGAATCCATAATATATACCCGATGATTGGCAATCGGTTTCCCGATCGAAGGGGGTTGATCCGTCTCCCTGTCGATTTCCACTTCGGTCCATGTCGTCCAAACCGTATCTTCGGTGGGCCCATACAAATTATAAAGAGTAAAGGGATACGAATGGCGGGGATAATGGTTCAACTTATCCCCTGCCGACAGCAGCGCGGTTAATGCCGTGCCATGGTCGGGCCAGGATTCATTCAATAATTGCTCTGCCATGACGGTGGGTTGAAACGAAATCGTTATTCCCATTCGAATTAAAAAATCCTTCATCCCGGACGGGTTTACTTTGACTTCGTTATCCGCAATACATAACGCTGCCCCAGATGCGAAACACGGCCAAACTTCGGATGCCATGGCATCAAAACCCGGACTGGCCACCTGACTAAACCGCGAATCCGAGGTTTCTCCAAAGCTCTCCCAATGCGCATGTATCAGATTTATAACCCCTGGATGATCGATTAATACCCCTTTGGGTCTACCCGTTGAACCGGACGTGTAAATAACATAAGCGAGAGAAGTGGCCGGTGGCCGGTGGCCGGTGGCCGGTAAAACAGAAGCACACGGGCAGACACATGGGTCTGCCCCTACGAAATGAGTTATCAAAAAGAGCGCCCCACTATCCTTTAACATATAATCGATGCGTTCTTGGGGATACGCCGCGTCAATGGGAAGATAGGCGCCCCCAGCTTTTAATATGCCCAGAATACCGATGATCAGTTCAATGGAACGTTCGATTTTTATTCCAACAATCGTGTCGGGCGCGATTCCCTTTTCTCTTAACGCACATGCCAGACCATTGGATCGCTCATCCAGTTCTCGATAAGAAATTTGTAGGGGCGCTTCGCGAAGCGCCCCTCCGGAAGTCGAACCAATAAGCGCAATTTTATCACCCACACGCATCGCTTGCTCTTCAAACAGTCCATGAATGGTTTTATCTTGAGGAAAATCAAAGGTATGATTGTTGAAAACCATTAACAATTGCACTTTCTCTTCCTCAGTGACGAGTTCCAACTCGACCATCGTACGCAAAGGGTCTTCCATCATCTGCCGCACGATCCGCGAAAAATGCCCGGCCAACCGTATGATACCCGGCTCATCAAATAAACCGGGATTCCAATTGAATTCCACTTCAATCGTATCGAAAAGCATAATCCCTATCGTTAAATCATAATTGGTCATCCCGACCGCCGAATACGAGTTAACGGATAATGCCCCGCCTTGATTTAAAGAAGGACTCACCGGGTAATTCTCGATAACCACAATCGTATCAAATAATTCACCGCCAGCCGGCGAACCGAAAGCCTTTATATCGACTAAGGGCGTATATTCATATTCCTCACGTAAACGATACGATGCATCGATTCGAGTCACCACATCCATCACGCGTTCTTCCCGGTATGCGTTGACACGCAGAGGAACCGTATTGATAAATAACCCGGTTATTTCTTCGATGCCTTTGATTTTCGCACCGGATCGGCCCGATACCGTGGTGCCGAAAAGTACATCGTCGCTGTTTTTATACCGTTGCAACACGATTCCCCAGGCTGTGTAAAAAAAGGAAGCCCAGGTGATCCGAGCACCCACAAGAAATTGATCCGACTTCGCGTTTATATCTTCCAAAACTACCGTATATTTCCGATTGGGGTTTATCCCATCCGATTTTTTTTGTTTCTTTATGGGAAATCCGGTTGAAAACGCAACCCCTTCCAGGTAATCTTTCCAGAATCGTTCATGCTTATTCCGGTCATAAACCTGAATCCATTTAATAAACTCCTTAAATGAAGGTTTTGGAGGCGATTTCAATTTTTCTCTCGCCATTATCGACCGGTCACCGGCTGCGGTGGCCCGCGTAGACAACGCCTGGTATGCCTGAAAAAATTCGTTCAAAATGATGCCATTACTCCATCCATCATACAAAATATGATGATGACTGATGATGACGGCATATCTCTTTTCCTCCAATTTACATAAAATAATCCGAAACGGAACCTGTCGTAAATCAAACCCCTTACGCCGATCATCGACTTTTATCTTTTCCAATTTTTTCTGTTTATGATCGTCCCTCAACTCAGTCGTGATGTCATGAACGGTTAAGTTAACCCGGTTCTCTTTCAAAACAATTTGCATCATCTTGTCCAGGTGTTCCCAACGAAAAACGGTTCGAAGTGCCCCATTGGCTTCAATGACGGAATTCCAGGCTTTTTCAAAAATCGCGATATCGATTTCTCCGGAAACATCCAGACATAATTGCTCAAAATAAAGCTCACGTTGGGTATCATTTAAATAATGAAAAAGCATTCCCTCCTGAACCGGAGTTAATGCAAACATGTCAGCGATATTTAGGGGATCCAATTTTCTCATTTGCCACCTTCTTTTACTTTTAAAATTTATAAATTCATGGCTTTATTTATCAATCGTTGTCATAACCGTTGATATTTAAAATTCAAAATCGATGTCTTGTTTTTTTTTATTGAAAGATAATTTATTGAAGATAAAATAAATCTAACAAAAATAATAAACATTTTCTCTGATTTTGTCAATTATCAAGAATCTCCATGAGCCGTTCAGTCATCATTTCATATCGGTTGGAAAATAGTAAAAATTTTTTATATTTGACTTTTTTTTCCCGGAAGTCTACAATTCGACGCAGGAGGAAATTAAAATGAAAAAAATCTTTTTGATTCTCATTTTAGTTGCCATCCCTTTATTTATTATGGGACAAAGAGAGCCTGTGAGACAGAGCGAGCCATTTACGGTTGAAACGGAAAAACCTTTTATATTCGTTTCACAAGAGTTTAAAGGTTCGGTGGAACAATTGAATCAGTTCATGAATGAATTCACAAAAAACTTCTTCGATCAAAAGCTTATTCCGCTCGGTCAACCCATGGCTCTTTTTTACAATGAGCCGAAAAATTCCAGGGACAGGAACGTAAAAATGGAAATTGGCTTTCCTGTTTCCGGCAGGGAAAAAGTGAAGTCTCCATTAAAGAGCCAGGAGATGAATCTCCCGTCTGTTGCGAAATACGTGCATACGGGACCCTATGAAAAACTTTTCGGCACCCATGAACGCATGAAGGGACTGGCGAGCAACAGGGGCTACAATTGGACTAAGAAATACACCATTCTTAGGTTTGTAAACAATCCATCATTTGTACGCCCGGAGGAGATTAAAACGGAAGTGCTTATTCCGCTCGAAGGAAGCCCCCCGCTCCTGGCAGCACCGCTTCTTAGAACGGAAGATTCCATTAATTACCAGATCGTGTACAAGGAATACAAGGGCCCGGTTTCAAAATTGGGGGAATTTGTCGATAACTTTATGAAAGACTTCTTTGCCCAAAAACTTTCACCGGGAGGCCCCCCCATGGTTGTATTTACGAATACTCCCAGGGACCAGAAAGAGGAAGTGAAAATGAAAGTCGGTTTTCCGATCGGTGACAGGCAAATGTCGGCAACGTTTAAACCGCCTCTTAAAGTTGATCAGGTAAAAATGGGAAAGGTCGTCAGACGGATGCATACCGGCCCTTATGAGAATATCTTTGGGACTCAACAAGATACGCTCCGATTAATGCGTACTCGAAACATGAAACAAACGAACTCCCAGGCAATTCTCATATTACTAAACAACCCTTCCTATGTAAAAAAGGAAGATATCCAGGCGGAAGTCATCCTTCCGGTTGGGCAATAATGGCCTGAACGGTCGCGAACGACCGCTTAAAGACCATTGGATGTTTTTTGAAAAGGAGGAGAATATGGTAACCTTTACAAGTCAAATCTTATCGACGATCGAACTGGGGGTACAAAAAATAGCACTGACGCCCGGAGCCAGTTCTACCTGTGGAGGTGGAAATTGCTCCTGCAGCTCGTGCTGTAGTTGGTAGTTTAATCGTTTCACAGTAATTTTTACGTAATGAAGAGGGGTTGTATGGAAAATTTCTTTAAAAGTTCTTCATACAACCCCTACCCTTTTTATTCCCAGCTATTCCCAGCGAAAAATCCGCGACGTAAGGAATAATCCCAAGATAAACATAATCAACAGGTAGATGATCGGCCCTATCTGGGCAGAAAACGCCTCGCCACGCCAAACTCCCCGCAATAACATCACAACCTGAGTCAAAGGTAAAGCTCGACTGTACGGCCGTATGGCGTAAGGTAATATTTCAAACGGAATGGTTGCCCCGGATAGAAAAATCATCGGATAGAAAATCGCCATTGCTACCGACATGGCCACGCGAGGACTCGTAAACACACTCGCCAATACAAAGCCCAATATAAAAAAGGTCAGGCAGGAAAATAAATACGCGAGCGTCATATCCACAACATGCGTCGGAAACGTCGCATTAAAAATCAATTTTCCTGCAATGCCCAGCAGGACCATTCCCGCGGTTGTCATCAAAAAAATATTGACCACCTGAGCGATAATGATCGCATGCGGGCGTAAAGGAGTTGCTCGAAGTCGACGAAGGATTTTATTTTCCCTGTAAGTGGCAATCTGGATCGGAAGCGTCAGCATGCTGCTGGTAGCAATAATCAGCGCAATAAGCGCCGGAATGGCTGTATCGATATATCCCATGCCGCCCAGAAGGTAATTGGGTTTATTTCCATAAATTCCCCCAAATAAAAGCAGCATCATTAGAGGAAAAGCCAAAGTAAAAAAAGCAGCCATCGGCTCTCGAAAAAATAATTTCATTTCAACAAACGTTAATTTCCATACGCCTTTCATGAACGGCCTCCATTCGCTTCTCCCATTTCTTTCCCCGTTAGTGTCAAAAACACATCTTCCAGATTGGGAGTCATCACAGCCAAATCACTGAATGGAATTCCATTGACACTCAGCCGGTTAATCAACCCGGTAAGCAATTCAGCTCCTTTTCCATAAACAATCACGGTATCAGGCTTGTTTTCAACCCGGGTTATCCCATTGACCCCGTCCAAAGCATTCAAAGCGTTCGCCTGAACGTTTTCATTCACCCTGAATGTAATTCGGGTTTCTGCGTCCAGTTTTTTAATCAGATTGCCCGGTGTATCCAGAGCAATGAGTCGTCCCTGATCGATGATCGCGACCCTGTCGCATAATTTTTCCGCTTCCTCCATGAAATGGGTCGTCAAAAAAACGGTTTTACCCCGGTTACGAATACCCCGGATCATCTCCCATGTCCCATGACGCGCGTGAGGATCCAAGCCGGTGGTCAATTCATCCAGGAACACGATATCCGGATCATTGATAAGTGCCAGCGCAGCAAAGAGGCGTTGCTTTTGCCCCCCCGAAAGTTTGGAAAACATGGTGTTTTTTTGATCCGTAAGTCCCAATTGGTCCAGTAAAACCTTTTGATCGGCCCGCTTTGAATAAAACGACGCATAAAGATCAACGGCTTCCCCCAATTTAATCCGGGGCTGTAATTCCGATTCCTGCAACTGAATCCCGATGGAAGCACTCAGGGCATACCGATCCTTAACCGGGTCCATTCCCTTCACCCGAATGGTACCTCCATCCGGTTTCCGTAATCCTTCCATGCACTCGATAAAGGTCGTTTTCCCGGCCCCATTCGGACCCACGATACCAAAGATTTCTCCTTCCATAATTTCAAGAGAAATATCATTAATAACCACGGCCTTTCCATAACTTTTCCGAACATGTTCCGTCCTTATAATAATATTATCAGGCATCTGTTCTCCTTTGCATTTAAATCATACTATATCTCCATTTTTATGTCAAATGATGTCAAACGATGTCAAACGCATCGTTAAAAACGTTAAAAACAGTCGAAAATAAACGGCAGTTATTTTATGGAAATTTTATAAAAAAATTTTAATGCTCTTGAATTATTTTTTTCGATTGGATAAAATACAATTTTAAAACAGGGAGAACATTAATCGTTTTAAACATTTTTGGGAAAGGAGTCCATTTTGGCAATTGGATTGTATATCACCGAACGTTGTTTACAGAATTGCCGATTTTGTTTTAATTGGCGAGTGGATGAAAAACAAGATGCCGTGGATATGAAATTGGCCGATATCCGGCATATCTTATCCGAATCGCGGGAGAACGGACATCGCTACTTAACCCTGACTGGCGGAGAGCCGTTCCTTCATCCCGATATCCTGAACATCATCGATGTTGCGCACGACCTTGGATTCATGATTAATATTTTAACCAATGGTCTTCTGATCAACGAACGCTTGATCGCTGATCTGCGTGGAAAATTTCGGTTGCGGGTTCGCGTCAGCCTCGACGGTGCCACCCGAGACGTGCACGAGTATTTCAGAGGAAACGACACGTTTGACCGGACCTTATCGGCCATTCAATTAATGGTTCAAAACCGCATTCCTGTCGGAACCGGCTTTACGGTGTACGAAGAAAACCTCGAGGAGATCGAAAAGGTCGTCCGTTTATGTATCGATCACGGTTGCGCGTACGTGCGATTTTCTCCGGTGGTTCGCATTCAAAAAGGAAAACAAGCCAGCGCGAATGTCAAACTCCATGAAATGGCGTTGACTCGAATCATTGCCGCTCAACTGAACCATCAAGAATATATCGATTTTCAGGAGTCTTCGGCCTCCAGTTTTTCATTTCCGATCGAATCCATTACCACCAAACGATGCGAAGCGGGTGTCAACTTCTTTGCCATTAACCCGGATAAAGTGATTTTACCCTGTCCCCTGATTCGACCCAACCCGAAAATCTTCCGAAAAAACTTCAATGGCAAAGAGGATTTCGATCTGGTCCATCGACAAATGGACGCGTTATTTTCCACCATCAAAAGAAACCTAAAAGGTTCATGTGCCTCGTGTGCGTTCAATGACAGTTGCTGCGGCGGGTGCCTGGCCGAGAAAGTCTCCCATGATTTGGATGTGATGGACGACCAACCGGTTTGCATGAAACGCATTTTAAAACGAGTCGAAGGGAAATTTAAATCCGAAGATATCCGGTTATTGATGAATCATTGGATGCATCGCCTCAATCATTCCACCGAAAGTGAACGCGATCATTCGAAATGCTGTTTCCGACAAGCGCCTTATTGGACGATTCTGTTCAAATCGATTCCGGGGAAAAGGAGATGATCATGATGAAAAAAAAAGAGGAAAACGAAAAGAATCATTCAAAAAAAACCGCCATGACCATTGAGGAATTTTTTGCAAAGGAACTGCCTCATCTGTCCGATATCGTGGGGTTTAGCGGGAACCTTCCCATGTCGGTTTACGCCGATTCGACAGCCGTCAAAACCGGGGAAGTGGTTTTCAGAGGCCTCGTCTTATCCCAAAACCGGTTGCTGAGCGAGGATTACCTGTTGAATTACCGACGATCCGACCCGGAAATGGGGATGATGATCGGTGTCAACAATTACCGTCTGCCCACCGTGATGGGTACGTTAGCGATGCGAAAAGCAAAGGAAGATCCGAAAAATCTGATTCCTTTACCGAAGTATAAAAACATCACTGCCCCGATCGGATCCGTCATCCGGAGCCGACGCAGTGTGCGACGTTATTCCGGACGGTCCATGTCCCTGGAAGAGCTTGCCACGATTCTATTTCATGGACAGGGTGTGTCCGGAACCCTGCATTTGAATGGAATGCCTCAAACCGCGTCATTGGGAACCAACGATGAGCTGGATGTGAGAACAGCACCTTCCGGTGGTGGGTTGAACCCGATCGATCTCTATATCATCGCACAGAATATCGATGGTCTGGAACGGGGATCTTACTTATATGTACCGCAATACCATTCGCTCAAATTGATCCATCCATCGGATGCGGATTTTAATCTTTCGTCGATGGGTCAATTTTCGGAAATCGAGGTCCATCAATCGAATTTTTTATTGGTGTTTGTCTATAAACTTTATGAGAATTCCAGGAAATACGGGGATTCGGGAATGGCATATGCGTTTATCGAAGCCGGGGAAATATCCGAGAATGTTCATTTGATCTGCACGGCCATGGGAATCGGTCCCTGCGATATTGGCGGTTATGCCAAACACAAACTGGAAGAGACGTTAGGTCTGGATGGATTGTCCCAGCATGTCATTCATTTAACAGTCATTGGAAAATAGGAGGAACCCTAGCATGTCGGCCGAAAACAATGAAAACAACGAGAAAAATGAAAGAGAGGAAAGAAAGAGTGTATACCAGCTCAAAGAGGGCGTACGTATTTTTTATAGCCATGCGGATGAAATCCGATTCAGGAAAGGCGTATGGAGTTATAATGAAGCGATCGTTCGCCTGCATGGTCAGGAGGAGAAGGTCAAACGTTTCTTCGTTCATGTCATCGACGAATTGATTAAAAACGGGGAAGCCGACGTCGAACGTATCGGTCGGGAAGAAGAAGCCAGTACCGGAGAACTCCGCTCCTATGTCGAGATTGTGGAAAGCATCAGAACCCAGGGATTTCTGTTGAATGATTCGGATCGGGACGTTTCTCGGATTGTGACCGCATTGCTGGGCGGCACCATGTCCGGGTTTGAGAATTATATTTATGACGCCAAACCGGTGCTGCTGGTTTCCGACAATGCATACGCCAAGGAAGCGGCAAAATTAATTGCCGGTCAAATCAAGTTACCGCTTGACATCATGGACAATGAGACATTTTCCGGGATCTCGAAAATCGATCTGACCACCAAAAATGAAGCCATCGATCATTTAAAAGGATTGGAAAAGTACCGGGATCAATTATCGGTTTACGCCTGTGTGCTGGTCAGTTTAACGTCGCCCCATATTTCGCTGATGCGAAATTTAAACCGGATCTTAATCAGCATGGAAAAACCCATGATTCTCGGTTTCACGGATGGACCGTTTATGACTCTTCTTTCGACCATTGTGACGCAGACAGGTTGTTTCGAATGTTTTGAACATCGGATGCTGGCTCGCATGCAGGATACGGTGGTGTATCATCAGTTTGTGGAATTCACCCGAGCGCATCCCGTAACGAGAGATTCGGACGTTAAACAGGTGAGCTTTACCCCCACCACCCATATGCTCACGGCCGCGGTTCTAACCGAAGGTTTTCTCTACGCGACTCTGGGGATGTTCCGGTTGGCCGGGCGGGTCATTAATATTTATCTTCCCATGCTGGAAATTCAGGTTCAGGATTTATTGCGCGTCCCGTATTGTCCGGCATGCGGGTTCATTTCCAAATCGCAAATGAATGAAATGTATACCTCCTCGCAGCGTATTGTCAATGAAATGTTAACCCGGATCGATCTGGGTCAGGGATCCGGTAAGGAGGCCATGTGAACTTAACGTATTATCCTTATCCGACCCATTTGATTGAGAACATATTCAAACGGATTTGTTCCGAGCATGTGGGAATCATCCAGAGTCTCATGGTGGGGCCCGTGAAATACGCGGATAATCTTGATATCAAATCCTTATCCGGTCAAATGCCTTATTATCACAAAGTGCTTCTTCGTCCGGATATCGATGTTCAATACCATTTAACCGGTTATGGCACATTCTACGAAGAAGCCATTATTCGGTTGGTGGGAGAAGCCATTGAGCGGTACGCGTTGATGGTTTCGCAATACGCATTGACCCAACGGTTTAAGTACGCGTCTTATAATCAGATCCAGAAAGAGGGAACCGTGATTCCCTTTGATTACCTCCGATTGTTTTCCGACGATGATTATGTGAGACTGAATCAGGGGGAATTCAAAGGGCTTAGAAAATTGGAGAAAGATGACATTGTCGGATGGATCAAATGTCCGTCTCTGGTTAAACCCGGTTTGGAAATCTGGATGCCGATTCAATTGTTGTTTGTGGGGTACCGGATCAATCCGAAAGAAAACGAAGTCGGATTTTCCCCTGGTTTTTCCACGGGTACGGCCGCACACGCCACGCTGGAAAAAGCGCTGTCCAATGCCATCCTGGAGTTTATTGAAATCGATGCTTTAATGGTTAATTGGTACACGCGGCGAAAGTCCCCGTCGGTTGCCATCGATGATTTGACGATCTTAAAACAATACCCGGATATATTCGGCAACGATTCCAATTTCGATGTATTAAGTTTCGATTTGAGTATTCTGGATGCAGTGGATGCCCATGTATTCGGAACCGCCATTATCAATAAAAAAGAAGAGCGGCCGTATATCGTGTATGGGGCACAGGGGCATTTGGACCCGGTCAAAGGATTTTACCGGAGTTTTATGGAATCCATGGCCATTGCATTCTTAGGGATTTACGGTCCCCTGTATTCGCCGAAGGAATATTTCAACGATCCGTCAAACGACACGTTTACCGACCTGGATAAAAATGTGTCGTTTTTCTCGATCCCATCCAACGCCGAAAAAAAGCGGGAGCTGATTGAGAGTATGGGAGAAGGTAAGAAATTGCTTTCAGCCATGACGAATTACGATTCCGGTGATACGAAAAAAGATTTAAGTCGTTTAATCGGTCAACTATCTCAAATCAGCGATTATGCGGTCTACCTGGATGTGACACCGCCGGAGACTCGCGATAAGGGATGGTACGTGATGCGAGCGTTTATACCGGAACTGGTGACCATGTGTGTGCCCGGTGTGCCTTACAGTAATCATCCGCGTTTTAAGGAATTCGGAGGGATAAAGAATGAATTCCCCCACCCTCTACCTTGATGTATTGATTCTGTTGGCATCGGTTCACCCATCCGGATTTAGTTTTGCGGTTCGATCCGTTTTGGAGAGAAACGGAGATGAAACAATCAATAGACTTGCCTTGATGTATTTATCCATCCCTTTCTTTCTGTTATTACCCATGATTGGCGTATTGAAAAAAGATCTTTACTTTATATCTGTTTCCTCGCCGGTTTTTTACCTCCTGGCCTTGCTGTTCATTCCCGGGTGTATTTTCCTGGAATACGGTTTAAACCGGATCTATCTTTATGTTACCACCGGTAAAAAATACAAAGGCCTGACCCTTCATGCGGATTGGAAATCGCATTACACCGTTCTTTCTCTTCTATTGATCAGTTTTGTTGCCATTGGGGAGGAGTTTATTTTTCGGCAGTGCTGGTTTTTCATTTTGGCCAAAACATTTTCGTTGCCGGTTGGGGTGATTATCTTAATCACATCGTTGATTTACGCGTTGAATCATCTGCATTACGGAATCCATACCGTGCTTTCGAAATTCGTTTCCGGGAGCATTTATGGGAGTCTGTACGTTTGGGGCGGGTATAACATCCTATTGCCCATGGTTACGCATGTGTTTCAAAACCTGGCGTTAATTGGAATTGGCAGGAATAAAAATGGCTGATGGAATCGCATTAACCGGATTTATCGTTGCTGCGTTTTTATTCACCCTTTTATGGGGAAGGATTCTCTGGTATTTCGATGAGAAGTCAAAACGAATTAACCGTTTGGTGTTCTATTTAATGACCTTTACGCGGTTGACCTTTCCGGAAATCAAATCCCTGGTACTGAGTCTGATTTATTATGTATTCGGTGTGACGGGAATGCTGATATTTTCGATGGCCTATCGCATCGATCTGTTGAAATTATTTACGTTCAAATTTCATTTTTTCCCATTGATCCTGCTTGGCATCATTGCCGAAATTACGCTGTCTATATTCTCTACCCATATTTATTTAAAAAGTGTTCAGGGCAAACGGGTGAACCCGTTTGCCGAAATCCATGAAGCGCCCTGGATTAATGGCATCTTGAAGTTACCCCGGGCGTTGGTTCCGATTGCACCGGTTCTTGGTGGATTGATGGAAGAGATCTTTTTCAGAGGGATTTTGCTGGTGATCCTGGTCACTCAATTATCGATCTCTCCAATGATTTCCATTCTGATGGTCACCGGATTGTTTCTGGTGGAGCAATGGATCCAGTTACGGACCCTGGCGCAGCGGATCATGATCGGATTGGGAAGTTTTTCAATATCGTTTATTGGGGGAATATTAGTCATCTATACCGGAAGTATAATTCCGGCTGCCATTGCGCATATGTCCTTTGTGATCTTTTATTTTGGATACAGTTTTAAAACGTCGTCGGGGTATTCATTCAAATAACGCTTCAAGTGAATGCGTCATTGTTCACCGGAATCCGATCTGTTCCTTCGGCGATGCATTCATCAGCCACCGCATTCGGTTCCGTCCTCACCGGAACGGAAACATTTCATTCCGCCAGAGGTTCGTCTGACCCCGGAAGCAAATTTTTTCACTCCGCCAGAGGTTCGGCTGGCCCCGGAAGCAAATTTTTTCACTCCGCCAGAGGTTCGTCTGATTCAGGAAGCAAATTTTTTCAGCCAATCAACAACAACAACCAACAACCACTACCATAAATTGATATTCTTATCAATTTATGGTATAAAAGGCACATGGAATACGCATTAAAAGAACGAATCGGTAAGCCGGAATTATTTACAGGGCGAAACGAAGAACTGGCTTATTTTCTCCAGTGGATCGATGACATTAAAGAAGAGAAATCTCAAAGCACCGCCATTTTGGCCCGGCGTAAAATGGGAAAAACCGCCCTGATGGAGCGGTTGTTTAACATTATTTACTTCAAAAATGAGGAAATAATCCCATTTTATTATGAGATCAAAGAAACAAAAATGTGGGTGGGTAACTTTTGCCAGGATTTTTTTCTTACCTTTATTTACCAATACATTGCGTTTAAAACCCGAAAAACACAATACTTAGCCATTTCGGAGAAAAATGATTTTAAAATAGCCGCAAATATTGCAAATAAAGAAGGACTGGGATACTTAACCGATATTATTGAAAGTGCGGCCAATGCCCATGCCCAGGAAAATGTGGATATTTTATGGGAAATCGTACGCAACACCCCGAAAGATATGGCATTCAAACAGAAAGAATATATCGTTCAACTGATCGATGAATTTCAATTTTTAAATTCCATGATCTATTGGGATAAAAATAAAAGCAATCTGGCCAATACCCTGGCGGGTGGGTATTTAAGCACAGCCGAGAGTAAAATCGCCCCACTCCTGGTCTCCGGCAGTTGGGTCGGATGGTTAATGAACCTCTTGCAAGAAATGCTCCCCTCCCGGTTCAGGTACGAATATCTTGAAAACATGCCGGAAGATGAAGCCATTGAAATGGTTTACAAATACTCTCAGTTCTTTGGCGTACCGGTAACGGAGCAGACCGCTTATCTGCTTGCGAAAATATCCGAAGGCAGTCCCTTTTATATTAGTTCCATCTTTCGTTCCCGGTCCAGGAATAAAGATCTAACCACAATCGAGGGATTGACCGATACTCTGGAATTTGAAACTCTGGATAACCGGGGAATCATCAAAGGGACCTGGATGGAATACATTGCCAGCGCTTTCCCGCAGATCAATGACCGCAATGCCAAAAACATCGTCTTGTATATCTGCCAAAATCGGAATCGGGAAGTCACCCGCGAAGAAATTCTGCGGGAATTGAAACCGGATATGACCGATGCCGAATTGGAACGAAAACTCAAAGCCCTGGTCAGATCGGATATCATCAACCAGGGTAGCTCCAATTTCCGCTATCGGGGAGTAAGCGATAATATTTTTGATAAAGTATTTCGGGGAGTCTACGAGGAAGAAATTCATCATTTTGATATCAAAGAGATAAAACGAGAATTCAACGAGGAATTTGTAAAGCTGAAAACGCTTTATGACAGCCTTCTGGGTAAATACAATTAAAGGTATGGCGATACGATTATTCGCCGGTTTGTGCCAGACGGTTTAATGTGGATATCTTTGCAAGGGCAGCTAACACGGATGATTACTCTCTTGTTTCAGAAGTAAAAAACCGTGATAATCGACGGTTTTCCAAAGAAGAGGCAATTGCTTTTGAGAGGAAATTGGCCGAATTAAAATTATGTGAAAATATCGATCGCGTTTTAGGGTTTATTTTCTCCCGTTGCGGATTTACAGAAGAAGCAGAAAATTATTGCAAAGAAAAAGGAATCGCTTACAGCGATGACGAACGCTGGTTGGATATTTAGCATCCCCCTTAAAATTCTCATTTAATACCCTTGACCATGATAGTATCATATGATACTATCATCATATGAATCAATATGTTCCGCCGTTTAAGTTAACCCCAAAAATATTGGATTTATGCATGCAAATTGCTGCATTAACCGGAAGGTTTGAAGGATTAAATTGTCCTACCCCCAAACTCGAATTAAGAAAAGAGAATCAAATCAAGACCATCCACGGAACAGTGGCAATCGAAGGCAATCCATTATCCATCGAACAAATCACGGCCATTATCGAAGGAAAAAGGGTAATCGGGCGTGAAAAGGAAATCCTTGAAGTAAAAAACGCGATTGATGCTTATAACAAAATAAAAACATTCCATGCCCACTCGATCAAGGATTTCTGTCATGCCCATAAAATCTTAATGAATGGCATCATCCCGGATGCGGGCAAATTCAGAACAGAAGGTGTCGGAATTTTAGTTCAGGATAAAATGGGACATATTGCACCACCTGCGCGACTTGTTCGTGGTCATATGGAAAACCTGTTTTCGTTTTTAAAAAATAATAAAGAGGTTCATCCCCTGGTGAAATCTGCTGTATTTCACTATGAGTTGGAGTTCATTCATCCGTTTAGCGATGGAAACGGAAGAATCGGGAGACTTTGGGAACATCGACTTCTAATGGCCTGGCATCCCTTATTCGAAATGATATCGATCGAATCCATTGTAAAAAAAAACCAGCAAGACTATTATGCGGCATTAGAAAGCGCCGATAAAAAAGGTTCTTCCGAAGATTTTGTCGAATTTAATTTAGAGGCTATTTTAATCGCTTTAAACGAATTTTTCGTTGAATTTAAAGCGGAGCCTGTCACAACGGAGACCCGGCTCAAATTCGCCAAAGAGACGTACGGGAATCGAATGTTTACCAGGAAAGACTACATGTCGCTGTTCAAAATAATATCCACCGCAACAGCCAGTCGCGATTTAAAATTCGGTGTGGAATCAGGGGAATTGAAGAGAGAAGGAGACAAGCGAAATGCGTCATATGCGTTCAAATGAAATATTCTTTATTTTCTTATCGATCTTTTTTATTTGTGGAAACCTGGGGGCCAGGGAAATCACTGTGGCCAAAGCCGGCGGCGATTATTCGGTCATTCAACAGGCATTGAATGCCGCATCCCCTGGCGATGTGATCCTGGTCCGCTCCGGCGTGTATCATGAAAAAATCACGATCCCATCGAGTGGAAATGGAACCTCGGGTTATATTACCCTGCGGGGATACCCCGATGAATCCGTTTGCCTGGACGGGGAAGGCGTATCAGGGAAGCATATGGTCTATATGAAAGATAAGAATTATATTAAGATCATCGGCCTTGAAATACGGAATAATTTGAATGTAAACGACGGCTCGGGGATTCGGATCGAGGGCTCCGGCACCAACATCGAAATTCGGGATTGCAAAATCCACAACATTCGGGGGCAAGATGCCATGGGGATTACGGTTTACGGTACCCGCTCCACAGCCATATCCAACCTGGTGATTGAAGAAAACGAAGTCTATGACTGCGATGCGGCCGAAAGCGAAGCGATCACCTTAAATGGGAATATCACGGGCTTTTCCGTATCACGTAATATTGTTCATGATATCAACAATATTGCGATCGATTTCATTGGGGGCGAATCCTGGACCGGAAACTATGGCGTTGCGAGAAACGGTAAGTGTAGTGGCAATACGGTTTACCGTGCCCGCTCGTCCTATGGCGGCGGGTATGCGGCCGGGATTTATGTGGATGGGGGAAAAGATATTACTATTGAATATAATGTGGTGCATGAATGCGACCTGGGAATGGAGATCGGCGCGGAGAACGCGAGTTATTCGGCAACCGGGATCATCGTTCGCTCCAATCTGATCTATAACAACGACAAAGCAGGAATCGTGTTCGGCGGTTACGAGGAAAGCGCCGGGCGCACGAGTTATTGCTATTTCTATAACAATACCCTGTATAAAAACGATTCCCTTCACGATGGAAACGGCGAATTCTGGATCCAATATGCCAGTCATAACATCGTGAAAAACAATATGGTGTATAGTAACTCGCAGAATCTGATGGTTGCCTCCGATGAGGGAAATACCGATAACACCCTTGATTATAACCTGTGGTATACGGAGAGCGGTGAATCCTCGGCTGCATTTAATTGGAACGGGGCCGAGTATACCGGGTTTTCCGCTTACCGGGCTGCAACCGGTAAGGATGCGCATTCGCTTTTTAAAAACCCGCGTTTTTTGAATGCCGGAGGCTCTAATTTTCATATTCATCCCGATTCGCCGGCTGTTGATGCGGGCGATCCTTCCTACTCGCCCGGAACAAATGTGATGGATAGGGATGGGCAGGAACGGGTGATTCATGGACGGGTCGATATGGGCGCAGACGAATTGGGTCTTCCCACACTCATCTCACCGAATGGCGGGGAAACATGGGTGAGCGGAACCACGGTTACCATTCGCTGGGAAAGCCTGGAACCCCTTTCCACTGTATCCCTGCGGTATTCGACCGATAACGGTGCTCATTGGACCTCTATTGTGGATTCGACGTCCAACACGGGATCTTATTCCTGGGTTGTTCCGGGTGCGGTTTCCTCTTCCTGTCTGGTTTCAGTGGCTTATTCATTGAACTCAGGTTTCATGGATACCAGTGATGCGGTATTTTCGATTTTATCCGGAAATGGCGGTCCTGTGATCGGGTTAAGCGCCGATCAATTCATTTTCGGTGCCGCCGGAAATTTTCACTCGAATGCGCGTGCGTTGACGATTACCAATACCGGCGGGGGCACATTGAACTGGCAGGTATCCGCGACTGTTTCGTGGTTAACGTGTTCACCGACCTCAGGAACCGGTACGGGTGTGATAACCGTTACCCCCAATGGGACCGGGCTTACTCCGGGTAGTTATACCGGTTCGATTTCCGTTTCTGCCACCGGTGCATCGAATTCTCCGCAGGTTATTCCAGTCACCTTAAAAGTCTATGCTTCCACCAATTCTCCGATCGGTAGTTTTGATTCTCCGGCCGATGGGGTAACGGGTATAACCGGTTCGATTGCGGTTACCGGATGGGTATTGGACGATATCGGGGTGGAATCGGTTAAGATTTATCGTCAGGAAAATGGGGGAATGGTTTATATTGGCGATGGGGTATGTATTGAGAACGCACGGCCCGATGTGGAGGGATTGTTTCCCGATTACCCCGATAACTCGAACGCCGGATGGGGTTATATGTTGCTAACTCATTTTCTTCCCGGAGGTGGGAATGGGTCTTACACGTTGGTGGCGGTAGCGGAAGATAACGAAGGAAAAACATCGGTTCTGGGGTATAAAACGATTACCTGTGATCATGCGCATGGGGTCAAACCGTTTGGCGCGCTCGATACGCCTTTGCAAGGAGGAGTTGCAACCGGTTCGGAGTTTGTGAATTGGGGATGGGTCTTGACGCCCATGCCCAATCAAATTGCCGGCGATGGGTCCGGTATCGATGTATGGGTGGATTCGGTACAGTTGGGGCATCCGGTTTATAATATTTACCGAAGCGATATTTCATCGCTATTCCCCGGGTACGCAAACAGCAGTGGCGCTGCCGGTTATTTTTATCTTGATACGCGGGGGTACGCAAATGGACTTCATACCATTTGTTGGTCGGCGTGTGATAGTGGCGGCAACACGGACGGGATCGGAAGCCGTTTTTTTACGATTCGGAATGACACTCAACCGGCTGCTCCCAATGGAAGGATGCAGCGTCGCAAATGGGAAACGGGACGTGAAATATCAAGCGTTAAGGTGATGAAAGGCTTTCAGGAGAATGGGGAATGGATGGACGTTTACCCGGACCGGGACGGCGTCATCGCGATTGAGGTTCGGGTATTGGAGCGGATTGCGGTAATGGTGGCGGATGATTTCGGGGAAGGAGTGATTCAAGGGTATATGATTGTAGACGGGAAGCAGCGGGAATTACCTGTGGGTTCGATGTTGGATGCCCGGAGTGGGATTTTTCATTGGATACCGGGGCCCGGTTTTTTGGGGGATTATGAGTTGGCGTTCATTTCGGATGGTGGACATTCGGGAAAACCAACACAGGCGATACGATTGAGATTGAGGGTATTGCCCGCGCAGTGACATCCAGGGGGCCGAAGCCCCCCGGATAACAACAGAAAGCAGTGTCTTATAACCACCCTTCGGCGATCACTTCATCCCTGGCCGCGTTAACCACTTTAATGAGAGTTTCCATCGACTCGGCGTCAATGAATACATTCATGGGAAAGGATTTGAGTGCATAAATCATGGCATTGGGATCGCTTTCATCGCGGTTGTACATGGTCGGTCTGAATCCGGTACTTAAACTGGTGTAAGTGATCTGACACCCGTCGATGATTTTACCTTCCTTGTACCAATTCCAGAGTTTGTCTGCTACTTTTTCCTGGAGGCGGTTATGTTTCATCAATTCGTTTTTACTATCGGGCCAATTTAATTCCTTACTGTATTGAACCGAGGCGTTAACGTTGGAGGGATAAACTCGAAATAGGGTCACAAATCCATTATCATCAGAGTTGACACATACCATATCCGATTCGCACTCGATCCGTGAGCGCAATTCATGTTGGACTTCGAGTATGCCGCCCAGAACAGCCTGGAATCCTTCATGGCCGAAATGTTTCAGCGTGGCCCATCCGGCCATGGCATAGGCGCCGGAGCGGGATACTTCCAGGGTATAATTACCTGGATTATAGGATGTGCGTTCCTGAAGGTAATCGGAGCCGGGACGGGACATCAACCGTTGAAACTCACCGATATCTTTTGTCATAAACAGACTGCAATTGTAAGGCGCCCAACCGACTTTATGGAAATCGCAACCCACGGCATCGGCATATTTCATCTGAACCATGGCTTCCAGATTGGCCTTAATGGTGGTTAAGACTTCGGGGCGGAAATCCATGGGGTTGTTCTCGAAATCATAGGTTTGAAAGGAAAGCCAGGACCAGCCGATGACGGCATCGCAATAGAGAAAAGGCTGACCGAAACCGGGCGGGTTGGGATATTTTTCGATCAGTTCCCGCACTTTTTTAACGGGGTCAAGGGCAAATGCGTCCGTGGAACCCATGGTGCAGATGATGGAGATAATGGGGGTTCCTTCTTTATACAGTTTCTCCATAACCTCTTCGAGGTATTCGATATCCATGCAATTGGTTTCGGGGTCGGTTTCGATATCGATGACGTTATTGATGCCGAGACCTGTCCAATCGGAGGAATTGAGTTTGCAGTAATGACCTTGCTGGGAAACCAGGACTTTGCCGTCGGTGCGGATGCCTGTAAGGCGGGACTCTTTGCCGAGGACGCGGGTAAGTGCGTATTTTAATCCGTAAAAGTAGCATCCGGAACCTCCGAAGGTATAGAGTCCGCCTGCGACTTCCGGGTCCCATCCCAGTAAGCGGGCGATCATGGCGGCGGATTGGAGTTCAGCCGATGCAACATTCCAGGAATATTCGCCTTCGATGATATTGGGACTGAAAATTTCGGTGAGGATGGCTGCGGTCATGGAAGCGATATTGGCCGGGGGAATCACATTGGGCATGGTTAACGGATGATTCCAATTGGGTAATCCTTTAAACAATTCAACCGATTGGTTGATGGTCTCATCCAATGCCCGCATGTTAGGGGAAAGAGCGGCTTTCCTGTCATTCCCATAATTCGGCCCCTGGGGATTCACGGGCCCTCCGCCTAATAAGGATGAGCCTCCTTCCGCGCCCTTTAGACTGTCCACTTTCGTGATGGCATCCTGTATTGTAGCCGCCAGGGGATCAGGATCCTGGCGATAGGGAGAGGGAAATGATTCACGAATATCGATACGCTTCTTGAACCATCGGGGCGCACACTCATGGACGTTCCCATCTTTTAAGAAATCTTTGAATTTTAAATCACTCATTATTCCTCCATATTTTAATCGTTTATATTAAGATCTTTCAAGCAAGGATAATTTTATAATTATACTATTATTGGAAAAAATATATCATCCATACTTTGAAATTTCTCAAAAATATGAGGAAATACCCTTTTCAGAATAAACGAATTTAATGACCTTTCCAATCTCAGAAAATTGATTGATTAAATTTACGATTATTCGGACTTATTAAATTTTGGAGTAAAGGAATTAAAGGAAGTAATTATTTCAAATTTAAATAATTGCCGGAATGGGTCCGGTTAAAGAAATTCAATCTCTTATGCGACGAACGACCCGCAAGCCCGTAAAAATCGATCGCCGAAAAGGTTCCAGGAATGTCCGATGCGTACTGCGTAAACTCTCTTCCATGGCATTCCAATCCCCACCCCGAATTACCCGACACGGAACCACCGATGTCGGCCCCTTTGGATTATCCGAAGGACCGGTTTTATAATATTCCGAATCATACCCGTCCCAACACCATTCCGATACATTGCCACTCATATCGTAAATCCCCAGTTCATTGGGTTTTTTTTCTCCAACGGGCTGATACACATATATTCGGGTCTTGGGATACCATGCAACTTCACCCGGATCATTACTGCCACTATATTTGTAATTCCCGGACAGAGCTCCCCCCCGACACGCATACTCCCACTCCGCTTCGGTCGGCAACCGGTACCCATTCGCTTCGAAATTACAGGATATGTTATCCCCTTTTCCGGTATAACACGGCGTTAACCCTTCCTTACGACTCCGCTCATTGCAATAGTCGATGGCATCCAACCAACTGACACAATTGACCGGCGTCGGGTTCCCTTTCCGAAAAGCAGGATTCTTCTTCATCACAGCTTTCCATTCTTCCTGAGTCACTTCAAATTTACCGATATAAAAACGATTCACCCGAACCGAATGAACCGGGCCATCCTTTCCCGGTGCGTCATCAGTCCCCATCCGAAACTCCCCGCCATTAACCAATACCATTCCGTCGGGGGGAGTTTCACCGGCCAGAACAGAAACACTTATAATAAAAGCGAGTAAAATAAATCCGTATTTCATCATATGTTAAAATCTCCATAAATAACTGATTTTGGCAAAAAAGCTCCGCTTCACATTCATCAGGTCACCCATCCGGTATTCCCAATGATCGTTTGCCCACAAACGATTCTCATACAACCCGCCGTATCCCAGGTGCAAAACCGTACCCGGTATGACCGTCACCGATCCCAATAAATCCGTTAACAACTTCTTCTCATAACTGTCATATTGGATGACGGCCCGAACGAAAAAGTACTTGTTAAACTGGTACTTGGTCATGGAATAAAAAATATTGACATCGTATACTTTTTGGCCTGCATGCTTCAAATCCGCATGCGTAAATACGAAATCCTCGTTTAATTTTTTATTCGGCTGAATCGTCAAGGTCAATGATCCGGTTCCCCCTTTACCTTTAAACGTCGGCATGCCTTCATAGTAAATATAATCCCCAAACTGGTAAATGCCGATCATTTTCAACCATTTGTTGAGTCTGATAACACCATCGAATTGATATTGAGTCAACCGGAACTGGATACCTTGCCAATATTCCTGAACGTATCGGTTGGTCAATATCACCATTCCTTCCCGGGTGGTAAAGAAATATAACGCAAGATTGAGTAAGGAATCATTTTTACCGGTAATTAAATCATGGGTAAAATAAAATCGAAAGTCCGGACTAATCATCTTTAGCCACGCCATTTTTTTGGGATCCGGATAAAATGCGTACCCCAACCACACCAATCCATCGTTGACACCGGTCCGGCGCAAGTAGGAAGAATCCATCCTGAAATCCGCGCCAATATGTTCAAATGCTCCGGCCACCAGGACATATTTCGTATCATAATTATACATCACCGTTCCATAATTACTCCTGGAACCCTGCCCGATTCGTCCCGCCTCATCGCCCGAATCGCTGTGCAGAAATGAACCGCTGAGCCGCTGGGTTTCCCCTAACCGATAGAGGAAATCGGTACCGAACACTCGGTTATAACACCCGGCAAATTCCCGGCCACTGTATAAAAAACCGACATAACGATTCTGCCCAAGACTGTACTTCCCCCGGGCAATACCGAAAAAGGCTTTCTTTCCTTCATTCGGATTGACACGATCATCCCACACTTGTCCCGGCCATTTATCACCGGCCGATAAGATACCGAACGCCATTTTTCCGGCATTGCCGGTTAACTTCACTCCCCACCCCGGCTCGACAATCCGGCGCGTATGCACCGGCGTTTGAAGATACCCGTCGGCAAATGTATAAAATTTTAAAATATCGGATCCTTCCATAAAGAAGAATCGCTTTTCTTTATAGAATAACGGATACCGCTGGTTCACTTCGACCTGAAACGCATCGCTTTCGACCTGACTGAAATCCGGATTAATCGTGACATCAGCCGTAATCGAGGACGTAATTCCATATTTAAAATCGATTCCAAATTTCGTTCGGTTATCACTCTCTCCCCATTCATTGGCGTTTATTCGAGAGCTATTACTGTTGTGTGTCAGACTGGGTAATGTTTCCAATCGGAGCTGAGTCTTGAGATCCTTATAAATGACTTTGGATTGACTATCCACAATATTATGTCCCAGCTTGATGTCCGGCCATGAGCCTTCAAATCCCGTGCGGACGATCTTTCGTTTAACCAAGATCCCCATTTTCACGTTTTCACCGCTCTTATACCCGATACTCCTCAACGGAAGACAAATTTCGACCTGATACCCTTTATCGGTAATCTTTGCCGCACTCTCCCAGACAATATCAGGGGAACTGTCTTCGTTCATGCCGAAATTGGTCAACGTATCCCCCTGGATGCCATTGGGATTGACATACAGAACATACGCCGATTGACCGTTTCCCGCAGTATCGATGGCGACGGCGACCCAATCATCATTGTACATTTTGTCCCTTCGGGTAATGGAGGTTTGCAGCTTCGATGGATTCGGATCGCTGCACCGGAAAGCAAAATAAAGATTTTTATTATCATAAGCCGCCCAAAATTCGGTGTTAAAGGGAAGTTTCTCCCCATAAACCGGATAATACGTAATGAAATCGCGTTGTATCGGCATGGTTTGCCATACTTCATCGTCCAGCACTCCGTCTATTCGGGGCTTTCCCTGTGCTTTTACCGCGTGTATGAGTCCTTCTTCCGAAGCAGATTCAGCGGAAAATACATGCGTATCGGAAATAGCTGCCATCATGATCAAGACGACAATGACTGACATAACGACTGACATCAACCTAAAACATCCTCGAATCATTTAATCCTCGCTTTTAATTATTTGTGATGTTGTATTTTACGTATTTTACGTATTTTACCTATTTTACGAATATTAAACCATAATGTTTCAAAATAAATTTCGTACCACTCGAAATCCGATGTAATGAAAACCGATGTAGGGTTCACTCAATGAACGGTAACTCGTTGACAGGACTTGTTCGCCTTCATCTCGGTAACATCCGCCGCGAAGGGTCCGACGAACCCCGGTCACCGGACCGGTCGGGTTTAATGTCGGGCTTTGGGAATAATAATCATAATCAAACCAATCCCAGCACCATTCCCAGACATTACCGGTCATGTCATAGATCCCCAATTCATTGGGTTTCTTTTCTCCCACCGGCTTTTGGGAAGTGGTCACATTCTTTCGGTACCAGGCAATGTCGTCGAGATTATCGCTGCCACTGAATGGATAGCCTTTGGACTTGCATCCGCCACGGGCCGCATATTCCCACTCCGCTTCCGTGGGTAACCGGTAACCATTGGCCTTGAAATCACAGGATATATCATCGCTATTTTTTTTGCTGATCGTATAACAGGGCTTCAATCCTTCACGGATGCTCCGTTTATTGCAATACGCGATCGCTTCATCAAAGGTGATGGCATGAACCGGTAAGGTTTCGCCTTTGTTCATGGAGGGATTATCCTTCATGACCGCTTGCCATTCCGCTTGCGTGACTTCGGTTATTCCCATATAAAAACTGCTTAACGTGACGCGGTGAATGGTCTTTTCGCCCCCATTGCTTCCTTTGGTACTTCCCATGTTGAAGTCTCCCCCTTTGATATAAACCATGTCCGGCGATGGTTTTCCGGATCCGCTTCGGGCCACCCGAAATCCGACAAACCAATGCTTGTACCCGGGCGGATTACTGTAACGCCCGTTGCAGCGCAACCACATGCTGCGCGCGCCCGCTCCCCCACCGCGATACGACCGCACGTCACCCGTCGAAGGTCCGCGGGGATTTTCCAGCGGACTTTTTTTATAATAATCCTTATCATAAAAATCCCAACACCATTCCCAGGCATTGCCGCTCATGTCGTAGATTCCCAGTTCATTGGGTTTCAATAATCCCACGGGATGCGTCCGATCATCCGAATTGGATTCATAAAATCCAACTTCATCCACCGTATCACTTCCACAATAGAAAAAGTTCCCGGATTTATTTCCCCCGCGGGCCGCATACTCCCATTCGGCTTCGGTGGGTAACCGGTAACCATCGGCGCTGAAATCACAAGAGACCGTATCGCCTTTCTCGCCACTTCGCGTATAACAGGGCTTCAACCCTTCGTTGATACTCCGTTTGTTGCAATAGTCAATGGCCTCATTCCAATCGACCGTATCCACAGGGAGTTTGTCGCCTTTAAACACCGAGGGATTGGTTCCCATCACGCGTTTCCATTCCTCCTGAGTGACTTCATATTTTCCGATATAAAAGCCGCTTAATTTCACCCGATGAACCGGTTCTTCATCGTTAAATATGGTGCGGCTTCCCATCTCGAATGTGCCGCCTTTGACCAACACCATCCCTTTGGGTACAGACGTGCCGGTATCCTGTTTCGAACCGGCGGTTAACGCAATGGAAAGCAATATGATGATGAATACCGGTAAAGTCATTAACCGTGATATCTTCCGTTTCATTAAATTTCCTCCTTATAAAAACGCGTGGTATGTCTCGGCATACCGAGAAAAACGGCGTTCCACATCCTGATCCGTTAAACCGAATTTTTCCAGACTGTATTCGTGCACGCCGTGTTTATGTCGGGGATTTTGGGTTACCCAATGTTGAACATCGTTTACCATTTGTTCACCGATGGTATAACCGAAATGGTTGTATATATTCATCATGGTTCCCGCGGGATTGTTGACCAATTCTTTATAGCTGATATCCAGAAACCGAGAAGGAGGAATATCACGCCGGAGATCCATCCCGGTTTCCACGGACTGAACCGAATAATCAAAGATAAATTCGATAAACTCGCGATAAGCGGCTTGATTTCCCCAGAAAACCGATAATAAGTTCAGATAAGAGGCAATCGATTTTCCGGGGTTTCGGTGAAGCCACACGATATTGGCATCCGGGAACACGTTTAATATCGCCTTGAGATTCAATAAATGCGAGGGACATTTGAGCGCTAAAAAGTTTCCGTTCTTGTGCCACATGAGCAACTGCAAAAGGTTCCGATAATACGCGTACGCATCGGTCATATCATGCGTGACGAGCCTTCGCGCGTATTCGGGCAAATGCCATTCGCTGGCAATCGACATCGAACAAAAGGTGTGACGAAGGATGACATTGCATTCTTCCGGTTCATCGACTTTAATTTCATGAATATGAAATAAGTCTGGGTATTGCGCATAGATTTCCCGAACTTTCAACTTAATCGCGCTGATGCTGGACGTTTCATGATTCAACCCCAGAATCGAACCATAAAACGGGCAGTTCATTTCCCAATATCGGGGAACGCGGCACGCAGTATCCTGCGCGAATAATCGGTGAAGAAGCGTGGAACCGGTCCGGGCCAGTCCGACAATAAACAACGGGCGTTTTATCGGCGTTTCCAATATCGAAGGATAAGTCTTGAAATTATCCCGGATATACAAGCGGTTAATCAGGATACTTTTGACGGTATTTCGGAAATAAAAATTCATTCGGGGATCATCGCCATATTTCTCTTTGAAACACGCGATCAACCGGT
This sequence comes from Candidatus Omnitrophota bacterium, assembly GCA_050258455.1. Taxonomy (GTDB): domain Bacteria; phylum Acidobacteriota; class Aminicenantia; order UBA2199; family UBA2199; genus JAKAGC01. Next base: position 24,798 of record JBLMYT010000047.1, on the reverse strand, counting down.
TCAGCGGTTCATGAAACCGATCGTCTCCCCAGTCGGTTAATTTGACGGTCCGGGAAGCTTCTTCCATTAACGCATCGATCATCGGGATTTTTCCTCCTCTGCCAGGGCTTGCTGAAGTTCTTCCGGCGACAACCCTTCGATCTCTTTCACCAGGGCTTCGATATCGTTCATGTCCCCGCTGCTGCTCTGCGCCTCCACTGCCAATTGGGCAATGGCTTCGATAAATGGGGTTTCAAAGATGATTTTCAATTCCAGCCGAATGCCCGTTTCTTCCTGCAACCGCGATAAGAAAAGGGTTGCCAGTAACGAATGACCACCCAGGTCGAAAAAATTATCCCGCGTGCCAATGGGTTGAATCCCCAAAATATCTTCCCATATTCCCACAATCCGTCGTTCCATATCGGTGGACGGTTCAACGTATTCCGTATTTAATTTGGGGCGGGGTTGAAATGTTTTGGATTTGTGGTCGTCTCTTGATGTCACATTTTCTTTTATTTCGTTTTCAACATGGTCTATATCTTTACCCGGTTCGGTCCCTGCTTCCGCCATCCAGTATCGCTTCCGTTCAAACGGGTATGTGGGCAGCGGAATACGGCGTGGGTTTTCATCCTGATAAAATCTCTTCCAATCCAAAGACACACCGGACATCCAGAGGTTGCCTAACGTCTTTAGCAGGAAAATCGAATCGGGTTCATTTTGCTTGATGTGTCGAACCGACGGAAACACTTTTTTGGTCTTTTGTTCCGCCAGGACACACAAGCTATTTCCCGGGCCGACTTCCAATAAGAGTCGTCCGGGATCATTCAAGATGGTATCGATGCCTTCGGCAAAACGGACCGGGTTTCGCAATTGTTGGGCCCAGTACTGTGGGTTTCGCGCGTCTTCGTTTGTGATCCATGAACCGGATACACTGGAAATAAAAGGGATCATCGGGTTGCTTAACTTGACTTTAGCGACCGTTTCTTCGAACGCGGTCAATATGGGGTCCATCATGGCGGAATGAAAGGCGTGAGAGGTATGCAGGCGTTTATAAAAAATATTCTTTTCCGTTAATTGTTGCTCCAGTTTTTCCACAGCTTCGGTGGTTCCGGAGACCACGCAATGTTTGGGACTATTAACCGCTGCCAGCGACAGATCGCTGCTCAGCATGTCCATTATTTCGTTTTCATTGGGACCGACAATCGATAGCATGGTTCCGGGGTTACAGGATTGCATCAGACGACCACGGACCGCGACCAGCATTAAGGCGTCTTCCAGGGACATGCATCCGGAAATACAGGCAGCGGTGTATTCGCCGATGCTGTGCCCGATCATTCCCACCGGATTGATTCCCCAGTGCATCCACATTTTCGCCAGTGAATACTCGATCATAAATAACGCGGGCTGGGTCATTTGCGTCCGGTTGAGCGTGGACGCCATTTCATTCGAATCTGCCCCTTCTTTGGGGTATATCAGGGAACGACAATCCATGTCCATGATGGGGCGAAGGATTTCCGCGCACTGATCCATGGCCTCTCGAAACACCGGTTGATTACTGTAGAGTTCTTTGGCCATGTTAATATATTGGGCACCCTGTCCGGAGAACATCAACACGACCGGAGTATTGAGCGATTCACACATCGTGTCCAGAACGCGGCCCGGTGTTCGTGTTTCCAAGGCAGTGATGATGTTTTCCCTATCTTCTCCCACCACGATGCGGCGGACATTCAAATCCCTCCGTCCCACGGCGAGCGTGTGGGCCACATCGATCATGCGCACATCCGGATTCTTCTTCAGAAAGGTTGCCAGGTTATCCGTCATCTGATCCAGTGCTGTTATTGTCTTCGCCGATAAATTCATTAAATACCCCAGACCTAAACCCGTCCCCCCCAAACCAAACGAACCCAACCCCGAATCACCCAAACCGAAAGAACCCAAACCAAAAATTTTTGCGGGGGTTAAGGGGGAGCTTTTTTCAAAAAGCTCCCCCTTATCAAACTCCTCCAAAACGACATGCGCGTTGGTGCCGCCCATTCCCAGGGACGTGACGCCGGCGCGGCGCGGGAGGTCGTTGATATTGGGTTCCCATTCTTTCAATTGGGTATTGACGTAAAAGGGACTATTATCAAAATCGATTTTCGGGTTGGCTTTTTCAAAGTGAAGCGAAGCGGGAATTTTTCGATATTTCAATGCCATGGTGGCTTTGATTAAACCGGCAACGCCGGCCGCATTATCCAGGTGACCGATATTGCTTTTCACCGAACCGATGGCGCAGAATTGCTTTTTATCGGTTTGCGAACCAAAGGCCTGAGTCAGAGCAGCGATTTCAATGGGGTCGCCGAGGTGGGTTCCGGTTCCGTGCGTTTCAATGTATTGAATGGTTTCCGGGTGCGCATCCGCAACAGCCAATGCCTGAGCAACCACTTCGGCTTGCGCATCCACGCTGGGGGCGCTGTAACTGACCTTTTTATTTCCGTCATTGTTAACGGCAAAGCCTTTGATGACGGCCCATATATGATCGCCATCAGCGACCGCGTCTTCCAGACGTTTCAGCACCACGAGTCCCATGCCTGCTGCAGGGACAAACCCGCTGGCGCGGTGGTCGAAGGCGCGGCAGTGACCGTCAACCGACCAGATGTTTCCTTCTTCATACAAATACCCGGATTTAATTGGTGGGCCGGATGTGACGCCACCGGCCAATGCCATGTCGCATTGATAAGTCAGAATACTTTGGCACGCCACGCAAATGGCGACCAATGACGTGGACGAAGAGGTTTGAACGCTAATTCCGGGTCCGGTGAGATTCAGTCGATACGAAATGGTGGTTGTCAGACTATCTTTATCGTTTCCGATCGCGGCTTGAAGGGAACCTGCGGAGATTTCTTTTTTTATTTTAGGGTATACGTTCAACAATAAATAATAATCCATGCTCTTGCCGGCAAATATTCCGATGGGGCCATCAAATTTACCGGAATCATACCCGGCGTTTTCCATGGCTTCCCAGGCACACTCCAATAACATGCGGTGCTGAGGATCCGTGACCTCCGCTTCTCTCGGATTGATTCCAAAAAAGGCGGCATCAAACATGTCCACGTTATCCACTTCGCCTTTGGCTTTGATGTAATTGGGGTTTTTAATGACCTCGGGGGAAATGCCTGCGTTTATTAATTCCTCATCAGTGTAAAAGGTGATGCATTCCTTTCCGTTTATCAGATTTTGCCAGTATTCGTCGATATCAGCGGCTTTGGGAAAACGTCCCGCCATACCGATAATGGCCACGCCTTCCAATGGATGCGTCTCTTCGATTTCATTCGTCATGATGTGCTCCTCCTGTTAAAAAATTTCTTGTTTGCTCCATACGCTTTCTGCTGCTTTTCGGCCCGTTCCCGTATCTTTCGATAAACGTCGGGCGCCTTTGTTTCGCTGTTGCCCCCAATGTATTCGGCCAATGCAACAATGGTGGGGAAACGAAACATGTCTACGATGGTCAATTCTTTTCGGTCTTTGTAAATTTCACTCAATCGGCTGTGAACCTGCGTGACCAATAAGGAATGCCCACCCATATCAAAAAAATTATCATGAATTCCTATTTTATCCAGCCGGAGAAATTCCTGCCATACGCCGGCAATGGTCTGCTCAATCTGAGTCTGCGGCGCCTTGTAATCCACTTCCAACGCCGGCCGACTCCAGGACAACGGCACCGGTAAAGCGTCTTTATCGACTTTACCATTGAGGGTTAACGGAATGGATTCCACTGCCTCAAAAACCGCGGGAATCATATACTCCGGAACCCGCTTGCCCAACCATTCCCTCAATTGATTGCTCTGAATACTTTCACCATCAAAAACAATATACGCCACCAGTCGTTTATCTCCGGGTACGATGTCACGGTCAATGACCACAACATCTCTTATCGCCGGATGAAGCCCCAAATGCGTTTCGATTTCCGATAGTTCGATCCTGTATCCATGCACCTGGACCTGCGTGTCCATACGACCTAAAAATTTAATGTTTCCATCAAATAAATAACATCCTATATCACCAGTTTTGAAAATGTTCTCGGGGGCTCTTTTTGAAAAAACCGCCCCCGACCCCCGCAAAAACTTTTGGTTTGTTAATTCGGGGTTGTTGAGATAACCTCTTGATATTCCGTGACCGCCAATGTAAATCTCTCCGGGCACGCCCACCGGAACAGGATGACCATTTTTATCCACGATGTAAACCTGCGTATTGATGATCGGCTTTCCGACTGAAATCACCGGATTCGTTGACAGATCAGGAATGTTCTCTCCGGGATTGAGAATCGTGTAAGTCGAACAAATGGTGGCTTCGGTTAATCCATACCCGTTAACCACTGTAACGGTTCGAATCAACCGGTCAATGTCACCGGGCGAAAGCGCTTCTCCCCCACTCAATAATAACCGAAGTCTGCCGGGGTTCCACTCGCTGTCCGGCATGGCATTCAACCGCGCAATCATCGACGGTACGGCACTGAGAATGGTAATTTGATACCGAGTCAATATCGCGACCAGCTTCTTGATGTCCAGAATATTTGTCTTGTCCACCAATATAATCCCACCGCCGGACGTTAACAGGGGTAAAATCTCACCCACAAAACTGGCAGAAGCAATCGAGGTCAGCGGCAAAATCCGATCCCCTACGCCCGGATGATAAGAGCGGATAAACGAGTCGATCAAATTCATCACGCCGCGACTCTCCATCAATATCCCTTTGGGTTCCCCGGTTGAACCGGAGGTATAAATCACACATATCCCCTGCCCCGGTCCATACGTTTCACTGACGACAGAGTCGCATGCCTCGTATCCGGGTATGACGATTGCATCCCGGTCCCAGGTAACGGAAACAATGGTTTCTCTGTGATTCACAAACCACCCGGAATGTTCGGGTTGCGTTAATACAACATCAGGGCAAGCATCATTGACAATGGCATTCAACCGCCGGTCGGGATACTGAGGATCCATGGGAATATACGCTGCTCCGGTTTTTAATACTGCCATAACCCCGACGATCAATTCCAATGCATTTCCCATGCAAATTCCAACCATCCTCTCACGACCGATTCCTCTTGTTCTCAGATAACACGCCAACCGGTCGGATTCCCGATCCAACACCCCATACGTGATCTGCTCGTCCCCAATGATCACTGCGGTTTCTTCTCGGTTCTTGTTCACGCATGAATCGAACCGTCTATTGATACAATGAATATCCTGTTCATTAACCGTTTCCACGCCGGTGTTATTCCATTCGACTATCAATCGGTGCATTTCTTCTTCGGTTAACATGGGAAGACACGAGACACGGGTTTGAATATCGGAAATAATTCCATCCAATAAGACATGGAAATGACCGACCATTCGTTGAATGGTCTCTGCCCGAAACAAATCGGTATTGTATTCGAACGTTCCCCGTAAGGTTCCGTTTTCCGGCCACATGGTCACGGATAAATCCATTTGCGAAAACCCGGTATCCACCTGAATCGGCGTAATGGTCAAACCGGAGATTCGCGCCGGCGGCATGGGCGCAGTCTGCAATAAAAACATGACCTGAAATATGGGATTAATACTCAAATTGCGACGGGGATTGAGCTCTTCCACGAGTTTCTCAAAGGGTAAATCCTGGTTGGCATAAGCCCCCAATGCTGCGGTGCGTACACGACCGAGCAGGGTTTGGAATTCAGGGTCCCCGGAGAAATCCACCCGAATCACCAACGTGTTGACAAACAGTCCAATGAGGTTTTCCAGTTCGACTCTCGGACGCCCGGCCGTCGGTGTTCCGGTCAGAATGTCCTCCTGCCCCGAATACCGGTAAAGCAATGTATTGAATGCGGCTGTCAATAACATGAATAAGGTGGCATTTTCCTGCCTGGCCAATGCCTCCAACGCCTGGTACGTGGACAGGGAAAGAAAAAAAGGTTCCCATGATCCTTTACCCGCCGGAACAACCGGACGCGGATAATCGGTCGGCAATTCCAATACCGGCGGAGCTCCGGTCAATACCCCTTTCCAATACGCCAATTGCGTATCGACTATTTTTACCTTTATCCACTCCTGATGCCAAAACACATAATCGGTATACTGAATCCGCGGCTCCTCCAACGGCGACGGTCGGCCGTCATGAAAGGCTTCATACAGCGCAATTAACTCGTTTAGCATGAGACCTTTGGACCAACCATCCAATACGATGTGATGAATGTTGACCGCTAACGCAACATCATCTTCGGATATTTTTAATAATGCCGCTTTTACCGGTATATCTGTCGATAAATCGAACGGCTGACCGGAAAACCGATTGACAAATTCATGGATACACGTCTCCATATCCATTCCCGGTTTTTCATGTTTATGCTCGAACGGAAAAATCGTTATCTCAATACGCGGATTGGGATGAGGACGCTGAACCGGCTGCCCATTCTGCGACTGAAATGTCATGCCCAAGACTTTATGCCGTCGCAGGATTTCATTTAATACCCGCTCCAAAAGAGATACATCCAACGGTCCCCTGATTCGCAACGCCGTGGGATCATTGTAAGCGGCACTGGTTCGATCAAACTGCTGCAAAAACCATACCCGCCGCTGCGCAAAGGATAAGGGATACGGCCCCGAATCATTCCTCGATACCAATGCCACCCCAATAGGAGCATGAATACCTTTCTTTTTTAATAATTCTTCATAAAGCGCCTGTTTATTCATCGGTTAAATCGTTTAAAAATATTGCCTCCGGCGGCCCGCTTTTTGTAAAAAGCGGGGCAAAAACTTTTTGTTTTTTGTTTTTGTTTCATCTTTTATTTAATTATCTAATGACTGGATTTCTCTATACGTCCTGGCGATTTCTTCAACGATTTCAGCATCGCCCCACTGCGCAATGATGTAATCCATCATCCGCCGTATCGTGGGTTTATCGAAAAACTCGGTCAACGAGATATCAATCCGAAATATCTCCCGCAACCGCGCCGCTAACCGCGTCGCTAACAACGAATGCCCCCCAATATCAAAGAAATCATCGTGCACGCTGATTTCTTCGATTCCCAATAACTCCTGCCAAACTTCGGCAATGATTTTCTCCGCTTCGCTACGCGGCAATTCAACATTCCCCGCTTTCCTCGTTCGTTTATGAGCCCCTGGGGGAACATCTTTGGCATGCGTTTGAACATCTGATTCGGACGCTGTCCGATCACGGGAAGATACCTCCACCCACTGCCGCCACCGAGTTCCCAAATCCCTACACGAAACAATGACGCCTGGAATATGTTTTAAATGATCTGCGGTTACAACATATAACATACGCTTGAATACGTCCTTCCCTTCGTCACGCGTCATGGTGGGAACCTGATGAGAAACCGGTTTCTCCGATTCCCATTCGTCCCAATTCACGGCCAGCCACGATACACCGGTTCGGCGCGTTTGCTCCTGAGCAAATGCATCTAAAAAACTGTTGGCTGCACTGTACGCAACCATTCCCATTCCTCCCAATACGGACGATAAAGACGACGTTAACATGTAAAACGCCGGCTGTCTATCCCGGAATACGGATTCCAATACACGGATGCCATGAACTTTGGGTTTGAAGTGAACCTCACACGTTTCCCTGTCCATCTGATTCATGGATTTAAAATACCGAATATCCATCACACCCGCATTGTGAAATACCCCATGCACGCGACCGAATCTTTCTTCGGTCAGTCGAACCGCTCGTTCCATCTGCTCACGATCGGAAACATCCGCCTGAATGACCATGACTTCGGCGCCTGCCTGTTCTAACTGTCGAATGCAATCGGCATCCGTCGAAATCGCCGATCGTGACGTCAATACCAATTTGGCCTGTACGGCTTCTGCCAAATATTGAGCGAAGGTGAGACCGATTTTTCCCAGTCCACCGGTAATTAAATAAACGCCATGTGGTTTTAATTGCACGGGCTCGATTGAAATCGATGGCAGGGGTTCAAAGTATTGCACCCACCGCTGATTACCCCGGTACGCAATAACCCGATCCGGTGAACAAGCCGTTAATTCGGTCAATAAATTCTGCGCCACATTTTCGGGGTTATCACATAAGTCAATATCCACACTGCGACAGATGATATGCGGATACTCCTGGGAAATGACTTTACACGGTCCGATCACGGTACTTTTTCCGGGAACCTGCGAATCGCCGCGTTCGATTCGGTGCATTCCGGTGGATAAGATAAATAATTCGATATCGTGAAACATGGATTGTTTTCCGATGGCCTGAACCAGATAAAGCAAACTGTACATGCCATGTTCAAGATGATGATCGATATCATTCTTGATATCATTAATGTCACCGATATCATCGATATCGGATTCGTTGACGGTGTCCAACAATCCGGCATGAACGATCGTTCCGATCGTTCGATTGTCACCGGCAATGCTCGTCATTAACGCATCGTCATCCTCCGGGCAAGCCGGACGAATGGTATAGTTGATGTCATTGACTCTTTGAAATTGATTTCCGAATTGAACGGTAATGGTATGTCTACCGATGGAATTAAACCGTTCAATCAACCGATCGATGCATTCGTAAGCGGTTTCGGTTTGAATAAACAGAATATCGGTTTCCGGTTTACTGCCCGTCATAAATGGACGCACGCTTTGTTTCCAGGACGGTATATAAAACCATTTGTCGATGGTTTGTTTGACATCTTTGATATCTTTGTTGATTTCTTCGGTCGGTTTTCCCGGTTGAAGCCAATATTTTTTCCTGTCGAATGGGTAAACCGGAAGTGGGATACGGCGCGGGCGACATCCTGTTTCTTCTTCATATTCGTGATAATATTCCGTCCAATCGATATCAATGCCGCAAAGCCATAATTGCCCGATGCGATCCAAGAGGTAATAATGATCTGAAATTTGTTTTTGAGGATGACGAATCAAATCGATCACAGCCAGATCGTCTCGTTTATCCGCTTTTGCATGGCGTTTAACGAAGGTACTGAGTACATTTCCCGGCCCAATTTCGATAAATACCGGCGATTCGATTTCCAGTAATTTAGTGATTCCATCGGCAAAGCGTACCGTATGACGCAAATGCCCGGACCAATATGCAGGAGATAAGACGTCGGCAGCCGTGATCCAGTCACCGCTGACGTTGGATATATATGGAATACTCGGATGATTTAACCGGACATTACTGACGGTATGTTCAAACTCGTTTAAAATGGGATCCATCATGGAAGAATGAAACGCGTGAGAGGTATGAAGCAATGAGCAATCATGACCGTTGCGTTTCAGTTCCGCTTCAAATTGGCTGATGGATTCATGAACTCCGGAAATCACACACAATGGCGATGAATTTACGGCAGCCAAAGAGAGTAAGCGTTTATCGTCTGCCTCGCGTTGGTTATGGGCATTCAATAAGGGAATCAGGTCGGATTCCGAAAGTGGAACGCCCAGCATGGCGCCGGGGGGCATGGTTTGCATGAGTTTTCCTCGGGTTGCGACCAGTGTGATCGCGTCTTCGAGGCTGAGAACCCCGGATAAACAGGCAGCGGTATATTCGCCGATGCTGTGTCCGATCATGGCATAGGGTTTGATTCCCCATTTCATCAGCAATTTGGAGAGCGCATATTCAAATATAAAGAGAAGAGGTTGAGCGAATTCGGTGCCATTGATGTTTTTATTTGTTTCACCTGTTTCACCATTGGTAAACAACACCTCTTTTAATTCGTAACCCATGGCGGATTTAAAAATGTTAAAACATCGGTCCATTTCCTCGCGGAGCACGGGAATTGTCTGATATAATTCCCGCCCCATGTTTACGTATTGGGCGCCCTGACCGGAGAACATAAAAATCACCGGTCGGTTACCCGAAGCGTGGAAAAACGGTTCGTTGGTTTTGATCTGTTCCAACTTATCAATGGCGTCTTCTATGGTGGTGCACACCATCATTTGGCGGTAGGGAAAGCGCGCTCTGCCGATTTGGAGTGTATAAGCCGTGTCTGTGAGATCAATGATGGGATTCTTCTTAAAACACTCCAGTAAATTTCCCCTCATCCAATCTAATACAGATTCAGTCCTAGCAGAGAACAATAATAAATAACCCCAATCAAAAGTTTTTGCGGGGGTGCAGGGGGCGGTTTTTTCAAAAAGAGCCCCCTGCATATATTCTTCTAATATTACATGCGCATTTGTTCCACCAATACCCAATGCGCTGACGCTTGCGCGGCGGGGGCTTTCGTTTGTGGGCCAATTGCGGAGGGTGGTGTTCACATAGAATGGGCTGTTGGTCAGGTTCAGTAAGGGGTTGGGTTGGGTGATGTGGATACTGGGGGGTATTTGTTGATGTTTCAAGCACAGAACCGCTTTGATAAACCCGATGATTCCGGCTGCAACGTCCAGATGACCGATATTGGCTTTTATGGAACCGATGGCGCAGTATTGTTTCTTTTCTTTTTCCTGATCGCGGTAGGCGCGGGTTAAGGCGGAGATTTCAACCGGGTCTCCGAGAACGGTCCCGGTACCGTGGGTTTCCACATAGCCGATGGTTCCGGGGTGAATATTTGCATCGTGCAGGGCTTTTTTAATCACGTCGTATTGACCGGTTTCTCCGGGGCTGGTGTATCCGACTTTCAAGGCACCGTCGTTGTTGATGGCCGAGCCTTTGATGACGGCGTAAATATGATCGTTATCGTTAACCGCGTTTTCCAGGCGTTTTAATACCACCACGGCCACACCGTTTCCAAAAACCGTGCCTTTGGCTTCGGCATCAAACGGTCGGCAATGCCCATCCGGGGATAAATGGCCGCCTTCGGTATAAAAATAACCGGTTTTTTCCGGTACCCGAACCACCACGCCGCCGGTTAGGGCCATATCGCATTCACGGTTCAATAGTCCCTGTCTGGCAAAATGAAGCGCGGTTAATGACGTGGAACATGCGGTTTGAAGGGTCACGGAAGGTCCGCGTAAATTCAATTTATACGAGACGCGTGTCGCGAGAAAATCTTTATCGTTGCCGATCATGGTCTGAAATTCGCCCAATGCTTTCAAAACGCCGGGATTCTTTAATACATTATTCAATAAATACGTGTTCCAACTCACACCGGCGTAAACTCCGATGGAACCCGGATACGTTTCACCCACATATCCGGCGTCTTCCAATGCCATCCAGGCGTGTTCGAGAAACAACCGCTGCTGAGGATCCATGAGTTCGGCTTCACGGGGATGGTATCCGAAAAAATCAGCGTCAAACATATCGATATCTCCGATGACGCCTCCGGCCGGTACCAGGGTCGAATGGCCGCGAACAATGTTATACGATTCGGAAACTTCCAGTTCTTCAGGGCTGAAAAATGAAATCGATTCCACACCATCGATGATATGCTTCCACAGTTCATCGATATGAGACGCACCGGGAACCCGACACGATATGCCGATCACGGCAACATCGCGGTTTCCTGTCGTTAACTTTTGACCGGTATGTTTTTCGATATCCTTATTGTCGGTTGGCTTACCGTCAATACCCTGAATCGTATGTTCTTCCACCCATCGCGCCTGACTTCCAATGGTCGGGTAATTGAACAATTCCACGATGGGTAATTCCCGTTTCAATTGAAATGTTTTTTCCAATTTATTTTTCAATTTGATCAGGAGAAGCGAGTGACCGCCACGATCAAAGAAATTATCATCGGTTCCGATGATGTCTTTATTCAATAATTGCTTCCAGATGTTCTGAATCTTATGTTCAAAATCGTTCCGCGGCGGACGGGATTCCATCCCCGACTCCACGGTATTTGCAGTCTTGATATGAACCAAAGACTTTCGGTCGATCTTACCGCTCGGAGTCAACGGAAATTGCTCCAACTGGACCATATCGGTCGGAATCATGTAATCGGGTAATCGTTTGACCAGATACTGCCGGATGTCCTGAGGGGAAATGGTTTGACTCGCGGTGAAAAACGCATGAAGGTTTCGTTCGCCATCCGGATCGTCCTTAACCACCACAGCCGCTTCTTTGATTCCTTCATATGCAATGATCCGGTTTTCAATCTCTCGCAATTCCACACGGTTCCCGCGAATTTTGACCTGATGATCCAGCCGGCCCAAATACTCGACATTGCCATCTGGCGTCCATCGCCCCAGATCACCGGTTCGGTAAAGCACTTCCCTCCGGGGGCCAAAAACCTTTTTGAAAAAAGGTTTCTGGACTTCCAAAAACTTTTTGGTTTCCAAAAACTTTTCGTCATTTAATTCCGGTCGATTCCAATATCCGTCACATACGCCTGCACCTTTCACGCATATTTCTCCGGGCGCACCGACCGGCTGCATCTGCAAATGATGATTCATGATCAATACCTGCGTATTTAATGACGGTTTTCCCAGCAACACCTTCTCGGTTCGGGTATTGAACGGGATTCGGTGATGCAGCACATCATCCGAACATTCGGTTTGCCCATAGCAGTTCACCAGATCGATCCGGGTATACAGACGATAAAACTGATCGACCAGAAACGGTTTGGTTTCCTCACCGGTTAAAGCAATCTTCCGTACGCCGTTGAGGTTGATTGCTTCTTTTCCTTCATCCACTAAAAATAAATACGATTTTAAAATCGACGGAATCACTTCAATGACCGTCACACGGTCGGTGACCACTTTCTGAAACTGAAGGTACGGGTCCCATTCCACGGCATTGGAATACACGATTAACTGTGCCCCCATAAACAGCGGGGAAAGCACTTGCCAGATCGAGGCGATAAAATTAAGACTGAAATTATTGCCCACGATATCCGATTCCTGAATATTCAATACGTCGATTTTGGTAGTCGCATGATTGACAATACCGGAATGGTGAAGCAGTGCGCCTTTGGGTTTCCCGGTTGATCCCGAGGTATAAATCATGAACGATAAATCCTGAGGTTGAACGGATACCCGTGCATTCTCATTTCGGTTATTTCGGTCATTATCGACTAATTTTTTCGGATCGAAAATAATGGTGGTGACATTCGGAGGCGTTTCGAATGGGGTATCCGGAACGGTTAAGAGGAACCGTGCGCCGCTGTCTTCCACGATAAACTGGTTCCGTTCCCGAGGATGGAGCATGTCCAGCGGAATACATGCGGCCCCGGTTTTCAATATGCCGATCAACGACACGATCAATTCGACCGAACGGGGAAAAAATAATGCCACGCGCGAGGTTTCGGTTACGCCGTATTGGCGAAGCATCACCGCCAATCGATTGGCTGCGTCATCGAATGCGCCATACGTCACGCTGCGGTCTTCGAATCGAACCGCTATATTATCAGGAACACGCATGGCCCGGTCTTCGATCACGCCATGAATGGTTTTATCGACCCGATACTCAATATCGGGGCTGTTGAATTCATAGATAATCTGTTCCCTTTCCTCTTCGGACAGCATGCCAAAACCGGAAAGCGTTTGATGCGGATCCCGTCCCATGGCCGAGATGATATTGAGGTAATGTCCGCTCATTCGCTCGATGGTTGCCGGTTCGAAAACATCCGGGTTATAATGAAAATCAATGGTCAGCATTCCCGGTTCCGAACCCGACGCCATGGTTTGAACCGTTAAATCGAAATTGGTCATTTCAATGGTTTGGAATGACTCGATTTGAAGCGCGTGATTACTATTGGAAACAGGAAGAGGGTAATTATCGATAACCACCAGAGAATCGAATAAATCGGTTTCGTTTCCCATTCTGCTCCACTGTTTGATGAGTGGCAACGGCGTATGGTCGTAGTCCCTTCGTTCTTCCAGATCGCGATTTACTGTTTCCAGTACATTCAGGAAGGTTTGATCTCCCGACGATTTTACCCGTAACGGAATCGTATTGATAAACAGTCCGACAATGGTATCAACGTCTTTGATTTCGGGTGAACGACCTGAAACCGTGGTTCCGAAAATAATGTCATCGAAATCATTGTATATTTGGAGTAAGATGCCCCAGGCAGCATACAGGATACAGGGAAGCGAATAAGGGGCATTCATTGGGCGAAGATTTTCTTCCACGGTGATCATTTCTGCGGTTTTGAGGCGCAGAGTTTGAACACGGGAAATGGCTTCGACTTTGGTTTTATCGTATGGAAGGAGCGTTCGCGTATCGAACCCGTCCAGTTTGCGTGTCCAATACGTTTCGGTTGCTTCTTTGTTTTTCTCGCGGTTGATTCGGTACCATTTGATGAATTCTTTGTAACCGGTTTTTGTGATTTTCAACGGTTCATCGCCGCGCGATAACCGGTTGTACAACTCCAGGAATTCACCCAGTAAAATAGCACTGCTCCACCCGTCGACCAGCAGATGATGAAACGTGAGAATCATTTCACTTTCCCGGTTTCCCAGTATCACGAGGGTGATCCGTATCGGTGCCACGGCTAAATCCAGGGGTTCCTGGCGATCATCCCGAATGATTGTCCCTAATCGATTAACCTTGTCCGCTTCTGCACGTAGATCCCACACGCGAATCGGGAGTTCTTTATCCTTTAAAACAATGAGAACCGGTTCGTCCAGTTTTTCCCAACGCATCACGGCGCGCAGGATTTCATTGGTTTGAGAAACGGCGTGCCATGCCTGTTTAAACCATTCCGCGTTCATCTCACCCCGGAGTTTGAACCGGAACTGTTCCCGGTATTGCGCCGAAGAAGGGTTGGATAGATAGTGAAAGAACATGCCCTCCTGCATGGAGGTTAGGCTCATCATATCGTCTACATTCTGCTTATCGATTTTATGATCGCTCATCGGGTTCAATCCAGGTCTACATCGAAATATTCGGCAAAATAATTAATCTGTAACAAATCGTTTAGAAACACATCGCAAACGTTGTCACCAAATGTCTTGATATAAGTGGGTGCCAGTCCGATGAGTGTTTCTTTCTCCTGTTCGGTGATGGTTTCCGGTTTGAGTTTATGTTCCGCAACGTAAAGCACCGCGTTTCGGTATTCGTTCATGAGTGTCAGGATCACGTCTTTATTTAAAACCTGGGCGGTATTGTCGTCATTGAGGCTGCGCTGCATCAAATTGGGGTATCCTTTTCGGATTTCCGTGGCATAATGGCGGATATAGGAAACGCAGTCGAAGCGTTTCACGCTGAAATAAGAGAAGAACGGTGTAGCCGCGCAATTGGTGTAAATGGAGCGAAACGTTTTACTTTCCAGGCCCAGGGATTCGATTTCTTTGAAGTTTTTGCGGTAATCGTAATCCATGAACGAGAATGGGGAAATCATTGTCGGGTAAGCGCCTTCAATGATTTCCGTTTCATTATAGTCGTAGATGCTTCCCTTGTAATCCTCTCCCAGGGCATCGATGACCAGGTCGTGGACTTTGTTATAAGGTTTCTTTCCTTGTTTGGCGTCTTGTTTGACCTTCTCGCCCTGCCAGAAGGTGACCTCACCCAGTTGGGAGTTGTCGCTGCCTTCCAGGATAACGGGAATTCCCAGTTTCATGGCGTAGCGGATAGGGATCCAGTGGTGAAAGAAGCTGCACACGTCGCAGCCGAAAAATTCGCCCAGGCCGTATTTTTGACCTTCCGTGATTCCGTATCGAATGACCTTTTTAAATACCTGTTCATCCGGGAATGATTTGATCAAATCCACGTTGAGTTTTTTGGCAACTTGTTCCATGTTGGTGGTGGCGGTATGGTTGACCAGAGGATGGATGACCGAGAATGCCAGAGGATTGAGGCCGTATGTTTCTTTGACCATTTTCAAGAGGAAGGTGCTGTCTTTACCGCCGCTGAAAAGGACCATCACATCATAGAGTCGTTTTTGTTTTTTCAATGATTTAAAAAGGTTTTCCATCTCATCGAAAAGATATTTCTTGATTTTCGGTTCATGGGGGGCGAATTTCTCGTGGTGTTCACACACCGGACACAGTCCGTTGTCGTTGAGGGTGATTCCCGGAATATGGGTATGTAGAACGCATTTTTTGCAGGTTTTGAAATGTTCGGTCATGTTTGCCTCATATTCATACGAGTGAAAAGAAAAAATTTTTGGTTTATGCTTCCGCCATTAATCGGATGGGGAAGGTCAAAATACAAGGTATATCATTTTGAAGATAATTGTACTCTTAATTGAAAAGCTTATATTATATAAGACTTAAAATAAAGTATCAATCCATAAATCCCCGGGAATTCTTATTTTGGTTCTTTGCAATGTTTTTTATGAATAATTCTGGTATGGATGATTCGAGAATTTCCCCTGTAATATAAAATTTTATAGGGGCGACTCGCGAGTCGCCCCTACAATTTAATGACTTTACAAGATTAATTACGTTTAGAACAATTTGCTTATGAGCAAATTGACGTCCCAGTGTATTCGCCAAAATATCATAAACCAATTGCCTTGTAATTCCCTTCACCTGATTTTTCTTTTTTTCCTATACCTGAAGATTAAACTGGGATATCACCGCCTAAGACTTCCAAATCATGATTGCGATCCATTGTTATCGTACCACCTGAAGATACCGTTGCCCCATCTAAAAAGACGTGAAAAATGAAATTGCTACTACGGTAAGAATAACCCACATTATTATATCTTCTGTGATAATAATAGCCACTGTCAGGATATTTATAAGTGTAAGGGCCCCACACTGAAACACTTAACTTTGTCCAAACAATTACTTCCAGTGTGTAATTCCCATCCATTGGAATTGAGCCAGTAATAGTATTCAATCGTTGACTTTCTACAACGGATCCGTCAGGTTTTGTCAATTTAACCGTAATGCTATCACAGTTGATGGAAGAATCAAGAGAGAAGGAGTAAGAAACCTTATCCCCTGAATTATAGGTATAGGTTCCTGGCGCAATGTTACCTAGTGCTCCGTTGTCCACTTTAACGGTCAAAGTGAACTTATCAACATAGGTCGCCACGGCCGTTTTATTGCCACTCATTGTTACCGAAATTGTTGGAGAGGGGTAATCAATACCGTCCACGGTCCACTTGGAAAATACTACGCCCCGAGCTGCCCCGGCAGATATAACTACCCCGGGCGCGGTGAGAGTAACTGTGGTTCCACTCTTATATGACCTTGTAAAATTTGTACTTCCATTACCTTGCCCGCTTTGATCGGTCGGGGAAACGGTAATATTTACTCCCGTTATCGGTGTGGATTGAACAGCTAAGGTATAAAGATCCACGTAGGTGGCCACGGCCGTTCTATTTCCATTCATTGTTACCGGAATCGTTTGAGAAAAGTAATCAACACCATCCACGGTCCACTTGGAAAATATTTTGTACCGAACTGCCCCGGAAGCTGTTCCCCCGGAAGCTATAATTTCCCCTGGCGCGGTGAGGGTAACCGTGGTTCCACTCACATAAGTCCTTGTAAAGTTTGTACTTCCACTACCTTGCCCGTTTTGATCGGTCGGTGAAACGGTAATACTTACTCCCGTATCAGGCGTAGATTGAACCGATAAAGTATATACGGCATCCACGTAAATGGCCACGGCCGTTTTATTTTCATTCATTGTTACCGGAATCGTTTGAGAAAAGTAATCAACACTATTCACGGCCCACTTAGAAAATACTTTTGTTCCGACTGTGGCTGGCGCGGTAAGGAAAACCAACGTGCCGCTTGTATAAGATCTTGTAAAATTGGTAATTCCATTACCTTGGCCGTTTCGGTCGACTGGTGAAACGGCAATACTTATTCCTGTATCAGGCATGGATTGAATATTTAAGGTATAGATATCCACATAGGTGGCCACTGCTGTTGTATTTCCACTCACTGCTACCGAAATTGATTGAGAAGTGTAATCAGCACCATTCACCGTCCACTTGGAAAATACTTTAGTGCCGTATGTAGCAGGAGCGGTAAGGGTAACCACTGTGCCGCACTTATATAATTTTGTAAAATTTGTAAAACTTTCCGGAATACCTATCCAGTTTGGACTGTTTGGAGAAACAGTAATCTGTATCCCAGTAACCGGCGTTGATTGAACAGTTAAGGTGCAACCTTCTACATAGACTGCCTCAGCCGTTTTATTACCATTCATGGTCACACTGAGCGTTAGGCTGGTGGAAACATCAATGTTATTTACGGTCCACTTGGAAAAGACCTTGGTTCCGGATGTAGCTGGAGCGCTAAGGTTAACAATTGTTCCGCTCGGATAATTTTGAGACCACGGGGTTGCTCCACCAGGTGAAATAGTGACACCTGTCGGATTGGATTGAACCGTTAAGGCATAAACATCCACATAAATGGCCACAGCCGTCTTAGCGCCATTCATGGTTACACTGAGTATTGGGCTGGTGGAAGCATCGGCACCATTGACCGTCCATTTGGAAAAGACTTTGGTTCCGAATGTAGTGGGTGCGCTAAGGTTAACAATTGTTCCGCTCGGATAATTTTGAGACCACGGGGTTGCTCCACCAGGAGAAATAGTGACACCTGTCGGATTGGATTGAACCGTTAAGGCATAAACATCCACATAGATGGCCACAGCCGTCTTAGTGCCATTCATGGTTACACTGAGTGTGGGGCTGGTGGAAGCATCGGCACCATTGACCGTCCATTTGGAAAAGACTTTGGTTCCGAATGTAGCGGGTGCGCTAAGGTTAACAATTGTTCCGCTCGGATAATTTTGAGACCATTGGGTTGCTCCACCAGGGGAAATAGTGACACCTGTCGGATTGGATTGAACCGTTAAGGCATAAACATCCACATAGATGGCCACAGCCGTTTTAGCGCCATCCATGGTTACACTGAGTGTGGGGCTTTTGGATGCTTCGGCACCATTGACGGTCCACTTGGAAAAGACTTTGGTGCCAACTTTTTCAGGCGCGGTTAGACTTACCACGGTTCCGCTTTGATAATCATCGGTCCACTCGGTTGATCCACCGGGGGGAATAGTGACTCCGGTCGGATCGGATTGAACCGTTAACTTGTAAAGTTCCACATAAATGGCCACAGCCGTTTTAGGCCCATCCATGGTTACATTCAAGGTTAGGCTGGTGGAAGCATCAATGTCATTGACGGTCCACTTGGAAAAAACTTTGGTGCCCGACTTTTCAGGCGCGGTTAGACTTACCACCGTTCCGCTCGGATAATCTTTGGACCACTCGGTTGCTCCACCGGGGGAAATAATTACTCCGGTTGGATTGGATTGGACCGTTAAGGTATAAACATCCACATAAATGGCATGGGCCATTTTATCCGAATCCATTTTGACTGTGATTGTTTGGGACTTGCGATCATCCCCTTTCACATTCCACTTTGAAAATACTTTGGTGCCCGCTTTTTCGGGTGCGGTAAGGGTAACCTCGGTTCCACTCAGATAAGATCTTTCAAATTCGGTGGTTCCATTACCTCTTCCGCTTTCATCAGCCGGTGAAACAGTAATATCTATTTCCTTAATCGGGGTAGATTTAACCTTTAAGGTAAACAGAGGAGTCGCAGTATAATCTTTAAAATCATCAGATGTAACATTGGTATAAACCGTGGAAGATGGGGTAAATGCGTACACGTCCAGGGTGGGGATAACTGTTCCCGACCAGCCGGTCTCTACCATGGCCGCATAATTCCCCCCTTTATCTGTTTCAACCTCTTCAGGAAATCCAACCATTTTAACCTTGGCAAGACCTTTTCCATCTTTGGTAATTTGACCGGCTATCTTATAGGTTGAACTTGTAGCCGTGTAATTTGTCGTTTGATCGGATTTAACATTGGCATACTTGGTGGGAGGTTCCGCGAATACATACCCTTCCAGAGTGGGAGTAACCGTTCCCGAAAAACCATGCTCTACAGCGGCAGAATAATTACCCATTTTATCTGTAAGCGGCCCTCCGGGAAGTCCAACCATTTTAACATTGGCAAGACCATTTCCCTCTTTGATAATTCTACCTTTTATCTTATAGGTTAAACGCGTAACCTTGTAATGTGTGGCCTGATTGGTTTTAACATTGGTATAAGTCGCTGAAGCTGGGGTAAATGCTTGCCCTTCCCGGGTTGGGGTAACCGTTCCCGACCAGTTGCAAGGCACCGGCAACGTGTAGATTCCACTGCTGTTGGTTGTAACCGATTTGATTGTTCCATCAGTATAATTTAAGGCAACACCCGAAATTCCCACCCCCAAGGAATCTTTAACACTTCCGGAAATCGTGTAGGTAATCAGAGTGGCTGTATAATCATCTCCTTTTTTAATGGCCGAGACGCTGCTATATGATTTACTGGCAGGTGTAAAATTGTAAGAGGGTTTAGATGGTACGATTACTCCGGACCAGCCACATGGAATGGTCAATGTGTAATTCCCACTATTATCAGAGGTAACCGATTTGGATACTCCGTCGGTATAACTCAAAATGGCGCCCGAAACGCCTACATTGCCAGAGATCGTGTAAGTCATGGGAATAGCTTTGTAGCTTTCAAGGGCTTTATTGGCTGAAATATTATTGTATGTTTTATTGACCGGATTAAAGATATAGCAGGATTTGGAAGGCGTTACGGTTCCCGACCATCCACAAGAAACTGTAAGTGTGTAATTCCCAGTGCTGTCAGAAGTAACCGATTTGGATATTCCGTCGGTATAACTCAAAATGACGCCTGAAACACCGACATTACCTGAGATCGTGTTCGTTCTGGGGATGGCTTTGTAACTTTCAAGGGCTTTATTGGCTGAAACGCGGTTGTACGTTTTACTGGCAGGACTAAAGGTATAACAGGGGCTGGATGGCGTTACGGTTCCCGACCACCCACGAGAAACAGTAAGCGTGAAATTCCCAGTGCTATCAGAAGTAACCGATTTGGATGTTCCGTCGGTATAACTCAAGATGACGCCCGAAACACCGACATTACCCGAAATCGCGTAAGTTATAGGAATGGCTTTGTAGTTTTCAAGGGTTTTATTGCCGGAAACGCGGTTGTATGCTTTACTGGCAGGCGTAAAGGTGTAACTGGATTTGGATGGGGTGACGGTTCCGGTCCAACCAACGGAAACGGTTAGCGTGTAATTTCCATTGCTGTCAGAGGCAACAGATTTGGCTGTGCGATCGATATAGGTTAATGTCGCGCCTGAAACGCCGGCATTACCGGAGATCGTATAAGTTTTAGTAGCTTTGTTATTAACTCTAGGCACTTTGCTTTCATCACAGTTATCTTGGTTGGCTTCCCAATTCGGGTCCTTGTTACTTAACCAGTCTCTGAGTGTGGAACTTGCAGCCGAAAGGCAGTTAAACCCAAGATTTAAAAATGATATATTTGTTAAATTTGTAAGGCATGCAGGAACATCGCCACTCAATTGATTGGATCCGAGATTAAGCGATTGTAAATTATGAAGATTACATAATTCATTAGGGATGCTATCGGTCAATTGATTATGGTATAAATTAAGACTTTGCAACTTATCCAGATTGCCTAAATCCGGGGGAATAATGCCATTTAGTTTGTTATTTTGGAAGTTAAGTCTTAATAATTTTTTTAGAAAACCGATTTGATAAGGGATCTCTCCGCTGAGTTGGTTATTGGCCAAGGACAACTCTTTTAATTGGGTAAGAGAGCCTAATTCATAAGGAATATTACCGATCAATTGATTGGTATCCAGGTTAAGCGTTTGTAAATTTCTGATATTGGCTAATTCACCGGGAATCGCACCGTCCAATCGGTTATTGTTAAGTAACAATTCTTTTAACTGACCGAGATTACCCAATTGATAAGGGATCGTACCACTCAATTGGTTCTCTTGCAGGTAAAGCCCTGTTAATCTTTCAAGTGCGCCGAATTGATACGGAATGCAGCCGGTCAACTGGTTGGTCGGTAAACTAAGCGTTTGCAAACGACTCAGATTAGCCAGTTCGAGAGGGATGCTGCCACTGAGTTGATTGTTACTCAGTGAAAGTTCTTTTAAATTTTCGAGATTACCTAATTGATAAGGAATGCAACCGGTCAATTGGTTATCTTTCAGGGAAAGTTTTATTAATTGGGTGAGATAACCCAATTCCGAAGGGATGACCCCGATAAGTTGGTTATTATTTAGGAGGAGTTCTTTTAACTTAACGAGATTACCTATTTTTGAAGGGATACAGTTAGTCAATCGGTTATTTTGAAGATAAAGATTTGCCAATTGACTAAGATAACCCAATTCCGAAGGGATGCTCCCGCTGAGCTGGTTATTGTTCAACGAAAGTTCCACCAATTGTTGGAGATTTCCGATTTCGACGGGAATGGCACCGCTCAATTTATTATATTGCAGACACAGCCTGGTCAATTGACCGAGATTGCTTAATTGATAAGGGATGGTTTTGCTGAGTTGGTTATTGTTCAACACGAGTTCTTTTAAATATTCGAGGCGGCCTAGTTCCTGGGGAATTTTTCCCACCAGACGGTTCGAAGGCAGAACAAGTAATCGTACATGGTTACCTGAAAGCGTTACCCCATACCAGCTTCCTTCCGTGCCAGGCCTGGCAAACCCATCGGTATCCAGGGGTGGAGTTTTCCACCCGCTTTTATTAATCCACCCATCTCCGTTGGTGTTATGATATAACGCGATTAACGCCCCGCGCTCCGATTCCGGTATGGAACCGAAAATGAAATTAGATAAATTCAGGACAATTATAATAATAAACAGCCATAAGGTAATCTTCTTCATGTTATTCTCCTATTTATAAGCGCTTGTATTTTAAAAGGCTTCCCTATCCGAAAGATATCAATTTAGAATCAATTTGATAAAAATAGAGTCAGATTTTTTTTTGGTTATATTCACTCCTGAAAAAGCTTAATAATAGCAGTTATGGCAGGACTATAAAAATCGAGTCAAATTTATCAAAATCGAGTCAATTAATCCGAAAGTGGCCCCAATTGTCAAAACAGAAAAATGAAAATGTTAGGAATCGGCGTAACCGATATGAGAAAATCCATCGATACCTTACCGATCGTCATTTCAGAGAAATTAAAAAGAAATAGCTGTTCGGGGGATTTGTTTGTATTTGTAATCGTAGCCGGACGATATTAAAGATATTCTATTTTGATCTGAATGGTTTTTGTTTATGGCATAAACGATTGGATAAGGGTAATTCCGCTGGCCCGAATTCGAGCATGAAGCAAAAGAGATAATGACAGAATCCGGCGGGTAATCAAAATTTGAAACCTGCCCTGTTATTCGTGGACCTCCCATTTCTCAATTCGATCGCTTTCTTCCTGGCCCATTACCAAATATAAAAAGCCATTATCATATTTAAACGATTCGTTTCTTCGTCCTCCGTGAATTCGGAAAACCGAATCGAAACACGGAACCTTTACTTTTCCCATATGCACCATGTCATTCGTGAAATAATCCCCATCCATCATGCCATTGCATCCGGTCAGGTAGCTGTACCTTCGAACGACAATAAATCCTTTCGATAAAGGGATCATCGAGGCTGTGGGATCCACGGTATCGGCAAACCCGAAGCCTTTTGCCAAATTCCTCGAACCGTTTTCGGTAAAGTAAGCCTCATCCTGGGAGTGATCTGTTTTAATTTTGTCCACCACAAATTGGATGTCTTTCAGCTTCTTCCCTGTAAGATCAAATTTTAAAATTCGGTATTTGTTACAATCCAGAATGTATATTTCTTTATTCCTGTAAAACCAGGAATATTCCGTTAACTCTCCGAATAACACTTTTTTCTTTTTGCGGGTGTTAAAAGGGCCGAATTCGAATAAATTTTTTATTTTAAAACCCGGGAAAGAACCCAATTTAAAAGAAAAATAATCCCATTTATTATCCCAGCGGAAACCTGCTGTTAGAAAAAGACTTCCATTTTCGAATATTTCAAATGAATCGCCGTTTATCCGATGGTTCTTAATTCCATTAAGACTCCAATCGTCATTATAAATAGTGATTCGGTGATTTGAATTTCCGGATACCAATATTTTATCTTTCGAAAATGAGAAAAGATTAAATGCACTTGCGTCTCCTGGCCCTTGTCCAAAAAGGAATGATTTTTCACTTATCAATTCAAAATTCTTACTAAACATCCGTGCGACAAGTTTATCTTCAACATCTTTTGCTGTGGAGTAACCGTAAATAATAATTTTGTTTTGATACGGTGAAACGGCAATCCGTGGGTAAGCAAGAGGAGGAGCTTCAAATCTTTTTTTTAAAGTAAAATGGACATTTGAGACTTTTTGCTCATTTATCTTTACGTAGTCGGTAGCAATGCCTTTTCCGTCGTTCCCATTTTTATTACAGTGATTAAAAATCACGACTGATATGAGAATAATCATCACTATTTGTTTCACCTTTTCCCTCCTTTATTGATAATAAGCAGGTACATTCACATCAGTATCAAAATATTCAATGCAAATGTACCTGCCCCCGAAAATTACCGAGCACAGTTTCTTAACATTCAATCCATTAGTCATACGGTCCAAAAATATAAACAAGTTCCGATTTAACATATAATTTGTGATTTCTATCCATAGTGACACTATCAGTGACTGAGATTCCATGCCTAACTAAAACATCATCCAGATAAACTTGTACAACATAACGGTAATGCAATGGTGGTTCTTTTGTTATTTGTAAATAATATGAATATTGAACTACTGTCCCCCCTTTGTAAGTGTAGTTACCTTTCAACGGATAACCCAATACACCTTCGTTAATTACTTGTAGGGTGAAAGTTTTTTGGATAGCAGTGTAATTTTCGTTGGGCTTGGGACTCATGACGTTGGTGTAAGTTCTGGAAACCGGAGTAAATGTACAATATTCTTTGGATGGCTTGACGGTTCCCGACCAGCCGTAAGGAACGATCACGGAGTAATATCCGTTTTCATCGGTATAAGTGTCTGCTGGAACCCCTTCCATCTTTACATCGGCCAGGCCAATACCGTCACATGTAACCCGACCGGAAATAACTAT